>NZ_CM001558.1:4319573-4925076 GCF_000281895.1 Pseudomonas fluorescens Q2-87 | reverse complement strand
CCATCGACGTTTTTTTCGAAAGCGTCGCCCATTTCTGGAGCGGTGACGCGGTGGGTGTATTGCTCACCGGCATGGGCCGCGACGGGGCACAAGGGCTTAAGCTGATGCGCCAACAGGGTTGGGAGACCATCGCCCAGGACCAGCGCAGCAGCGCGGTGTATGGCATGCCCAAGGCAGCCGCCGCCATCGACGCCGCCGTTCATATTCTTGGCCTGGACGATATCGCGCCACGGTTGTTGGAGATATTTAGCAAATGATGAACCCCGGCGACCTCGGCCCAGGCCGTACTCAGGTAAGCACCCATGAATGATCTGCAGCTCGACGGCTTCAAGAACGATGAGAATGCCGCCATGGTCCTGCTCGTCGACGACCAGGCGATGATCGGCGAGGCGGTGCGGCGCGGGCTGTCGAATGAAGAAAACATCGACTTCCACTTTTGCTCCGATCCCCACCAGGCCATCGCCCACGCGATCCGGATCAAGCCGACGGTGATTCTCCAGGACCTGGTAATGCCCGGCCTCGACGGCCTGAGCCTGGTGCGCGAGTACCGTAACCATCCGGCCACCCGCGATATCCCGATCATTGTCCTGTCCACCAAGGAGGACCCGCTGATCAAGAGCGCGGCCTTCGCCGCCGGGGCCAACGATTACCTGGTCAAGTTGCCGGACAACATCGAACTGGTGGCGCGCATCCGCTATCACTCGCGCTCCTACATGATGCTGTTGCAGCGCGACGCGGCCTATCGCGCGCTGCGGGTCAGCCAGCAGCAGTTGCTCGACACCAACCTAGTGCTGCAACGGCTGATGAACTCCGATGGCTTGACCGGGCTGTCCAATCGCCGGCACTTCGACGAATACCTGGAGCTGGAGTGGCGCAGGGCGATGCGCGACCAGAGCCAACTGTCGCTGTTGATGATCGACGTGGACTACTTCAAGTCCTATAACGACAACTTCGGTCACTTGGAGGGCGACGAAGCCCTGCGCAAGGTGGCCGGGGCGATCCGTGATGCGTGCAGTCGCCCCTCCGACTTGCCGGCCCGCTACGGTGGCGAAGAATTTGCCTTGGTATTGCCCAGCACCTCGCCTGGCGGCGCCCGGTTGATGGCTGAAAAGCTGCGCCAGAGCGTCGTCGCTCTGAAGATTCCCCACACCACACCCGATGGCGGCGAGAGCCTGACCATCAGCATCGGCGTCTCGACCATCACGCCGCAGCCGGGCGGCGATAGTCGGCAGTTGATCTCGGCGGCGGACAAAGGGCTGTACCTGGCCAAGCACAATGGACGTAACCGGGTGGGCTTCGAATGACCTTCGGTCGATGATGATGCTTTTGTGGCGAGGGAGCTTGCTCCCGCTGGGGCGCGCAGCGGCCCTGAAACCAGGCAACTCGGTGGATCGGGTTGATTGAGTGGCCTTTGAGGGGGGCTGCTGCGCAGCCCAGCGGGAGCAAGCGCCCTCGCCACGGGGCCGGTGTTGAGCCATGTCCCTGAGTTTCATGCCCCTAAAGCCGCCAGGCGGGCTGCCGCCGACGCTTGATTACGTTATACTCGCCGGCTTTCAAAAGTTCGCCAACGAGTGCTGCCCGCCATGGAAATCAACCCGATCCTTAACACCATCAAGGACCTGTCCGAGCGCTCCGAAACTATTCGGGGGTATCTTTGACTACGATCAAAAGCATGAGCGCCTGACCGAAGTCAATCGCGAGCTTGAAGATCCGAATGTCTGGAACAACCCTTCGTACGCCCAGGAACTGGGGCGCGAGCGTGCTGCGCTGGCGCAGATCGTCGAGACCCTGGACGAGTTGTCCAGCGGCCTGGCCGATTGCCGCGACCTGCTGGACATGGCTGTCGAAGAGAACGATGAAGGCGCGGTCGGCGATGTCGTCGCCGAACTGACACGCCTGGACGAGAACCTCGCCAAGCTGGAATTCCGCCGCATGTTCAGCGGCGAGATGGACATGAACAACGCCTACCTGGACATCCAGGCCGGCTCCGGCGGCACCGAGGCCCAGGACTGGGCCAACATCCTGCTGCGCATGTACCTGCGCTGGGCTGACAAGCGCGGTTTCGACGCCACCATCATGGAGCTGTCCGCCGGTGAAGTCGCCGGGATCAAGGGCGCCACCGTGCACATCAAGGGCGAATACGCCTTTGGCTGGCTGCGAACCGAGATCGGCGTGCATCGCCTGGTGCGCAAGAGCCCGTTCGACTCCGGCAACCGTCGCCATACGTCGTTCTCGGCCGTCTTCGTTTCCCCGGAAATCGACGACAACATCGAAATCGAGATCAACCCGGCGGACCTGCGCATCGACACCTACCGCTCCTCCGGTGCGGGTGGTCAGCACGTCAACACCACCGATTCGGCCGTACGGATTACCCACGTACCGACCAACACCGTGGTCAGCTGCCAGAACGAACGCTCCCAGCACGCCAACAAAGACACCGCGATGAAAATGCTGCGGGCCCGTCTTTACGAGCAGGAAGTACAGAAGCGCAACGCCGCGTCCCAGGCCCTGGAAGACACCAAGTCGGACATCGGCTGGGGTCACCAGATCCGCTCGTACGTACTCGATGCCTCGCGTATCAAGGACCTGCGCACCAGCATTGAACGCAGCGACTGCGACAAGGTGCTCGACGGCGACATCGATGAATACCTGATCGCCAGCCTCAAGCAAGGGCTGTAACGCGACACCCACGCGGTGGGCAGGCACGCTTCCCCGGGAGCGAGGCTTGCCCGCAAACTCCGGCCCCGGCGGCCGGGGGCAACGAACCTGTGATGGAATCCTTAAAGACATGAGCGACCTAGAACTCGACCCGCAAGCCCTGCAACAGGAAGAAAACTCCCTGATCGCCCTGCGCAAGGAAAAGCTTGCTGCCGAGCGCGCCAAGGGCCAGGCCTTCCCCAACGACTTCCGCCGTGACGCCTACTGTGACGTGCTGCAGAAGACGTACGCGGACAAGACCAAGGAAGAGCTGGCTGAAGCGGCGATTCCCGTCAAGGTGGCCGGTCGCATCATGCTCAACCGTGGTTCGTTCATGGTGATCCAGGACATGACCGGTCGCATCCAGGTCTACGTCAACCGCAAGACATTGCCCGAAGAAACCCTGGCCGCCGTCAAGACCTGGGACTTGGGTGACATCATTGCCGCCGAAGGCACCCTGGCCCGCTCCGGCAAGGGCGACCTGTACGTCGAGATGACCAGCGTGCGCCTGCTGACCAAGTCCCTGCGCCCGCTGCCGGACAAGCACCACGGCCTGACCGACACCGAACAGCGTTATCGCCAGCGTTACGTCGACCTGATCGTCAACGAAGAGGTGCGCCAGACCTTCCGCGTGCGCTCGCAGGTCATCGCCCACATCCGCAGCTTCCTGATGAAGCGTGACTTCCTCGAAGTCGAGACACCGATGTTGCAGACCATCCCCGGCGGTGCGGCGGCCAAGCCGTTCGAAACCCACCACAACGCCCTGGACATGGAAATGTTCCTGCGTATCGCGCCGGAGCTGTACCTCAAGCGGCTGGTTGTCGGCGGGTTTGAAAAGGTCTTCGAGATCAACCGCAACTTCCGTAACGAAGGCGTTTCGACCCGGCACAACCCCGAGTTCACCATGCTCGAGTTCTACCAGGCCTACGCCGACTACGAAGACAACATGGACCTGACCGAGGAACTGTTCCGCGAGCTGGCGCAGCTGGTACTCGGGACTACCGACGTGCCGTATGGCGATAAGGTCTTCCACTTCGGCGAGCCGTTCGTGCGTTTGTCGGTGTTCGACTCGATCCTCAAGTACAACCCGGACATCACCGCGGCCGACCTGCAGGACATCGAGAAAGCCCGTGCCATCGCCAAGAAGGCCGGCGCCAAGGTGCTCGGCTTCGAAGGCCTGGGCAAGCTGCAAGTGATGATTTTCGAGGAGCTGGTCGAGCACAAGCTGGAACAGCCGCATTTCATCACCCAGTACCCGTTCGAAGTGTCGCCGCTGGCCCGTCGTAACGACGAGAACCCAAGCGTGACCGACCGTTTCGAGCTGTTCATCGGCGGCCGTGAAATCGCCAACGCCTACTCCGAGCTCAACGACGCGGAAGACCAGGCCGAGCGTTTCATGGCCCAGGTGGCCGACAAGGACGCCGGCGACGATGAAGCCATGCATTACGACGCTGACTTCGTACGTGCCCTGGAGTACGGCATGCCGCCGACCGCCGGTGAAGGCATCGGCATCGATCGGCTGGTGATGTTGTTGACCAACTCGCCGTCGATCCGGGATGTCATTCTCTTCCCGCACATGCGGCCCCAAGCGTAAGTGTTTCAATTAAAAAGCCGCCTCGATGGGCGGCTTTTTATTGCCTGTCTGGTACAAACGTATCAAATAGTTACTTCCGAAATAGCGAGGAAAGACCTGTCGTGAATCGTGCAATGGCTTCAGAAGGTGCAGCGGGCGTCGCCACGGCTGTCGCTGAAAGTGTTCAGTACCAGGGCCGCAAAGCGAGCCGCCAGGGCAGTGAGCAGCGTCGCCAGGATATTCTCGACGCGGCCATGCGCATTGTGGTCCGTGATGGCGTGCGGGCCGTGCGCCATCGCGCCGTAGCCGCTGAAGCGGGCGTGCCGCTGTCGGCCACCACGTACTATTTCAAGGACATCGATGACTTGCTCACCGATACCTTCGCCCAGTACGTGGAGCGCAGCGCGGCGTTCATGGGCAAGCTGTGGGCCAACAACGAAGGCCTGCTGCGGGAGATGGTCGCCTACGGTGACGGCAGCCCCCAATCGCGCTCGCAACTGGCGGACGACATTGCGCGGATGACCGCTGAATACGTACAGCACCAATTGGACAGCCGCCGCGAATACCTGATGGCCGAACAGGCCTTCCGCCAAGAAGCATTGCTCAACCCGCGCCTGGCGGAGCTGGTGCGCTCCCACCAGCAGATCTTGCTGCACGGCACGTGTCAGTTTTTCCAGGTATTGGGTTCCCGCGAGCCACAGCAGGATGCCAAAGTGTTGACGGCGATTATCGGACGGATGGAATATCAGGGCTTGCTCAATGGCGCCGAGCCGGTAGCCGGTGAAGACATGCTCGGTATCCTGACCCGCTACATGCACCTGGTACTGGCTTCGGTGTAGTTGAAAGCACCGCAGTCTATGTGGCGAGGGAGCTTGCTCCCGCTTGAGTGCGCAGCACTCACCAAAAGGGCCGCTGCGCAGCCCAGCGGGAGCAAGCTCCCTCGCCACTGCCTACTATAGGGAGTTCCAATGAAAGCCTGGCGTGCCGTTGCACTGGCCGTTTCGCTGCTACTGCTCAGTGGTTGCCTGGTGTCGTTCAAGGCACCGTTACCTGACAGCGAAGCCGCGCCCAAGGGCCTGCTGGGCCATTGGACCAGCACCAATGCCTGGGGCGAACCGTTGAACCTGGAGTTGACGAAAGTCGGCAAGCACCGCTACCAGGCCATCAGCTACTTCAGGGCCAGGCCCCAAGAGCGCGAAGCCATTCCCCTGACCGTCTCCCGCCACGGCAGCCGTTGGTACCTGTCGGCGAAGGTGCCGGCCCACTATGGCGGGCATTACGTGATCGCCGGTTTCGAATTGACCGACAAGCAGGAGTTGGTGGTCTACAACCTGGACCTGGAGCAGATCAACCAGGCCATCGGGCAGAAGATCCTCAGCGGCCAGCCGAGCCAGAGCGAAGCGGGCGACGGCGTGCTGGTGGACAGCGACATGAACAAGGTTTTCAGTTACCTCGACGACCCGGCCAATTCCGATGTGTTCTCGGAAGCCGTGCGCTACCAGCGACTGGTCAAATCCCAATAACCGCAGCAGGCGGATGTTTTTTCACAGGAGTTCCGGGTGGACGATTACCAGCAGACGATACGCACCTTGTCCGATCGCATTGTGCTGGCGCAAACGCCGATTCGCATTCTCGATGCCGTGAAGTGGGACGAGAACATCCGCAAGGGGTTCCTCAAGGCCAAGGGCAAGGAAATGCCGGCGGTGGACCGCGACTATTATCTCAACCGTCCGCTGTCCTTCGATTCCAGCAAGGTAAAGCTGGAGTTCCAGAACATCGAGCGCGACATCACCCGCCAACTGGGGCAGTTCAACCCGGTGGGTCAGATCATGCGCCGCATGTGCAAGGAATATCGCATGGTGGTGCGCATGCTCGAAGCGCGGGGTACCGAGGATTTCGGACTGATCTCCCAGGAGCTCTACGGCGCCGCCTCCGACGCCTTCCACGCCGGCGACCCGACCCTGGCCGACCTGGGCCTGATGCTCTCCGATTACCTGAACAACATCGACGGCCGTGGCGACCTCAAGGATGAGCCGAAAGTGCTCAGCGCCAAGGAGGCCGTGAGCCTGCTGCAACACCGTCTCAACCGGGTCTTCGGCGAGGCCGAGGAAACCATCCGGGTGTTTGAATCCGACGGGATCGTGGCCGATGCGGCGGCGGGGGCCGACTACATCAAGATCCGCACCGATGCGATGTTCAACGAGCGCGACGTGCGCGCCCTGGAAGTCCACGAAGGGCTGGTGCACGTTGGCACGACTCTCAACGGCTTGAACCAGCCGATCTGCACCTTCTTGTCCAAGGGCCCTCCCTCGTCCACCGTGACCCAGGAAGGCCTGGCGATCCTGATGGAAATTATCACCTTCGCGTCCTACCCAAGTCGCCTGCGCAAACTCACCAACCGCACCCGGGCCATCCACATGGTGGAGGAGGGGGCCGATTTCCTGCAGGTTTTCGAGTTCTTCCGCGAGCAGGGTTTCGAGATGGCCGAAAGCTATGGCAACGCCAGCCGTGTTTTCCGTGGTTCGGTGCCGACCGGTCTGCCATTTACCAAAGACTTGTCCTATCTCAAGGGCTTCATCATGGTCTACAACTACATTCAGCTGGCGGTACGCAAAGGCAAGCTGGAGCAAGTGCCGCTGCTGTTCTGCGGCAAGACCACCCTGGAGGACATGCGCACGTTGCGGCAATTGGTGGACGAAGGCCTGGTCGTACCGCCCAAGTACCTGCCCGAGCAGTTCCGTGACATGAATGCACTGTCGGCCTGGATGTGTTTCTCCAACTTCCTCAATCACCTGAGCCTGGACCGGATCGAAGCGGATTACTCCAATATCCTTTGAACATCACATTGCCCAATTGTGGGAGCGGGCTTGCTCGCGAAAGCAGTGGATCAGATAACGATGATGTCGACTGATCCACCGCTTTCGCGAGCAAGCTCGCTCCCACAGTGGACTATGTTTCAATTTCTGTATCTTGCGAGGTTTCACCGGATGCGAATCCTCGGCATCGTTTGCCTGCTGCTGGCCCTGAGCGGCTGCAGTTCCCTGCTGTTCTACCCCGAGCACGGCCTGCCGTTCACTCCGGAGCGGGCCAAGCTCGAATATCGCGACGTCACCCTGACCACTGCCGATGGTTTGAAGCTTCATGGCTGGTGGCTACCGGTCAAGCCAGGCGTGGCGGTCAAGGGCACGGTGCTGCACCTGCACGGCAACGGCGGCAACCTGGCCTGGCACCTGGGCGGGAGCTGGTGGTTGCCGGAGCAGGGTTACCAAGTGCTGATGATCGACTACCGCGGCTATGGGTTGTCCGAAGGCGAGCCGAGCCTGCCGGCGATTTACCAAGACATCGACGCGGCGTTCAAATGGCTCGACCAGTCGCCGGAGGTCCGGGGCAAGCCATTGGTGCTGCTCGGCCAAAGCCTGGGCGGCGCGCTGGCGGTGCATTATCTGGTGGAACATCCGCAGCGCCAACAACAGCTCAAGGCCCTGGTGCTCGACGGCGTGCCCGCCAGTTATCGCGAGGTAGGGCGTTTCGCCCTCAGTACGTCATGGCTGACCTGGCCGTTCCAGGTGCCGTTGTCCTGGCTGGTGCCGGACGGTGACAGCGCGATTGGCTCCGTGGCGCAACTGACCGGCGTGCCGAAGCTGATCTACCACAGCCTCGATGACCCCATCGTGCCTCTTTCCAACGGCATCCGTCTGTATCAAGCTGCGCCGCCGCCGCGGGTCCTGCAACTGACCCGCGGCGGCCATGTGCAAACCTTCGCCGACCCGACCTGGCGAACCGTGATGCTGCGTTACCTCGACGACCCGCAGCACTTCGACGGTCTGCGCCGCCTGGGCGAGGTCCCCAACTTTCCGAAATCACCCGCTGAATCTCCTGAGAGCCCGCAATGAGCGAAGAACGCAACGCCATCCCCCTGATCATTACCGGTATCTGCAGCATCATCGGCACCGTCGCGGTGCTTTGGTACTACGGCTACCTGCACTTCGCCAAGCCGGAGGACGCCTTGTTGCTCAACCAGTTCACCATGCTCAAGACCGTACCGGGCGAGGACTACAAGGTTTCCCTGGAGCCGGCTCCCCAAGTCGCCCAGTGCATCGACGGCGTGCTGGTGCTGTTCGACACCGAGCAGAAAGGCCTGACCGGCGTGCTGATCAACGAGAAGAAGCGTGCCGTTCGTTGCATGGGGCAGGAGACGCCGCAGAAGTTGCAGCCGTAATCCCAAGGACTCCATAGATCCCCTGTGGGAGCGGGCTTGCTCGCGAAGGCGGTGTGGCAGTCCTGTATATGTAGCTGACCGGACGCTTTCGCGAGCAAGCCCGCTCCCACAGGGGAGATGTGTTAGCCGATAAAAAGCCCCGCCTGATTGAAGTCAGACGGGGCTTTTGCATTGCACTCAGCCGATCAGTTGGCGCTCATGCTCGAACGCGGTGCTACTGGCTGGTTGTCGTTGGAGATGGTCACTTCCACGCGACGGTTCATAGCACGGCCCGAAACGCTGGTGTTGTCGGCCACCGGGAATTCCTTGCCGTAGCCCTGGATCACGATGCGAGCCGGGTCGACGCCCATTTTCACCAGCGCGGTACGCACGGAGCTGGCGCGACGCTCGGACAGCGACTGGTTGTAGGAATCCGAACCGGTGCTGTCGGTGTAGCCTTCGATAATCACCTTGCGGTCCGGGTTTTCCTGGAGGAACTGGGCCAGTTTGTTGACGTTGGCCACGCCATTGGAGCGCAGGTCGGACTTATTGGTGGCGAACAGCACGTCGCCGAAGGTCACCAGCGTACCGCGTTCGGTCTGCTTGGCGTTCAGGCTGTCCTGCAACTGCTTGATCTGAGCATTGCGCGCATCGAGCAGCGCACGGGCGCGTTCGTCGCCGGCGTTTTTCAGTTCGGCCTCGGCGTTGCGCAGGGCGATGGTCTGCTTGGCCACTTCGACGCGCTGGTTGGTCAGGTAGGCCAGTTGGTCGACCTTGGCTTCGTCTTCCCTGTCCAGGTAGGCCTTGTCGGCCTTGGCCAGGAAGTCAGCCGCGTCCTTGGTTTCCAGGGCGGCGACCTTGGTGGCGGCCGGGTCAGCCTGCAGGCCGTTGTAGTTGGTGCGGGCCTGTTCCAGGTTCGCGTTCGGGTCATGGGAGCAAGCGGCCAGGGCTACGCAGGCAGCGAGCAGGGCGGGCATCATCAAATGTTTGTGCGTCATAGTCTGTCGTCCTTTTATCAATGAGAAGTACGTCGTGGCGGGAACGGTCTACTGAACCTTGTTCATGCCTTCCTGACGCAGTTCCTGAACCCCTTTCTGGGAATCCTTGAGTGCTTGTTCGGCCTTGGCGGCCTGGGCCTTGCGCTCGGCGACACGGGCATCCCATTCGGCCTGTTCGGCCAGACGCTTGGCTTCTGCGTAGTTCTTGTCGTGCATGGCCAGCTCGGCTTGCTTGAGCTTGTCCTGGGCCGACTTCATTTCCACCGCCGCGAATTCAGTACCGCCAGCGCTGACGGCGCTGTTGACCGCCGATTGCGTCACCGCGTACTGCTCCGAAGGTGGGTTGCCGGCACAACCGGCGAGGATGAAGCTGCTACCGATAGCCAGGGCAGCCAACTTCAGGCCGCGCAGGCCAGTGGATGAGGGTTTGGCAGTGCAGGTATTCATAGGCTTCAACTCCATTGGAAAACTCCTGAAAAATACTGATCCATGCTGGGACCGAAGCCGTGACGTCTGTTTTGGCGCGGGCGCCAGGGCGCGTTTATTTAAACGACCGTTCCAGTATGGTTACTCGGTGTGACCCGAGGCTTTTTTCAAAAGTTCAGGCCGAGGTGGCCAATCGCCAAAAGAATTACTGACTGATCGGTCAGCGGCAGAAAAGCTGAACTTTCAAGGCGCGCAGCGGTATTCCCAGCGCTGGAAATGACAGGCCCAGCGCCGGGAACAGCCCTTTGGAAAGGATCGGATCAGTGTTTCGATTTGTCGTTCTGCGAGGAAAGTTCGTGCAGATGGCGGCGGGAGAGGGCGAGGAAACGCGGGGTCGGGCCGACGTCTTCGTACAGCGGGTCGCCTTCTTCATCGGTGGCAACGACCTGTGAGCCCTTGACGTAGGGGAAGCTGGCCTCCAGCTCTTCCAGCGCCGCCCCGATCAGTTCGCCCAGCAGCTCTTCGGGCTGGCGCTTGGGGTACATGTCGCAGATCGCCGCCAGCCGTGCGGCGGCTTCCACGTCCAGGTGAATCGTGTAGCCAGTCTGGGTCAGGCGGCCCTTGGCGTTTTCTTCCCAGTGCTGGGCGAGCTCACGGATTTTCATGATGACCTCAATAAGCCGGCTCGTGGCAGGCGCGGTGAGTGGCAAGCCGTTGTGTGGCTTACCCATCAGACTAGCTTCGTCCGGCAAGGTTTAAAGTCCCTTCGTCGCTTGTCATAAACGACCGGCATCGGCACTCTCTATCTCCTGCGTCTCACCCGATCGCTGTCCGGACCTTTTGCTGGAGAACTGCTGATGACCGATATCGATGCGCGCTTGCGCGAGGATGTTCACCTGCTCGGCGAGCTGCTGGGCAATACCATCCGCGAACAGTACGGCGACACGTTCCTCGACAAGATCGAGCAGATCCGCAAGGGCGCCAAGGCTGACCGCCGCGGTTCCGTGGATGCCGAGCTCAGTGCCAGCCTCAACCAGCTCAGCGAAGACGAGCTACTGCCGGTGGCGCGGGCGTTCAACCAGTTCCTGAACCTGGCCAACATCGCCGAGCAATACCAGCTCATTCACCGCCGCGAAGAGTCGCAGCCAGCGCCTTTCGAGGCGCGAGTGCTCCCTGAACTGCTCGCCCGGTTGCGAGCCGAGGGCCATGGCGCCGAGTCCCTGGCCCGGCAGTTGGGGCGGCTGGAAATCGAACTGGTCCTCACCGCCCACCCGACGGAAGTGGCGCGCCGCACGCTGATCCAGAAGTACGACGCCATCGCCGCGCAATTGGCGGCCCAGGATCACCGCGACCTGACCAGTGCCGAGCGCGCTCAGATCCAGCAGCGCCTGCAACGGCTGATCGCCGAAGCCTGGCACACCGAGGAAATCCGCCGCACCCGGCCGACCCCCGTGGACGAGGCCAAGTGGGGATTCGCCGTGATCGAGCATTCGCTATGGCAGGCCATTCCCAATTACTTGCGCAAGGCCGACCAGGCCCTGCACGCCGCCACCGGGCTGCGCCTGCCGCTGGAGGCCGCGCCGATCCGCTTTGCCTCATGGATGGGCGGCGACCGCGACGGCAATCCGAATGTCACGGCGGCGGTGACCCGGGAAGTGCTGCTGCTGGCGCGGTGGATGGCTGCGGACCTGTATTTGCGCGACGTCGACCACCTGGCCGCCGATCTGTCCATGCAAAACGCCAGCGAAGCCTTGCGTGCCCAGGCCGGCGACAGCGCCGAACCTTATCGCGCGGTGCTCAAGCAATTGCGCGAACGCCTGCGCGCCACCCGCAACTGGGCGCAGCAATCCTTGAAGGCCACTACGCCTGCCACGGCCGAGGTGTTGCAGCAAAACCGCGAGCTGCTGGCGCCCCTGGAGCTGTGCTACCACTCCCTGCACGAATGCGGCATGGGCGTGATCGCCGATGGGCCGTTGCTTGACTGCCTGCGCCGGGCGGTGACCTTTGGGTTGTTCCTGGTGCGCCTCGATGTGCGCCAGGATTCCACGCGGCACACTGCCGCCATGACGGAAATCACCGACTACCTGGGCCTGGGCCGCTACGAGGACTGGAACGAGGAGCAGCGCATCAAGTTCCTGCTGGAGGAACTGAACAACCGGCGTCCGCTGTTGCCGGCCCACTTCAAGCCCTCGGCCGATACCGCGGAAGTGCTTGCGACGTGCCGGGAAGTCGCGGCGGCGCCGGCGGCGTCCCTTGGCTCCTATGTGATTTCCATGGCCGGCGCGGCTTCCGATGTCCTGGCGGTGCAGCTGCTGTTGAAAGAATCCGGCGTGCTGCGGCCGATGCGGGTGGTGCCGTTGTTCGAAACCCTGGCGGACCTGGACAACGCCGGGCCGGTGATCGAGCGGCTGTTGCTGCTGCCGGGCTATCGCTCGCGGCTGCAGGGGCCCCAGGAAGTGATGATCGGCTATTCCGATTCGGCCAAGGACGCCGGGACCACAGCGGCGGCCTGGGCGCAATATCGGGCTCAGGAACGGCTGGTGGACATCTGCCGCGAGCAGCAAGTGGAGCTGTTGTTGTTCCACGGTCGCGGTGGCACCGTGGGGCGTGGCGGCGGTCCGGCGCACGCGGCGATCCTGTCCCAGCCACCCGGTTCGGTAGCCGGGCGTTTCCGCACCACGGAACAGGGGGAAATGATTCGTTTCAAATTCGGCTTGCCGGACATCGCTGAACAGAACCTCAATCTCTATCTCGCCGCGGTGCTGGAAGCGACGCTGTTGCCACCGCCACCTCCCACGCCCCAATGGCGGCACCTGATGGACGAGCTGGCCGCCGACGGCGTCAAGGCCTACCGGGCGGTGGTGCGCGAGAACCCGCAGTTCGTCGAGTATTTTCGCCAGTCGACACCGGAGCAGGAGTTGGGGCGCCTGCCCCTGGGCAGCCGTCCGGCCAAGCGTCGGGCCGGCGGTATCGAAAGTTTGCGGGCGATCCCATGGATCTTCGGCTGGACCCAGACCCGCCTGATGCTACCGGCCTGGCTCGGCTGGGAAACCGCCCTGGGCAAGGCCCTGGAGCGCGGCGAAGGCGAGTTGCTGGGGCAGATGCGCGAGCAATGGCCGTTCTTCCGCACCCGCATCGACATGCTGGAAATGGTCCTGGCCAAGGCTGACGCGGATATTGCGCGTTCCTACGACGAACGTCTGGTGGAACCCGGGTTGCTGCCTTTGGGTGCGCATTTACGCGACCTATTGTCGCAGGCCTGCTCCGTCGTCCTTGGCTTGACCGCTCAGTCGCAGCTACTGGCACATAGCCCGGATACGCTGGAATTCATCCGCTTGCGCAACACCTACCTTGACCCGCTCCACCTGTTGCAGGCCGAACTGTTGGCACGCTCGCGGCAACAGGAAGTGGGCCAGGGCAGCCCCGTGGAACAGGCGCTGCTGGTGTCTGTGGCAGGGATTGCCGCCGGTTTGCGCAACACCGGCTAAGGTCAGGCAGCGCACCGAAACGGCTCGCCCCCTAGCCCGGGCGTTACCCGGCAAGGGGCGGGAACAGGTCGGCCAGGCGACAGTTTGTTGCCCGGTTGCGACTCTCGCCACCTACGCCAAAGGTCGCGTCGGGCGCGGGTTCCTCCGACTTTCGGCGGCTTGTGTGGGTCGGGCCTGCTGTGTATCTTGATCAGCCTTTGGCCGTTTGGGCGGTCACGATCCTGTTTTCCGAGATTGGCCCCACGAGGCGAATCCGAGCGTTTACATAAAAAAATTGAGGAGCACATCGATGCGCGTCATTCTGCTGGGAGCTCCCGGGGCCGGTAAAGGTACTCAGGCAAAGTTCATCACCGAAAAATTCGGCATCCCGCAAATCTCCACGGGCGACATGCTGCGTGCCGCGGTCAAGGCCGGCACCGAGCTGGGCGTCAAGGCCAAGGGCATCATGGATGCCGGTGGCCTGGTATCGGATGACCTGATCATCGCCCTGGTCAAGGACCGCATCGCTCAAGCCGATTGCGTCAACGGCTTTCTGTTCGACGGTTTCCCACGCACCATTCCCCAGGCCGAAGCCTTGGTAGAAGCTGGCGTGGAGCTCGATCATGTGGTCGAGATCGCCGTCGACGACGAAGAGATCGTCCAGCGTATCGCCGGTCGTCGTGTCCACGAGCCGTCCGGTCGTGTCTACCACACTATCTACAATCCGCCGAAAACCGCGGGCAAGGACGACGTCACCGGTGAAGACCTGGTGCAGCGCAAGGACGACACCGAAGAAACCGTGCGCCATCGCCTGTCGGTCTACCATTCCCAGACCAAGCCGCTGGTGGACTTCTACCAGAAGCTTTCCGCCAAGACCCAGGGCAAGCCGAAGTACAGCCACATCGCTGGCGTCGGTTCGGTTGAAGCGATCACCGGCAAGGTGCTTCAAGCGCTGAGCTGAAAAGTCTGATCAGTTGCGTCAACTACGGCCCGCTTGCGGGCCGTAGTTGTTTATACTGGCGCACTTTTTTCCCACCTGATTTACGGACACATCGATGAGCACCTTGCTGGCCCTGGACACTGCGACTGAAGCTTGCTCCGTTGCCTTGCTGCACGACGGCAAGGTCACGAGCCATTACGAGGTGATCCCGCGGCTGCATGCCCAGAAGCTCTTGCCGATGATCCAACAACTGCTCAGTGACGCCGGCACTACTTTGCAGGCGGTGGACGCGATTGCCTTCGGTCGTGGTCCGGGAGCATTCACTGGCGTGCGTATCGCCATTGGTGTGGTGCAGGGCCTGGCGTTCGCGCTGGAACGCCCAGTGTTGCCGGTGTCCAACCTCGCGGTACTGGCACAGCGAGCGTTGCGCGAACACGGCGCCCGCCAAGTCGCGGCAGCCATCGATGCGCGTATGGACGAGGTGTACTGGGGTTGCTACCGCGAGACTGATGGCGAGATGCGCCTGGTCGGCGCCGAAGCGGTGCTGCCACCCGAAGCCGCGGCGTTACCGGGCGAAGCCGACGGCGACTGGTTCGGCGCCGGTACCGGTTGGGGCTACGGCGAGCGCATCGCCGTCCACCTCAGCGGGCAGGACGCCACTGCGCTGCCCCACGCCGAAGACCTACTGGCCCTGGCACGCTTCGCCTGGGAACGCGGCGAAGCCATCCCGGCCGATGATGCACAACCGGTGTACCTGCGGGACAAAGTCGCGACCCCGAAATCCGAACGGTAGACCCAGGGTTGACCGCATTCCCAAGCGGGCAGCGTTGTGGCGAGGGAGCTTGCTCCCGCTCGAGTGCGCAGCGCTCGCTGGGTGACCGACTGAACTACGTCGGGAGGGGTGCTGCGCACCCCAGCGGGAGCAAGCTCCCTCGCCACAGAGTTACCTGCAACTTTCAGGTGCTTTAGAGTCACCCCATTCAAAAGTCATTTTCCCACCCCAAAGTCACGTCAAAAATCACCAGTCGTCACTTTTTCCCCCTGTTCTTAAACCTTTTCGACTTTCTGTGTTCTAGTTATCACTTGCGCATTTGCGCGGCTGCGAAAGTGCCGCTAAATTGCCATCATTGATACCGAGCATTCTGTTATGCGTATAGACGGCGTTTCATCCCAGTCCTACCCCATCAAGCGCAAGCCTCGTGCAGGCAAAGTCGCCGAGCCCGAGTCTTTCGATGATATCGATGGCGAACTGGAAACCCCGTCCGAGGAGCAACTGGCCGCCCGTGCCGCCAAAGCTTCCGCGCAACGCCTGAGCAATCTTCCCGCCCGTCAGCAAGACATGCTCTATCACCGTTCCATGAGCCGCAGCGTGGCCACGGCCCTGGCCAGCTACCTGAGCACCGCTGGCTTCGTCGATTGGGATATGGAAGTGCTGGGTCTCGACCTCTATATCTGATGGTGGTATTGCCGTACTACCTGGGTTGCCCGTCCTGGAGCGAAAACGCCTGGCGCGATTACCTGTATCCCCAGGACGCGAAAAGCACCGATTTCCTCAATCTATATTCCCAAGTATTCAATGCCGTGGAAGGCAATACGACTTTCTACGCGAGCCCTTCTGCGGCCGTCGTGCAGCGCTGGGCCGAAACCATGCCCGAACATTTTCGCTTCACCGCCAAGTTGCCCGGCGACATCAGCCACAGTGGCGACTTGCGCGAGCACCTGACGGCGACCGAAACCTTCGTGCAATTGCTCCGCCCTTTGGGTGAACGGGTTTCGCCATTCTGGCTGCAGTTACCCAAGGCCTTCATGCCTCATCGACTGGCGGAGCTGGCCGGTTTCATCGACGCCTTTGAGCGGCCGCTGGCCGTGGAAGTGCGACACGATGAATTCTTTGCCAAAGGCGATGCCGAACGGCGCCTCAATCGCTTGTTGCTCGACCGCGGCGTCGAGCGCATTTGCCTCGATCCTCGGGCGTTGTTCAGCTGCACCTCGACTGCCCCTGCTGTGCTTCATGCACAATCGAAAAAGCCGCGGGTGCCGCCCCGGCCGACGGCCTTCACCCAATGCCCGCAGGTACGCTTCATCGGTCACCCGGTGCTGGAGGCCAATGAGCCATTCCTGAAGCCCTGGGTGGAAAAAATCGCCGGGTGGATTGAAGAAGGGCGCACGCCATACATTTTCCTGCACACCGCCGACAACCTGCTGGCGGCAAAACTCGCACAGCACTTTCACCGCCTGTTGATGAGCCGATTGCCTGGCTTGCCGGCCCTGCCTGAGCTATACAGAGAGCCCGCCGCCGAGCAACTGGGTTTGCTCTGAGGCCAATACCTTCTCTGTTCAGGAGCGAACTACATGGATGCGCAAACCCGTCGAGCCCAGGCGTTCAAGGCCCTGCACGAGCGTGAAGGGGCGTTTGTGATTCCCAACCCGTGGGATGCCGGTTCCGCCAAGATGCTCGCCAGCCTCGGCTTCGAAGCCCTGGCAACCACCAGCGCCGGTCATGCTTTTTCCCTGGCGCGACCCGATGGTGCATTGGGCCTGGAAGACACCTTGGCCAATGTCCGGGCGATAGTGGCGGCCACTGACCTGCCGGTGGCGGTGGACTTGGAAAACGGTTTCGCCGATGCGCCCGAGGATTGCGCCCGCAACCTCCTTCGGGCGGCGCAGGCCGGCGCGGTGGGCGGTTCGATCGAAGACGCCACGGGGCGTGAAGACAGCCCGATCTATTGCTTCGACCACGCCGTGGCGCGGGTCAAGGCCGCCGCTGAAGCTGTGCGCAGCCTGCCGTATCCCTTCTTGCTGACCGCTCGGGCGGAAAATTTCCTGCACGGCAAGCCCGACCTGGATGACACGATTCGCCGCCTCAAGGCGTTCGCCGATGCCGGCGCCGATGTGCTCTATGCCCCTGGCCTGAGCTCGGCCGAGCAAGTGCTCGCGGTGGTGCGAGCCGTGGCGCCCAAGCCAGTGAACGTGCTGATGTCCGGGGCGCTGGACCTGACGGTCGCGCAGTTGAGCGAGTTGGGCGTCAAGCGCATCAGTGTCGGGTCGGCCCTGGCCCTGGCTGCGTATGGCGAGTTCTTCCGCGCCGCCGAGGAGATCCAGCAGCAGGGCACGTTCACTTTTACGCGCCGCTCGATGCCGTTCAAGCAGGCCAACCAGTTGTTCAAGGGTTGATGCCCGAGGCCCTGCCGTGCGGTTTTTGAAAGGTTTGGCGGTCCTGGTGTCAATCATGGGCCTGGCGGTGTTTAGTGTGTGGCGCGGCTGGCTGTCGCTGCCACCCCAGTGGAACCCTTGGGCGCCCCTGGACGTTAACGTTCCTCCGAACCTGCTGACCCGCTACAAGCTGATGGCCTTGCGCAACGACCCGCAGCTGTGCGATCAGGCCCTCGCCACCTCGGGGCTTCGGACCGCTCGCCAGGCGGACAGCAGCCCCGAGGCCGATTGCCCGCTGAACAATGCAGTGAGGGTGCAGGGCGGTGAAGTGGCGCTCAGCAGCAGTTTCCTCGCCAGTTGCCCACTGGCCGTGGCGTTCGCGCTGTTCGAGCGTCATGCGCTACAGCCGGCGGCAGCGGCGGTCTATGGCCAGAAAGTCACGCGGGTCGATCACCTCGGCAGTTTCGCCTGTCGCAACATGTACGGTCGTGAGACCGGGGCACGCAGCCAGCACGCCACGGCCAGCGCACTGGATATCGCCGGCTTTCGCCTGGCTGACGGCCGCACGATCAGCGTCCTCAGGGACTGGCCCAAGGACAATGCCGATGCGCGCTTTCTACGGCAGGCCCGCGACGGTGCCTGTGACATGTTCAGTGTGGTCTTGAGCCCGGATTACAACGCGGCGCACCGCAACCATTTTCATCTGGATGTGGGGCCCTGGTGGATCTGTCGTTGAGAATCAGGCGGCGATGCGCAGGTTCTGCAGCACGATCGGACGTGCCCAGCGGGTGTCGAAATCCAATTGTTTCTGCTGTTCCACCAATTCTTCTTCCGGGAAGGGCGGGAATGGCTTGTCCAGCAGATCGAGTTCGAACTCGGCAATCGGCAGGTGCAATGGGCGCGGCTGCGGCGCCGGGCCGGGCTCTGGCAGCGGTTGGCCGGCGGCGAGGACGATGGGGCGAACCCAGTTGCTCTCGAACGTCTGCTGCTTTTGCTGGGCAGCGATTTCTTGCGCCGGGAAAGGCGGGAAGGGCTTGTCCAGCAGGTCCAGTTCGAATTCGGCGATGGGCAGGAACAGCGGCTCAGGCGGTGCGACCGGCGTTTCGGTCACTTCACAGGTGCGCTGGCTGACGATGTGATCCAGCAGTTCAGCGCCGAGGGTCGGTTCAACATTCTCATCGAGGGGGGCTGGCTGGTAGCTGCCTGGCACCGGTGCGGCATCACCCAGTTGATCGGCCAGGGCCCGGGCAAAAAAATCCTGCCACAGGTGACTGACGCCGCTCAGCGCTTGGGTATTGCGCAGGCTGTAATCGCCGTAAGGGGAGATCACGCCTATCGATGGGGATTGAATGTCTGACATTTTTCTCGGTCGACGCTCAGCTCTGGCAAAATGCCGTTCACCGTTGTTATCGGCCGTTCTTGCCGATCCTTAATTTTTTGAGCATGTTTCCATGAATGAACAACTTCCATGAGTGAGCAACCTGCGGCTTGCCGCATCCATGTCGAGGCCCTGGCCCCGGCCTTCCAGCCCCAGGCCGAGCAGTGGGCCGAGCGCCTTGGCTTGCCCTTGCAAGTGGACGATGGCGAATTTGCCTTGCAGGTCGGCGAGCAGGGGCTGCAATTGCAGCAACTCGGGCCGGACGCGCCAGGCCCGGTGCGGGTGGACTTCGTCGAGGGCGGTGCGGCCCATCGTCGATTGTACGGTGGCGGCAGTGGCCAAATGATCGCCAAGGCGGTGGGTGTCGCCCAAGGCGTGCGTCCACGGGTGTTGGACGCCACGGCCGGGTTGGGCAAGGATGCATTCGTACTCGCCAGTCTGGGTTGTGAAATGAGCCTGATCGAACGCCAGCCGCTGATCGGCGCGCTGTTGGAGGATGGCCTGGCCCGCGGGGCGGAGGATTTCGATGTCGCACCGATCGTGGCCCGCATGCGTTTGCTCAAGGGCAATTCCATCGACGTGATGCGCAACTGGGAAGGTGAGCCGCCCCAAGTGATCTACCTGGACCCGATGTTCCCCCATCGTGAGAAAACCGCTCTGGTGAAGAAGGAAATGCGCCTGTTCCGTCCGCTGGTAGGCGATGACCCGGACGCCCCGGCGCTACTCGCCGCCGCCCTGGCCCTGGCGACTCACCGGGTGGTGGTCAAGCGCCCGCGCAAGGCTCCTTGCATCGAAGGGCCCAAGCCCAGTCATGGGCTCGATGGCAAATCCAGTCGCTACGATATCTATCCCAAGAAAGCGCTCAAGCCCTGAGACCGTGTTGCCTTCATCGCGAGCAGGCTCGCTCCCACACTGGATCGATGGTGCCCCTGTGGGAGCGAGCCTGCTCGCGATGGGGCCCTGCCAGTCAGCGAATAAATGACGGCTGGCCTAAGGCCGATAAGCCCGCACAAACAACCCCACCACTTCCTGCACATGAGCCTCCGCCGCTTCGGGCTCCAATGCTGCGCCGCAGCCATACAGCAGGCGAAAGTTCGCCGCCCCCTTGATCAGGCAAAAGAAATGCTCGGCGGCGTTGCGGGGCTTGTCGATGCTCAGCGCACCGCTCTGGTTGACCTTGACCAGCAACCGCTCCATGCCTGAGAGCATCCGCTGCGGACCGGCTTCGAAGAAGATCGTCGAGAGTTTCGGATCCTGGCTGCCCAGGGCAATGATCACCCGATGCAGGTTCACCGATTCTTCACTGCTGACCAATTGATTAAAGCCACGGGCAATGTTCAGCAACACGCGTTCGATCGGCACGCCCTCGGGCCATTCGAAAAAAAGCGGCGGTACCTGTTCTTCGCATTTGGCGATCACGGCAGCGGAGAACAGCGTCTCCTTGTCGGTGAAATGGCTGTACACCGTCAATTTGGAAACCCCCGCCTCGGTGGCGACGGCATCCATGCTGGTGCTGGCGTAACCCATGCTTACGAACAGGCGTTTTGCTGCGTCGAGAATGGCCTGGCGTTTGGCCAGGTCCTTTGGCCGGCCAGGACCGCTGTGGGGGGAACGATTGTTCGACATTTCTTCGCTTTAATACTGGACTGGTGAGTTTGCTATTAATAACATACCCGTCAGTATAATTATTCCAAGCACCATTAGCGAAAGGTCACTCGCCATGTTCCGCTATGCCTTGCCCCTCGCCTTGCCAGTCAGCCTGGCTTTTTATTGTCTGCGTGTGGTCATGACGAGCCGGTGCCCGTCGCAGTGCGCCCCGCGCTGGTGGTGAAACCCGAGCCTTCGGCCCAAGCGATGGACAGTTATCCCGGCGAAGTGCGGGCACGTTTCGAACCCGACCTGGCCTTTCGCATAGGCGGCAAGGTGAGCCGACGGCTGGTGGAGGAGGGCCAGCGGGTCAAGGCCAATCAGCCCTTGGCCGAGCTCGATCCCGAGGATGTGCGCCTGCAACTGGAAGCGACCCGCGCCCAGGTGGCCGCCGCCGAGGCCAACCTGAGCCTGGTGCGTGCCGAGCGTGACCGCTATAAAACATTGATGGATCGGCAGATGGTCAGCCGCTCCCAGTACGACAATGCCGAGAATCTCTATCGCTCCGGTGCCGCGCGGCTCAAGCAGATCAAGGCCGAGTTCGACGTCGCCAGCAACCAGGCCAGCTATTCGGTGTTGCGCGCCCCTCAGGATGGCGTGGTCGCCAGGCGCTCGGTTGAAGTCGGGCAAGTGGTGTCGGCCGGTCAAACCGTCTTCACCCTGGCCACCGACGGCGAGCGTGAAGTACTGATCAGCCTGCCGGAACAGAGTTTCGGACGGTTCAAGATCGGCCAGCCAGTCTCGGTCGAACTGTGGAGCCAGCCTGACCAGCGTTTCAGCGGCCGCATTCGTGAACTCTCGCCGGCCGCCGACCCCAGGTCCCGCACCTTCGCTGCACGTGTGGCGTTCACCGCCGGCAGTGTGCCGGCAGAGCTGGGCCAGAGCGCCCGGGTGTTCATCCAGACCGCCGACAAGATCCCGCTGTCGGTGCCGTTATCGGCCCTGACGGCTGAAAACGGCGTCACTTACGTCTGGGTGGTCAGCGCCAACAATACCCTCAAGAAAGTCCCGGTCCGGGTCGGCGCCTTTGGCGAAAAGACTGTTCCGGTGCTCGAAGGCCTCAGCCCTGAAGACTGGGTCGTGGCCGCCGGCGTCCATGTGTTGCTCGACGGCCAGCATGTGCGGCCGGTGGATCGCTCCAACCGCGTGGTCAACCTGACGGCCAAGGAGTAATCCCCGATGGGTTTCAATCTTTCTGAATGGGCGCTGCGCAATCGCCAGATCGTACTGTTCCTGATGCTGTTGCTGGCCATCGTCGGTGCGCTTTCCTACACCAAGCTTGGCCAGAGCGAAGACCCACCGTTCACGTTCAAGGCCATGGTCATTCGCACCAATTGGCCGGGGGCCACGGCCGAGGAAGTTTCCCGGCAGGTGACCGAACGCATTGAAAAGAAACTGATGGAGACTGGCGATTACGAAAGAATCGTCTCGTTCTCCCGGCCCGGCGAGTCCCAGGTGACCTTCGTCGCCCGCGATTCATTGCATTCAGTGCAGATTCCCGAGTTGTGGTACCAGATCCGCAAGAAAATCAGCGACATTCGCCACACCCTGCCGCCGGGTATCCAGGGCCCGTTCTTCAACGATGAATTCGGCACCACCTTCGGCAATATCTACGCGCTGTCCGGTGAGGGCTTCGACTACGCGGTGCTCAAGGACTACGCCGACCGCATCCAGATCCAGCTGCAACGGGTCAAGGACGTGGGCAAGGTCGAGCTGATCGGCCTGCAGGACGAGAAGATCTGGATCGAGCTGTCGAACGTGAAGCTGGCAACACTGGGGTTGCCCCTGGCGGCGGTCCAGCAAGCCCTCGAGGAGCAGAACGCCGTCTCGACCGCAGGATTCTTCGAAACCGGCAGCGAACGATTGCAACTGCGCGTGTCGGGAAATTTCCAGACCGTTGAAGAAATTCGCAATTTCCCGATCCGTGTCGCCGACCGTACGTTCCGTATCAGCGATCTGGCGCAGGTGCGTCGCGGTTTCAATGACCCGCCGGCGCCGCGCATGCGCTTCATGGGGGAAGACGCCATCGGCCTGGCCGTGGCGATGAAGGAGGGCGGCGATATTCTGGTCCTGGGCAAGGCGCTGGAGGCTGAGTTTTCGAGGATCCAGAACAACCTGCCGGCCGGCATGCAATTGCGCAAGGTTTCGGACCAGCCGGCAGCGGTGAAGACCGGCGTTGGTGAATTCGTCCAGGTGCTGGTGGAGGCGCTGACGATTGTACTGCTGGTGAGCTTTTTCTCCCTGGGGTTGCGCACCGGCATGGTGGTGGCTCTGGCGATCCCGCTGGTGTTGGCGATGACTTTCGCCGCGATGTACTACCTGGGCATCGGCCTGCACAAGATTTCCCTGGGCGCGCTGGTATTGGCGCTGGGGCTGTTGGTGGACGACGCGATCATTGCCGTGGAGATGATGGCGATCAAGATGGAGCAGGGCTTTGACCGGATCAAGGCGGCCAGCTTCGCCTGGACCAGCACGGCGTTCCCGATGCTCACCGGTACGTTGATCACCGCAGCGGGGTTCCTGCCGATCGCCACCGCGCAGTCAGGCACTGGCGAGTACACCCGCTCGATTTTCCAGGTCGTGACCCTGGCGCTGTTGGCGTCCTGGGTGGCCGCCGTGGTGTTCGTGCCGTACCTTGGGGAAAAATTCCTGCCGGACCTGGCGAAAATTCACGCGGCCAAACATGGCACTGTCGATGGTCAGCCCGATCCTTACGGCACACCGTTCTATCAGCGTGTCCGGCGGTCGGTGGAATGGTGCGTGCGTCGGCGCAAAACCGTCATCACCTTGACCGTGCTGTTGTTCGTGGGCTCGGTTGTGCTGTTCCGTTTTGTGCCGCAGCAATTTTTCCCGGCATCGGGACGGCTGGAGTTGATGGTCGACCTGAAGCTGCAGGAAGGCGCCTCCCTGACCAACACCGCCGAGCAGGTCAAACGCCTGGAAGCGCTGCTCAAGGACCATTTGGGTATCGACAATTATGTGGCTTACGTCGGCACCGGTTCGCCGCGCTTCTACCTGCCGCTGGATCAGCAACTGCCGGCGTCGAGCTTTGCCCAGTTCGTGGTGCTCGCCAAGACCATCGAAGACCGCGAGCCCCTGCGCAGTTGGCTGATCACAACCCTGAACGAACAATTCCCGACCCTGCGCTCGCGGGTCACACGCCTGGAAAACGGTCCGCCGGTGGGTTATCCGGTGCAATTTCGGGTCACGGGTGAACACATCGAAAAAGTCCGGGACCTGGCGCGAAAAGTGGCGACGAAAGTTCGCGAAAATCCCTACGTGGTCAATGTGCATCTGGACTGGGAAGAGCCGAGCAAGGTGGTGTACCTGAACGTCGATCAGGAGCGCGCCCGGGCCTTGGGTGTCAGCACCGCGAATCTGGCGAGCTTCCTGCGCAGTTCCCTCACCGGTTCCAGTGTCAGCCAATACCGGGAAGACAACGAGCTGATCGAGATCCTGTTGCGCGGCACGGTGCATGAGCGTACCGAATTGTCGCTGCTGCCGAGCCTGGCGGTGCCCACCGACAGCGGCACGAGTGTTGCGCTGTCACAGATCGCGACGCTGGAGTACGGCTTCGAAGAGGGCGTGATCTGGCACCGCAATCGCTTACCCAGCGTGACCGTGCGCGCGGACATCTACGGCAAGGAACAACCGGCCACCTTGGTGCAGCAGATTTTCCCGACGCTGGAGTCGATTCGCGCCGAATTGCCGGACGGTTATCTCCTGGAAGTGGGCGGCACGGTGGAGGATTCGGCCCGGGGCCAGAAATCGGTGAACGCCGGTGTACCGCTTTTCATCGTGGTGGTGCTGACGTTGCTGATGCTGCAGCTGCGCAGCTTCTCGCGCACGGCCATGGTTTTCCTCACGGCGCCCCTCGGGTTGATCGGCGTCACGGTGTTCCTGCTGGTGTTCCGCCAGCCGTTCGGGTTCGTCGCCATGTTGGGCACCATCGCCTTGTCGGGGATGATCATGCGCAACTCGGTGATCCTGGTGGACCAGATCGAACAGGACATCAAGGCGGGGCTCGCGCCCTGGCAGGCGATCATCGAAGCGACGGTGCGCCGCTTCCGGCCGATCGTGCTCACTGCCCTGGCAGCGGTGCTGGCGATGATCCCGCTGTCGCGCAGCCTGTTCTTCGGCCCGATGGCCGTGGCGATCATGGGCGGGCTGATCGTGGCGACGGCGTTGACGCTGCTGTTTTTACCGGCGTTGTATGCGGCGTGGTTCAGGGTCAAGAAGACCTGATCAACAGACGTACACCGGACCTGTGGTGAGGGGATAAATCCCCTCGCCACAGTGATTTTTGCTGAATCTTAAAGAGTACCAAACACCTTCTTCGCCAAACTGGTCGCCGCAGCCGCCGGGTTCTTGCGGATGGTGGCTTCCTGCTCGGCGATCATCTTGAACAAGCCGTCCAGCGCCTGTTCGGTCACATAGCTTTCGATGTTGGCGCTTTTTGCATCCAGCACGCCGAAGGTTGCGGCCTGGCCGGCGAAAGCGTTGTATTTCTGGGCCAGGCCGACCTTGTCGGTGGCTTGCTTGACGATGGGCAGGAACTTGGTGCGGATCTGCTCGCGGCTGCTCTTGTTCAAGTATTGGGTGGCTGAGTCGTTACCGCCGCTCAAGATGCCCTTGGCATCGTCCACGCTCATGTTCTTCACGGCATTGACCAGGATCGGCTGGGCTTGCACCACGGCGGCTTCAGCAGCCTGGTTCATGCTGGTTTCCAATTGATCGACCTGATCCCCCATGCCGAAGGCTTTCATTTTGCTGGCGACTTTGCCGAGCTTGCCGGGCAGTTCGATCTTCACCTCAGGGTTGTTGTTGAAACCGCCTGGCTTGCCCAATTGCTTGACCGCGATCTGGGCGCCTTGGGTCAGTGCGTCCTTGAGGCCGCCCGTGGCGTCGCCCTGGGAAAGATCCCCCAGGGACAGGGCCATGGCGTTGGCGCAGATCAGCAGGCCCGCGCACAGGCCGGTGAAACGGAGAGTTGAGCGGAGCATGACGGTGTCCTTCAGGAAAATAGGCAGGGGGTCAACGCGCGGCGTTGACGCGGATTTTCAGCGGCTGTGGATCTTTACCGTCGAGTTGCACGGCATGTTGTTCGGTGGAGACGAATATCAATTGGCCGTCGGCTTCGATGCGGGCGCTCACCGCATAGCGATGGCCGGGCTTGACCTGGGCGGGATCATAGCTGAGGTGGAACGGCAGCGGGACCTGGCCTTTGACCGGGCCGCTCTGCTCATCGAGGACCACGGCGGGGGCGTCGGCCAGGGACACGTCCTGCAGGCTTACGCTCAAAATGGCGGTGGGTGGCAAGGCGATGCGTTGCAGGTAGAACACTTCGCCGTCGAGGCTGTTCTTGCCCGCCAGCGGCGCGCTGGAGCAGGCGCTCAGGAGCGTGGCGGCGGTAATGAGAAGGAGTTTTTTCATGGGGGCATTTCCATATTGAGGGCGCCAGAGACAACCTGGCGCCTGGGGAATCAGTCCTGCGGCAGCGCAGCTACCTGATCCGCTGCATCTTCACTGCGGTGCAACGCCACTTGGCGGATCGACAGGCGAATCTCCGCCGGCAGCACCCGCTTGGCCGCGCCTTCGGCCAGTTCGCCCAGCAGCTCGTGATAACCGAGCTTGCCGGCTTCGTCGCGGCGCAGTACGTCAAGGTCCAGCATAGTCTGGATGAAATGGCGGAACAGGCTCTTGTCGAAGAATTCCGGGGCATTCAGGCCATGCAGGATCGACAGGCGCTGGGCCATGACGGTGCAAAGGTCTTCCAGCTCTTCGGCGCTGACGCTGTTCTGGCCGCTGTTGAGCAGCAGCGAGACGGTCATGTAGAAGCGCTGCAAAGTCTGGGCGATGCTCTTGGACAGCAGCGTCAGCAGCACGAAATGCCGCGAGCTCGGTGCTGGGCGCAGGTACAGGTCTTTCTCGAAGCGCAGCAGGCCTTGTTCGACGAACGCCTCGAGCCATTGATCGACCACGCCGTCGAGTTCTTCCAGCGACCAACGGATGAACAGCTCCGATTGCAGGTACGGGTACAAGGCGCGGGTGTAGCGCAGGATCTGTTCGCGGCTCATGCGCGAACTGCTCTGGAAGAAGCTGGCAAGCAACGCAGGCAGGGCAAAGATGTGCAGCACGTTGTTGCGGTAGTAAGTCATCAACACCGCATTCTGTTCGTCCAGATACAGGATCTTGCCCAGGGCATCGCTCTGCTCCGAGAGCAGGTCCATGCCCTTGACGTGCTCGATCAACGCCTGGCCATCGCCTTCGGGCAGGGTGGTGTGGGGCGAGTACGGTACTTTGCGCAGCAGCGCCAGGTACAGGTCCAGTACGCGGGCCATGGCACGGTCGTCCAGGGCCAGGCGGCTGGTGGACAGCAGCGCCAGGGCCACGAGGTTGACCGGGTTGATGGCTGCGGCTTCGTTCAGGTGCCGGGCCACGCGCTCGCCGAGGCGGTGAGTGGTCGCGTTGAGCCAGGCCGGCTTGAACTGCGGGCCCAATTCCTGTTGGCGCCAGTCGGGCTGTTCGCCGTCGAGGAACTCCGCCAGTTTGATCGGTTCGCCGAAGTTCACCGCCACTTGGCCGAAGCGCTGCTTGAGGGCACCGATGACTTTGAAGATGTCGAAAATCGATTCTTTCTTCTTGCTGGCGCCGCGTAGCTCGCCGAGGTAGGTGCGGCCTTCCAATACCCGTTCGTAGCCGATGTAGACCGGCACGAAGACGATGGGCATGCGCGAGGAGCGCAGGAAGCTGCGCAGGGTGATGGCGAGCATGCCGGTCTTGGGTTGCAGCATCCGCCCGGTGCGCGAGCGACCGCCCTCGACGAAGTACTCCACCGGAAAACCCTTGGTGAACAAGGTATGCAGGTATTCGTTGAACACAGCGGTATAGAGCGGGTTGCCCTTGAAGGTGCGGCGCATGAAGAACGCCCCGCCACGGCGAAGCAGGCCGCCAATCACTGGCATGTTGAGGTTGATGCCGGCGGCGATGTGCGGTGGGGTCAGGCCGTTGCGAAACAGCAGGTACGACAGCAGCAGGTAGTCGATGTGGCTGCGGTGGCAGGGCACGTAGATGACTTCGTGGCCCTGGGCGACGTTCTGCACGCCTTCGATGTGGTTGACCTTGATGCCGTCGTAGATTTTGTTCCAGAACCAGCTCAGCACCACTTCCAGGAAACGGATCGCGGTGTAGGTGTAGTCCGAGGCGATTTCGTTGCCGTAGCGCAGGGCTTGGGCCTTGGCTTTTTCCGGGGAGATTTTTTCCCGCTCGGCCTCGTCGAGAATCGCCTGCTTGACCAGCGGCTGGTTCAGCAGGCCCTTGACCAGGTTGCGCCGGTGGGAAATGTCGGGACCGATGACCGCCGCCTTCAAGTTGCGGAAATGCACCCGCAGGATCCGCTGGGCCATGCGCACGGTGCGTTCGTGGCCCTTGTCGTGTTCGATCAGCTCGCGCAAATGAATGGGCGCGGAGAACTGCACGCGGGTCTTGCGTCCCAGGATCATGATGCTCAACAGGCGGCGCAGGCGTCCGGTGACGGCCCAGCTGTCGGCGAACAACAGTTTCCACGGGCTCGATTCGCTGTCGGGCGATTGCCCCCAGAACACGCTGACAGGGATGATCTGGGCGTCTTCGGCCGCGTCGTGGCTCAGGACATCGACCAGTCGCGTCAGGGTAGGCGGCGCGCCACGTTTGTCTTGGCGCCCGAGCCAGTCCGGCGCTGGCGTCAGGTAGAAGAACGCTGCAGGTTCCAGCAGGTTACCCACCGAGACCGGCAGCACCGGCCGGGGCAGGCCGGCCTTGGTGCATTCGGTGTCGAGCACCGCCAGGTCAGTGAGCGAAGGGTCTTGCAGGACGTAGAACACCGGACGGCTGCGGTCGAGGTTGAGGGTAAAGGACGACTGGTTGATCGTCTCGGAGCGAACCCAGAGGTACAACAGTCGGCGCAGGGTGCCAAACACTAGACGGCGGAACGGGGAGCGGGTCATACGGCTTCTGCATGAGTGAATGGGGTTGAGCGGTCGGTAGTGTGCCGGATTCGTCGAAAATCGGCAAAAAAGCGCCGAAGTAAAGTCAGTTGAGACTTTTTGTGTCTGTCATATACTCGGCAGGTTACTGCCCGGGCGTCCCGATGGACGGCTAGTTGGCGGCGCAAGTTCGTACGGCTTTCCATCGAAAAGCCGACTCAGAAAAAAGACAAGAACGGGAGTGAACATCATGGCAGCACGCGAAACCGGAAACGTGAAGTGGTTCAACGACGCCAAGGGCTATGGCTTCATTCAGCGCGAAGGCGGGGCGGACGTGTTCGTGCATTACCGCGCGATCCGTGGTGAAGGCCACCGCTCGCTGACCGAGGGCCAGCAGGTCGAATACGCGGTCGTCGAAGGGCAGAAGGGCTTGCAGGCTGAGGATGTGGTGGGGTTGTAACCCGCGCTTGCCGTCACATTAAATCCTGTGGGAGCGGGCTTGCTCGCGAATGCGGTGTATCAGACTCAAGGCTATTGCCTGACACACAGAATTCGCGAGCAAGCCCGCTCCCACATTGGGATTTGTTTAACAATGCGATCTGCTTCTAGGTTGCCAATCGCAACAGGCCCATCCAGCCGTTACGCAGTCTTCCAGGTAATCTCTTCTTCCCCATCGGCACTGATGCGAATCCAGCGATCCGCCGATTCCTCACCTTCTTCCTCCACCCATGAGCCAGGCGCGCAACGCACTTCGACATTCAGTGCGGCGAAGGCGGCGCGGGCGCAGGCGATGTCGTCGTCCCATGGGGTCTGGTCGCTTTCCAGGTACAGGCTGTTCCACTTGCCCACGGCCTTGGGCAGCCAGGTCACCGGGACGGTGCCGGCCTTGCACTTGTAGGTCTGGCCTTTCTGTACCCATTCGCTGCACGGGCCCAGCGCCTGGCCGAGCCAGGCGGCGATGGCCTTGTGGTCTACGTCGGCGTCCTTGAGGTAAATCTCGATATCGGGTTGGCGCATGGATGTCCTCGCTGCGGTCTTGAAAAATCCATTCGCGGATTTAACGCGCCCCCAAGCGGTTGCCGGGGGCCGGAAACAAAAGGTTATTGAAGAACGAAATAATCGTAGCGCATCGACACGGTGACTTCGAACGGCTCGGCCTGCTCGATCACATTGGCGCGGCGTTCGGCACTGGCGCGCCAGCCGTGGGGCGTCATGGCCAAGAGGTTGGCACGGTCCTGGCCACTGGCGAGCGTCAGCTTGAATTCGAGGGTTTCGCTGTGATCCAGGACCATGCCCGACGGTACCAGGGCCAGGTGCTTGTCGTCGGTGTACTCGCGCACTTCGTCGTACAGGCGTTCGCGCAGCTCCATCAGGTGCCCCGCGGTCGGGCCGACCTTCATCAAACCGCCGCCGGGGCTGAGCAGGCGCTTGGCCTCTTGCCAGTCCAGTGGGCTGAATACACTCGCCAGGAACTGGCAGCAACCGTCCGCCAGCGGGACGCGGGCCATGCTGGCGATCAACCAGGTCAGTTGCGGGTTACGTTTGCAGGCACGCTTGACCGCCTCGCGGGAAATGTCCAAGGCATAGCCGTCGGCATCGGGTAGCGCTTCAGCGATCTGCGCGGTGTAGTAACCCTCGCCGCAGCCGATGTCCAGCCAACGTCCCGGCGCGCGTTCGGCGGCCAGTTCGGCCAGGCGTCGGGCAACGGGGGCGTAATGCCCAGCGTTGAGAAAGTCGCGACGAGCTTCGACCATCGCCTGGTTGTCGCCGGGGTCACGGCTGTTCTTGTGCTGCACCGGCAGCAGGTTCAGGTAACCCTGCCGCGCACGGTCGAAGCGGTGCCCGGCCGGGCACACCACGCCGTTGTCCACGGCGTTCAGCGGTTCACTGCAGATCGGGCAGGCGAGCATCAGGCGAGCAACTTGATCAGCGTCTTGTAGTAGATCTCGGTCAGCACATCGAGATCGGCCGCCAGCACCCGCTCGTCGACCTGGTGGATGGTCGCGTTGACCGGCCCCAACTCCACCACTTGGGTGCCCATGGTGGCGATGAAGCGGCCGTCGGAAGTGCCACCGCTGGTGGACGCTTTGGTCTCGCGACCGGTGACGTCCTTGATGCTCGACGACACCGCGTCCAACAACGCGCCCGGCTCGGTGAGGAACGGCAGGCCGGACAGCGCCCAGTCGATGTGCCAGTCCAACTGGTGCTTGTCGAGGATAGCGGCGACGCGCTGCTGCAGGCCTTCGACGGTGGACTCGGTGGAGAAGCGGAAGTTGAACACCGCCACCAGGTCACCGGGGATCACGTTGGTCGCGCCGGTGCCGGCGTTGAGGTTGGAAATCTGGAAACTGGTGGGCGGGAAGAAATCGTTGCCATGGTCCCAATGCTCGGCGGCCAGTTCGGCCAAGGCTGGCGCGGCCAGGTGGATCGGGTTCTTGGCAAGATGTGGATAAGCCACATGGCCTTGCTTGCCGCGCACCGTCAGTTTCGCACCGAGGGAACCACGACGGCCATTCTTGACCACGTCTCCCACCAGCGTGGTGCTCGACGGTTCGCCGACGATGCACCAGTCCAGTCGTTCCTGGCGGGCCTTGAGGCGTTCGACCACGGCCTTGGTGCCATGATGGGCCGGGCCTTCTTCGTCGCTGGTGATCAGGAAGGTCAGCGAGCCCTTGTGGTCCGGGTAGTCGGCGACGAAACGTTCGGCCGCCACGATCATTGCCGCGAGGCTGCCTTTCATGTCCGCCGCGCCACGACCGCACAGCATACCCTGCTCGTCGATGACCGCATCGAACGGGTCGAGCTGCCAGGCCTGCACCGGACCGGTCGGCACCACGTCGGTGTGCCCGGCGAAGCACAGCACCGGGCCGTCATGCTTGCCATGGCTGGCCCAGAAGTTATCCACATCCTCGATGCGCATCGGTTCGAGCTTGAAGCCGGCATTGCCCAGGCGCTGCATCATCAATTTCTGGCAATCGGCATCCACCGGCGTCACGGACGGACGGCGGATCAGGTCGCAGGCGAGTTGCAGGGTCGGCGAGAGGTCGGCGTGGGCCGTCATGGAAAACTCCGGAAACATGGAAAGGAGACACGGATCTCTGTGGGAGCGGGCTTGCCCGCGAAGGCGTCAGCAGTGACGCTAAAAGCTTCGCGAGCAAGCCCGCTCCCACAGGTCCTGAGTTCGGCCGTTCGATTGTATTTGGCCAAGGCTCACAAAATGGCGGTTATCTTATAGCAAAACGACCACCATGGGCCCCACTATGCCGACAGTGTGTGACACAAAACCTGTGGGAGCGAGCTCGCTCCCACCGAGGTTTTGCTTAATTTGCCGCGACAAAGCCCTATAATGTGCGCCGGTTTTTGGGGTAATGGTCATGAGTTCAGAAGATCCACGGTTTGCCGGCATCGCCCGTTTGTATGGCATTGAAGGCCTGGAACGCCTGCGGGCGGCCCACGTGGCGATTGTCGGCGTGGGCGGCGTCGGTTCCTGGGCCGCGGAAGCCATCGCCCGTTGTGGCGTGGGCGAGATTTCGCTGTTCGACCTGGACGATGTCTGTGTCAGCAACGCCAACCGTCAGTTGCATGCCCTGGACAGCACCGTTGGCAAGCCCAAGGTCGACGTCATGGCCGAGCGGCTGCGCGGGATCAACCCCGACTGTACCGTTCACGCGGTGGCCGATTTCGTCACGCGCGACACCATGGCCGAATACATCACGCCGAACATCGACTGCGTGATTGACTGCATCGACAGCGTCAACGCCAAGGCTGCGCTGATTGCCTGGTGCAAGCGCCGCAAAATCCAGATCATCACCACCGGGGGCGCGGGCGGGCAGATTGATCCGACGTTGATCCAGGTCTGCGACTTGAACCGTACCTTCAACGATCCGCTGGCTTCGAAGGTGCGCTCCACCTTGCGTCGCGACTACGGTTTCTCCCGCACCGTGACCCGTCACTACAGCGTGCCCTGTGTATTTTCCACCGAGCAACTGCGCTACCCGAAACCGGACGGCAGCATCTGCTTGCAGAAGAGTTTTGTTGGCGACGGCGTGAAGCTCGACTGCGCGGGTGGGTTTGGCGCGGTGATGATGGTCACGGCGACATTCGGCATGGTCGCGGCGACCAAGGCTGTGGATAAGATCGTGGCGGGTGTGCGGCGGCCGGCGGACAGGGTCAAGCCCGGGTAGTAACGGCTTTTGGTGGCGAGGGAGCTTGCTCCCGCTGGGCTGCGAAGCGGCCCCCATTTGTCGGAGTCAATCATGCTGGCCCCAGGGCGGCTGCTTCGCAGCCGAGCGGGAGCAAGCTCCCTCGCCACCGTTATCGCGCCAGCTCACGCATCCGCTGCAACACCGCATTCAAGCCGTTGCTGCGCGAAGGCGACAATTGCCGCGACAGCCCCAACGCATTGAACCAGCCCGGCAAGTCCACCTGTTGCAGCTCTTCGACTGACAGCCCATTGACCCGCGCCAGCAGCAACGCCACCAACCCGCGGATCAACCGCGCATCGCTGCTGGCGCAAAACTGCCAATGCCCATCGTGCAATCGCCCCACCAACCACACCTGGCTTTCACAACCGTGGACGAGGTTGGCGTCGCATTTGTCTGCGTCGCTCAACGGCGGCAAACGTTCGCCCCATTGCATCAGCAGCCGTGCGCGTTGTTCCCAGCCTGAGGCGTCTTGGAAAATCTGCAACGCCGTGGCAGCATCGGCCGGCAGGTTCATCGGAGCATCTCCAAGGCCTGGTCCAGGGCGCCGAAGAAACGTTCGAGGTCGGCGGAATCGTTGTACAGCGCCAGCGACACTCGGATTGCTCCGGACAGTTGCAAATGCTTGAACAGCGGCATAGCGCAATGATGCCCGGCGCGCACGGCAACGCCTTGCTCGGTCAGCAAGTGGGCCAGGTCGGCGTTGTGCACGCCTTCGACCACGAAGCTGACCAGTGCCAGGCGCGGATTGCCCACCAGGCGGACGCCGTTGCGCGCCAGCAGGCCGTGGAGCAGATAGTCGTGCAGCGCCGCTTCGTGGTCGATGATCGCTTGCGGGTCGAGGCCGGACAGGTAGTCCAAGGTGGCGCCCAGGCCGATTACGCTGGCGATGGGGGGCGTGCCTGCTTCGAAACCGAGCGGTGCCGGGCGGAAGGTAGCGCTGTGATAATCCGCCAGTTGCACCATCTCGCCGCCAAATTGCCAATGCCGTAGTTGGCGAAGCGCTTCGGTGCGACCAAACAAAGCGCCCAATCCGTCGGGGCCGTAGAGTTTATGGCTGGAAAATACATAGAAGTCACAGCCCAGGGCCTGCACGTCGTGACGGCCGTGGACCACGCCCTGGGCGCCGTCGACGACTGTCAACGCGCCTTGGGCCTTGGCCATTGCCAGCAACGCCGGCAATGGTTGCCAGGCGCCGAGCACATTGGACAACTGGCTCACCGCCAGCAAGCGCGTGCGCGTGCCGATCAGCTCGGCGGCGGCGCCCAGGTCGATCACCCCGTCGGCATCCAGCGGCAACACCACCAGCGTCAACGCGCGGCGTTCGGCCAATTGTTGCCATGGCAGCAGGTTGGCGTGGTGTTCCAGGGCGCTGATGACGATTTCATCGCCCGGGTTGAATAGGTGTTCCAGGCCGTAGGCCAGGAGATTCAGCGCAGACGTCGCGCCATGAGTGAAGACGATCTGCCCGCTGTCCCCAGCGTTGAGCCATTGCGACACCTTAAGGCGACTGTCTTCGAATGCCTGGGTCGCGTGGGCGCCCGGTAGATGCTGCGCACGGTGCACGTTGGCCGCGCCATTGGCGTAGTAATGCGCCAGGGCGTCCAGCAGGGCTTGGGGCTTTTGGGTCGTGGCGGCATTGTCCAGGTAGGTCTGGCCTTGCCGATGCAGGGCGGCGATGGCCGGGAAATCGGCGCGCCAGGGGGATTGGATCAACATGCTTTCGGGCCCTGCTGGAATGACGCCGGACCCTGTGGGAGCGGGCTTGCTCGCGAAGCCTTTCGGCGGCCTTGAAGGCGCCTTCGCGAGCAAGCCCGCTCCCACAGGTGTTGGGTGAAGCGGCTTAGTTGTGCGCGTGCAGTGCTTCGTTCAGCTCGATGGCCGATTTATGCGTCTTGCATTCCACCGCGCCGGTCTCGGAGTTGCGGCGGAACAGCAGGTCCGGCTGGCCGGCCAGGTCGCGGGCCTTGACCACTTTGACCAGTTGGTTGTTCTCGTCCAGCAGCTTGACCTTGGTGCCGGCGGTTACGTACAGGCCCGACTCCACGGTGTTGCGGTCGCCCAACGGAATACCGATGCCGGCGTTGGCGCCGATCAGGCAGCCTTCGCCGACCTTGATCACGATGTTGCCGCCGCCCGACAGGGTGCCCATGGTCGAGCAGCCGCCGCCCAAGTCCGACCCCTTGCCGACGAACACGCCAGCCGAGACGCGGCCTTCGATCATGCCCGGGCCTTCGGTACCGGCGTTGAAGTTGACGAAACCTTCGTGCATGACCGTGGTGCCTTCACCCACGTAGGCGCCCAGGCGGATCCGCGCGGCATCGGCGATCCGCACGCCAGCCGGGACCACGTAGTCGGTCATTTTCGGGAATTTATCCACCGAGAACACCTCCAGCAACTCGCCGCGCAGACGGGCTTCGAGCTGGTGCTCGGCCAGTTCGCCCAGGTCGATCGCGCCTTGGCTGGTCCAGGCTACGTTCGGCAGCAGAGGGAAAATGCCGGCCAGGTTCAGGCCATGGGGCTTGACCAGGCGATGGGACAACAGGTGCAGCTTGAGGTAAGCCTCAGGGGTGGAGCTCAGTTGCGCATCTTCGGCCAGCAGCGTGGCGACCAGCGGCTTATGACTTTCGGCCAGGCGGGTCAGCAGTGCGGCTTGCGCGGCATCGACGCCCTTGAGCACTTCTGCCAGTTGCGAGGCCTGGGCGGTGGTGAAGGTGATGGCTTGGTTGCCTTCGCTGTAGCCAAGGATCGGCGCAATGGCGGCAACGATATCGGCCGATGGATTGAGCAGCGGCTGTGCGTAGAACACTTCCAGCCAGGCGCCTTGACGGTTTTGAGTGCCGACGCCGAAGGCCAGGCTGAACAGGGTAGTGGACATGAAATTACCTCTACAAAATGGACTGGGCAGGCTTACTTGATCTCTGCCGCATAAATATCTGGCTTGAAGCCAATCAGGGTTCTGTCACCGAGATCGAGCACCGGGCGCTTGATCATCGAGGGTTGGGCGAGCATCAGTTCGATGGCTTTCGTCTGGTCGAGATCGGCTTTGCGTTCGTCGTCGAGCTTGCGAAAGGTCGTACCGGCACGGTTCAACACCACTTGCCAGCCATGCTCGTTGCACCATTGGGTCAGGTGCTCACGGTCGATGCCGGCGCTCTTGTAGTCGTGAAAGTCATAGCGCACCGCGTGCTCATCGAGCCAGGTACGCGCTTTTTTCATCGTATCGCAGGCTTTGATGCCGAAAAGCTGTAGATGCTTGTTTTCCTTGGGCATGAATGCTCCCCCAAAACGTTCCCGGTATCGTCCTGAAAATCAGCGGACGATTATGCCACGTCGTTCCTTTCAGTGCCTTGACTGTCGCGACGCAAAGGACGAAGCGGAACCGATAGGCAAGAGGTGACCACACAGCACAGGTAAACCCAGCACTTTTGCGCACAAGAGAGCCGCCCATGGATTCCATCTCCCTGACATCGCCCCATCCACTGACGAATCAGACTGAAGAAACACTCCCGCCCCTTTCAACGACATCGACCACCGGGACCGCTGCATCCGTCCCGATCGGCCCTGTCACGGCTGAACAGGACCTGGCAAATCGGACGGGTGCAATCAAGGCCCAGCTCACCCGGGTATTCGAGCCGCATATGAACGGTGCCAATCGCGAGGCCTTCGAAGCACTGATCGACGATCGTTCGCGTACCTTGGCCAATGACGGGGAAACCGCGGAAAGCGTCGATGCCGTGCTGACCAAAGGCTCGCGGCTGGATCGCGCGTCCCATGACACTGTTGGATTCCTTCGTTCGGTTCCCTTCGGCGCGGCGTCCATCGCGCTGGACTTCGCCCCGGCGGTGACCGGCAATGGCTCGATTACCGCGCCGTTGGCGTTGTCAGCGATTGCCGGCCTGGTCAGCAGCGCCGCCGACACGGTCGGCAACGGCCTGATCAAGCGCGCCACCAGCGACACCCAGTGGCTGGTGGCCGAAAATGCCGATCTGGAGCCGGTCATGCAAGAAGCCGCCCAGGCGGTGAAGCCGAGCCTGACGACCCAGGCTATCGAAGGCAGCCTGACTTTCCAGACCTTCTCTGCGCGAAACGTGTTGCGTACGGTCATCCAACCCGTCGTGACAAAGACCGTCGATGCGCAAACGGGCAGCAAGGTGGACTCTGTGATAGCTGCCGTCGGTTCTCCGCTTTCCGGCATGGCCGCCTATGACCTGCAACATTCTATCGATAAGTCGAAACACCGGATTGGCCCGGAATACCTGTTGGGGCGTCAAGACTGGCATCAGCGTTTCAAGGACCTCAAGAACTATGGCGTAGGGAGTGCTGCGATGGGCATTGCGAAGCGGGTTGGCAGCCTGCCGCTGGACGCGATGCGCGATGGCAGCAAATCGCTGCAAGCCTTGGTTACGCCGACTGGCTTGGTCAGTGGTCTCGGAGCGTTGGCCGGCGGTATTACTGCGATCGGCATGGCCCAGACCGCCGCTGTCAACGCAGCCAGGAACGCCGGGATTTCGCCGGCGGGGGTTGCGGCGGCTGGCAAGGCGACGGTTACGGCTACGATGGCCCCCGTGCTCGCCGCCTGGGTGACAACGGCAGTGATGACCCAGCCGTTGGCGGACAAGACCTCTGCCGCGTTGGACAGGCTATCCGCCGGGCCCGCTCATCCGGATGAGTTGCAGGGAATGTTGCCCTTGGTGGAAGTGTCGACGGCCGAACAGATCGGGGAAGATAACGACAATGACGGTGACGGCGTCGATGTTGTCTCGGGCCGCTCCACCCTCAATGCCGCTGAGCGAGCTGTTTAGCTTCGGATAGTCGTCGGTCGCTCCTGCCGAGTGGCGGTTGGGAGCGACCAAGAGGCGACTTCGCGTTGACGCCGCAGAGGTGCGACCAACGTGCAAAGGCAGCGGTTCACCTCGGCAGTTAATATGGCACTTCACCGGCCAGCTGTTGCCGTAGATGTGTATGGCTGTCATTGGAAGTCCGTTATGCAAAGCGCCTATACCGTCCTGATCCTGTTGATGCTGGTGGGCGTGTCGCGCCTGATCGGACGGTTGATCCCGCTGCCGTTGCCCCTGGTGCAGATCGGCGCCGGCGCCGTGCTGGCCTGGCCCTCGCTGGGGCTGCATGTAGCGCTTGATCCCGAGTTGTTCCTGTTTCTGTTCCTGCCGCCGCTGCTGTTCTCCGATGGTTGGCGCATGCCCAAACGCGAGTTGTGGCGCCTGCGCGGGCCGATCCTGACGTTGGCGGTGGGGCTGGTGTTGTTCACGGTGGTGGGCGCCGGGTACTTCATTCATTGGCTGCTGCCGAGTATCCCGCTGCCGGTCGCTTTCGCCCTGGCTGCGGTGCTGTCACCCACCGACGCTGTGGCAGTGTCGGCGATTGCCCGGGATCGCCTGCCCGGGCCGCTGATGCACATGCTCCAGGGCGAGGCGCTGATGAACGATGCGTCGGGCCTGGTGACCTTCAAGTTTGCCTTGGCGGCGGCTATCACCGGCGTGTTTTCCCTAACCAGCGCGAGCCTGACTTTCGTCCTGGTGGCGGTCGGCGGCCTGCTGGTCGGCGTGGCCCTGAGTTGGCTGGTAGGCCGCTTGCGGGCCTGGATGATTGCCCGGGGCTGGGACGATCCGGCCACCCACGTGGTTTTCATGTTGTTGCTGCCGTTTGCTGCCTATGTGCTGGCTGAACGCTTGGGCGCCTCGGGCATTCTCTCGGCGGTGGCGGCGGGGATGATGCAGAGCTGGCTCGACCTGCTGCCGCGCCAGACCGGCACGCGGTTACTCAATCGCAGCGTCTGGTCGCTGCTGGAGTTTGCCTTCAATGGCTTGATCTTCCTGCTGCTGGGCTTGCAGTTGCCCGACATCATCAAAGCGGTGACCAGCCATGAAGCCACCCTGTGGCCGACATTGTTCTACCGCTGTCTCGACGTACTGGCGATTTTCCTTGTGTTACTGGTGCTGCGGTTTGTCTGGGTGCAAAGCATCTGGCGCCTGTCGGGGCTGTTGCGCCACTGGCGTGGCAAGGGCGAATTGACGCTGGTGCCCACGGCGCGCTCTTGCTGGTTGCTCACGTTCGGTGGGGTACGCGGTGCGGTGACATTGGCGGGTGTGCTGTCAGTTCCGTTGCTGTTGGGGGCGGGCGAGGCGTTTCCCGAGCGAGACTTGCTTATCTTCATTGCCGCCGGCGTCATCTTGCTGTCGTTGATAGCGGCGTGTATCGCCTTGCCGATATTGCTGCGCGGAATCGAGAAAAGCCCCGATGACAAACGTCGCAACGAAGTACGCGATGCCTGGCGAAAAACCGCCGAAGCGGCGATCCGCGCGCTGGAAGTGGAAGAACCGGCCGAAGCCGTCAGCCCGCCGGATGCGGCCAAGGCCGCGCTGGCGACCGAGGTCAAGGCGCGGCTGATGTCCGAGTATCGGCATCAGTTGGAGATATTCAACGACTCCGCCGAAGCCCAGGCGCTGGCATTCGATATGGATCTGCTGGAGCGCCGGCTGCGTTTGAAGGCTTTTCGGGCGCAGCGGCTGGAGTTGTATCGTCTTAGCCGTCATCACCAGATTGGGGATGATGTGTTGCGTGAGGTGCTGGGGGAGTTGGATCTGGCGGAGGCGAATTTGGGGTTGGGTAAATAATATCGGCCTCATCGCCCGAAGAGTCTGGGGTCGATCACAAACTCTATGAACATCCCTTGCGATGGGTAAAGTCAAATACGAATGGTGGGCTATCCTGTGCTGCTATTTTTGGATTGCTTCAGCCGACGGATCTAAAATCTTGAGCAGCATCTGATCGTGTTCCGCACGCGGTGCCTTATAGAACATGCACCGATCTAGAAGAATCCTTTTCATGCTCCGGGCCGAGGCAAGGTGCTTGGGCTCGACAGAGATCTCTGCGGTCCTGCCGCTCCGGATGTCGGTCACTTCTGCCCTAGCTCTCCCTGCTCAAGGAGTTCAATTTTCGCGAACAATCTTGGCGTGGTTTTGCGTGCCGGAGAGGGCGTCTCCCTAAAGATTTGCGGCCAGCAACAAGCTGTAACGCCCAGGAACCGATTTCTCAAGTCCGATGTGCTTTACGAACACTCTGATATGTCTTTCTCTTCGACTGAGGTCATTTCTTGTCCTTGCTGGTTTGAAAAAGCCCGGCGGACCGGGCTAGCATCAGGCAGCTTTTACTGGCTTTATCAGGCTTTCTGCGGGGATGCCGAACATATCGTGAAGCTTCCAGATCATGGGCAGAGTTAACGAGCGTTTACGGTTGAGCACCTCGTATACGCGGTTCGTTTTTCCGATAGCGGGAGCCAGATCGGCCGCGGTGAGTCCGGATTGATCCATGCGAAACTTGATGGCTTCAATTGGGTCAGGCAAATCAACCGGGAAGTTCTTGGTTTCGTAGGCCTCGATCAGAGTGATCATGACTTCGAAAGCATCGCCTTCCGGGGTGCCAGGTTCAGGCTCATTCTCAAACAGGGGAGAGATCTCTTTGAGAGCTACCCGGTATTCTTCATCGGTGCGGATTGGGCGAATTTTCATGATGATTACTCCATTTCCACGATGTTTGCGTCGATCTCATCGTACCGACGATGAGTGCCGACAAACTTGATGTACACAGCGCCGAAGCGGTAGGCAATGGCGACCACCAGGCGGTAGTCGTTACCCTTGATGTTGAACACCACGCGGCGACTCTTGAGAATGCTTGCGTTACCGTATTGCGCCTTGATGTCGTTTGGGTTGGTCCAAGTGGCTTTTTTGGCATCGTCAAGCCAAGCCTTAAGCTGCTGTTCGGAATCTGGGTAGTTCTCCCAAAAGGCTTTCAGATGACTGATGGCGATAATTCTCATGGGTGAGAATGTAGTCCCATGGTGGGACTTTTGCAAGCATTCACAAGCAACAGCTTGCAGTCCTGCCGGGCACTCTGTTCCGATATCTTGGGTTCATCTTCCATAGGGGTGACCCCATGAGATTGTTCGTAGGCGCGGTAGCTATTGCTTTGCTGGCGGGGTGTTCTACGTCGCCAGTTTCTCCAGGCGAAGCGAGGCCGGTTCCGAAAAACCGAATCGTTGCCTTCTCCGCAAATCCGAAAGAGGCATACGGAACCGTAGTCGTGACCCGAGACACGGGGTTCCTGGGTGGCGGCTGCTATGTCGCTATCCATATCGACGGAAAGTTTGCTGCACGAATCGATACCGGTGAGGTGGCGAAATTCTTTCTGTCCATCGGCGGTCACCCGTCGGGCTCGGCATAGATAGGCAAGGCGGCGGCATGTGCAGCTGGACAGATATGTTGAAAGAGCAATCGGCAAGCCTGAAAGGCCAGGTGAAGCGATTCCGAATTGGCGGAGACTCGCAGACTGGATTGGATATCAGGCCCAGCTCGCTTTGATTTTTTCGATCACCACAACCGCCTCCGGGCGGTTTTCTATTTCTTGGAGAAAACCATGGCCGCCATGGCAATTGAATATCAGTCCATGACCCAATTTGCTGTACGGGCAGCTTGGGCAATTCGGTCGGTCATTTTGACTTTCTATTCGGACTGTCGCAGAAGCGGTCTAGGCGCTTTGCGTGCAGATCCCCGGATTCGAACGATTTCATCTCCAATGATAAGTCTAGAGGGATGGAGTTTGCGGTTTCATTAGGCCACTACACATCCTTAACCTCATAAAAAGCAAAGCCGCCCGAAGGCGGCTTCAATCGACACGCAGTTGAGCTTGCTTCGCCCTTTCTGCGCCGCTGGGTCAACCCCGAGAGGGACCCAGACTCCTGCCAGCTCTCGCTGGTGACGGGATCGACTATGGCTACCGGCGATAGTGAACTCAAGCCAGCTTGAACGCTTGAAACAGCGTTGCATGGGATGGGTCGGTGTACTAAGCCAATGAAATCAATGGCTTCGCTTATCTCAGTACGTTTTATTTCTTTTCTTGTCTGAGCAGGCGATCGCGGTCTGTCAGACGCACCGAAGTTTCCGACAAGTTTTTAAGGTTGTCCGTCGGAAGCGAGGGCTCTAGCCTTTGGATGTCGCTGCCAATTCAGCGACCGGACGTGAGAATCCGAACACCCACTATGCGCATAAGCGCCCGCCATATAAAGTGCAGGCGCGTTTCGTCCATGCTTCGTGTTATGGCGGCTGTGCGCGGGCATGCTTCGACATGGCCGGGTTTTGTGGGTTTGACTCGGATTCTCACCCCGCGTACAGCTGCCACTCTCCAGTCCGTGAGAAGACTTTGTGGCAGCTCCCAAACCCAAGGAGCATCACATGATCAAAGAAACTCCGAATCCTCCAAAGCCAGCATCAACTTTCCCCTACGGCGACTACGCCCCCGAAAAGCTGCAAGAAGCCGCTGATCGTGCGTTGGATCATTACCTCAAGCCTGGCGACAGCGAGTCAGAACCCAAGCCCTCGACGCAGCTGTTCATCGTGTCGGACAGCGTCGATACCGAAGCCCTGTTGGCCAACCTCAGCGAAACCCTCGCTTCGGCCAATGCGATGCTCAGTGACCTGGCGTTTGATCTGGACGGCTCGCGGCGGCATGTGGCGTTGGGAGTGGCGCAGATGATTGAGTTGGGGGCGTTGTTGGCGACCAAGGCCTTGGATCGGGTAGAGCTTCGGACTTGATGCAATAAGTGCCGGCCTCATCGCGAGCAAGCTCCCACAGTGGTTCTGTGTCGCTCACACATAGGGTGGTCGACGCCAAACCCCTGTGGCGAGGGAGCTTGCTCCCGCTGGGGCGCGAAGCGGCCCTAAAACCTGACAGCCCGGTGTGTCAGGCAAATTGAGTTGACTGCTTTGGGGCCGCTGCGCAGCCCAGCGGGAGCAAGCTCCCTCGCCACGACAGCTTATGCGTGAGCCCCTTCATGCTCAGGAACCAGCCGCACTTCCACTCTCTGACCCAGCGCACGGGCTGCGCTGGCAAGCGTTGCCAGCGTCATTCCCGCATCGTTCTGGTCGAGCGCACGATCAACAGCAGTGCGACTGGTGTGCATCCGTTGTGCCAAGGCCTTTTTGGTCACTTTCTGAAGCTTCATGGCTTCGGCAATCTGCCAGGCAATAACACGTTTGAGCGCAGCGGCGGAAACTTCTTCGGCGATGCCTTGCTCGGCGAGGAAGTCGTCAAAATTAGATCCAATGTGCTTGTTCATGCCGTACCTCATCATAATGGCGCGGTATCCATTATGAATGAGGTGTACCGAAATAGGTGCACTGCTCAACCTGGGTATTACTGAGGATTTGTACAGGGGAGGTGGTGGCCGGTACGGATGTTGCTGTTGGGGCCGCTGCGCAGCCCAGCGGGAGCAAGCTCCCTCGCCACAACAGCGGTCCACTTCAGTCCGTTACAGCTATCAACCCCGACGCTGGATGAACGCGCGAATCCGTTCCGCTGCTTCCACGCATTCAGCCAATGGTGCAACCAGCGCCATGCGCACACGCCCGGCCCCCGGGTTGACGCCGTCCACATCGCGGGACAGGTAGGAGCCCGGCACGACCGTCACGTGTTCCTGTTCGAACAGGTCTCGGCAGAACGCCGCATCATCGCCCGCCACATTCGGCCACAGATAGAAGCTGCCATCGGGCCTTTGCACGTCCAGCACCGGGCTGAGGATTTCCAGCACGGCGTCGAATTTTTCCCGGTACAGCGCGCGGTTGGCCCGTACATGCACTTCGTCGTTCCAGGCCGCGATGCTCGCCAGTTGGGTCTGAACCGGCATCGCGCAGCCGTGGTAGGTGCGATACAGCAAAAAGCCCTTGAGGATGTCTGCATCGCCGGCCACGAAACCGGAGCGCAGGCCTGGCAGGTTGGAGCGTTTGGACAGGCTGTGGAACACCACGCAGCGCTTGAAATCCTTGCGACCAAGTTCGACGCAGGCGGTGAGCAGGCCTGGCGGCGGAGTCTGTTCGTCGAAGTAAAGTTCGCTGTAGCACTCGTCTGAGGCAATGACGAAGTCATGCTCGTCGGCCAGGGCGATGAGTTTTTTCAGCACATCCACCGGAATCAAGGCGCCGGTCGGATTGCCTGGAGAGCACAGAAACAGGATCTGGCAGCGTTTCCAGATGTCTGGCGATACCGCATCGAAATCCGGATTGAAGCCGTTTTCGTCCAGGCATGGCAGGTAGTGCGGCTTGGCCCCGGCCAGGAACGCCGCGCCTTCGTAGATTTGATAGAACGGGTTCGGGCTGACCACCAGCGCATCGTCGCCACGGTTGACCACGGTCTGGGTGAAGGCGAAGAGGGCTTCACGGGTGCCATTGACCGGCAGCACATGGCGCGCCGGGTCGAGCCAGCCGTTCGGCACATTGAAGCGACGCTCGCACCAGCCGGTGATGGCTTCGCGCAACTCCGGGATACCGAGGGTGGTCGGGTACACGGCCATTTTTTCCAGGTTGCTGGCCAGGGCTTCGGCGACGAAGCTGGGCGAGCGGTGCTTGGGCTCGCCGATGGACAGGGCGATGGCGCGTTTGTCCGGGTTGGGCGTGACGGTGCCGAGCAGGGCGCGGAGCTTTTCGAACGGGTAGGGCTGCAACTGGTTCAGAGCGTTGTTCATCGGGGGCCTCGTTCAATGTGGGAGCGGCGGTGCGGCAATCCCACAGGGAGTGTTGTTCGTTTAGATGCTGATGCGTGTCATGTGAGCATCCGGTTCCTGGTTGACGCTCAAATGCCGCACGATCGCTTCCTGCAGGCGGCTGCACAGCTGCGGATCGGACAACGGCTGGTTGTGGGCGTCGGTGATGAAGAACACGTCCTCCACTCGCTCGCCAAGGGTGGCGATCTTGGCGTTTTGCAGTGACAGGTCGAACTCCAGGAATATATGGCCGATCCGCGCCAACAGGCCCGGGCGATCCGGGGCGCTGAGCTCCAGCACCGTGACCTGGCGCTGGGCGTCGTTGTGGATCGTCACCAGGGGAGCAAACGCGAAGTGCTTGAGTTGGCGCGGCACCCGTCGCTGGATGATGGTCGGGTAGTCCGCCGGGTTGCGCAGCGCTTCGGTGAGGCCATCGCGGATCTGCTTGACCCGCGCCGGATTGTCGCCAATCGAGTCGCCGTCGGTGTCGAGCACGATGTAGGTGTCGAGGGTGAACTGGCTGCTGGACGTGATGACCCGGGCGTCGTGGATGTTGAGGTTGAGCTGGTCCATCGCCGCCACGGTCACGGCGAAGAAGTCGTGCTGGTCCGGGGCATAGATGAAGATCTGCGTGCCACCTTCGAACTCGCGCTGGGTGGTTTCCTTGATCAACACCAGTGGCCCGCCATCGGCCGGTTGCTGCAGGATCGCGTCGCTGTGCCAGGCCACGTCGCCGGCGGTGTGGCGCAGGAAATAGTCATCGCCCAGTTGCGACCAGAGCTGCTCGACGTCGTCCGGGTCGGTGCCGCCGCGTACCAGGATGTCCAGGGCTGCGCTTTGGGTACGACGGATCTGTTCTTCGCGGTCCACTGGGTTTTCCAGGCCGCGGCGCAGGGCACGCTTGGTCTCGGTGTAGAGCTGGCGCAACAGGCTGGCGCGCCAGGAATTCCACAGGCTCGGGTTGGTGGCGTTGATGTCGGCCACGGTCAGCACGTAGAGATAATCCAGGCGGGTTTCATCGCCGACAGTTTGGGCGAAATCGTGGATCACCTGCGGGTCGGACAGGTCCTTGCGCTGGGCAGTGGTGGACATCACCAAGTGGTTCTGCACCAGCCACACGATTAACCGACTGTCCCATACCGGCAGTTGATGGCGCTGGCAGAACGCCTCGGCATCCACTGCACCGATTTCGGAGTGATCGCCCTGACGGCCCTTGCCAATGTCGTGGTACAGCCCCGCCATATAGATCAGCTCAGGTTTGGGCAGCTTGCCCATGAGCTTGCTGGCCAGCGGGAATTTCTCCGACACCTGGGTGTATTGCAACTTACGCAGGTGCTTGATCAGGTTCAGGGTATGGGCATCGACCGTATAGATGTGGAACAGGTCGTGCTGCATCTGGCCGACGATGAACCCGAACTCCGGCAGATAGCGCCCAAGAATGCCGTAGCGGTTCATCCGCCGCAGATTGCGGTGCACGCCGATCCTGCACTTGAACAGCTCGATGAACAGGCTGGTGTTGCGGATGTCGTGGCGGAAGTCTTCATCGATCAGATGCCGGTTTTCCCGCAGCAGACGAATGGTGTCGGCGCGCACCCCCTTGATTTCCGGCTGCTGGGCCATGAGCACGAAAATCTCGAGCATGGCGAAGGGTGTGCGACGGAAGACATTGGCGTTGCGCGCCTCGATGTACCCGTCATGCAGTTGGAAGCGTGAATTGATCGGCTGCGGCGGCTCTTCGTCTTCTGGGGCGAGGATGACTTCCTCGAAGTGCTGGATGATCAGCTCGCTGAGCTGGGCAATGCTCATCACCACCCGATAGTACTGCTGCATGAAGTTTTCGATGGACTGCTTGGCGTCCTGGCCCTCGAAGCCCAGCAGGCCGGCGATAGAGCGCTGGTGATCGAACAACAGGCGGTCTTCGGAGCGTCCGGCGAGCATGTGCAGGGCGTAGCGAACCTTCCACAAAAATTCCTGGGACGAAGCCAGCAAGGCGTTTTCGCTTTCCACCAGGAAACCCTCGCCGGCCAGGGCTCGCAGGTTCAGCGTGCCGTACTGGCGACGGGCTACCCAGAGGATCGTCTGGATGTCCCGCAAGCCGCCCGGCGAGCCCTTGACGTTGGGTTCCAGGTTGTATTCGGTGTCGTTGTACTTGTGGTGACGGGCCTTCTGCTCGGCGTGCTTGGCCAGGAAAAATCCTTGCTCGGCCACATGTGCGCCGTGCTGGTGACGTCGAGCATGCGCTGGCGCAGGCGCTCGGGGCCGGCGATGGTGCGGCTCTCCATCAGGTTGGTGATCACCGTCAGGTCGGCGCGGGCCTCGTCGGCGCATTCCTGCACCGAGCGTACGCTCTGGCCGACTTCCAGGCCGATGTCCCACAGCAGCGTCAGGAACCGCTCGATGGAATCGCGAAAGACCTCATGGTCGGCGCTGTCCAGCAGGATCAACAGATCAATGTCGGAATAGGGGTGCAATTCACCGCGTCCGTAGCCGCCCACCGCCACCAGGGCGATGTCGGCGTCCTCGCTCCAGTTGAACTGCTCCCAGGCCTTTTGCAGGATGTTGTCGACGAACCAGGCACGGTCCTCGATCAGCCGACGGATATCCCGCCCATCGCGAAAGCGCTGGTCGAGCACTTCGCGGGCCTGGCGGATCGCTTTCTTGAACGCCGAGATGGGGCTTGCCTTCAGGGCCAGTTCAGCCTGGAACTGGCCGCGGTCGAAGAGTTCGGGATCCACCTGCGGCATCGAATGGCTTTCCTTTCTATCTATAGGCTGTGTATTGGGTCAGGCGGAAACGCGAGCGATGGTGTCATCGCTGCGCAGGGTGAAGATCTCGTACCCCGTCTCGGTCACCAGCAAGGTGTGCTCCCACTGGGCCGACAGCTTGCGATCCTTGGTGATGGCGGTCCAACCGTCGCCCAGCACCTTGGTGTCGGCGCGGCCCTGGTTGATCATCGGCTCGATGGTGAAGGTCATGCCCGCCTGCAACTCCATGCCGGTGCCGGCACGGCCGTAGTGCAGGATCTGCGGTTCTTCGTGGAACACCTTGCCAATGCCGTGGCCGCAGAACTCGCGCACCACCGAGAAGCCGTTCTTCTGCGCGTGCTTCTGGATCACTTCGCCGATGTCACCCAGGCGGCAGCCCGGCTTCACCAGTTCGATGGCCATGTACATGCATTCCTGGGTGACTTTCGACAGGCGCTGGGCCCACTCCGGCACGTTGCCGACATGGAACATGCGGCTGGTGTCGCCGTGGTAGCCGTCCTTGATGACGGTGACGTCGATGTTCAGGGTGTCGCCATCCTTCAACGGTTTTTCGTTGGGGATGCCGTGGCAGACCACGTGGTTGATCGAGGTGCAGATCGACTTCGGGAAGCCTTTGTAGTTGAGCGGAGCCGGGATGGCCTTCTGCTCGTTGACGATGTAGTCATGGCAGATACGGTCCAGCTCTTCGGTGGTCACACCCGGCTTGACGTAGTCGGCGATCATCTCCAGCACATCGGCGGCGAGTTTGCCGGCGACACGCATTTTGGCGATGTCCTCGGGAGTCTTGAGGGTAACGGTCATACAGGCTCTCTCTGCGCCTGACGGCGCTGTTCAAAACGTAATGGGCGGCGGAGACTGATCCGGGCGGCCCTGAAAGAGGCGATTCTAACAGACGATCAGCGCAAATCCGCGCCCGTCTGCATCGCTTCTCTCTATAAGGCGGTGCGTCCATGGCCCATGAAAGGGCTGTGGAAGGGGGGCTTCACCGGGATTTCAGAATCCGTGTTCCGTTTTTGCCCTTGCTGTGGTATAAAATGCGCCGCTTTCCGGGGATGACCCCGCAAGCTTAAATCCACACACGTGTCGACACGATGACCTGGGTGCCTTCGGCTTTATTTGCCGCTGGTTGGTCATTGGGATACGTGGAGGCCAAACCCGACTTATCAAGGAACTATCATGTCCCAAGTCAACATGCGCGATATGCTGAAGGCCGGTGTGCACTTCGGTCACCAGACCCGTTACTGGAACCCGAAAATGGGCAAGTACATTTTCGGCGCGCGTAACAAGATTCACATCATCAACCTTGAAAAAACCCTGCCGATGTTCAACGAAGCACTGACCTTCGTAGAGCGCCTGGCCCAGGGCAAAAACAAGATTCTGTTCGTCGGCACCAAGCGTTCCGCTGGTAAGATCGTTGCTGAAGAAGCAGCACGTTGCGGTTCGCCGTACGTCGATCACCGCTGGTTGGGCGGCATGCTGACCAACTTCAAGACCATTCGCGCTTCCATCAAGCGTCTGCGTGACCTTGAAGTCCAGGCCGAAGACGGTACTTTCGCCAAGCTGACCAAGAAAGAAGCGCTGATGCGCACTCGTGACCTTGAGAAGCTGGACCGCTCCCTGGGCGGTATCAAGGACATGGGCGGTCTGCCTGACGCACTGTTCGTGATCGACGTTGACCACGAGCGCATCGCGATCACCGAAGCCAACAAGCTGGGTATCCCGGTCATCGGCGTTGTCGACACCAACAGCAGCCCTGAAGGCGTTGACTACATCATCCCAGGCAACGATGACGCCATTCGCGCCATCCAGCTGTACATGGGTTCGATGGCTGATGCTGTGATCCGTGGTCGCAACAATGTTAATGGCGGCACCGAAGTTTTCGCTGAAGAAGCTCCGGCAGCAGCCGCTGAGTAACTGACGCCCTGGCGTTGACTCAGTAAGCAAAAAGGGGGCTTGGCCCCCTTTTTGCCACCTCGAAAACCATTTGCCGCCGACACGGTTGCCTGTTCTTCATCGACCGGTTGTAACGTGAAACGGCCTATAAGCAGTGGCTTTCAGGAAGAATTGATCGCCCGTTCGATCGGGTGGAATGGTTGAAAACCTATCCAAGAGGATTTTGAAATGGCAGAGATTACTGCAGCGTTGGTCAAAGAACTGCGCGAGCGTACCGGCGAAGGCATGATGGATTGCAAGAAAGCCTTGACCAAGGCTGGCGGCGACATCGAGAAAGCCATTGATGACATGCGTGCCTCGGGCGCCATCAAGGCTGCCAAGAAAGCTGGCAACATTGCCGCTGAAGGCGCGATCGGCATCAAGGAAGACGGCAAGGCTGCCGTTATCATTGAAGTCAACTCGCAGACTGACTTCCTGGCCCTGCAAGACGACTTCAAGGCGTTCGTTGCTGCCAGCGTTGAAAAAGCATTCGCCGACAAACTGACCGATGCAGCTCCGCTGATCGCCGCTCAGGAATCGGCTCGTGAAGCCCTGGTTGCCAAAGTAGGCGAGAACGTCAACATTCGTCGCCTGGTTCGCATCGAAGGTGACGTTGTCGGTTCTTACCTGCACGGCAACAAGATCGGTGTCGTCGTAGCCCTCAAAGGCGGCAACGTCGAGCTGGCCAAGGACATCGCCATGCACGTCGCAGCCAGCAACCCTGAGTTCCTGCTGCCGTCGGAAGTTTCCGCTGACGCCATCGAACGCGAGAAAGCCGTGTTCATGCAACTCAACGAAGACAAGATCAAAGGCAAGCCAGCCGAAATCGTTGAAAAAATGGTTGCCGGTCGCATCACCAAGTTCCTGGCTGAAGCCAGCCTGGTAGAGCAGGCGTTCGTCAAGAACCCTGAAGTCAAGGTCGGTGAGCTGGCCAAGAAAGCAGGCGCCGAAATCGTTTCCTTCACCTACTTCAAAGTCGGCGAAGGCATCGAGAAGCCAGTAGACAACTTCGCTGAAGAAGTGGCTGCTCAGCTGGCTGCCAGCAAGCAATAAGACAGTTTTCACAACTGTCGCCCAGAAGAGGCTGCCCGCTTAACGCGCGCAGCCTCTTTTTGGATGGGGATGCCGATTTATATTGGTTTCCTGTCGGAACTGGCTTACAAAGCCGTGTTCCGATGGCGCTGTGTCAGCGTCAAGCTAGAGTGAACGCAGGCTGTAAAACAGCCTTGAAGAATTTTCGAAAATACGCCGCAGGAGAGATTCGCAATGGCTCAGCAGGGCAGTGGTTATCAGGCTCGCTATAAACGCATTCTACTCAAGCTTAGCGGCGAGGCCCTGATGGGCTCGGAAGAGTTCGGGATCGATCCGAAAGTGCTGGATCGCATGGCGCTGGAAGTCGGCCAACTGGTCGGGATCGGCGTGCAGGTCGGCCTGGTCATCGGCGGCGGCAACCTGTTCCGCGGCGCAGCGCTGAGCGCGGCCGGCATGGATCGGGTCACAGGCGACCACATGGGCATGCTGGCCACTGTGATGAATGCCCTGGCTATGCGCGATGCGCTGGAGCGTGCCAATATCTCGGCCATCGTCATGTCGGCCATTTCCATGGTTGGCGTGACCGATCACTACGATCGCCGCAAAGCCATGCGCCACCTCAACGCCAAGGAAGTGGTGATTTTTGCCGCCGGCACCGGTAATCCGTTCTTCACCACGGATTCTGCCGCCTGCCTGCGAGCGATCGAGATCGATGCCGATGTCGTGCTCAAGGCAACCAAGGTCGATGGCGTCTATACAGCCGACCCGTTCAAGGACCCACATGCCGAGAAGTTCGATCATCTGACCTACGATGAAGTACTGGATCGCAAGCTGGGTGTCATGGACCTGACGGCTATCTGCCTGTGCCGCGACCACAAGATGCCGCTGCGCGTCTTTAACATGAACAAGCCCGGTGCCCTGCTGAATATCGTCCATGGCGGCGCCGAAGGAACACTGATCGAGGAAGCGCAACAATGATCAACGAAATCAAGAAAGACGCTGAACAGCGCATGCAGAAATCCCTGGAGTCCCTGGCGCACAACTTCGGTCGCATTCGTACCGGCCAGGCTCACCCAAGCATCCTTGAAGGCGTGATGGTGCCGTACTACGGCTCCGACACCCCGATCAAGCAGGTGGCCAACATCACCGTCAAGGATGCCCGTACCCTGCAGGTCGTGGCCTTTGAGCGCAACATGCTGGGCGCGGTGGACAAGGCGATCGGCAGTGCCGGCCTGAACCTGAACCCGACCAACCTGGGTGAATTGCTGCTGATCTCCATGCCGGCCCTGACTGAAGAAACCCGTCGCGGTTTCACCAAGCAGGCCCGCGATGTCGCTGAAGACGCCCGCGTTGCCGTGCGCAACATCCGTCGTGACGCCAACAGCCAGCTCAAGGACCTGGTCAAGGAAAAGGAAATCAGTGAAGACGAAGAGCGTCGCGCGACAGGCGAAATCGACGATTTGACCAAGAAGTACGTGGCTAAGATCGACGCGGATCTGGCGCAGAAAGAAAAAGACCTGATGGCCGTATAAGGGTCTCGTTTTAATGGATAAGACCAAGCAGGCCGTGCCGTTCGCGGTGCCGCGCCACGTGGCGATCATCATGGACGGCAATAACCGCTGGGCCAAGAAACGCTTTATGCCCGGCGTCGCCGGGCACAAGGCGGGCGTCGATGCGGTTCGTGCTGTCATCGAGGTATGCGCCGAGGCCGGGGTCGAGGTGCTGACCCTGTTCGCCTTTTCCAGCGAAAACTGGCAGCGTCCGGCCGATGAGGTCAGTGCCTTGATGGACCTGTTCCTCAAGGCGCTGCGGCGTGAAGCCAAGCGCCTGGATGAAAACAAGATCAGCCTGCGTATCATCGGTGATCGCTCGCGTTTCCATCCGGAACTGCAGGCTGCGATGCGTGAAGCCGAAACCGCTACGGCTGGCGCCGATCGGTTTGTACTGCAGATCGCCGCTAACTACGGTGGCCAGTGGGATATCGCCCAGGCTGCCCAGCGGCTGGCGCGGGAAGTCCAGGCCGGGCACCTTCGGCCGGAAGACATTACGCCTGAACTGTTGCAGACCTGCCTGGCCACCGGCGACCTGCCGTTGCCGGACCTGTGCATCCGCACCGGTGGTGATCATCGCATCAGCAATTTCCTGCTCTGGCAGCTGGCTTACGCCGAGCTGTACTTCTCCGACCTGTTCTGGCCGGACTTCAAACACGAAGCCATGCGTACCGCACTGGCCGATTTCGCTTCCCGTCAGCGTCGCTTCGGTAAAACGAGCGAGCAGATCGAAGCTGGAGCCCGGGTTTAATGCTCAAACAACGAATCATCACCGCCCTGATCCTGTTACCCATCGCCTTGGGCGGGTTCTTCTTGCTCGAGGGCGCCAGTTTCGCGCTGTTCATCGGTCTGGTCGTGACCTTGGGGGCGTGGGAGTGGGCGCGGCTGGCGGGTTTTCCTGCGCAGTCGGCGCGCGTGGCCTACGCAGCGGTCGTGGCGGCCATGCTGTTCATCATGTACGTGCTGCCCGGCCTCGCGCCTTGGGTGCTGGGTGCCGCGGTGCTCTGGTGGGCTACGGCGACTTTCCTCGTGCTGACCTATCCGCGCACCGCCCATCATTGGGCCAATACCGCGACCAAGCTGGTGATTGGCCTGTTGATTCTCCTGCCGGCCTGGCAGGGGCTCATCTGGATCAAGCAGGGCCCGCTGGGCAACTGGCAGATCATGGCCGTGATGGTGCTGGTCTGGGGCGCCGACGTCGGGGCTTATTTTTCCGGACGCGCCTTTGGCAAGCGCAAGCTGGCGCCGAAAGTCAGCCCGGGCAAAAGCTGGGAAGGGGTCTACGGTGGCCTGGTGTTGAGCCTGGTGATCACGACGGTGGTCGGCTTCGTGCGGGACTGGACGGTCGCGCAGTTGCTGATGGGCCTGATTGGCGCCGCCCTCATCGTATTTGTCTCCGTGGTTGGCGATCTGACCGAAAGCATGTTCAAACGTCAATCCGGGATCAAGGACAGCAGTAACCTGTTGCCGGGTCACGGCGGGGTGCTGGACCGTATCGACAGCCTTACCGCTGCGATCCCGATCTTCGCCGTGCTGCTGTGGATGGCGGCATCGTGAGTCGCGCCCAACAGATTACCGTGCTGGGTGCGACCGGTTCGGTCGGTCTCAGCACGCTCGACGTCATTGGCCGCCATCCGGAGCGCTATCAAGTATTCGCGCTCAGTGGCTTCACACGCCTGAGTGAGTTGCTGGCGTTGTGCATACGCCATACGCCGCAGTTCGCCGTGGTGCCCGAAGCCAGTGTGGCGCGGGCGTTGCAGGATGACCTGCGGGCGGCGGGCCTGGACACGCGCGTGCTGGTGGGTGAAGAAGGCCTGTGCCAAGTGGCCTCGGCTCCTGAAGTCGATGCGGTCATGGCGGCGATCGTAGGGGCAGCGGGTTTGCGGCCGACACTGGCGGCAGTGGAGGCTGGCAAGAAGATCCTGCTGGCCAATAAAGAGGCGCTGGTGATGTCCGGCGCCCTGTTCATGCAGGCGGTGCGCAAGAGCGGCTCGGTGCTGCTGCCCATCGACAGCGAGCACAACGCGATTTTTCAATGCATGCCGCAGGATTTTGCCCGTGGTCTGGGCGCCGTCGGCGTACGGCGGATCCTGCTGACCGCTTCTGGTGGCCCGTTCCGGCAGACACCGCTGGAAGAATTGATGCACGTGACGCCCGAACAGGCGTGCGCGCACCCCAACTGGTCCATGGGGCGCAAGATTTCCGTGGACTCGGCCAGCATGATGAACAAGGGCCTGGAGTTGATCGAGGCTTGCTGGCTGTTCGATGCCAAGCCTTCCCAGGTTGAGGTGGTGATTCACCCCCAGAGCGTGATTCACTCACTGGTGGACTATATCGACGGCTCGGTGTTGGCTCAGTTGGGCAATCCCGACATGCGCACCCCGATCGCCAACGCACTGGCCTGGCCGGAGCGGATCGACTCGGGCGTTGCGCCGCTGGACCTCTTCGCCATCGCTCGCCTGGATTTCCAGGCGCCTGATGAACAGCGCTTCCCGTGCCTGCGTCTGGCGCGACAGGCGGCCGAGGCGGGCAACAGCGCGCCAGCCATGCTCAACGCGGCCAATGAAGTGGCCGTTGCAGCGTTTCTCGATGGGCGTGTCCGTTACCTTGAGATCGCGAGTATCATCGAGGAAGTCTTGAATCTCGAAGCCGTGGTTTCGGTCGATGACCTCGATGCGGTATTTACGGCGGACGCCAAGGCCCGTGAGTTGGCGGGTCAATGGCTGCGACGCCACGGGCGTTGAAGCTGCGATACGTTAGCCAGGGTCGCCCTGGACAGGATTGCGGAGAAAACTGATGAGCGCTCTCTATATGATTGTCGGCACCCTGGTGGCATTGGGGGTGCTGGTCACATTTCACGAATTCGGTCATTTCTGGGTCGCACGCCGTTGTGGCGTCAAGGTCCTGCGTTTCTCCGTAGGCTTTGGCATGCCCTTGCTGCGCTGGCACGACAAAAAGGGCACCGAGTTCGTCGTGGCGGCGATCCCGTTGGGTGGCTACGTGAAGATGCTCGATGAGCGCGAGGGGGAAGTGCCGGTCGATCAGCTCGATCAATCCTTCAACCGCAAGAGCGTCCGTCAGCGTATTGCCATCGTGGCGGCGGGGCCGATCGCCAACTTCTTGCTGGCCATGGTTTTTTCTGGGCCTTGGCCATGCTGGGCAGCGAGCAGGTGCGACCGGTCATCGGCGGCGTGGAAGCTGGCAGCGTCGCCGCCCGGGCCGGGCTGGGGGCGGGGCAGGAAATCGTTGCGATCGACGGCGAGCCGACTTCAGGTTGGGCGGCAGTCAATCTGCAACTGGTGCGTCGCCTGGGCGAGAGTGGTTCGTTGCAGCTGATGGTCCGCGAGCAAGGTTCCACCATCGATTCGCCGCGGGAACTGATGCTGGATAACTGGCTCAAGGGCGCCGACGAGCCGGACCCGATCCGTTCCCTGGGGATTCGCCCATGGCGCCCGGCACTGCCGCCGATACTCGCCGAGCTCGATCCGAAAGGCCCGGCCCAGGCTGCCGGCCTGAAGACCGGCGACCGGTTGCTCGCACTCGACGGCCAGCCGATCGGCGACTGGCAACAGGTGGTCGATTCGGTACGTGTACGTCCTGATACCAAAATTGTGCTGCGCGTCGAGCGTGACAGTGCTCCAATCGAGGTCCCGGTCACCCTGGCGGCCCGTGGCGAGAGCAAGGCGCCGACAGGTTACCTGGGCGCAGGCGTCAAGGCTGTCGACTGGCCGCCGGAAATGATCCGCGAGGTCAGTTTCGGCCCTGTGGCGGCGATTGGCGAGGGTGCGCGGCGCACTTGGACCATGAGTGTACTGACCCTCGACTCACTGAAGAAAATGTTGTTCGGCGAGCTCTCGGTAAAAAACTTGAGTGGACCGATAACCATTGCTAAAGTGGCGGGCGCTTCTGCCCAGTCGGGCGTCGCTGATTTCCTGAATTTCCTTGCTTATCTGAGCATTAGCCTGGGAGTTCTGAATTTGCTGCCCATTCCTGTACTGGATGGGGGGCATCTGCTGTTTTATCTGATCGAGTGGGCGCGTGGTCGTCCCTTGTCGGATCGGGTGCAAGGTTGGGGGATACAGATCGGTATCAGCTTGGTGGTCGGGGTCATGTTGCTTGCCCTCGTCAACGATCTGGGTCGACTGTAACGCTTCGCTGAATTGCGAATCTGCCGCATTTTGCGGCAGTTTGTTTATTGCCAGTTGGAATAAGAAAGGACTTCATGAAACGTCTGCTGCTAACTGCGGTTCTCACCGTATTGATGATCGCCGAAGTTCACGCCGAGTCCTTCACTATCTCTGATATTCGTGTCAATGGCCTCCAGCGGGTATCCGCAGGTAGCGTCTTTGGCGCCTTGCCGCTGAACGTCGGCGAGCAGGCGGATGATCGGCGCCTGGTGGAATCCACTCGTGCGCTGTTCAAAACCGGCTTCTTTCAAGATATCCAGCTGGGCCGTGACGGCAATGTCCTGGTCATCACGGTAGTCGAGCGCCCGTCGGTCGCCAGTATCGAAATCGAAGGCAACAAGGCGATCTCCACTGAAGACCTGATGAAAGGCCTCAAGCAATCGGGCCTGGCCGAGGGCGAGATCTTCCAGCGTGCAACCCTCGAAGGTGTGCGTAACGAACTGCAACGCCAGTACGTGGCCCAGGGCCGCTACTCGGCCACTGTGGACACCGAGGTGGTCCCGCAGCCGCGCAACCGTGTCGGCCTGAAGGTCAACATCAACGAAGGCACCGTGGCGGCGATCCAGCACATCAACGTGGTGGGCAACACGGTTTTCCCCGACGAAGACCTGATCGACCTGTTCGAACTCAAGACCACCAACTGGCTGTCATTCTTCAAGAACGACGACAAGTACGCCCGTGAAAAGCTGTCCGGTGACCTGGAGCGCCTGCGTTCCTACTACCTGGACCGTGGCTATATCAACATGGACATCGCTTCGACCCAGGTGTCCATCACCCCGGACAAGAAGCACGTCTACATCACCGTCAACGTCAACGAAGGCGAGAAGTACACCGTTCGCGACGTGAAGCTCAGCGGTGACCTGAAGGTCCCTGAAGACCAGGTCAAGTCGCTGTTGCTGGTGCAGAAGGGTCAGGTGTTCTCGCGCAAGCTGATGACCACCACCTCCGAGCTGATCACACGTCGCCTGGGTAACGAGGGCTACACCTTCGCCAACGTCAACGGCGTGCCACAGCCGCACGATGACGACCACACCGTCGACATCACCTTCGCCGTGGACCCGGGCAAGCGTGCCTACGTCAACCGTATCAACTTCCGTGGCAACACCAAGTCCGAGGACGAAGTGCTGCGCCGTGAAATGCGCCAGATGGAAGGCGGCTGGGCTTCGACCTACCTGATCGACCAATCCAAGACCCGTCTGGAGCGCCTGGGCTTCTTCAAGGAAGTCAACGTCGAGACACCGGCGGTGCCGGGCGTCGATGACCAGGTCGATGTGAACTACAGCGTCGAAGAGCAGGCTTCCGGCTCGATCACCGCCAGCGTCGGTTTCGCCCAGAGCGCCGGCCTGATCCTCGGTGGCTCGATCACCCAGAACAACTTCCTGGGTACCGGTAACAAGGTCAGCATCGGCTTGACCCGCAGTGAATACCAGACTCGCTATAACTTCGGCTTCGTGGACCCCTACTGGACCGCTGACGGTGTGAGCCTGGGCTATAACGCCTTCTATCGCACCACCGACTATGACGAGCTCGATTCCGATATTTCCAGCTATGCGGTGGACAGCTACGGTGTCGGCGCCAACGTCGGCTATCCGATCAGCGAGACCTCGCGCCTGACCTTCGGCCTTACCGCCCAGCAGGACAAGATCAACACCGGTCGCTACACCGTTGACGAGATCTTCGACTTCGTAAACAAGGAAGGCGACAGCTACCTGAACTTCAAGGCATCCGCCGGTTGGTCCGAGTCGACCCTGAACAAGGGTGTCCTGGCAACGCGTGGTCATTCCCAGAGCCTGGTATTCGAAACCACTACGCCTGGCAGCGACCTGTCGTTCTTCAAGCTTGATTATCGCGGCCAGTTGTTCCAGCCGCTGACCGACACCTATACCCTGCGCATGCACACCGAGCTGGGTTATGGTGACGGCTACGGCTCGACTGACGGCCTGCCGTTCTACGAGAACTATTACGCGGGTGGTTTCAACTCGGTGCGTGGCTTCAAGGACAGCACCTTGGGTCCACGCAGTACGCCGAGCCGCGGTGCGGCGGCCACTGGTAACGCAGGTACAGTTGCGGACCCGGACCAGGATCCGCTGCCATTTGGTGGTAACGTCCTGATCCAGGGCGGTCTGGAAGTTCTGTTCCCGATGCCGTTCGTCAAGGATCAACGCTCCCTGCGCACATCGGTATTCTGGGACGTGGGTAACGTCTTCGACTCCAGTTGCGATGACACCACCAACGTCAACGGCTCCAAGTCCAACGCCAAATGCAACGACATCAGCCTCAGCAACATGGCCAGTTCCGTGGGTGTGGGCGTGACCTGGGTCACCGCGCTGGGCCCTTTGAGCTTCGCGCTGGCGATGCCGATCAAGAAACCGGATGACGCTGAAACCCAAGTGTTCCAATTCTCCCTCGGCCAGACGTTCTAACTGTCTGCCCCAAGATAACGACAATGGATTTTGTAGGAGTACATCGTGCGTAAGTTGACTCAATTGGTTCTCCTGGCGACCGTACTGGTCGCAGGTCCGGCTTTTGCCGACATGAAGATCGCCGTGCTGAACTACCAGATGGCCTTGCTGGAGTCCGACGCGGCGAAGAAGTACGCCGTGGATGCCGAGAAAAAATTCGGCCCGCAACTGACCAAGCTCAAGGGCCTGGAGAGCAGCGCCAAGGGTATCCAGGACCGTCTGGTCGCCGGTGGGGACAAGATGGCCCAGGGCGAGCGCGAGCGTCTGGAGCTTGAATTCAAGCAAAAGGCCCGTGACTTCCAGTTCCAGTCCAAGGAGCTGAACGAAGCCAAAGCCGTTGCCGACCGTGAAATGCTCAAGCAGCTCAAGCCGAAACTCGACAGCGCCGTGGAAGAAGTCATCAAGAAAGGTGGTTTTGACCTGGTGTTCGAGCGTGGCGCAGTCATCGATGTCAAGCCGCAGTACGACATCACGCGCCAGGTGATCGAGCGCATGAATCAGCTGAAGTAATCCATGACAGCGACCATCAAGCTCGGCCAATTGGCCGAGTTCCTCGGCGCCACCCTGCGTGGCGACCCGGAGAAGGCAATCACTGGGCTAGCCACTTTGCAAGAGGCTGGCCCAGCTCAGTTGAGCTTTCTGGCAAATCCCCAATACCGCAAATACCTGGCCGATAGCCGGGCTGCCGCGCTGTTGCTCAAGGCTGCCGATGCCGAAGGGTTTGTCGGCGACGCCTTGATCGTGCCCGATCCGTACCTGGCGTACGCACGGATCTCCCACCTGTTCGACCCCAAGCCCAAGGCGGTTGCCGGTATTCATCCCAGCGCCGTGATTGCGGCGGATGCGGTGGTCGACCCCACGGCGAGCGTCGGTCCGTTCGTGGTCATCGAAAGCGCGGCCCGTATCGGTGCCGGTGTCACGCTGGGCGCTCATTGCGTCATTGGCGCGCGTTGCGAGATCGGTGAAGGTGGCTGGTTGGCGCCGCGTGTCACGCTCTATCACGATGTACGCATCGGCAAGCGCGTAGTGATTCAATCCGGCGCGGTACTGGGCGGTGAAGGGTTTGGTTTTGCCAACGAGAAAGGCATCTGGCAAAAGATTGCCCAGATCGGCGGCGTCACCTTGGGCGATGACGTGGAGGTTGGCGTCAATACTGCCATCGACCGTGGCGCCCTGGCCGACACGGTCATTGGCAATGGCGTCAAGCTCGACAATCAGATCCAGATCGCCCACAACGTCCAGGTCGGTGACCACACCGCCATGGCCGCTTGCGTGGGGATTTCCGGCAGCACCAAGATCGGCAAGCATTGCATGCTCGCCGGTGGCGTGGGGCTGGTGGGGCATATCGATATCTGTGACAACGTATTCCTGACCGGGATGACCATGGTGACTCACTCGATTACCGAGCCGGGTGCTTATTCGTCCGGTACGGCGATGCAGCCGGCAGCCGAATGGCGCAAGAGCGCGGCGCGTATCCGTCAGCTCGACGACATTGCGCGGCGCCTCAAGCAGGTGGAAAAGCGTGTAGGGGACGTGACCCCTGGCGGTAATGCTTCATCAGATGGCTGATACCATTTCCATATCAAGTGTGCACAGCCGTTAGGGCATCTTGATTTGCTAGCGGAGTGCGCGTCACTCGTGCGCTCCCAATCTTTACATAGGCTTCCCCCCGAAATGATGGACATCAACGAGATTCGCGAATACCTGCCTCACCGTTACCCGTTCCTGCTGGTGGACCGGGTGGTGGACCTTGACGTTGAAGGCAAGCGCATTCGCGCCTACAAGAATGTCAGCATCAACGAACCGTTCTTCAATGGTCACTTCCCTGCGCATCCGATCATGCCGGGCGTATTGATCATCGAAGCGATGGCTCAGGCTGCCGGGATCCTTGGTTTCAAAATGCTGGACGTGAAGCCTGCCGACGGCACGCTCTATTACTTTGTTGGCTCCGACAAGCTGCGCTTCCGCCAGCCGGTCACTCCGGGCGATCAATTGATCCTCGAAGCCAAGTTCATCAGTTGCAAGCGCCAGATCTGGAAGTTCGAATGCCAGGCTTCGGTCGACGGCAAGCCGGTCTGCTCCGCTGAAATCATCTGTGCGGAACGCAAACTATGAGTTTGATCGACCCTCGCGCAATCATCGATCCGACGGCCGTCCTGGCCGCCGATGTCGAGGTCGGCCCGTGGTCGATCATCGGCGCAGGTGTGGAAATCGGCGAGGGTACGGTGATCGGTCCCCACGTAGTGCTCAAGGGACCGACCCGGATCGGCCGTCACAATCGCATCTACCAGTTTTCCTCGGTAGGCGAGGACACGCCCGATCTCAAATACAAAGGTGAAGAAACCCGCCTGGTCATTGGCGATCACAACGTGATTCGCGAAGGCGTGACGATTCACCGTGGCACCGTTCAGGATCGCAGCGAAACGACCCTGGGCGACCACAACCTGATCATGGCTTATGCGCACATCGGCCACGACAGTGTTATCGGTAACCACTGCATCCTGGTCAACAACACCGCGTTGGCCGGCCATGTGCATGTGGATGACTGGGCGATCCTGTCCGGTTTTACCCTGGTGCACCAGTATTGCCATATCGGCGCCCACAGCTTCTCTGGCATGGGGACCGCCATTGGCAAGGATGTGCCGGCCTACGTCACGGTGTTCGGCAACCCCGCCGAAGCCCGCAGCATGAACTTCGAAGGCATGCGCCGTCGCGGTTTCAGCGAAGAGGCCATCACGGCGTTGCGTCGCGCCTACAAGGTCGTGTATCGCCAGGGCCTGACGGTCGAGCAGGCGCTTGCCGAATTGGCCGAGGCGTCGGCGCAGCATCCGGAAGTCGCCATCTTCCGCGACTCTATCCAGTCTTCGACTCGCGGCATCACTCGCTAACCATGGCTAATTTGCGTATTGCACTGGTGGCGGGAGAGGCTTCCGGTGACATTCTGGGCGCAGGTCTCATGCGGGCGCTCAAGGCCCGGCATCCTGCGGTCGAGTTCATCGGAGTCGGTGGGCCATTGATGCAAGCCGAGGGGCTGACTTCCTATTTCCCCATGGAGCGCCTTTCGGTGATGGGGCTGGTGGAAGTGCTCGGTCGCCTGCGCGAGCTGCTGGCTCGACGCAAGAAGCTGATCGAGACGCTGATCCACGAGAAGCCGGATGTGTTCATCGGCATCGACGCGCCGGATTTCACCCTCAATATCGAACTCAAGTTGCGTCAGGGCGGGATCAAGACCGTGCATTACGTCAGCCCGTCGGTGTGGGCCTGGCGGCAGAAGCGGGTGCTGAAGATCCGCGAAGGCTGCGACCTGATGCTGACGCTGCTGCCGTTCGAAGCCCGCTTCTACGAGGCGAAGGGCGTGCCGGTGCGGTTTGTCGGCCACACCCTGGCCGATACCATTCCCCTGGAAGCTGACCGCGCCGCGGCGCGCCAGGCGCTGGGCCTACCCGAAGGCCCGCTGGTGGCGCTGATGCCCGGTAGCCGAGGCGGCGAAGTGAGTCGCCTGGGCGGCTTGTTTTTCGACGCGGCGCAGCGCCTTCTGACGATGCGTCCCGGCGTGCGTTTTGTCCTGCCGTGCGCCAGCCCGCAGCGTCGGGCGCAACTTGAGACGCTACTGGTTGGTCGCGATCTGCCGGTCACGTTGCTCGATGGCCGTTCCCATGACGCGTTGGCGGCCTGTGATGCCGTGTTGATTGCCTCCGGCACTGCTACCCTTGAAGCGCTGCTGTATAAACGCCCGATGGTGGTTGCCTATCGCCTGGCGCCGCTGACGTTCTGGATTCTCAAGCGCATGGTCAAGAGCCCCTACGTGTCCTTGCCGAACCTGTTGGCCCAACGCATGCTGGTGCCTGAATTGCTGCAGGACGATGCGACGGCCGAGGCGCTGGCCAGCACGCTTGCACCCTTGATCGACGGCGGTCAGGAGCAGACCCGGGGCTTCGACGAAATCCACCGTACCTTGCGTCGCGATGCCTCAAACCAGGCTGCGGATGCGGTACTGACCCTGATTGGCGCAAAACCATGAGTAACGGAAAGCTGCAGATGGGTTTGGACTTCAACCTGGTCGCCGAAGTGCAAGAGCTGGTAGCCGGTGTCGATGAAGTGGGGCGCGGCCCTTTGTGCGGCGCGGTGGTGACGGCAGCGGTGATTCTCGACCCGAACCGGCCAATCCTGGGTCTGAACGATTCGAAGAAGCTCACTGAAGCCCGCCGTGAAAAACTCTACGATGAAATCTGCGAGAAAGCCCTGAGCTGGTGCATCGCCCGGGCCGAAGTCGAAGAAATCGACGAGCTGAATATCCTCCACGCCACCATGCTCGCCATGCAGCGGGCTGTCCAGGGACTGCACATCACGCCGAAACTGGCGATGATCGATGGCAATCGTTGTCCGAAGCTGTCGATGCGTGCCGAGGCGGTCATCCAGGGGGACGGCAAGGTGCCGGCCATCGCAGCGGCATCGATCCTGGCCAAGGTCAGCCGTGACCGGGAAATGACGGCCTTTGAGTTGATCTACCCGGGCTACGGCATCGGCAGCCACAAAGGCTACCCGACCCCCGTTCATCTGGAAGCCCTGGCACGCCTGGGCCCAACGCCGATCCACCGCCGCTCGTTCGCCCCGGTGCGGCTGGCCTACGAAGCTCGTGATGGTTTGATCGTAAGCTGAAGGTTCACCTGATTCACCGTGGCGAGGGAGCTTGCTCCCGCTGGGCTGCGCAGCAGCCCTTTCTTATGGGCGCTTCGCACCCAAGCGGGAGCAAGCTCCCTCGCCACGGATGCAATCATCCAAATGAACGGCATGGGTTGCAGGCTGATGTTTTACCCAAGGCCCGGTACAATCCGGGCCTTGTTGTTTTCATGACTTAACGCAGGATCACTATGCCGGCTTCATTCGTTCATCTACGCCTGCACACTGAATATTCCCTGGTCGACGGTCTGGTGCGGATCAAGCCCCTGGTCAAGACCCTGGTGGGCATGAACATGCCGGCCGTGGCGGTCACCGACCAGAACAACATGTGTTCGCTGGTCAAGTTCTACAAGGCTGCCATGGGCGCGGGGATCAAGCCGATCTGCGGCGCCGACCTGTGGCTGTCGAACAAGGACCCGGACGCGCCGTTGAGTCGTATCAGCCTGTTGGCGATGAACGCCGTGGGTTACCGCAACCTCACCGAGCTGATTTCCCGTGGTTTTATCGAGGGCCAGCGCAACGGCTCGATCATCATCGAGCGCGAATGGGTGGCCGAGGCCAGCGAAGGCCTGATCATGCTGTCGGCGGCCAAGGAGGGCGAAATCGGCCAGGCCTTGCTCAGTGACAATGCCGAGGAAGCCGAGGTGCTGGCCCGTGACTGGATGGCGGTATTCCCGGACCGCTTCTATATCGAGGTCCAGCGCACCAATCGCCCCAACGACGAAGAACACCTGCATGCCGCCGTGGCCCTGGCCGACAAGATCGGCGCGCCGCTGGTGGCGACCAACGATGTGCGTTTCATCAAGCAGGAGGACTTCGAGGCCCACGAGACCCGCGTCTGCATTGGCGAGGGCCGCGCTCTCGACGATCCGCGTCGTTCGAAGAATTACAGCGACCAGCAGTACCTCAAGAGCGCTGAGGAAATGGCCGAGTTGTTCAGCGACCTGCCCGAGGCGCTGGAAAACACCGTCGAGATCGCCAAGCGCTGCAACATCGAAGTGAAGCTGGGCAAGCACTTCCTGCCCAACTTCCCGATCCCCGATGGCATGACCATCGACGAATATTTCCGCAAGGTGTCCTTCGATGGCCTGGAGGAGCGCCTCAGCGTCCTGCTGCCCAAGGACACGACCGAAGATTACGAAGCCAAGCGCCAGGTCTATGTCGATCGGCTGAATTTCGAGCTGGATATCATCATCCAGATGGGCTTCCCCGGTTACTTCCTGATCGTGATGGACTTCATCCAGTGGGCCAAGAGCAACGGCGTGCCGGTGGGCCCGGGGCGTGGATCGGGCGCCGGGTCGCTGGTGGCCTACGTGCAGAAGATCACCGACCTCGACCCGTTGGAATATGACCTGCTGTTCGAACGTTTCCTCAACCCGGAACGGGTATCCATGCCCGACTTCGACGTCGACTTCTGCATGGACGGTCGCGACCGGGTGATCGACTACGTGGCCGAGAAGTACGGTCGCAACGCGGTGAGCCAGATCATCACCTTCGGTTCCATGGCCGCCAAGGCTGTGGTGCGCGACGTGGCCCGGGTGCAGGGCAAGTCGTACGGCCTGGCGGATCGTCTGTCGAAGATGATCCCGTTCGAAGTCGGCATGACCCTGGAAAAGGCCTACGAACAGGAAGAAATCCTGCGAGACTTCATCAAGGTCGATGAAGAAGCCGCCGAGATCTGGGAGATGGCCCGCAAGCTCGAAGGCGTGGTGCGTAACGTCGGCAAGCACGCCGGTGGCGTGGTGATCGCACCGACCAAGTTGACGGACTTCTCGCCAATCTATTGCGATGAGGCAGGCGACGGTCTGGTGACCCAGTTCGACAAGGATGACGTCGAGGCAGCGGGCCTGGTGAAGTTCGACTTCCTCGGCTTGCGGACCCTGACGATCATCGACTGGGCGCTGAAAACCATCAACCGCGATCGGGCCAAGGTTGGCGAAGAACCCCTGGACATCGCCTTCATCCCGCTGGACGACAAGCCGACCTACAGCCTGTTGCAGAAAGCCGAAACCACGGCAGTGTTCCAGCTTGAATCCCGGGGCATGAAGGAGCTGATCAAGAAGCTCAAGCCCGACTGCCTCGAAGACCTCATCGCACTGGTGGCCCTGTTCCGTCCGGGCCCGTTGCAGTCAGGCATGGTGGATGACTTCATCAACCGTAAGCACGGTCGTGCCGAGCTGGCGTACCCGCACTCGGATTATCAGTACGAAGGCTTGAAACCGGTGCTGGCACCGACCTATGGCATCATCCTGTATCAGGAACAGGTGATGCAGATTGCCCAGGTCATGGCCGGTTATACCCTTGGCGGCGCGGACATGCTGCGGCGGGCGATGGGTAAGAAAAAGCCCGAGGAAATGGCCAAGCAGCGCGGCGGTTTCATTGAAGGTTGCGCGACCAACGGCATTGACCCTGACCTGGCCGGTAACATTTTCGACCTGGTGGAAAAGTTCGCCGGCTACGGCTTCAACAAATCCCACTCGGCGGCCTATGGCCTGGTCTCGTACCAGACCGCGTGGCTGAAGGCGCATTACCCGGCGCCATTCATGGCCGCCGTACTTTCGGCGGACATGCACAACACCGACAAGGTCGTGACCTTGATCGAAGAAGTGCGGACCATGAAGCTGCGCCTCGACGCGCCAGACGTGAACGCTTCGGAGTTCAAGTTCACGGTGAACGACGAGGGCCGGATCATTTATGGCCTGGGCGCGATCAAGGGCGTGGGCGAAGGGCCGGTGGAGGCCATCACCGAAGCGCGCCAGGACGGGCCATTCAAGGACCTGTTCGATTTTTGCGCGCGGGTCGACCTCAAGCGCATCAACAAACGCACCCTCGACGGTCTGATCCGCAGCGGCGCGCTGGACCGCCTGGGCCCTTACTTCCAGGATGAGCCCAAGGCCTACCAGGCCAATATCGACCGCAACCGCGCGGTGTTGCTGGCGGCGATGGAAGAAGCGATCAAGGCCGCCGAACAGACGGCCCGCACCCACGACAGCGGCCACGCCGACCTGTTCGGCGGGCTGTTCGTCGAAGAGGATGCCGATGTCTACGCCAACCATCGCAAGGCCAAGGAACTGACCCTCAAGGAACGCCTCAAGGGCGAGAAGGACACCTTGGGGCTGTACCTCACCGGGCACCCGATCGACGAATACGAAGGCGAAATCCGCCGGTTCGCCCGCCAGCGCATCATCGACCTCAAGCCCGCTCGTGACACCCAGACCGTCGCCGGTATGATCATCGCCTTGCGGGTAATGAAGAACAAAAAGGGCGACAAGATGGGGTTCATCACCCTCGACGACCGCTCCGGGCGCATCGAGGCGTCATTGTTCGCCGAGGCGTTCCATTCGGCACAGTCGCTGTTACAGACAGACGCGATGGTGGTGGTGGAAGGCGAGGTCAGCAACGATGATTTTTCCGGTGGCCTGCGGCTGCGGGTCAAGCGGGTGATGAGCATGGAGGATGCCCGTACCAACCTCGCCGAAAGCCTGCGCCTGAAGCTGCAAACCCAGGATCTCAAGGGCGATCAGCTACGCTGGTTGGGCGAATTGTTCAAGCGTCATCGCGGCGCTTGCCCGATCACCATGGAGTACCTGCGCCCCGACGCCAAGGCTGTGCTGCAGTTTGGCGAAGGCTGGCGGATCGATCCGGCGGATGCGTTGATTCAAGCCTTGCGTGACCAGTTCGGCAAAGACAACGTCTTCCTCCAATACCGTTGACGGCCAGGGGCCACTGTTGAAACCGGATTGCCCCTGATCTCGACCTGAATTTTTAATCTCGACCTGAACGCGCCTCTCCCTTAAGGTAGGCGCGAATAGACAACCGGCCGGCCCAAGCTCTCTTGGACGTCGACCCAAGACGGACGCCTATGAACCCGAATTTTCTAGATTTCGAACAGCCGATCGCCGACCTGCAAGCCAAGATCGAAGAGTTGCGCTTGGTCGGTAATGACAATTCGCTGAATATCGGCGATGAAATCTCTCGTCTGCAGGACAAAAGCCGCACGCTGACCGAAGACATCTTCGGCAAGCTGACCAGCTGGCAGATCGCGCGTTTGGCGCGTCACCCACGTCGTCCCTACACGCTGGACTACATCGAACACATTTTCACCGAGTTCGATGAGCTGCACGGCGACCGTCACTTCTCCGATGACGCCGCGATCGTCGGCGGCGTCGCCCGTCTGGACGACCAGCCAGTCATGGTGATCGGCCACCAGAAAGGCCGCGAAGTGCGCGAGAAGGTGCGCCGCAATTTCGGCATGCCGCGTCCCGAAGGTTATCGCAAGGCGTGCCGCCTGATGGAAATGGCCGAACGCTTCAAGATGCCGATCCTGACCTTCATCGACACACCGGGTGCCTATCCGGGCATCGATGCCGAAGAGCGTAACCAGAGCGAGGCAATTGCCTGGAACCTGCGCGTCATGGCTCGCCTGAAAACCCCGATCATCGCTACCGTGATTGGTGAAGGCGGTTCTGGCGGCGCACTGGCCATTGGTGTCTGCGATCAGTTGAACATGCTGCAATATTCCACTTATGCAGTGATCTCGCCGGAAGGCTGTGCATCGATCCTGTGGAAAACCGCCGAGAAAGCACCGGATGCCGCTGAAGCCATGGGCATCACCGCCGAGCGCCTCAAGGGCCTGGGCATCGTCGACAAAGTAATCAACGAACCCGTGGGCGGCGCTCACCGTGATCCGGCTGCGGCGGCGGCGCTGATTCGTGCCGAGCTGGGTTCGCAACTGGCGATGCTGAAGAAGTTCGACAACGACGCGCTGCTGACCCGTCGCTACGAGCGTTTGATGAGCTACGGTCTCTGATCTGACCAAGTCTCCAGCAGTTGTGGGGAGCCAATGTGGGAGCGGGCTTGCTCGCGAAAGCGGTTTAACATTCAACCCCCGTGTTGACTGATTCACTGCCTTCGCGAGCAAGCCCGCTCCCACATTTGATTTGTGCCAAGGCTGAAACCCATGAACGCAAGCAACGATCTGCCAAGCCGCCTGCTTACCCAACTCATTCCCTGGCGCAACGCCGCCACCTGGCACATCGCTTTCTCCGGCGGCCTCGATTCCACCGTCCTGCTGCACCTGCTCGCGTCCCTCTCAAAAAACCATTCCCTGCCAACACTCAGTGCAATCCATGTGCACCATGGCCTCCAGGCTGTGGCCGATACGTGGCCGGCCCATTGCCGTTCGGTCTGCGACGCCCTTGGGGTGCCGTTGCAAGTGATTCATGTCGAGGTCCAGTCTGGCGCCAGTGTCGAGCGGGCTGCCAGGGAGGCGCGTTACGGGGCTTTCCTGGCCGCGATCCACGGCAATGAAGTGCTGCTCACTGCCCAGCACCGCGACGACCAGGCTGAAACCCTGTTGTTTCGTTTGCTGCGCGGGGCAGGGGTGCGAGGGTTGGCGGCGATGCCGAGGCAGCGTCCCCTGGGCCAAGGCCATTTGCTTCGTCCATTGCTCGACGTGTCACGTGCGGAGCTGGAAACCTACGCGGCGCAGCAGGGCTTGAGCTGGATCGAGGACCCTTCCAATGACGATCACCGGTACGCACGCAACTACCTGCGCCAGCAGGTCTTGCCCTTAGTGGTCGGGCACTGGCCCAAGGCCTCGGCAACCCTGGCACGCAGCGCCGCCCATATGGTTGAAGCCCAAGGCCTGCTCGATGACCTGGCAGTAATAGACCTGGCTCACGCCGCTACCACGGGCCCGTTCGACTGGCTTGGCTTGCCTTCGCTGGAGCTGGCGCCGTTGCAGGCTTTGTCGCCGGCTCGCCAGCGCAATGCCTTGAGCCATTGGCTGGCGTCGAGGACAACACTGCCCGACAGCGACCATTGGTCCGGCTGGGACTCGCTGCGCGACGCGGCGAGTGAAGCCCACCCGATCTGGCGCCTGGCCGCTGGTGAACTGCACCGGGCCGGCGGGCGCGTTTGGTGGTTATCCGACCACTGGCTGCGTTCGGTTTCGGGCCCCGTCGCGTGGGCCGATCCCTCGGTACCGTTGCGCTTGCCGGACAATGGTCGGGTAATGCTAAGCGGCAAGGCGCCTGCGGGAGCTCTTTGCGTGCGCTATCGTCAAGGCGGTGAAGTGATGGCGTTGGCGGGGCGCGGACATCGTGATCTCAAGCGTTTGTTCAACGAAAGCGGGGTGCCGGCGTTCGTTCGCGGGCGATTGCCGCTGCTGTATCAAGGTGAACGTTTGCTGGCGGCGGCCAACGTGGGCGGGCTCGATGCACCGGCTGATGGCAGTTGGAAATTGATCTGGCAGCCAGGAAGCCAAGATCGGGGTTTGAGCTGAAAGGGGCTTTCCGGTAGACTACGCTCCCTTCTTGATACAACTTCTGTGGATTCGCCTGAATTGCAGGAGTTGCCGATTACCAAGCAGTCTTTGCTGGGCGATTCCAAAAAATGTGTAGCGAGCAACGTACCGGTGACTTCACTTCCGGTCTGTCCCAACGCGGCGGTTTTTTTGAAAGGTGCACTGTGATTAATGCAGGTGATCGGGGGCTTCGGCCTTCCTTCGCTTTCCCCGGCGGCTCGGACCGCTTTAACGCAGACTTCTAGGGTTTTTCATGACGCGCTACATATTCGTCACGGGCGGTGTTGTTTCTTCATTGGGGAAAGGCATTGCCTCGGCTTCATTGGCGGCCATCCTGGAGGCGCGGGGACTTAAGGTCACCATGCTCAAGCTGGACCCGTACATCAACGTTGACCCGGGCACCATGAGCCCGTTCCAGCACGGTGAAGTGTTCGTCACCCACGACGGCGCCGAGACTGACCTGGACCTGGGCCACTACGAGCGGTTCATCCGCACGACCATGACCCAGAACAACAACTTCACCACCGGCCGTGTCTACGAGCACGTGCTGCGCAAGGAACGTCGCGGTGATTATCTGGGCGCGACCATCCAGGTCATCCCCCATATCACCGACGAGATCAAGCGCCGCATCATCAAGGGTGCGGGCGATGCCGACGTGGCGATGGTCGAGATCGGCGGTACCGTGGGCGATATCGAGTCCCAGCCGTTCCTCGAAGCCATCCGCCAGTTGCGTTTCGAGATCGGCGCCAAGCGCGCGATGCTGATGCACCTGACCCTGGTGCCGTACATCGCCACCGCCGGCGAAACCAAGACCAAGCCTACCCAGCACTCGGTCAAGGAATTGCGTTCCATCGGCCTGCAGCCTGACGTACTGATCTGCCGCTCCGATCACCCGATCGACATCTCTTCGCGCCGCAAGATCGCCCAGTTCACCAACGTTGAAGAGCGCGCGGTGATCGGCCTGGAAGACGCCGACACTATCTACAAGATCCCGGGCATCCTGCATTCCCAAGGCCTGGACGATTTCGTCGTCGAGCGCTTCGGCCTGCAGTGTGCCGGCGCCGACCTGTCCGAATGGGACGCCGTGGTCGATGCCAAGCTGAACCCGGAACACGAAGTCACCATCGCCATGGTCGGCAAGTACATGGAACTGCTGGATGCCTACAAGTCGCTGATCGAGGCGATGAGTCACGCCGGCATCAGCAACCGCACCAAGGTCAACCTGCGCTACATCGATTCCGAAGACATCGAGAACCAGGGCACCGGCCTGCTCGAAGGCGCCGATGCGATCCTCGTGCCGGGTGGTTTCGGTCTGCGGGGCGTAGAAGGCAAGATCACTGCGGTGCAATACGCTCGCGAAAACAAGGTTCCTTACCTGGGTATCTGCCTGGGCATGCAAGTGGCGGTCATCGAGTTCGCCCGTAACGTGCTGGGCTGGAAAGACGCGAACTCCACCGAGTTCGACCGCGCCAGCGGCCACCCGGTCGTGGGCCTGATCACCGAGTGGGAAGATGCCACCGGCGCCGTGGAAGTGCGGACCGAAAGCTCCGACCTGGGTGGCACCATGCGCCTCGGTGCCCAGGAATGCCTGCTCGAAGCCGGCTCCAAGGTGCACGACTGCTACGCCAAGGATGTGATTGTCGAGCGTCATCGCCATCGCTACGAAGTGAACAACAACCTGCTGCCACAACTGATCGAGGCCGGCCTGAAAATCTCCGGTCGTTCCGGTGACGGCGCGCTGGTGGAAGTGGTCGAGTCCCCGGACCACCCATGGTTCGTCGCCTGCCAGTTCCACCCCGAGTTCACCTCGACGCCACGGGACGGTCATCCGTTGTTCAGCGGTTTCGTGAAGGCCGCTTTGGCTCAACACCAGAAAAAGGCATAAGACGATGGCCCAGAAGATCATTCGCGTCGGCGACATCGAGATTGCCAACGACAAGCCCATGGTGCTGTTCGGCGGCATGAACGTGCTGGAAAGCCGCGACATGGCGATGCAGGTCTGCGAAGAGTACGTGAAGGTTACCCAGAAACTGGGTATCCCTTATGTCTTCAAGGCCAGCTTCGACAAGGCCAACCGCTCGTCCGTGACCTCCTACCGTGGCCCGGGCCTGGAAGAAGGCATGCGGATCTTCCAGGACATCAAGCAAGCCTTTGGCGTGCCGATCATCACCGACGTCCACGAGCCTGCCCAGGCCGCGGTCGTCGCCGAGGTCTGCGACATCATCCAGCTGCCGGCCTTCCTGTCGCGCCAGACCGACCTGGTGGTGGCGATGGCCAAGACCGGCGCGGTGATCAACATCAAGAAAGCCCAGTTCCTTGCCCCCCAGGAAATGAAACACATCCTGAGCAAGTGCGAAGAGGCCGGCAATGACCAGTTGATCCTCTGCGAACGTGGTTCGAGCTTCGGCTACAACAACCTCGTCGTGGACATGCTCGGCTTCGGCATCATGAAGCAGTTCCAATACCCGGTGTTCTTCGACGTGACGCATGCGCTGCAAATGCCGGGTGGTCGTTCCGACTCCGCCGGCGGTCGTCGCGCCCAGGTGACCGACCTGGCCAAGGCCGGCATCAGCCAGTCCCTGGCCGGCCTGTTCCTCGAGGCTCACCCGGACCCGGACAACGCCAAGTGCGACGGTCCTTGCGCCCTGCGCTTGAACAAGCTGGAACCTTTCCTGTCTCAGCTCAAGGCGTTGGACGAGCTGGTCAAGGGTTTTCCGACGATAGAAACCGCCTAAGGCGGTTTTCTCCGGTAAAGTACCGCTCGATTAACGCTCTGGCCTGCGGGCCGGGCGTTGTCGTCGGCAAGCCTGCCCGCCGCTTTCTACCCGCCGACGGTAAAAGATTTCCTCTCGCTGCGTCGTTTTCGTCAACTTTGGAGTGTTTACAACAATGGCAAAAATCGTCGACATCAAAGGTCGTGAAGTTCTCGACTCCCGTGGCAACCCCACTGTTGAAGCGGACGTGCTTCTCGACAACGGCATCATCGGCAGCGCCTGCGCGCCGTCCGGTGCTTCCACTGGCTCGCGCGAAGCGCTGGAGCTGCGTGATGGCGACAAGAGCCGTTACCTGGGCAAGGGCGTGCTCAAGGCCGTCGCCAACATCAACGGCCCGATCCGCGACCTGTTGCTGGGCAAGGATCCTGCCGACCAGAAGGCCCTCGATCACGCAATGATCAAGCTCGACGGTACCGAGAACAAAGCCACCCTGGGCGCCAACGCCATCCTCGCCGTGTCCCTGGCCGCTGCCAAGGCCGCTGCCCAGGACCAGGACCTGCCGCTGTACGCGCACATCGCCAACCTCAACGGTACGCCGGGCGTGTACTCGATGCCGGTGCCGATGATGAACATCATCAACGGTGGCGAGCACGCTGATAACAACGTTGATATCCAGGAGTTCATGGTGCAGCCGGTGGGCGCCAAGAGCTTCTCCGAAGGCCTGCGCATGGGCACCGAGATTTTCCATCACCTCAAAGCCGTGTTGAAGGCCCGTGGCCTGAGCACCGCGGTTGGTGACGAAGGCGGTTTCGCACCGAACCTGGCATCCAACGAAGACGCGCTGAAAGTCATCTCCGAAGCCGTGGCCAACGCTGGCTACACGCTGGGCACCGACGTGACCCTGGCCCTGGACTGCGCCGCCAGCGAATTCTACGAAGACGGCAAGTACAACCTGTCCGGCGAAGGCCAGGTGTTCACCGCCGAAGGTTTCGCCGACTACCTCAAGGGCCTGACCGAACGCTATCCGATCATCTCCATCGAAGACGGCCTGGACGAGTCCGACTGGGCTGGCTGGAAAATCCTCACCGACAAGATCGGCGAGAAAACCCAGCTGGTGGGCGACGACCTGTTCGTGACCAACACCAAGATCCTGAAAGAAGGCATCGACAAGAAGATCGCCAACTCGATCCTGATCAAGTTCAACCAGATCGGCACCCTGACCGAAACCCTGGAAGCCATCCAGATGGCCAAGGCGGCCGGTTACACCGCCGTGATCTCCCACCGCTCCGGCGAAACCGAAGACTCGACCATTGCCGATCTGGCCGTGGGCACCGCAGCGGGCCAGATCAAGACCGGTTCGCTGTGCCGTTCCGACCGCGTTTCCAAGTACAACCAATTGCTGCGTATCGAAGAGCAATTGAATGGCAAGGCCAAGTACAACGGTCGCGCCGAGTTTCGCGGTTAAGCGGTAAATGGTAAAAAGACAGCGGCTTAGGTCGGAAAAGTCGCCATAGTGGCGGTTTTCCCTCTAATCTGATGCCTTATCAAGCACAAGCCTGGGTTTTCCAGGCTTCGTGCTATCAGACGCTTCAAAGTTTGGCATGGCGGTCTTTTTTCACTGGATACCTGATATTCGATGCGCAGTCCCAATTGGTTGTTTCTTGTCTTGCTCCTGTTGCTGGCCGGCCTGCAATACCGCCTATGGGTGGGTAATGGCAGCCTGGCGCAAGTGGCTGACCTGACTCAACAGATAGCCGACCAGCATGCCGAGAACGAGGCGCTGCTGGAGCGTAATCGGGTGATGGACGCTGAAGTGACAGAACTGAAAAAAGGCATGGAGACCGTCGAAGAGCGGGCTCGCCATGAACTGGGCATGGTCAAGGAGGGCGAAACCCTCTACCAGTTGGCCCAATGAGCATCCGTTTGCCGGCCTTCTGGGCCGTGATTCCTGCCGCGGGCATCGGTGCCCGAATGGCCGCGGACCGTCCCAAGCAATACTTGCAACTGGGCGGGCGCACAATTCTTGAACACAGCCTTGGCTGTTTCCTCGACCATCCCACCGTCAAGGGTGTGGTGGTCAGTCTTGCCCACGATGATCCTTACTGGCCGACCCTGGCCTGTGCCAGCGACCCGCGCATCCAGCGCGTGGAAGGTGGCGAACAGCGTTCGGACTCGGTGCTCAACGCGTTACTTCATCTGCACGAGCAAGGCGCCGACGATTTCGATTGGGTGCTGGTGCACGACGCTGCCCGACCGAACCTGGCTCGGGACGATCTGGACACACTGCTCAGCGAGTTGGCAAACGATCCGGTTGGCGGCCTGCTGGCAGTCCCGGCCCGCGATACCCTCAAGCGCGTCGACAAGCATGGGCGCGTGCTGGAGACCGTCGATCGTAGCGTGATCTGGCAAGCCTACACGCCGCAGATGTTCCGCCTCGGTGCCTTGCATCGAGCCCTCGCCGACAGCCTGGTGGCGGATGCGCTGATTACCGATGAAGCGTCTGCCATGGAGTGGGCGGGGCAGGCGCCACGGTTGATCGAAGGCCGGGCGGATAACATCAAGGTCACCCGGCCGGAAGACCTGGAGTGGTTGCGCCAGCGTTGGGCGAATCGGCACTAAGCCGGAGCTGTTTCCTCGTTAGATCATCATCGTCTGGGCCGGCGCCATCGCGAGCAAGCTCGCGATGGCATCACCCCAGGCAACAAATAATCCTGGTCACCCCCGATACTCTGGCCGCTGCGCCAACCCTTCCTTCAAGTAATCCACCAACTTGCGCACCTTCGGCGACAGATGCCGCTGCTGCGGATACAGCGCCCAGACGGCGGTATTCGGCGGCTGATGAGCCTCCAGCAGCGAGATCAACGAACCACTGTGCAAATGTTCCAGCACGTAATAATCGGGCAACTGGCACAACCCCACACCTTGCAACGCCGCATCCAGCACCGCCTGCCCACTGTTGCAACGCCAGTTTCCCTGCACGCGCTGGGAAAATTCCCGCCCGTTTTGCTCCAGTTGCCACATGTCTGAACTGCCGATCAGGCAGTTGTGGCGGCTCAGTTCCGACAAACTGTGGGGCCGGCCGTAGCGCTCAAGGTAGGACGGCGAGGCACAAAGGTACATGCGCCGCGGTGCCAGTCGCGTGGCGACCAGGCGTGAGTCCTGCAAGCGCCCCAGGCGAATCGCCAAGTCGAGCCCTTCGTGCACGAGATCCAGGGGCCGGTTGCTCAATTCGATGTCCACCCGCAACTGTGGGTAGAGGCCCATGAACCGCGTCACCAGCGGCACGATGAAGCGCTCGCCATAGGCCACGGCGCAGGTCATGCGCAGCATGCCCTTGGGTTCGCTGGTGAGATCGCCCACCGCCCGCAGGGCTTCCTCGCGTCCATCTTGCAGGCGTTGACAATGCTGCAAAAAGGTCTGGCCGGCCTCGGTCAGGGTGACCCGTCGCGTACTGCGATAGAGCAGTCGCGTCTGAAGGCGCTCTTCAAGCCGTACGATTTGTCGGCTGACGTGGGAGGACGAAACCCCAAGACGTTCGGCCGCGGCGGTGAATTGGCTGCATTCGGCCACGGCGACGAACTCGTCGATCCCGTCCCAGCGGTTGTCCGACATCGATGATTATCCCTGTACGGCAATAATGTTTTGCTTTTGGTTGGATTATTCATTGTCCGGCGAAGGATTACACTCCCAGCCTTGTTTTTATTTGCTGGAGAGTCCGGATGATCAAGTCACGCGCCGCCGTTGCCTTCGAGGCCAAGAAACCCCTGGAAATCGTCGAAGTCGACGTCGCCATGCCCAAGGCGGGCGAAGTGCTGTTGCGCGTGGTGGCTTCCGGTGTCTGTCATACCGATGCCTACACCTTGTCGGGCGCTGATCCGGAAGGGATCTTCCCGTCGATCCTCGGTCATGAAGGTGGCGCGATTGTCGAAGCCATCGGCGAAGGCGTGACGTCGGTTGCAGTGGGCGACCATGTGATCCCGCTGTACACGCCGGAATGCGGTCAGTGCAAATTCTGTAAGTCGGGCAAGACCAACCTGTGTCAGGCGATTCGCGCGACTCAAGGCAAGGGCCTGATGCCGGATGGTACTTCGCGCTTTTCCTACAAAGGCGAGACGATTTTCCACTACATGGGCACCTCGACGTTCTCTGAATACACCGTGTTGCCCGAGATCTCCGTCGCGAAAATCCCCAAGGAAGCCCCGCTGGAAAAAGTTTGCCTGCTGGGTTGTGGCGTCACCACCGGTATCGGCGCCGTGATCAACACCGCCAAGGTCAAGCCGGGCGACACCGTAGCCATCTTCGGCCTGGGCGGCATCGGCCTGTCGGCCGTGATTGGCGCCGTGAAGGCCAAGGCCGCGCGGATCATCGCCATCGACATCAACCCGGCCAAATTCGAAATCGCCAAGCAATTGGGGGCCACCGATTGCGTCAATCCTAAAGACTTCGATCGTCCAATCCAGGAAGTCATCGTGGACATGACTGACGGCGGCGTAGACTTTTCCTTCGAGTGCATCGGCAACGTCCAGTTGATGCGTGCGGCGCTGGAGTGCTGCCACAAGGGCTGGGGCGAGTCGGTGATCATCGGCGTGGCGGGGGCCGGCCAGGAAATCTCCACCCGTCCATTCCAGTTGGTGACGGGGCGCGTCTGGCGCGGTTCGGCATTCGGCGGCGTGCGCGGTCGCAGTGAGTTGCCTAGCTATGTGGAAATGGCCGAGAAGGGCGAAATTCCGCTGGATACTTTCATCACCCACACCATGGGCCTGGAAGATATCAACAAGGCGTTTGACCTGATGCATGAAGGCAAAAGCATCCGTACCGTCATTCATTTCTGAGGTCGGTCATGAGTCTGGAAAACATTTCCTGCCAGAAAAGCTTCGGCGGCTGGCACAAGCGTTACCGGCACCGTTCCGACGTGCTCGGTTGTGACATGGTGTTTGCCGTATACCTGCCGCCGCAAGCCGAGCAGGGTGGCAAGTTGCCGGTCCTGTATTGGCTGTCGGGACTGACCTGCACCGACGAGAACTTCATGCAAAAGGCCGGTGCCCAGCGCATGGCCGCCGAATTGGGCTTGATCATCGTCGCGCCGGACACCAGCCCCCGCGGCGCTGACGTACCCGGCGATCCGGACGGTGCCTGGGACTTCGGCCTAGGCGCCGGTTTTTATCTGAACGCCACGCAGGACCCGTGGGCGCGGCACTATCGGATGCATGACTACGTGGTGCAGGAATTGCCGGCGCTCGTCGAGGCGCATTTCCCTGCTTCGGATAAACGCAGCATCAGCGGGCATTCCATGGGCGGTCATGGCGCGCTGGTCTGTGCGTTGCGCAACCCGGGGCGTTACCGTTCGGTGTCGGCCTTTTCGCCGATCAATAACCCGATGGACTGCCCCTGGGGGCAGAAAGCGTTCTCTCGTTACCTGGGCGAAGACCGTGCGAAATGGCGCGAGTGGGATGCTTGCGCACTGATAGCCGAGGCTGCTGAAAAGCTGCCACTGCTGGTGGACCAGGGCGATCGCGACGATTTCCTCAGCAATCAACTCAAGCCCGAAACGCTGCAACAGGCAGCCAAGGCCGCCGGTCATCCGCTTCAATTGCGCCTTCAACCCGGCTATGACCACAGCTACTTCTTCATATCGAGCTTCATCGACGACCACTTGCAGCATCATGCGCGCGCTCTGAACGCCTAATGCAGGTAGAATCACGCCCTGACAAAAATCGGGGCGTTTTTTTATGCGTATTGGCCACGGCTACGATGTTCACCGTTTCGCTGAAGGCGACTTCATTACCCTGGGCGGTGTGCGTATCGCGCACGGCTTCGGGCTGCTCGCACATTCTGATGGTGACGTCCTGCTGCATGCCTTGAGCGATGCATTGCTCGGCGCGGCGGCGCTGGGTGACATCGGCAAGCACTTCCCCGACACCGACCCGCAATTCAAGGGCGCCGACAGCCGGGTGTTGCTGCGCCATGTGGTCTCGCTGATCCACGCCAAGGGCTGGAAGGTGGGCAATGTCGATAACACCATCGTCGCCCAGGCGCCCAAGATGGCGCCGCACATCGAAGCGATGCGCCAATTGATCGCCGAGGATCTCCAAGTTGAGCTGGACCAAGTGAACGTGAAAGCCACCACTACCGAAAAACTCGGTTTCGTCGGTCGCGAAGAAGGCATTGCGGTGCACTCCGTTGCCTTGTTGCTGCGCCCATGACCGAACTGGAATTGTTGGGCCCTCGTGCCTATGGCGAACCATTGGGCAGCGCGGTACTCAAGGCCACCGCTGAAGATTTCCAGGTCGATGAAGTGCTCGACATTCCGTTGACCGGTGATGGCGAGCATTTATGGATCTGGGTCGAAAAACGCGGCTTGAACACCGAGGAAGCCGCCCGGCGAATCGCCAAGGCGGCCGGTGTGCCGTTGCGCACCGTCAGCTATGCCGGCCTGAAGGACCGCCAAGCCCTGACCCGCCAGTGGTTCAGCGTGCAGTTGCCGGGCAAGGCCGATCCCGACCTGTCGGCGGCGGAAAACGACACGCTGAAGATCCTCAAGACCGGTCGGCATAAACGCAAGCTGCAACGCGGCGCGCATTCGGCCAACGGCTTCACGTTGCGCCTGACCCAGCTCAAGGGCGACGCGGCGGCCATCGATGCACGCCTGCAACAGATAATTCGCCAGGGCATTCCCAACTATTTCGGCGCCCAGCGATTCGGCCACGACGGTGGCAATGTCGTCGATGCCCGGGCCTGGGCGGCGCGCAAGGCCTTGCCCGAGCAGCGCAACGTGCGCTCGCGGTTGTTGTCCACGGCCCGCAGTTTCCTGTTCAACAAAGTGTTGGCGGCGCGGGTGGCCGACGGTACCTGGCAGCAAGCCCAAGTGGGCGACTTGCTGGCCTTCACCGACAGCCGCAGTTTTTTTCCGGCCGGCGAGGCTGAATGCAGCGATCCACGCCTGGGCATCCTCGATTTGCACCCGACCGGGCCGCAGTGGGGCGAGGGACCTTCGCCTGCCGCCGGCGCGACCTTTGAATTGGAACAGGCCATCGCCGAGGGCGAGGCTGATCTGCGGGACTGGTTGATAAACGCCGGAATGAGTCACGAACGTCGCATCCTGCGACTGCCCATTGGCGGGCTGTCGTGGCATTATCCCCAGCCTGACATTCTGCAACTGGAATTCGTCCTGCCGGCCGGATGTTTCGCCACCGCCTTGGTGCGCGAACTCGTCGATCTGGTGCCGGTGGGGCAGACGGACAGCCCATGCGTATTCTGATTTCTAACGACGACGGGGTGACAGCACCCGGTCTTGCCGCGCTTTATGCTGCGCTGGCGGATTTTGCCGAGTGCGTGGTTATCGCGCCGGACCAGGACAAAAGCGGCGCCAGCAGCTCGCTGACGCTCGACCGTCCTTTGCACCCGTGCTATCTGGACAACGGTTTCATCAGCCTCAACGGCACCCCGACCGATTGCGTGCACCTGGGCCTCAATGGCTTGCTGGAACGTGAGCCGGACATGGTGGTGTCGGGCATCAACCTGGGTGCGAACCTGGGGGATGACGTGCTTTATTCCGGCACGGTCGCTGCCGCACTGGAGGGTCGTTTCCTGGGGAAGACGTCATTTGCCTTTTCGTTTGTTTCACGCCAGGTCGATAATTTGGCCGCCGCCGCCTACTACGCCCGTAAATTGGTGCAAGCCCATGGCGAGTTGGACCTGCCACCGCGCACGGTGCTGAACGTGAATATCCCGAACCTGCCGCTCGATCATATCCGTGGTATCCAACTGACACGCCTGGGCCACCGCGCCCGCGCCGCCAAGCCCATGCACGTGGTCGATCCGCGGGGCAAGGCCGGTTACTGGATTGCCGCTGCCGGTGATGCCGAGGACGGTGGGCCGGGCACGGACTTTCATGCGGTGATGCAAGGTTATGTCTCAGTCACGCCGTTGCAGCTCGACCGTACCTTCAACGATGCCTTTCGACATCTCGATGGCTGGCTGGAGGGGTTGCGTTGATGCGTGAGCAAGACGATATGCTGCGCCGCGGCATTGGCATGACCTCCCAGCGTACCCGTGAACGACTGATCCAGCGTCTGTACGAAGAAGGCCTGTCCAACGCCCAGGTGCTGGAAGTCATCCGGCGCACGCCGCGGCATTTGTTCGTCGATGAGGCCCTGGCCCATCGTGCCTATGAAGACACGGCGTTGCCCATCGGCCACAACCAGACCATCTCCCAGCCTTACATGGTGGCCCGCATGAGCGAGTTGCTGTTGGAGGCGGGGCCGCTGGACAAAGTACTGGAGATCGGTACCGGCTCGGGTTACCAGACTGCCGTGTTGTCGCAGCTGGTGGAACGGGTGTTTTCGGTAGAGCGGATCAAGGTCCTGCAAGATCGCGCCAAGGAGCGCCTGGTCGAGTTGAACCTGCGCAACGTGGTGTTTCGTTGGGGGGACGGCTGGGAAGGTTGGCCGGCCCTCGCGCCTTACAACGGCATCATCGTGACCGCCGTGGCCACCGATGTGCCCCAGGCGTTGCTGGATCAACTTGCTCCGGGCGGGCGACTGGTCATTCCCGTGGGCGCCGGAGAAGTTCAGCAATTGATGCTGATCGTGCGCGAAGAGCACGGCTTCTCACGCCACGTTCTGGGGGCGGTGCGGTTCGTGCCGTTACTCAATGGGCCGTTGGCCTGAGCATTTATAAACAGACGCGGAATTGCTTGGCGAAGGCTGTGTCTTACAGCGGCAGCGATTCGTTGAACAGCATTCAACGGCGTCGAGCAAACGTGTGCGCAAGCGCTGTCTGCTCTATTAATAGAAGCGCGGTTGCGGCCCGCTATACAAATATGACGACTGCCTGGACAGGCAGTGTCCCAATTTCCAGCCACCACAAAGGGAGCGGCGGGTGAGTCTCACAGTCATTGCGCAGCGTATGGGTATCACAAGCTTTCAGCGCCTGGTGACTGGCCTTGTCTTGAGTACTTTGCTGGTCGGTTGTTCCAGTACACCGTCGAGCAATGTCCGGGTGGTCGATCGCAACACGAATGCGGCGCCCCAGCGTCCTACAGTCACCACCGGTCAGTACGTAGTCCGTCGCGGCGATACGCTGTTTTCCATCGCTTTTCGCTACGGTTGGGACTACAAAGCCCTCGCGGCGCGCAACAACATTCCCGCGCCTTATACGATTCATCCAGGTCAGACAATTCGCTTCGATGGCCGTACTGGTTCAACGCCAACCGCTGTGGTCACGCAGTCCGGTTCGACCGCTTCGTCATCGAGCAAGACCACGGTCATTCGCCGGCCGGCGGGGGCTGAAGCGGCGACTGTACCGTCCGTCGCGGGCAAACCGGCACCCGCTCCGATGCCTCCAGCGGGCCCCGCCCCGACCGGCTGGGGATGGCCTTCTAATGGCGTTCTCATTGGAAAATTCTCTTCAAACGGTAGTTTGAATAAAGGAATTGATATCGCCGGGGATTTGGGACAGCCTGTTTTAGCTGCGTCTGATGGCACGGTTGTGTACGCCGGGAGTGGTTTGAGGGGCTACGGCGAACTCGTCATCATCAAGCACAGCGATACCTACGTCAGTGCCTACGGTCACAACCGCAGGCTGTTGGTTCGGGAGGGGCAGCAGGTCAAGGTCGGACAGACAATTGCCGAGATGGGATCGACGGGAACAGACCGGGTGAAACTGCATTTTGAGATTCGCCGACAAGGTAAGCCTGTAGATCCACTGCAATTCCTGCCACGTCGTTGATTTGATTGTCAGCCTGTTCCGTCACGTAGAGGGAACAGGCTCCAGCGTTGCCAAGGATAAAGGCGTCGCTTGAGCTTGAGGTCGAACTCACCAAAGGACTATAACAATGGCTCTCAGTAAAGAAGTGCCGGAGTTTGACATCGACGATGAGGTTCTCCTGATGGAGGCCGGCATCGCTATGGATTCGATGTCGAATGATGAAGGGGCGACTCCACCTTCCGTTCGTGCCAAATCCAAACACTCCGCTTCGCTTAAACAACATAAGTACATCGATTACACCCGGGCGCTGGACGCCACTCAGCTGTACCTCAACGAAATCGGTTTCTCGCCACTGCTCTCCCCCGAGGAAGAAGTTCATTTTGCGCGGCTGTCGCAAAGTGGCGACCCAGCCGGTCGAAAACGCATGATTGAAAGCAACCTGCGCCTGGTGGTGAAAATCGCCCGACGCTACGTCAATCGCGGGCTTTCGTTGCTGGACCTGATCGAAGAGGGCAACCTGGGCCTGATTCGCGCCGTCGAGAAATTCGACCCCGAACGGGGCTTCCGTTTCTCGACCTACGCCACCTGGTGGATCCGCCAGACCATCGAACGGGCGATCATGAACCAGACCCGGACGATTCGCTTGCCGATTCACGTGGTCAAGGAGCTGAACGTCTACCTGCGGGCCGCCCGCGAGTTGACCCAGAAACTCGACCATGAACCTTCGCCGGAAGAAATCGCCAACCTGTTGGAAAAACCAGTAGGCGAGGTCAAGCGCATGCTTGGGCTCAACGAGCGGGTTTCCTCGGTGGACGTTTCACTGGGGCCGGACTCGGACAAGACCTTGCTGGACACCCTGACCGACGATCGACCCACCGACCCGTGCGAGTTGCTCCAGGACGATGATTTGTCCCAGAGCATCGACCAGTGGCTGTCGGAGCTGACCGACAAGCAACGGGAAGTGGTGATTCGTCGCTTCGGCCTGCGCGGTCATGAAAGCAGCACCCTTGAAGATGTGGGCCTGGAGATTGGTTTGACTCGTGAGCGCGTCAGGCAGATCCAGGTAGAAGGCCTCAAGCGTCTGCGGGAGATCCTGGAAAAGAATGGTCTCTCGAGTGAGTCGCTGTTCCAGTAACGAACGCAAGTGCAACAGCAAAAGCCCCGATTGGTTCGGGGCTTTTGCGTTTCTGCAGTGAGTATTTTCCGCGCGCTCTCTATTTATGGATCCGCCGTGTAAGCCTTTGCCTAGTGTTGCGTAAGTGTTCGGATTCTCGCGCACGGGATAGACGACTATAAAGGTTGTCGTATTCCGTTAATTATATGATTTGTAAGGCATTTTTATTTATGTCTGTACCATGACAGAGACAGTCGACGATATCCGGCGAATTGCGCTCGGCTGGGAAAGCACTAATATCAATCCTGTGTCGACGGACAGACACACCCGTCACGGACGATGGGAAAGGAAGGACATCGCAGGACGCGATTCATCAGGACGATGAAAAGGATTAAAGGGATTAGGGAAAAAATGTGGGCGGGTCAAACCGCCCCTTTTTTTGCCTGCGATTTATTCGATCCGAAAAAGCAAAAAGGCCCGCAAGGGGCCTTTTAGACGAGCGCAGGAATAATCAGCGTTCGAGGTCTGCGATCTTGCCTGGCTTGCCATCCCACTCTTCGGCGTCCGGCAGGGCATCTTTCTTCTCAGTGATGTTCGGCCAGATGTCCGCCAGTTCAGCGTTCAGCTCGATGAAGTTTTCCATGCCGGCCGGCACTTCGTCTTCCGAGAAAATGGCATTTGCCGGGCATTCCGGTTCACACAGGGCGCAGTCGATGCACTCGTCCGGGTGAATGACCAGGAAGTTCGGCCCTTCGTAAAAGCAGTCCACCGGACAGACTTCTACGCAGTCGGTGTACTTGCACTTGATGCAGTTGTCGGTGACGACGAAGGTCATTTCTAATTCTCTCCTCAGGCGGCGGCAGCGGAACCCCTTCACGGTGGGCTCGCCAGGTTTGGGAGCGATAGTCTGCGAACCAGGCTAATAGCCCGCAGCATCCCAAACCGCGCGAGATTCTAACAGCTTGAAAGCCTGTGCGTTAGATCCGTGTCTTCAATGTATAGAGTAAATCCAGTGCCTGACGTGGGGACAGGTCATCCAGATCAAGCTTGGCCAGTTCGTCGAGCACCGGGTGCGGCAGGCTGGCGAACAGGTCGCTTTGCTGCGGTACGGCCGGTTTGCCCTTGGTCGGACGCGGCGCTTCGTGGGGCAGGCTGGTGGTTTCCAGTCGGCTCAGGTGCTCGCGGGCGCGGCTGATCACTTCGCTTGGAACCCCTGCCAGCTGTGCCACCGCCAAGCCGTAGCTCTGGCTGGCCGGGCCGGGCAGCACATGGTGCAGGAACACGATGCGCTCGTTGTGCTCGGTGGCGTTGAGGTGAACGTTGGCCACCAGCGGCTGGCTTTCCGGCAGCACGGTGAGTTCGAAATAATGCGTGGCGAACAGCGTGTAGGCTCGCAGGTGCGCCAGCCGCTCGGCCGCCGCCCAGGCCAGGGACAGGCCGTCGAAGGTGCTGGTGCCGCGGCCGACTTCGTCCATCAGCACCAGGCTGCGTTCGGTGGCGTTGTGCAGGATGTTCGCGGTTTCGCTCATTTCCACCATGAAGGTCGAGCGCCCGCCGGCCAGGTCATCGCTGGAGCCGATCCGGGTGAAGATCCGATCCACCAGGGACAATTCGCAGCTTGCCGCTGGCACGAAGCTGCCGATGTGGGCCAGCAGCACGATCAAAGCGGTCTGGCGCATGTAGGTGGATTTACCGCCCATGTTCGGACCGGTGATCACCAGCATGCGGGTGTTATCGTCCAGGCTCAGGTCGTTGGCCACGAACGGCGTGGTCAGTACCTGCTCGACCACCGGGTGGCGACCTTGGCTGATGCGCATGCACGGCTCGCTGACGAAGCGCGGGCAGTTGAGATCCAGGTTCAGTGCGCGCTCGGCCAGGTTGCTCAGCACGTCCAGTTCTGCCAAGGCACCAGCGGTGTCTTGCAACGGCGGCAGTTGGCTGATCAGGTCTTCGAGCAGCGCTTCGTAGAGCATTTTTTCCCGAGCCAGGGCGCGGCTCTTGGCCGACAAGGCCTTGTCTTCGAAGGCCTTGAGTTCCGGGGTAATGAAACGCTCGGCGCCCTTGAGGGTCTGGCGGCGAATGTAGTCGGCCGGGGCCTGTTCGGCCTGCTTGCTCGGCAGTTCGATGAAGTAGCCATGGATGCGGTTGTAGCCAACCTTGAGGTTGGCCAGGCCGGTACGGGCTTTCTCCCGGGCTTCGAGGTCGATCAGGAACTGACCGGCGTTTTCGCTCAGGGACTGCAATTCGTCGAGTTCGGCGTCGTAGCCGGTTTTCAACACGCCACCGTCGCGGATCACCGCTGGCGGGTTGTCGATGATGGCTTTTGCCAGCAGCGCGGCCAGCTCCGGGTAGGTGCTGGTGGTGCGCGCCAGTTGCTGCAGGTGCGGCGCCTCGAGGTCGGTCATCGCCACTTGCAGCTCGGGCAAGGCGCCAAGGGCATCGCGCAGGCGCGCCAAATCTCGAGGACGGGCATTGCGCAAGCCGATACGCGCCAGGATCCGCTCGATGTCGCCGATTTCCTTGAGCTGCGGTTGCAGCTGCTCGAAGCGATAACGGTCCAGCAGACAAGTAATGGAGGACTGGCGCGCTGTTAAGACCGTCAGGTCCCGCAGTGGACGGTTCAACCAGCGGGTCAGCAGGCGGCTGCCCATGGCGGTCTGACAGCGATCGACCACCGATTGCAGGGTATTGTCGCGCCCGCCGGCCAGGTTGGTGTCCAGCTCCAGGTTGCGCCGGCTCGCGCCGTCCAGCACCACGGTGTCATCCAGGCGTTCGTGACGCAGGCTGCGCAAATGGGGCAGGGCGGTGCGCTGGGTTTCCTTGGCGTAGGCCAGCAAGCAACCGGCAGCGCCGATGGCCAGGGTCAGGTTCTCGCAACCAAAACCCTTGAGGTCCTGAGTGGAAAACTGCTGGCAGAGACTTTTCAACGCCGAGTCACGCTCAAAATCCCACGGCGCCCGACGCCGCACGCCACGGCGTTTTTCCGCCGGCAGGTCTTTGGGCCAGTCATCCGGAATCAACAGTTCCACCGGGTTGACCCGCTCCAGCTCAGCCAGCAGGTTCTCCCAGCCCTTGATTTCCAGTACCGAGAAGTTGCCGCTGGTGATGTCCAGCACCGCCAGGCCGAACAGGCGCTCATCGCCCAAGACCGCGGCGATCAGGTTGTCGCGGCGTTCATCCAGCAAGGCTTCGTCACTGACCGTACCCGGGGTGATGATGCGCACGACTTGGCGTTCCACCGGCCCTTTGCTGGTGGCTGGGTCGCCGACCTGCTCGCAAATCACCACCGACTCGCCAAGCTTGACCAGCTTCGCCAGGTACCCTTCCGCCGCGTGGTAAGGAATCCCACACATTGGAATGGCCATGCCTGCCGATTGCCCACGCGCCGTCAGGGTGATGTCCAACAACTTGGCGGCTTTCTTCGCATCCTCGTAGAAGATCTCGTAGAAATCGCCCATGCGGTAGAACATCAGCTGGTCGGGGTGCTGGTTCTTCAGGCGCCAGTATTGCTGCATCATGGGCGTGTGGGAGGACAGGTCGTTCACGGCTGTATTCATGGGTGTCAGGAAAGCTCGTTGAAAGGTGTGGGGCAAAAGGAGGGGCATTGGCCCGGCTTTTCCGCGATGGGCGCAAGGTTAACATGGGCTGTCTGGTGCTACCCAGAGTTTGGGGTTGTGTGTGTATCCGTTGCTGCGGTAACGGCTGCTGACGGTTCCGCTCTTACAGCGGCTCACTTTTGAGAAGCGCAAAAGTAAGCAAAACGCTTTTGCCCCACCACTCGGTGCCTCGCTAGGGCTCGGCATGCCTGAACGAAGGCATTGCTCCGTGGGCCGCCGCGAAGGGCCAACCATGGCCCAGCGCGGCTAACCCGGCGTCCATGCCGGGTTGCCCACTGCGCAATACCTTCGTTCAGCCAGCGTGGTTAACGGGGCGCCGAGATCAACGTCCACCGCGAGGCGGCCTGATAGCCGACCTGGTTCTTGGGGGGGGCCGCGTTTCCCTGTGGGAGCGGGCTTGCTCGCGAAGGCGGCCTGACAGCCGGCCTGTTTCTCCGGCTGTACCCCGATCCAACTGTAGGAGCTTCTCTTAGGTCTCGGCTTGCATCATGAATGCCTACCTCACCTCAACCACATCCAGCGCCCGATTCGCCAACAACTGCCCCAGCTCAATCATCTGCTGGACCCCCAGCGCGATATGTCGTCGCGAGCCCTCCAGGTCGAATGCCAGGTCGCTGACCATGGCATTGGCCGAGGCCAGGGTTTCGCTGAGGTTGGCGAGCAGGCATTCGGCGTCGATGTTAGGGGCGATGATGAAAAGGGTGTCGAGGGTGTCGGATGTTTCTTTGTCGTCTTTCGGCTTGAGGTAATAGTCCAAGGCGCGGGTGGCCGCGTCATCGAGTTTCTTGGCGTTGGCCGATTGGCTGCGGGAGACGTGATCGTCTGGGGGATTTGGAGTGTTCTTCGGCATTCTATGGATCCTTGAAGTTGAGCTACCACTCACTCGCGACTAAACGAGGGGTGGCAGCTGTACGCAGGTTAGTCGACCGGGGATCCAAGGAACCGGCGCGCCCGAGGGCGCCCTGCGCACAGCTACCATCAAGTGCAGGAATAGAGGTACCTGACTGAATGGAGCAATGAACACCTTGGAATACCGAGCGACTAAACCCGATCACTGATGGGCAGTGACGAGAACCAAAGTACCGATGGGATCCAAGGTGGACAAGCCGGCGGATTCTGGCGTAGTCGTAGGCAGAGGCGCAAGGCGATGTAGCCTGGTGTCGCACATTTGAAGGATGCGAATCGAGAATTTTCCCAAGAAATTGTAGGGGGAATTCCCAATTCAAGGATTGGATTGGACCCGTGGCGAGGGAGCTTGCTCCCGCTGGCGCGCGTAGCGCGCCCAACAGGACTGAGCTCAATTCGCCGAATGCTCAGTGATTGGAGGTTTTGGGGCTGCTGCGCAGCCCAGCGGGAGCAAGCTCCCTCGCCACGTTGGATCGGGCCGACCTTGGGTGAATGGTTTCTTCATCGATATGCATGATTATGCAAAACAGCATTTGTCTTCTGCGAAAAGAACAAGCACTATGCGCGTTATGCAAAAACGCAACGTTTCTACCGTATTAAGAGCATTGCTCGATCAGCACGGGATCTCCCCCACGGAGCTTCACCGGCGCACCGGCGTGCCTCAGTCCACCCTCTCGCGGATTCTCAGCGGCAAGATCGTCGACCCTTCGGATAAACACATCTCGAAGATCGCCGAGTACTTCGCCGTGAGCACCGACCAGTTGCGCGGGCGCGCGGACGTTGTGCCCGCGGGCAACAGCCGCCGCGGCGAGTCGCATTCCGAACTCAAGGACATAAGCCTGTGGGATGACGAGACACCCGTCGAGGAAGACGAGGTATCGGTCCCTTTTCTGCGTGAGGTTGAATTGGCTGCTGGATCAGGAAGATTCGTCATCGAGGAAAGCGAGCGCTCCAGCCTGCGCTTCGGCAAGCGCAGCCTGCGGCATAACGGTGTGCAATTCGACCAGGCCAAATGCGTGACGGTACGCGGCAACAGCATGTTGCCGGTGCTGCGCGACGGCGCCACGGTCGGGGTGAATGCGGGCAAATGCGGCATCGGCGACATCGTCGACGGTGACCTCTACGCCATCAATCACAACGGCCAACTGCGGGTGAAACAGCTTTATCGCCTGCCTACCGGCATCCGCCTGCGCAGCTTCAACCGCGACGAACATCCGGACGAGGACTACACGTTCCAGGAAATGCAGGATGAGCAAATCGTCATCTTAGGTCACGTCTTCTGGTGGGGCATGTACGCCCGATAACCCACTCGCTGTCAGACAAAACCCGCCGCCGTGCGGGTTTTTTTTCGTCCTGAAAATGGCCGGACCTCCCGTATTCATTGAACGACGATGCATCTATGCATGAGTTGCGCATAAATAAATGCATTTACGCATTGACTGTATATGCATCCATGCATATTCTCTGTCCAAGCCGCTCGACAAAGCGGCTGGCAACAAAGCTCTTTAGTTCCATCAACAGGCAGCGATGAACCGGCCTTAACGGTTCAGAGGGTTGGCAACTGACCCGGGTGTGCAGCGTAAAGCACCAGAAGCAGTTATCCGGCGGGCAGGGACCGCGGTCGGAAAAACAATTTGAATGGATCCGTACCGCGCCAGTTGCGCCGAAAGATCAGCTTCCTTCTGGCCTTTGGCCAAGGAAGGCGAAGGACCGCATTACTGAAAAGCCCGGTTCGTTGCCGGGCTTTTTGGAATGCCTACCTGAACCAGGCAGATCAAAGAGTGCCGGGATGCCGGCAATAGATAAGGATATGAATATGAAAAAATATGCACGTGTTGTGGACGGCAAAGTCGACAATATCTATGAAACGGTCAATCCGATCTCTGAAGAATTTCCAGTCGACCAACTTTGGATTGACGTCACTGGCAAGTCTAGCGCTGAGATCGATTACGACTATGTAGCAGTCAACACTGGTGGGGTCTGGTCATTTAACTCTGGGTTCCCTTGGCCGCAGACTGCACTTGGCGAGCAGATGCGCATTGAAAAAGCCAGGCGGCTCGACAATGTCATGACCGGCGTGGCGTCTTCGGGATTGCAATTCAAAGTTGACCTGGGCGTGGCTACGGCTGCCGAGCAGGCTTACTTGCTTGCCTTCAAGGAGTACTGCATCGCCTTCACTCAGGTCAACAAACAACCCGGTTTTCCGCTGAGCATTGTTTGGCCGGAGGTGCTCTAAACGGGCGTCATTAAAAAGCCCGGTTCAATCCCAGGCTTTTTTTGCACGGCCTTCCGAACATTCCTCAATCCCCCAGGAGGCGTGACATGACAACCGAGCAACAAGCGTTGCTGGACATGCCGATCTGGCTGGTCATCGTGCTCGCCCTGGTGGGCGGGGTGACTGGCGAGATGTGGCGTGCCGACAAGGAAGGCGCCCGCGGCTGGTCGCTGTTGCGCCGCCTGGCCCTGCGCTCCGGCGCCTGCATGGTCTGCGGCGTCTCGGCGATCATGCTGTTGTACGCCATGGGCCTGTCGATCTGGGCCGCGGGTGCCTTTGGTTGCCTGACGGCGATGGCCGGGGCGGACGTGGCCATCGGGCTTTATGAACGTTGGGCCGCCAAGCGCATGGGCATTGATGAACCACCGTCGCGCGACTCTCGTTCCGACCCCCGCTGATCCTTCGCTACTGATCTTCGTGCCGCCATAAAACAGGAGGCCTTGATGCCTGTCGTCCTCGAAAAACCTTCGCAGCTGTTAACGGCCATTGCCGAAACGTTGCGTGCCGCCATTCCTGGCTTGAATGTCGAAAGCCCCCAGGACTTCAACGGCTCCGGCGATCCGCCCTGGGTGTTGATTGCCATCGAGCAGGATGCAGCGGGCATACGATCCAGCGAGGGACGCATTGCCCATGTCCTGACGGTTTCCTTGCAAGCCGTGACGTCTGGAACAGCGTCGGCTGCATGCGACCTGGGCTGCGAGTTGAAACGCCTGGTGGTGGACAACCGCTGGGATCTGCCGGGCGATCAATGTGACCTGCCCGCTGACATCAGTGGCGTCGCGTCGACATTCAGCCGCGGGACCCAGGCGTTCGCCGCCTGGACTCTTTCATTCACCCAAACCCTGTACCTGGGCCCAACGCTTCTGGATGACCCGTTGGGCCTCCCCAAATTCGCTCGTACCTGGGAAGTGTCGAACATCGACGACCCGGATCAATACACCACACTCGAGGATTAACCCATGTTCGATGCGCTTCTACGCATGCACCTGGGGCCGGTCATCGAGCGTCTGGCGCAGATGGAAACCGAGCTGGAAGACCTGCATCGTCGCGCCGACAGCTTCTGTCGCATCGGCGTTTGCCAGGAGGTCGATGCGGCCAGCAACACCTGCAAGGTCAGCCATGGAGGGCTGCTGACTCCGGCGATCCGCTTTTTCAACCCGAGTGCCGGTGCTCAAAGCGAGTCGCGCATTCCCACCGTGGGCGAACAGTGCGTGTTGCTCAACCATGGCGGCGGTGATGGAGGAGGGCAGTCGGTAGCGCTGTTCGGTCTCAATGGCGGGCAGTTTCCTCCGGTCTCGACACAGGCTTCGCTGACGCGTCGCCTCTATCAGGACGGTTCGGAAAACGGCTACGACCATGCCAGCCATGTCCTGCATTGGAAGAACGGTCCGGCGGCGTTCACCGGTTCCCGTGAGTCCCTCGAATTGAACATCGGCCCGGCGCGACTGGCGATGACAGCACAGACCATCGAACTGCAACTGGGCGCCGTCGGCCTGCGGCTCGACGCTTCCGGCGTGCACCTGAGCGGTCCGGTGGTGGATCACCAGGGGCGCGTCATCAGTACCGCATAAGAGATTTCCCATGATCGGAATCGATAGAAATACCGGCGCGACGGTCGACGACTGGCTGCAGTTCGTGCAGCGCGCCACCCGGGCGTTGACCACGCCTTTGGGCACTCGTCAGAAACGTCCTTTATATGGCTGCGCACTCACCCAATTGCTCGGGCAGAACCTCGGCGACGACTTGCTGATCCTCGCCCAGAGCTATGCGGCCCAAGCGTTCTACAACCCGCAAAACGGCATCAGTGATTTTGAGCCTCAAGTCGTTGTCGCCAGCCGACAGGGCGCCGGCTTGCTGTTGCGCTTCGCCGGCACCTGGAAAAACCGCAAACAGACTTTCGAGGTGGTGACATGAGTATGTTGATACCCGGCCAGAACCAACTGGCCGAACCGGCTATCGTCACCGTCGAAGCGTTCGAGGACCTTCTCGCTGAGTTCAAGACCTTCGTGGTCGAGTACGTCGGCGCGCGCTCTCCGGCAAGCGCCGCGAAGCTGGTGGACAGCCTCGAAAACGAAAGCGAACTGCTGACTCTCGCGTTGGAGGCGTTCTGTGTCCGACTGCAAACCCACGAACGCAAATACAACGCCCGGATCCAGCAGATGTTGGCGTGGTGGGCCACTGGGACCAACCTTGACGCTCGCCTCGCGGACATGGGGCTCGAACGCCAGTTGCTCGACTCGGGCGACCCGGCGGCTTTCCCGCCCATCCCTCCGGTCTACGAGAGCGATGACGATGCGCGGTTGCGCTACTACCTGGCGCCCCATGCCCCGGCGGCGGGCTCGCGCATGCAGTATCGGCGGGAGATCTTTACCCTTGGCGAACGGCCGGCGGTGAAGGTGGAAAACGCCGCGGCGGGTGTAGTGACGGTCACGTATGCCTTCGACCCGGATGGGCAGGCAGCGCAGGTCAAGGACGGCAACGGACGCCGGACCGCACCGGGTGAAGTCACGGTCACGGTGCTTTCTCGCGAGGGCAACGGCACACCGTCCGAAGCGCTGCTCGACAGTGTTCGCCAGCATTTCGCCCGGCCCGACGTTCGACCGGAAACCGACCTGGTCATCGTTCAGGCCGCGCAAATCAAACCCTACAAAATCCGCGTCGTGGCGAAGATCAATGCCGGCCCGGATTCGGGGTTGACCCAGGTTGCCGCCGAGCAGCAATTGCAGGCTTATGCCGAGGCGTGCCATCGCCTGGAAGGACGGGTAGACCCGAGCTGGATCGACTACACGTTGCACAGCGCTGGCGCGGTTCAGCTGGAAATTCTCGAACCGTTGGTGCCGATTGTGACGACGGCTTTCCAGGCTCCGTACTGCACGGGCGTCGAGGTCGAGGTGGATACGTTATGAGTGACGAAACACCTCGCCCTAGTCTGTTGCCCGTCAACAGTTCTCCGTTGGAAAGGGCCCTTGACCTCGGTTTCGGCCGATTGCTTGAGCGCATCGATCCGCCATTTCCTGAGCTGATGAATCCGGCGGCGACGCCCCTCGCATTCCTTCCGTATCTCGCAGCAGACCGCGGCGTTGGTGAGTGGAGCACCGCGGCGCCCGAGACTGAAAAACGCCTGACCGTTGAACTCGCCTGGCCCACCGCCCGGCAAGCCGGGACGCGAAAGGCGCTGGAAAATGCCGCTAAGGGTTTGCAGCTGATGCCTGAAGTGCGCGCTTGGTATGAGCAAACGCCACCTGGCGCGCCCTACAGTTTTTCGGTCCGAGCATTCACCCAACAGCCCTACAGCGAAGCCATCGACGCGCGTCTCGACCGCCGCCTGGCCGATGCGAAAAGCGAGCGCGACACCTTGACGGTTTCGGTCGGTTTGAGTGCCTTCGGCCGTCACGTCATCGCCGCCGCCACGCTGTGCGGCGAGCTGACCACGGTTTATCCGATCGTCATCGAAGGGCTGGAAGCCTCGGGCCAGGCCTTCATGGCCGCCGCGCTCTACACCGTCGAAACCTCCACTATTTATCCACAGGGGTCCTAAATGGCCGATTACTACACCCTGCTCACCGATGCGGGGATCGCCTACGAAACTGCCTGCAAGGCGGCGGGCACACCCATCAAGCTGTCGCAGATTTCCGTCGGAGACGGCGGCGGCGCGATCTACAACCCGGCTGCCACCGCCACGGCGCTTAAACGCGAAGTGTGGCGAGGGCCGCTCAATGCGCTGTTCCAAGATGAGAAAAACCCGAGCTGGTTGCTGGCTGAAGTGACCATCCCGCCTGAAGTGGGCGGCTGGTATGTGCGAGAGGCAGGGATCTGGACCGATAGCGGAATCCTGTACGCGATTGTCAAATATCCGGAGTCGTTCAAACCGGTGTTGGCGACTTCGGGGTCGGGGAAAGAGTTTTACATTCGGTCGATTTTCGAGACCAGTAATGCTGAGTCGGTGACGTTGCTGATCGACGACACGGTCGTCAAGGCGACGCAGGCGTGGGTGGCGAGCTATGTCGCTGATGAACTTGCCAAGCTGGACAGGAAGCAATCTGTGCGGGTGGCGACAACGGCCAGCATTGCCCTAAGTGGTGCACAAGCAATCGACGGTGTTGCCGTAGTAGCCGGGGATCGGGTTCTGGTTAAGTCGCAGACCCTGGCGAAAGACAACGGCATTTATGTAGCCGCGAACGGCGCATGGGTACGGGCAAAAGATGCCGACGCGAGTGTCGAAGTCACCTCGGGATTGATGGTTTCGGTGGAGGAGGGGACGACTCTTGCCAATACGATCTGGCAGCTGACTACCGACGGTGGCATTGTACTGGGTATCACGGCGCTGACTTTTCAGAACATCACTCAAGGACTCGCGCCCCTTAACTCGCCGGTACTCGTCAATCCTACGGCGAACACGCCACCTCTATTTGACAACACGAAGTCGATCGCGACGACCGAGTACGTCATGCGCGCTAGTGGCAACTATCGTGGCTTTACCAGTTTGACTGCGACCACCACGTTGACGACATCAGCTGTTGGCACGCTGGTTACTACCATCGGATCCTTCTCGATCACCTTACCTCCAGTCAATTCCCTGTCGGCAGGTGGTGCGATCCATTTTCGAAATATCGGTAGCGGCATTGTCACTATTGTTTGTGTTGATGCTGACAACATCAACTCGGGGGCAGGTCAGATTAAAAGCATCGACTTGCAGGTAGGTGCGACCCTGGAGTTGACCGGTAATGGTGCGAGCGCTTGGTGGGCGGGTGGGACGGCACAGTTGCAATATTCAAGAGTATTTGGCTCGACTGCGGCCCAGTTCGACAGCTCTCTCAGATTGGTCAACGCTGCCTTTGCCAAGCGGATGGGCGTCGAGTATTCGGTGTTCGTACCGCTTACTGCCAGTTCCGCACTCGGCGCTTCGAGCATCGGCGGCATTATATCGGCGATATCCCCTACACCGATCAGTATCACATTGCCGTCGACCGCCGGAGTCGCAGAGGGTGCGACTATCGAGGTGGTGGCTACTGGAAGTGGTGCTGTAACTGTTCTTGCGTCTGGGGGAGACGTATTGGCGTCTCCGGTTGCGACAGGGATCACTGTCATCCTAGGTATGGGGGATAACGCAGAATTCGTAAAAGTGTCGACGACTTGGCGCTTGCGTGGCGGGTCCATAGCCCTTAAGTACGCTGCTTCCTTTGCTGCCTTATTCGGTTCCGCGGGCTATCAAAAATTACCGGATGGTTTGGTTTTACAATGGGGGGTAGGGATAACTTCTACGGGGGGGGCCGCTACCATCGCCCTTCCGATCACGTTTCCGACCGCGGTATTGAAGGTTCTGGTTTCTGCATCTGGAACTAACTCTGTCCCCACGGTCGGTGTGGTTGCTAACAACTCGATCGGAATTAACTGCTTCAACGGGAGTACAGGCGCCGGAAAGTCTGAAAACGTTCAGTTCCTAGCCATCGGTTACTAAGGAGAAAAGTATGTTCGCTTCAAAAATAGCCCGTGGTTTCTACGACGCAGCTATCAATGTTTCGATGCCAGACGACGTGGTCGAAATTTCTGCTGAACGCCACGCTGAGCTGCTGGCGGGACAATCGGAGGGTAAGGTTATTGCCTGGGATGATGATGGTCTTCCTGTGCTTGTTGATCCGCAGCCGTCCAGCGATGACGAGCTGGCAGTTGTCGAGCGGGCTTGGCGGGATCAGTGCTTGTCCGAAACGGACGGCGTAGTGGCTCGCCATCGCGACGAACTGGAGGAGAGTGTTGAAACCACGTTATCTCCTGCACAGTATCTCGATCTTCAGCAATACCGGCGTGCGCTTCGCAATTGGCCTGAAGCGCAAGCGTTTCCTCAGCTGGATCACCGTCCGATAGCCCCCTCCTGGCTACCTGAGCAACCCAAATAAACGCCCCGCACCGACGGGGCGTTTTCTTATCCGTCCAACACCCAACGGCCCCTTTTTGAAAGGGGCTTTTTCGTATCTGGAGAACCCAAAAATGGCACCACGCCAAACCTACACCGTGCTCCTCCCATTTCCCACCGGAGGTGGTCACTGGTCGACCAAGGGCCAGGAGCTCGACCTGCTCGACGTCGAGGCCAATGCCTTGCGCAGCGCCGGTCGTCTGGAGCTGAAAAAAACCGAGGCCGGCGAATCGGCCTCTGCATCCACCCCGGCCAAAAAGGCCGCAACCAAAAAGGCTGAATAACCATGGCTGAGGTTTTGAACTTCGAGCACAACGGCATTACCGTCAATGCCACCGAATCTCCCGAGGCCATGGGTGGCCTGGGTGACAACGTTATCGGCCTGGTCGGCACCGCGCCGAATGCCAATCCGTTGATTCCGAAAAACACCCCGTTCCGCATCAACAGCTTCACCACCCAGGCCCAGTTGGACCCGACCGGTGCCGAGGCGGGGACCTTGTTCCAGGCGGTGTTCCAGATCCTCAAAGTGGTCAAGGTGCCGGTCTATGTCGTCATCGTCGAAGAGGGCGCCACACCGGCCGACACGCAGAACAACGTCATTGGCGGCATCGAAGCGCAGACCGGTCGCAAGCTCGGTCTGGCGGCGTTGAGTGGGGTCGCTGAAGACCTGACCATCATCGGCGCGCCGGGCTTCACCGGCACCAAGGCCGTGGCCAGCGAATTCGCCTCGTTCGGCAAGCGTATCAAGGCGCGCGTGGTGCTCGACGGCAAGGATGCCGCGGTTGCCGACCAGGTGACCTACAGCCAGGAACTGGGCGGCGCGGACCTCGGTTTCGACCGTTGCCTGGTGGTGCACAACATGCCGGCCGTGTACTCCAAGGCGGCGAAGAAAAACGTCTTCCTGGCGCCGTCGAGCCTGGCCATCGCCGCGCTCGCCAAGGTCAAGCAATGGGAGAGCCCGGGCAACCAGGTGACCTACGCCGAAGACGTCTCGCGCACCGTGGAATACAACATCCTCGACACCTCCACCGAAGGCGACCTGCTCAACCGCTACGGCGTCAGCTACTACGCCCGGACCATCCTCGGCGGCTTCTCGCTGCTGGGCAACCGCTCCATCACCGGCAAGTTCATCAGCTACGTCGGCCTTGAAGATGCGATCAGTCGCAAGTTGGTGAAGGCCGGCCAGAAAGCCATGGCCAAGAACCTGACCAAGTCGTTTATGGACCAGGAGGTCAAGCGCATCAACGACTGGCTGCAAACCCTGGTCGCCGACGAAACCATCCCTGGCGGCAGCGTGTACCTGCACCCGGAATTGAACAGCGTCGAGAAGTACAAGAACGGCACCTGGTACGTGGTCATCGACTACGGCCGCTACGCGCCGAACGAACACATGATTTATCAACTCAATGCACGCGATGAAATCATCGAGCAGTTCCTGGAGGACGTTCTCTAATGTTTACCAACCGCGTAAGACAGGCCATCGCGGCCACCCTGCAAGGCCTGCCGTTGTCGGCGACCGTGGACAGCTTCACCCCGCCGAAGATCGAGTTCGCCATGGAGTCGATGACGGGCGGGCGCTTTATCGGCGAGGAAATGGCCAAGAACGGCGCTGTGCTCGGCGCCACGTTGGTACTACAAGGCGCAGGGCCGGAAGTCATGCTGGCCCTGGGTGTGCGGCTGGGTGACGACATCCTGCTGAACGTGCGCGAGGCCGGTCAGGATCAGGATGGCAATACCTGGTTCACCTACCACACCGTCGGCGGGAAGTTGAAATCCCTGACCGAAACAGCGCTGAAGATGGGTGAGAAACCGCTCACCACGCTGGAACTCTCTTGCCGCACTTACAACCGTCTCGAAAACGGTATCCCCGTGATCGACATCGATGTGCGCACCCAGAAGTTCGTGCTCAACGGCGTGGACATCCTCGGTGATGCGCGGCGTGCGGTGTTGCTGCCTTAACCCTTTGCCAGCTGTTTAGATGCAGTCCCTGTGGGAGCGGGCTTGCTCGCGAAGAGTCCATCAACTTCAAATCAATGTTGATTGACATACCGCTTTCGCGAGCAAGCCCGCTCCCACAGGGGGCTCGCCCGCCATGATTCACCAAGGAATTGATTTCATGTCCTGGATGCCTCCTACACATGAGCTGTTGTCGCCGATCACCGGTGACGACGGTTCGCAGATCGAGCAACTCTCGCTCAAGCCGCTGTTCTACGCCGCGCAAAAAGACGCCCTGGCCCGTGCAGGCGATGACGAAGACGACCAGTTCTTCGAGCTGGCGAAATTGGCCACTGGCCTGTCGGTCAAGGAGCTCGACCAGCTCAAGCGCCCGGACTACGTCAGCATTGCGCAATACGTACATGAAATGTCGACCCGTCCGGCGTCGTACTTTCTAGATGACACACAGGCCGACCCCGACCAGGTGCCGCTACTGCAACCGCTCGACGTAGCGGGCCGCAGCATGACCTCGCTGACCCTGGAAATGCCGGCGCTGCGTGCCACCAAGGCGATGAAGAAGCTGAAGACAGCCAAGGAACGCGCCGAATTCATCACCGCCCATTGCACCGGCCTGATGATTCCCGACCTCGACCTGTTGACCGTGCCCGACTGGACCCAGCTGCAGGTACGCATCGACGATTTTTTAAACAAACCGGCGGACTTCTTTCGGAGCGCGACATCGAAGTGATCCTCGATGTGGTGCCGCTCATTTACTCGGTAAGTGAGGCGGAAATCCTGGAGTGGGACGCCGGCAAGGCCTTGCGCCGCTACGACATTGCGATCACTCGCCTTGGCGTGAAACAGGAGTAGAGCGGGATGGCGGACGATAGATATTCGCTCAGATACGCAGCTTTCGATGGGAGTGGGTTGGCGTTGGGAAATACCAGTCTGACGAGTGGTATATCAGCACAAAGTGCCTTCCCCCGGGATCAACTGTTGAGCCTCGATCTGGCGCTGGAAAAGTTGGGGCTCAAGCTCGGTCTGCTCACCTCGGCGATCGAGTCACTGACCGTGAAGCTGTCGGCGCAACGATTGTTCTCCCAGACAATTGGGGGCGGCGCCAAGGGGGAGTCGGCCAATGAGTCAAAAGGTAAGTCGCGTGGCGGTATCGAACCGCCGGAGCTGCTGAAACCCGCGATAGCCATGGATACGGCGATGGCCGATCTGAAGCAGGCCACCCAATTCAGCCCTCGCCAGATCGAACAGATGGCTGCGCCAACCCAGCAGATCGCCACCGCCCCGTTGGTGGCGGCCGGGGGCACCACAGCGGTTGATCTGGTGAGGATAGAAACCCTGGCGGCCAAGGAAGGCATTGGTAGCGAGTTGCTCGATGCCTCGGACCGACAGCGGGAACTGTTGCGTTTCGCCTCGGATGTTGGCGTGGCCGCGGCGGCGTTCAGGAAGCCGGCCATGGAGATGGCCGAAATGATGGCTGGCTGGCGTACTTCCATGAAGCTCAGCGGCGCCCAAGCCTTTGATCTGGCGGATGCCACCAACCACCTGGGCAAACTACCCGGTGGAGCGAAACCGGGTGACATCGGCGCCGTCTTGCAGCGTGACGGTGCGGCTGCGACGACCGCCGGCCTGGCCCCTGTGCAAGCCGCGGCGTTGACGGCGGCGTTGCTCAATACCGGTACGAAACAAGCTGAAGCCGGCGCAGCGCTGGATGACTTCACGACGGCCCTGGACAAGGGTGAGCAAGCCTCCACAGCCGAGCAAGCGGCCTGGAAACAGCTGGGCCTGGCGCCCGCGGCGGTGTCGAGCGGCTTGCGCGACAAGGACACGGCGCCCGGCACAATGATGACCGTGCTTGCGGCCTTGAACGCGCAACCGACTGAAAAACGCTCGGCCCTTGCAACCACGCTATTCGGCAAGGGCGATGAGGCAGTGCTGCGCATGGCGCAGAAACTGCCCGACGTGAACGCAGCCTTCTTGCAGGTGAAAGACCCGGGCCAATACGCCACTTCACAATTGGGCAACAACGGCTCGGTGCGGCAGGACGCGTTGGCGCTGTCGAACACCCAGCAAGGCCAGCTAAACGTCCTCAACGCACATAACGAGCGTTTGTCAGTGGCCACGGGAAATGCGCTGGTACCGTTGGCGGATAGCTCGTTTCAATGGCTGGGTTCGCTGGCTGATGGCATGAGTGAGCTGGCTGAATCTTCGCCCAAGGCCACCGCTGCCATTGTGCTGGTTGTTGCAGCGATCAAACCGCTGGTGGGCGCGCTGCTCAAGGCTGTAGGGGATGAGATGTCCAACCAGGTGGCCAAACGGGTGTTGGGTAGGGCTGCCCCGCACCTTCCCGGCGGCTTGGGTGAGGTGATCTCCGAAGATTTCAGAAAATCTCGTGGGGACAAGCTCGATACACGCAATGCCAGCCAGGGTCCCGAATCCACGAGCGGGTCGAAAATACGCGTCAGTACACGAGGCTCACGGGGAGGCGCAGGGCGTTTTTCATTCGGGCCAACGGCCTCGTTACGCTCGATGACTCGCAGGGCGCCCGGCCCATTAAAGGTAGTCGGCGCCGTCGCCGATGTGGCCGAGGGTGTCCTTACCGGCGACAAACGAATGATGGGCGCAGGCCTGGGAGCCGCAGGGGGCGGGTGGGCAGGCGCTGCTGCGGGGTCTGCTGCCGGTGCCGCTTTGGGTAGTGTCGTTCCGGTGATTGGCACTGCCATTGGTGGGCTGGTTGGCGGACTGCTGGGCGGTTGGTTGGGGAGCGACGTCGGCGCGTCTCTGGGCGAAAAACTCGTTGCCCCCGCCGACAGACTCGCCGCGCCAGACCAGGTCAGCAAAGACCTGATCAGCACCCAGACAACCACACAGCAGAACACCCTGACTGCGAACATCTATATCAATGGTCAGGACCAGGCCAGCGCCAGTCAGTTGGCCAACCTGGTCGTGCAGCAGCTTTCTGGCCAATTCGGCTTAACGACCATGCCCAACTCACTCGCCATGCGCAGTGATGCGGCCCTGACCGACGGAGGTACGTGATGCGTCAACAAATGGCCCTCGGCAGCTTCATTTTCGGCCTGTCGAGAAACTTTGCGTACCACCAACTGGTACATACATCGGATGGCGGCTGGAAAAACATCGACATTCTCACCAGCAAACCCAAGTCCAGCCAGACCGGCCAAGGCCTGCAAGGGCTGACGATCACAGGCAAGTCGATGTACGCGACCGCCATGGACCGTCTCGATGAACTGCGGGCATTGCAGGCGCAGCGCATCCCCTTGCCGTTGGTGGATGGCATCGGTCGCAATTGGGGCCTCTGGCGAATCAACACAGTGACTGAATCCCAGACCGAGATCATCGATGACGGTACCGCGATGGTGGTCGGCTGGGTCATTGAATTGACGGAGTTCGCCAATGCGTAGGGTTCGAAGCATCGCCGGTGATTCGGTGAATCTGTTGCTGTATCGCGAGCTCGCGCATTGTGACGATGCCACTGAAGAAGCGCTTTGGCGACTCAATCCAACGCTGGCCGAATGGGGGGCGGTGCTGCCTGCGGGTGTATGGGTGGTACTGCCGGAAGTGGACGTCAAACCCGTCGCGACCCCACCGGTTTCAGCCTGGGATTAAGGAGGCGACATGTCACTGGGTTTCACCCCCGCAATAGAAATCTACGGCGCGAACGCTGCGTTGCTCAACGAACGCTTGCTCAATTGGACTCATGTCGACGCGGCGGGGATCGAGTCCGACCAACTGACGCTCACGATCAGCCTGGAGGGGCTTGAAGGCCTGCCCAGCCTGGGCGGGAAAATCGGCTTGCGGGTCGGTTACCTCGAGTCGGGCCTGGTGGACAAGGGCGAGTTCGTTATCACCCGGCTTACGCCTATGCTGTTTCCCCTCAAGCTGACGCTGGTGGCGATGGCGGCGCCGTTCAGCGCGGCCGACCAGAGTGGATTCAAACAGCGCCGATCTGCCAGTCATGGCCCGACAACCCTTGGGGCGTTGTTTCGCCAATTGACCTCCCGACACGGTTTTTCTCCCCGTGTGGCGCCGGACCTGTCGCTGATTAAAATCGAGCATATCGACCAGTCCAACGAAACCGACATGGGCTTCCTGACGCGACTTGCCCACCGTTACGATGCCGTCGCCAAACCGATCAACGAGTTGTATGTGCTGGCTCGGCGTGGTCAGGCGAAATCATTGTCGGGCAAGGTCCTGCCACCCATCAGGTTGTCAGTGACGACCGATAATCGTCCGGGCGACCATGCCTTTATTTCCGCCATTCTTGATGCAAACGCCCGGGCGAAATACCAGGGCTGCAAGACCAGTTGGTGGGACCCGGTGGCCGGTAAACTGCGCGTGGAGGAGATCGGCATCGCGCCGTTCAAGAACCTGCGCCAGCGCTTCCAGAGCGCCAACGACGCCCGTGCCGCTGCTGAAGGTGAGGTGCGCCGGATGATGCGCGAGGCTCTCAAGGTGAAAATTGAATGCCCTGGCAACCCCGGATTATCGGCGGAAGGCATCGTGCTGTTGGACACCACTTGGCCGGATTTCATGCGCGGTCGCTGGTCGATCGACAAGGTCACGGCTGCCGGTGACCGGGAAAAGAGCTATCGCTGTACGATTGATGCGACTTGCCTGGATGCCAGGGGGTGATACCAGGCCCTGTGGAAGCGAGCTTGCTCGCGAAGAAGGCAACCCCAACAACGAATTTCGATGACCCGACTATGGACGTTACCCAACAGCAACTCATCAACATCATGCCCAACGCCCGCACCCAAGCGGGCGTTTTCATTTCTGCGCTTAACGCAGCCATGTCCCGCTATCGCATCGACACGCCTAAACGCATCGCTATGTTCCTGGCCCAGGTCGGCCATGAGTCGGGGCAATTGCGTTACGTGCGCGAGCTCGGCGGTGATCAATACCTGGGCAAGTACGACACGGGGCCGTTGGCCGTGCGCCTGGGCAATTCGTCCCAGGCCGACGGTGATGGCCAGAAGTATCGGGGCCGCGGTCTGATCCAGATTACCGGCCGCGACAATTACCTTCGTTGCAGTCAGGGACTGTTTGGCGACGCACGCCTGCTGGCCTTGCCTGAACTGCTGGAGCAACCGCAATGGGCAGCTGAGTCCGCTGCGTGGTTCTGGGAGCAAAACGGCTTGAACGAACTGGCCGATCGCGATCAGTTCAACAGCATTACCCGACGCATCAACGGTGGTTTGAACGGTTTGGAAGATCGCCTGCAACTCTGGGCGCGGGCGAGGGCGGCGTTATGCCAGTCTTCAGCCTGATGCCTTTTTCCGCTCGCACCCTTGGCATCGTCGTTCTATTGGCATTATTGGCGGGTGGCCCGGCGATGCTCGCATGGCGAGTTCAAGATTGGCGTTATGGCCGACAATTGGCGCAACTGGAGCAATCCCAGGCCGACACGTTGAACCGGATAAGCCAGTCGGCCGCAATGCAGCAAAAGGTCGAGCAAGACAAACGCGAAGCCCTTGGACGCCAACTGTCCGCCAGCGAACAAACCCATTACCGAGCCTTGAGCGATGCCCAACGTGACCAGGATCGCCTGCGCGATCGCCTTGCTACTGCCGATGTGCGGCTGTCAGTCCTCCTCGACGCCGACGATGTGGCCGCCGGTTGCACAATGCCTGCCGCCGCCGGCGCCGGCAGCCTGGATCATGGCGCCCCACGCGCCCGACTTGACCCAGCGCATGCTCAACGAATTATCGCCATCACCCACGAAGGCGATCGAGGACTGATTGCCTTACAGGCTTGCCAGGCCTATGTCAGGGCCCTAGGTCAATGATCCGGCGAGCCTTGCAAGCTGCGAATGCTCGTGTACGGTAGGCCTCCATTGTGTCGAATCGGGAGAGCATCATGGACGACATTACCGGGCTGGCCGCTGAACTCGGCAGGCGCTTGCAGTTGCTCAATGCCCATGTGACCACGGCCGAGTCCTGTACCGGCGGTGGGATTGCCGAGGCAATCACCCGTATTCCCGGGAGTTCGGCCTGGTTCGAGGCCGGTTACGTCACCTATTCCAATCGCCAGAAGACCCAGCAGTTGAACGTCCCTGCCGAGTTATTCGCGACGGTGGGGGCGGTCAGTCGCGAGGTGGTCGAGGCTATGGTGCGCGGTGCCCAGCATAAAAGCCTGGCGCGTTATGCCGTGGCGGTCAGCGGGGTCGCCGGGCCGGACGGGGGCACGCCGAACAAGCCGGTGGGCACCGTATGGTTGGCCTGGGGGATTGGCGAGGCGGTGGTCAGCGAGCAGCGGTTCTTTGCAGGCAACCGCGACGAGGTCCGCCGACAAACGGTTAAGGCCGCGCTAGAGGGGCTGCTGCAACATGCCGCTGTAGAAATCTCAAATCAGGGGTAGGCGATCCTCAATCGCTGTGGAATAATACTGGCTACTTATACAGGTGTTGGCCGTCAGGCCTTATTGATTACGTGAGGACTTTAATGGACGACAACAAGAAGAAAGCCTTGGCTGCGGCCTTGGGTCAGATCGAACGTCAATTCGGCAAGGGTGCCGTAATGCGTATGGGCGATCAGGACCGTCAGGCTATTCCTTCCATCTCCACCGGCTCCCTGGGCCTGGACATTGCGCTGGGCATCGGCGGCCTGCCAAAAGGCCGAATCGTTGAAATCTACGGTCCTGAATCTTCCGGTAAAACCACGCTGACCCTGTCCGTGATCGCCCAGGCCCAAAAAGCCGGCGCAACTTGCGCCTTCGTCGATGCCGAGCACGCCCTGGATCCGGAATACGCCGGCAAACTGGGTGTCAACGTCGACGACCTGCTGGTTTCCCAGCCGGACACCGGTGAGCAGGCCCTGGAAATCACCGACATGCTGGTGCGTTCCAACGCGGTTGACGTGATCATCGTCGACTCCGTGGCGGCACTGGTGCCAAAAGCGGAAATCGAAGGTGAAATGGGCGACATGCACGTGGGCCTTCAGGCTCGCCTGATGTCCCAGGCCCTGCGCAAGATCACCGGTAACATCAAGAACGCCAACTGCCTGGTGATCTTCATCAACCAGATCCGCATGAAGATCGGCGTGATGTTCGGCAGCCCGGAAACCACCACCGGCGGTAACGCGCTGAAATTTTACGCCTCGGTTCGCCTGGACATCCGCCGCACTGGCGCGGTGAAGGAAGGTGATGAGGTTGTCGGCAGCGAAACCCGCGTCAAGGTCGTGAAGAACAAAGTCGCTTCGCCGTTCCGTCAGGCTGAGTTCCAGATTCTCTACGGCAAGGGCATCTACCTCAACGGCGAAATGATCGACCTGGGTGTACTGCACGGTTTTGTCGAGAAGTCGGGCGCCTGGTATGCCTACAACGGCACCAAGATCGGTCAGGGCAAGGCCAACTCGGCCAAGTTCCTGGCGGACAACCCGGAAGTTGCAGCTGCCCTTGAGAAGCAACTGCGTGACAAATTGCTGAGCCCCGTAGCGGATGTCAAGGCAGTGGCCAATCGTGAAACCGTTGATGACCTGGCTGACGCTGACCTCTGATAGATTCGATGACCGTCGTACTCGATACCCTCGTCGCGGTGCGGCGAACCGCGATGGACCTGCTCGCAAGACGCGAGCATGGTCGAGTCGAGCTGACGCGCAAGCTGCGTCAGCGCGGCGCTCCCGATGAGCTGATCGACTCGGCCCTCGACCGTTTGACGGAAGAAGGCCTGTTGTCGGAATCCCGCTATTTGGAAAGCTTTGTCTCTTATCGCGCCCGATCCGGTTATGGTCCTTTGCGAATTCGTGAAGAGCTGGGCCAGCGCGGTTTGCAGCGGCCTGATATCGAACTCGCCCTGCGTGAAAGTGGTATCGATTGGCAAGAGCAATTGATCGATACCTGGCGCCGCAAGTTCTCAGGGCATCTGCCCATCGATGCACGAGAACGCGCCAAGCAAGGGCGTTTCCTGGCGTACCGAGGGTATTCCATGGAAATGATCAACCGCTTGTTCAGCGGTCGCGGTATGGATGATTAAATGAAAACGGCCCGCTATTTCGATAGCGGGCCGTTTTTTTATGGGCTCAGGTTACCTTCAGCGGCTCCCATGTCAGGGGTTGGACTTTTTGGGCGGGTTGGGCCCAGTTTTCCGGCAGGTTGATGTAATCCACCAGTTCTCTCAAGCGGCCGTGATCGCGGGCGTTGAAGGTGAAGGCCAGTCGCGTCAGATGACTGAACCTGGCCTCGTCATGTTCTTCACCGCCGTAATCATGCTGATGGAAACAATCGTTCAGGCACAAATCGGCAAATTGAGCCTGCATCTGCTGCATGGCCTGTTCGCTCAGCTTGCGATTCATGCGGATGATGAACTGATGCTTGAGCCAGCGACTGGAATGGAAGTTGCGATAGAACTGGTTGATCTCTTCCACGGCGTCTTCGACGTTGTGCACCAGACGCATCAACTTCAAATCGGTAGGCAGGATGTAACGGTTCTCCTCCAGTTGCTCACGGATGAAATTCAGGGCGCCTTGCCAGAACTTGCCGCCTGGAACATCCAGCAAGACCACCGGCACCAGCGGGCTTTTACCCGTCTGTACCAGCGTCAGGACTTCCAGCGCTTCATCGAGGGTGCCGAACCCGCCCGGGCAGAGCACCAGCGCATCGGCTTCCTTGACGAAGAACAATTTGCGGGTGAAGAAAAAATGGAACGGCAACAGGTTCGGCGTGCCTTCGACGGTCGGGTTGGCATGCTGTTCGAAGGGGAGGGTGATGTTGAACCCCAGGCTGTGATCGCGCCCCGCGCCTTCATGGGCGGCGGCCATGATGCCCCCGCCGGCACCGGTGATGACCATCATGTCGGAGCGGGCCAGCGCTGCCCCCAGCTCGCGGGCCATGCCATACAGTGGATGTTCGATGGGCGTTCGGGCCGAGCCGAAGACGGTGACCTTGCGGCGTCCTTTGAACTGTTCGAGCGTGCGAAAGGCGTTCTCCAGCTCCCGCAGTGCTTGGAGGGTAATCTTGGCATTCCAGCGGTTGTGATCTTCCTGGGCCATACGCAGTACGGTCAGGATCATGTCTCGGTAGATGGGGAGGTTCGGGCTATTGGGTGACACCAGGCTGAGTTGCTCTTCGACCTTGCGGGTGAGGTCGTGGCCGTGGTTCTCAAAATGACGACTGAGCACATCATTGGGTTTATAAGGCATTCAGCTTCTCCTTCTTGACAGGACCCCGGCCTGAACGAGAGATTCGTCATGGCCCTGACACTCCATGTGTCGCTGTCAGCCCAGGCCCTTGCCCGGATGCCGACCTGGCTCGGCGCGGTTCGCAGCAAGGCGACCAAGCCACCCAGCGGGTTCTGCTTTTTCCTTGGATAAAGACCATCACACGGCAAGGCGCTGACAGGGCAGCCTCGTTCTGCCCAAGTAGTCGATACATTTATGAATCTAGACCTTTGCGCCAATCTGCGCTGCCCTGATCATGGCGCTCAAAAGTGGCCCTTGGCAACCGCTGGATGCAACGAAGGCTACCGTGCCGCTCGTCAGATTACCGACCGGTTGCGTGCCGCTCTGATTTACTGATTAACAAGCGTGCCAATGAAAATTTACGCCCAGGGCTGGGCGCCACGCGAAGGATTCAAGCGGATCGGGCATGGAGGCGGGAGAGATGAGCAGGGTGACCCTGGAACTCGACAGGCAGCTGTACCTGGCGCTGTTGGAATCAGCTCAGGCCAATCGGTTGAGCCTTGAAGAGGAATGTTGCCGCCGATTGGAAGGGCGGACATGGCGCTCGCGTTATCTACAGGCGCTGGTGGCGGAATTGCGCGCCGATGACGAACAGCGGCGCGCACGCTCAGGTTGATTATTTCTTGGCCTTGGCCGCTTTCGGGCAATCCGATTCCTGGAAGCGTTCGGTCGCGACTGGGCGGTTGGTCTTAACTTCGGTGAATTCGTAGCGCATCGTTGCGCCCTTGGCCATCAGCTTGCGGAAACCCGGGTTGGTGCACACGGTGGAGCCCAGCTGGAAATACACGGCCTTGGGATCTGCGCGCATTTTCTGGGCATGGCTGCTTTGCACGCTGAGGTGGTTGATCAGCTCGGTGCCTTCGACGGTGTAGCCCTGGTCCAGAATGTCTTCATTGATCGCCCGCGGCGTACCGACGCTACTTTCTCTGGCGACGTTCTGCAGCATCTTGTTCAGTTCGAGTTCTTTCAGCGAGGCAGCCTGGACGCTGAAAGACGTCACCAGCAGAACGGCAACGGTAGGGACGATAAGGCGCAGCATGAAACTCTCCTGGTTCAGTGACTGGTGGTTCGACCGATCACATGACTGTGCGTTCAGTGGCCGGGAATTATAGGGGAGCCCGGGTGCACGGTACAGGCTTGCGCGCTCTGGTAGAATGCCGGCCTTTATTGCCCTGCCGAGTGTCGTTCGTGTCGAGTTTTCCTGTTTGTCGGCGTCGCCCACGATGAATCATGCCCCTAATGCCGTCGCGCTGCTGCGTGACCAGCGCATCGATGAAGGCATCAAACCGATTCAGGCCCGTGGCTGGCGTGCCCCCCGTTGCAGTGCCTGTCGGGTCATCGAGAGCCATTGCCTGTGCGCCTGGCGTCCAAGCGTCGAGACCCGCTCCGGGATCTGCCTGATCATGACCAACAAGGAAGTCTTCAAGCCGAGCAACACGGGTTGGCTGATTGCCGACGTGGTGCGCGATAACCACGCCTTCATCTGGTCTCGCACCGACGTCGACGAGCAACTGCTGGCGTTGCTGAACGACCCGCAATGGCAACCCTATCTGGTGTTTCCCGGCGAGTACGTGGAGCCATCGCGGGTCACCCATACCGTCGACCTTGATCGCGCCAAGCGCCCGCTGTTCATTCTGCTGGACGCTACTTGGACCGAGGCACGGAAGATTTTTCGTAAGAGCCCCTATTTCGATCGGCTGCCGATCCTGAGCCTGCTGCCTGACAAGCTGTCGCGCTATCGTCTGCGCCGTTCGACCCGCAGCGAGCATCTGTGCACCGCCGAAGTGGCCGCGCTGTGTCTGGAACTGGCAGGGGACAGCGACGCCGCGTCGGCCCTGGACGCTTATTTTGATGTGTTCAGTCAGCATTACCTGGGGGCCAAGCGCCAGCAAGCGGTGGACATATCGACGCCGGCCCACGCCGAGCTACGGCCCTTTATTCATGCGGCGCCAGCAGTATTGGCCCAATAGTGGCTCATACTGGACCAGTGGCGGCCGTGCTGCTTGACCACCCCCGCTTCGCTGGGCATGCTTGGCGCCGACCAGGGTGCGGCCGAAGTTTGAAACGCCGTGTTTGGCGTTGAACGTGCCCCTGCGGATGCCGCTGCCTGGCGGTGTCTTGAGTTGTTTTGGCGAGGCGCGAATGCATCGGGCCTGCCATTAAAAAACAGGATCATTTGAACAATGGCCACATACGAAATCCTGATTGCCGATGACCACCCGCTCTTTCGCAGCGCGTTGCATCAGGCAGTGACCCTGGGCCTGGGCCCGGATGTCCGGTTGACGGAGGTGGCCAGTATCGCGGAGCTGGAAGTCCGGTTGACTGAAAAGGCCGATTGGGACCTCGTGCTGCTGGACCTGAACATGCCCGGGGCCTACGGTTTTTCAGGGCTGGTGTTGTTGCGCGGCCAATACCCGCAGATTCCGGTCGTGATGGTCTCGGCCCAGGAAGAAGCCTCGGTGATGGTCAAGGCCCGTGAGTTCGGCGCCAGCGGCTTCATCCCCAAGTCCAGCTCCCTGGAAATGATCCAGCAGGCGGTGAAAGCCGTCCTGGACGGTGATGTTTCCTGGCCGCCCCAGGCGTTCGAAGCGGTCAGCGTCTCCGCGGAAGCCAAGGCGGCCAGCGAGGGCCTGGCCAGCCTCACGCCGCAGCAGTTTCGTGTGCTGACCATGGTTTGCGAAGGCCTGCTGAACAAGCAGATTGCCTATGAACTGAACGTGTCGGAGGCCACCATCAAGGCCCACGTCACGGCGATCTTCCGTAAACTGAACGTGCGCACCCGGACCCAGGCGGCCCTGTTGTTGCAACAACTTGAGTCAATTTCACCGCAGCCTTGATGGCCGGGTTCACGCTTTTTTGACCGAGCTTGAATTAGCTTCTCCACTCCTTTTTGATCAGTTGCCCACTCTATGTCACCTTTTAAAGGCCAAACCGGCCTGAAACGTATCCTCAACGCCTCTGGTTACTCCCTCGATGGTCTGCGCGCCGCGTTTGTCGGCGAAGCGGCTTTCCGCCAGTTGGTATTGCTCAACGTCGTGCTGATTCCGTTGTCGTTCTTTCTGAATGTCAGCCGTGTCGAGCAGGCATTGCTGATCGCGGTCTGCCTGTTGGCGCTGATCGTGGAGTTGCTGAATTCGGCGGTGGAGGCGGCCATCGACCGCATCTCCCTGGAGCTGCACCCGTTGTCGAAAAACGCGAAGGACATGGGCAGCGCCGCCCAGTTCGTCGCCTTGACCATGATTGCGTTGGTCTGGGGTGTGGTTCTGCTCTAATCCTCAGGCGATGGCCGGGAGCACGATTTCGTCGCTGCGCTGGACCCCTGCGGTGAACGCTCGGCACAGTTCGAGGAATTCGCGCATGGCCGAGGTCTGGTATTTTTGTTTATGCCAGATGAAATAGAACTGCCGGGCCAGGTCCATGTCCGGGGTTTCCACCGCGACGAGGCTGCCGCGGCGGAAGGCATCGCGCAGGGCCAGGCGTGAAATGCAGCCGATGCCCAGGCCGGACTCCACGGCTCGCTTGATCGCTTCTGTGTGTTCCAGCTCCAGGCGGATATTCAGCGCGCTGCGGTGATGACGCATGGCCTGGTCAAAGGTCAGCCGCGTACCGGAGCCTTGTTCGCGCAGGATCCAGGCTTCATGGGTGAGCTCTTCCATGGTCGCCTGGCCGCGCTTGGCCAGCGGATGCTGGGGAGCGCAGAACACCACCAGTTCATCCTTGACCCAGCTTTGCACTTCAATGTCCGGATGGCTGCAATCGCCTTCGATTAGACCCAGGTCAATTTCATAATGGGCCACCTGGTGCACGATATTGGCAGTGTTTTGCACGTGCAGCTTCACCTGGCTTTCCGGATGACGCTGCATGAAGCCGCCGATCAACAGCGTCGCCAGGTAATTGCCGATGGTCAGCGTGGCGCCGACCGCCAGTGAGCCGAAGCCGGACTTGCCGTTGAGCAGGTCTTCGATCTCCTTGGCCTGGTCCAGCAGTGCCACTGCCTGGGGCAGCAGCTGTTTGCCCAGGGCATTTAGGCTCAGGCGCTTGCCGGCACGGTCGAACAGTTGGCAGCTCGATTGCCGCTCCAGTTCGGTGATGGAGGTGCTGGCCGCCGATTGCGACAGATTGAGCAGGCCCGCGGCACGGGACACGCTTTCCTGCTGGGCGACGGCGACGAAGACTTGAAGTTGACGTAGAGTAAATCGCATATCGATATAACCGATAACCCTTATCTTAATAATCCATTTAACAGATATTGTCGCCGCCATTAGAATGCGATGCAATTGCGCAAATTGACGACGCAGGCATCATTCCCAGGAGTCCCCGTACATGAGCAACATGAACCACGAGCGTGTCCTCAGTGTTCATCACTGGAACGACACTCTGTTCAGCTTCAAGTGCACCCGCGATCCGGGCCTGCGCTTCGAGAACGGTCAGTTCGTGATGATCGGCCTGCAGCAGCCCAATGGCCGCCCGCTTATGCGCGCTTACTCGATCGCCAGCCCGAACTGGGAAGAGCATCTCGAATTCTTTAGCATCAAGGTGCCTGATGGCCCGCTGACTTCCCAGTTGCAGCACCTGAAGGAAGGCGACGAGATCATCATCAGCAAGAAGCCTACCGGCACGCTGGTGCTGGATGACCTCAAGCCTGGCAAGCATTTGTATTTGCTCAGCACCGGCACCGGCCTGGCGCCGTTCATGAGCGTCATCCAGGATCCGGAAACCTACGAGCGTTTCGAAAAAGTGATCCTGTGCCACGGCGTGCGCTACGTCAATGAAGTCGCCTACCGCGAGTTCATCACCGAGCATCTGCCGCAGAACGAGTTTTTCGGCGAAGCACTGCGCGACAAACTGATTTACTACCCGACCGTGACCCGTGAGCCGTTCGAGAACGAAGGCCGCCTGACCGACCTGATGCGCAGCGGCAAGCTGTTTCGCGACATCGGCCTGCCGCCGATCAATCCGCAGGACGACCGCGCCATGCTGTGCGGCAGCCCAAGCATGCTCGATGAGACCAGCGAAGTGCTCAACAGCTTCGGCCTGACCGTTTCGCCGCGCATGCGCGAGCCGGGTGATTACCTGATCGAGCGGGCGTTCGTAGAGAAGTAAACTTCGGCACCTGCGATGGCAGCGACTTGGTCACACTGACAGACCACAAGAAAAAGCCCGTGCCGCCTGATGAAGGCCGCGCGGGCTTTTTCGTTTCCAGCGATTATTCTTTCGTTGGGATCACTTCCAACACCCGGATCAACCCCGGCTGCGGATAATGCCAGCGGACGTCCAGGTCCCAGAACTGTGCGCCATATTCCCGTTCCGCTGTAGGAACCTGATACGCCGGACGTGGGTCCTGGGCCAGGCACTGTTCAATCAGGTCCACCAAGGGCTCATGCAGACGCGTGGCATGATCGCGGGCCTGGAGCAGGGCAGAGTCCGTCCATTGCACTGGGATCAGCTCAGGCGCTGCACTGGCGATGCTGTTCGACGCCGCACCGATGATGTCGGCGTAGGGTACGTAGGGCTTGATGTCCAGCACCGGCGTGCCGTCCAGCAAATCGATGCCCGAGATCCACAGGCGCCCCGCTTCAACCCGCTCCAGCTTGACCACCGATTGGCCGATGCCGTTGGGGCGATGGGTGGCTCGGGTGGCGAACACCCCCATGGACTTGTTGCCGCCCAGGCGCGGCGGACGGACCTTCAAGCGTGGCTTGTCTTCCAAGGCCTGGTGGAACAGGAACAGCAGCCAGACATGACTGACCTGTTCCAGGCCCTGCACCGCATCGCCCTGGTCAAACGGCGCCACCAGCTCCAGCACACCGCGAGCGGCCGGGGCCAGTTGCGGTTGGCGGGGGATGGCGAACTTCTCCTTGAAGCAGGAGCGGACGAAGCCGATGGGGGAGACGCTGTAAGTCATGGGTTGAAATCGAGGCGAGATGGAGAGGGCATGATAGCGCGAGCGGTGCGATCGACCACGGTCCCGGTGGCGAGGGAGCTTGCTCCCGCTGGGCTGCGAAGCGGCCCCCTGGTTTTGTCTGACACACCGCAAGGGGACGCTGCGCGTCCAGCGGGAGCAAGCTCCCTCGCCACAGAAGCCCTATGCACGTCAGCTTTTGGAAATCAGCCGCGAATGCGCAGCGTCAGGCCCTTGAGGAAGTTGCGCAGCAACTGGTCGCCACACGGGCGGTAGTTGGTATGGCCGAACTTGCGGAACAGCGCGCTCAGCTCCGGCTTGGAAACCGGGAACTCGGCGGCCTTGAGGATGGCGTGCATGTCGTCTTCCTTCAGCTCGAAGGCCACCCGCAGTTTCTTGAGGATGATGTTGTTGGTCACCGGCACTTCGATCGGCTGCGGCGGACGGCTTTCGTCCTTGCCGCGCTTGAAGATCACCAGGCCATCGAGAAAGTGCGCCATGACATCATCAGGGCAGAAGACGAAGCCTTCTTCCTCGTCTTTCTTGAGGTAGCCCGCCAGATCCGCCAGGGTCACGTCCAGGCCGCCCAGCTTGATGATCTCGATGACTTTCTTGTCGCTGATGTCGAGCATGTAGCGCACGCTGCGCAGTACGTCGTTGTGAATCATGTGTGCAGTCCTGATCAATCGGCAGTGGGCGCCCCAGTTCGGTGCGGCGCCGGAAAATTAGAATTTCTCTTTGGCAGAGAGGTAGCGCCATTGGCCCAGCGGCACCTTGCCGATGGATACGCCGCCGATGCGGATGCGGCGGATAGCGACCACTTTGAGGCCGACCGCCTGGCAAAACAGCGCGATCACGCCTGGCTGCGGGTTTTTCATGGCAAAGCGCAGGCGGTTCTCGTTCTGCCAGCTGGCCTTGACCGCCGGCAGCTCCTTGCCCTTGTAGGTCAGGCCGTGGTTCAGGCGATTGAGACCGTGGGCGACCATCTCGCCTTCGACTTCCACCACGTATTCCTGCTCGATCTTCGCGGCGTCGGCGGTGAGTTTGCGCAGGATCTTCCAGTCCTGGGTGAACACCAGCAGCCCGCTGGCGTTGGCCTGCAGGTCGGCGCTGGCGGTCAGGCGCAGGAAGTGTCCCTTGAGCGGTCGCTTGCTGAAGCGGTGTTCTTCGCTCAGGGTCTCTGGCCCCAGGGAGGCCATCGCGGTATCCACATCGGTGCCCGCCGGGACGTTCAGCAGGATGGTCACCGGCTCCGGCGCGGTAGCCTTGGCCTCAGGGTCGAGTTCGACTTTCTGGGTGCCGACCTTGAACTGCGGCTCGTCGATCACTTCGCCGTCTACGGTGACCCAGCCGCCCTCAATGAACAGCTCAGCCTCCCGACGGGAACAGCCGACGAGTTCGATGAGGCGTTTGGAGAGACGAATCGGGTCAGTCATGACAAGGCCGTAACAAAAAGAGGGTGAGCATTGTACCTGCCTGGCGCCGGTTAATCGCGGGTCCATTTGCGTCGTGTGGCTTTTAGCCGCGCCGAGCCTTCAGGTCGGGTTGTTTGTAGCGCATGTGCAGCAGAGGGTAGGGCTGGCCCATGCCGTCCCGTTCCGAGCGGCCGACCACTTCGAAGCCTTGCTTGAGATAAAAACCCAGGGCTTGCGGGTTCTGTTCGTTGACGTCCAGTTGATCGGCGTTCAGCTGTTCCATGGCGTAGTGCAGCAGTTGCTTGCCCAGGCCTTGGCCACGGTGCTGCGGGTCGATGAAGAGCATCTCGATCTTGCCGGCCGCAACACCGGCGAACCCGGTGATCCGCTGGCGAGCGTCGCGGGTGCAAATGAGCATCACTGCGTCCAGGTAACGGGTGAGCACCAGGTTTTTCAGCAGTTCGATGTAGCTGTCTGGCAAGAAGTCGTGGGTGGCTCGCACTGACGCCTCCCACACCTGGGTCAGTTCCTGGTAATCGCTTGGTTTCGGTGTGTGGATGACCGAATGCTGACGCATGCCCGCCTGTTCCTTGTGCTGGAAACCTTGATTCTTCATACGATAGCCGTAAAAAAGCCCTGCATCTTGTCGCAAGAGCAGGGCTTTTAAATTTTTTCGATGTGGCGAGTCAACGAGCTGTGAGTACAGAATCTGTGGCGAGGGAGCTTGCTCCCGCTGGGCAGCGTAGTGGCCCCCTTTTTTAGCGATTGCTGCGCAATCGAGCGGGAGCAAGCTCCCTCGCCACAAAAGCCAGCTCGGCTTAAGCCCGAGCCTGGATCAACCGATCTGTTCAGCCCACAAGTCATACTCATCGGCATCGGTCACCTTGCACCAGACCTTGTCACCCGGCTTGAGGTTGCTGCCGTTGTCGATGAAAACGTTGCCGTCGATTTCCGGGGCGTCGAAGAAGCATCGGCCTACGGCGCCTTGCTCGTCCACTTCATCCACCAGCACTTCGATCTCACGGCCGATGCGCATCTGCAGGCGGGCCGAGCTGATGGCCTGTTGGTGCGCCATGAAGCGCTCCCAACGGTCCTGCTTGACGTCGTCCGGCACCACGTCCAGGTCCAGGTCGTTGGCCGGTGCGCCTTCCACGGGCGAGTACTGGAAGCAGCCGACGCGGTCGAGCTGGGCTTCGGTCAGCCAATCCAGCAGGTACTGGAAGTCTTCTTCGGTCTCACCGGGGAAGCCGACAATGAAGGTCGAACGGATGATCAGGTCCGGGCAGATTTCACGCCAGTTTTTGATGCGGGCCAAGGTCTTGTCTTCGAACGCCGGACGTTTCATGGCCTTGAGGACTTTCGGGCTGGCGTGCTGGAACGGGATGTCCAGGTACGGCAGGATCTTGCCGGCGGCCATCAGCGGGATCAGTTCGTCGACGTGCGGGTACGGATAGACGTAATGCAGACGGACCCAGACGCCGAGGGTGCTGAGGGCTTCGCACAGTTCGGTCATGCGGGTTTTCACCGGTGCGCCGTTCCAGAAGCCGGTGCGGTATTTCACATCGACGCCGTAGGCGCTGGTGTCTTGGGAGATCACCAGCAGCTCTTTGACACCGGCCTTGACCAGGCGCTGGGCCTCGTCGAGCACATCGCCCACCGGGCGGCTCACCAGCTTGCCGCGCATCGACGGGATGATGCAGAAACTGCAGCTGTGGTTGCAGCCTTCGGAGATCTTCAGGTAGGCGTAGTGGCGCGGGGTCAGCTTGATGCCTTGTGGCGGCACCAGGTCGATCAACGGGTTGTGATCCTGGCGCGGCGGCACGACGTCGTGCACGGCATTGACCACTTGCTCGTACTGCTGCGGACCGGTCACGGCCAGCACGCTCGGGTGCACGTTGCGGATGTTGCCTTCTTCCACGCCCATGCAGCCGGTGACGATGACTTTGCCGTTTTCCTTGATGGCTTCGCCGATGACTTCCAGGGACTCGGCCTTGGCCGAATCGATGAAACCACAGGTATTGACCACTACCACGTCGGCGTCCTGGTAGGTGGACACAACGTCATAGCCTTCCATGCGCAGCTGGGTGAGGATGCGCTCGGAGTCGACCAGAGCCTTCGGGCAACCCAGGGATACGAAGCCAACCTTGGGATTGGCTGGCGCGATAGTGGTGGACATGTCTAACCTCGGTGTAGGGGGATCGTCTCTTGCCGAGACAGGACGCCTGAACGCGCCTCTGATCAAAAAGTGCGCAATTCTATCCAGGGTCGACGCAGTTGACCAGCTTTATACCGGGAAATGCGACGAGTGCTGCGCTATGCTTCGCGCCTTTGCGTATCGGCTGTTTCTACAGTCAATAAAACGTCTGTAACAATAAGTGAAACGGCGCATGCTGCACGCATCAAGCAGCGTGCTTCGTTCAAGCTGGCAGGTCTGGGAATCAGGAGTGTTGGATGGGTCATGCAAGTAGTCAGGTGGCGGGCGCCGAGCATTCGGCAACTAAGCCGCTGAGCATGCTGGTCGCGGCGGTCGGAGTGGTTTATGGCGACATCGGCACGAGCCCGTTGTACACCCTCAAGGAAGTGTTCTCCGGCGGCTACGGCGTACCGGTCAACCACGACGGCGTGTTGGGGATTCTCTCGCTGATTTTCTGGTCGTTGATCTGGGTCGTGTCGATCAAGTACATGATGTTTGTCTTGCGGGCCGACAACCAGGGTGAGGGCGGCATCATGGCACTTACCGCCCTGGCGCGGCGAGCGGCTGCGGGGCGGGCACGGCTGCGCACGTTCCTGGTGGTCTGCGGCTTGATCGGCGCGGCGCTGTTCTACGGCGACAGTATGATCACCCCAGCGATCTCGGTGCTTTCGGCCATCGAGGGCCTTGGCCTGGCGTTTGACGGCATCGATCACTGGGTGGTGCCGCTGTCGCTGGTGGTGCTGGTTGGGCTGTTCCTGATCCAGAGCCACGGCACCGCGCGGATCGGCATCCTGTTCGGCCCGATCATGGTCACCTGGTTCCTGGTGCTCGGCGCCCTGGGTGTGTACGGCATCATTCAACACCCGGAAGTGCTACAGGCGGTAAACCCAGCCTGGGCTGTGCGTTTCTTCGTCGTCCATCCGGGCATGGGCGTGGCAATTCTCGGCGCCGTGGTGCTGGCGCTGACCGGCGCCGAGGCGCTGTACGCCGACATGGGCCACTTCGGCCGCAAGCCGATCGCACGCGCCTGGTTCATCCTGGTGTTGCCGGCTTTGGTACTCAACTATTTCGGCCAGGGCGCGTTGTTGCTCGGTGACCCGGAAGCGGCGCGCAACCCGTTTTATCTGTTGGCACCAAGCTGGGCGCTGATTCCGTTGGTGGGCCTGTCGACGATGGCTACGGTGATCGCTTCGCAAGCGGTGATTTCCGGCGCTTTCTCCCTGACTCGCCAAGCGATCCAGCTCGGTTATATCCCGCGCATGTATATCCAGCACACCTCCAGCGCCGAGCAGGGCCAGATCTACATCGGCGCCGTGAACTGGTCGCTGATGGTCGGGGTAGTGCTGCTGGTGCTGGGTTTCGAGTCTTCCGGCGCGCTGGCATCGGCCTACGGGGTAGCGGTAACCGGCACCATGCTGATGACCACGATCCTGGTCTCGGCCGTGATGTTGCTGTTGTGGAAATGGCCACCGCTGTTGGCGGTCCCGGTATTGCTCGGTTTCCTATTGGTGGATGGCCTGTACTTCGCCGCCAACGTGCCGAAGATCATCCAGGGCGGCGCATTTCCGGTAATCGCCGGCATTGCGCTGTTTGTGCTGATGACCACCTGGAAGCGCGGCAAGCAATTGCTTGTGGAACGCCTGGACGAAGGCGCGTTGCCGCTGCCGATCTTCATCAGCAGTATCCGCGTGCAACCTCCTCACCGCGTGCAAGGCACCGCTGTGTTCCTGACTGCGCGCTCGGATGCCGTGCCCCATGCGCTGTTGCACAACCTGCTGCATAACCAGGTGCTGCACGAACAAGTGGTGTTGCTCACCGTTGTCTACGAAGACATCCCGCGGGTGCCACCGCAGCGACGCTTCGAGGTCGATGCCTATGGCGAAGGGTTCTTCCGGGTGATCCTGCACTTCGGTTTCACCGACGAGCCGGACGTACCGCAGGCGCTCAAGCTCTGCCATCTGGATGACCTGGACTTCAGCCCGATGCGCACGACCTACTTCCTCAGCCGCGAAACCATTATCGCCTCCAAGCTCGAGGGCATGGCCCGTTGGCGCGAGATGTTGTTTGCCTTCATGCTGAAAAACGCCAACGGCAATTTGCGTTTCTTCAATCTACCGCTTAACCGGGTGATCGAGCTGGGGACGCAGGTCGAGATGTAGGCCTGGAAAAAAGCCCCCGTTGCCTTGCGGCAGCGGGGGCTTTTTTGTAAGCACAGGTTTTCCATGGTGTGCAATCGGTCGGAAGCAGTTTTTACAACTTGATTTATACGTGCCGAGGCGCAACACTTTGCGCATAAAGGTGTGTATAAAAATACGCAAAATACTGTGTTGGAGAAGAGCGATGGCAGCGCTATTAGAACGAGCTGATCAAGCGGTATCCGTAACAGCGATGGTTCGGGGCTTCAGTGCGAAGCTCAAGGAAATATCGAGTCGTACAACCGAAAGGCTGGTGATCTTCAAAGATAATGAGCCCGCTGCAGTCATTATCAACGTTGAGGCTTATCAGGAGATGCTTGATGAGCTGGAAAATCTTCGCGTTGAGGCGACAGCTCGCGAGCGATTGATCGGTTTTGATCAGGCCAAGGCCATCAGCCATGAGGCTATGCGGGCGCGATACGCCAAAAACGACTGAAGGAGCGGTGAATGGTTTGGGGCGTGATCTACCATCCGGAGGTTCAAAACGATCTGGATCAGCTGGGGGCGGCTTCGGCGAACCGTATCCTTGATGTCATCGAGGAGCGGATTATCAAAGGAGAGCCGGACAAAACCGGTAAACCGCTCAGAGCTAGCCTCGCGGGATGTCGGAGAATTAGAACAGGCGACACGCGTATTGTTTATAGAGTCGATGGGAAGGCGATTCAGGTGCTGATCGTGGCCGTTGGCGCTCGGCGGGATAAGGAAGTGTACGATGCGGCAGAGCGTCGTCTTTAGACAAAAGCCCCCGTTACCTTGTGGTAGCGGGGGCTTTTTTTCAGGCTTGCATCAAATCATTGGTCGGCAGGCTTGTTCTGCCGCTTGTTGATCTCATCGACCAGCCGCTTGGCCAGGGCCGGGTAGTTTTCGTCGAAGTGATGGCCGCCCGGCAGTTTGATCGCTTCGCCGACGGCGGTCTTGTCGGTGCAGCCGCTTTCGTCTGCCTCTTCGCCGCCGTAGATGCACACCACTTTCTCGGCAGGCAGCTTGGCCATCTCCGGGCCGGTGGCGGCTTCGGTGCCGGCGTTGCCCAGCCAGCCTTCGACTTCGATCTCGAAGCTGCCGGTACGGGCGAAGGCCAGCAGGATAATCGCATCGACCCGCTGTTGCTCGGTGGCCGGCAAGCGGTTGTAGATGGCTGGCAAGACGTCGGCGCCGAAGGAGTAGCCGGTCAGGATGAAGCGCTTGGCGCCCCAGATCTGGCGGTAGTGCTGCATCAGCTCAGCAAGGTCCACGGCGCTCTGCTCGGGGCTCTTGTGTTGCCAGTAGTAACGCAGGGTATCGATGCCGACGACCGGGTAGCCGATCTTCGCCATCTCGTCAGCCACATCGCGGTCCAGGTCACGCCAGCCGCCGTCTCCGGAAAGAAACAGGGTCACGGTATCCCGCGCCTGGCTGGTGGGCACTTCGACCACCGGAATGCTCAGGCCACCCTTGCCCTTGTCGGCACCCACGAGGATCTTGCGCAGTTCGTTGTTCAGCACCTGCGGCAGGTTGATGTCGTAGTCGCTGATGCTGGTTTCGGCATTTGGCTGATCCCGCACGAAACCGGCGCTGGTGTCGTCGGGGTTATCGTTCCAGGCCACCAGCCAGTGGCCGTGGGCGGCGCTTTTTGGCAGCAGGTGCGTGCAGCCGGGTTTTTCCAGGGCCAGGTCCACCGAAACAGCCTTGGCCTTGTCATCCTTCTGTTCCGCCAGCCAGCGCCAGGCCAGCACAGCGCCCGGGCCGATACCGCTGACCAGCGTGGCCGGCCCCTGGAGCTGCCGCAGCCCCGCCTGCAGGGCGCGACCTTGCAGCATGCAGTCCTTGGGCAGGATCACCTGGACGATCTGCGCCGAGCCGCTGCGGCTGAGGGTCGTCAGTTGCGTGTCGCTGAGTTTCTGGTCTTCATTGACGGCTACCAACACTTGGGCGCGGGGCTTGGTGCCGGGGATGACCCGGGTCATCGGTACGCCGTCGGAGGGTTCCAGTTGTTCCAGGGTGGGTTGTGGGGCCGGGCGGCTCCAGTACCAATAACCGCCGCCGAGAATCACTGCCAGCACCAGCAGGGCGGCCACTACGTATCGCCAGGAGCGTTGCATCATCAGCGTTTCACCAGTCCAGTCAGGCCGCCTGCAATCAGGGCGGCAGTATCGGCCAGCGCCACCAGCGGATCGAGTCCGGCGGGCACGGCCATGTAACGAGGTTCCCAGTCAGGCTGGAATTTGTCTTTGAAGCGGCGCAGCCCCTGGAAGTTGTAGAGCTGCTCGCCACGGCGAAACACCATCGAACCCAGGCGCTGGGTCAGCGGTGCACCGCGACGTGGTTGCAGGCCCGACAGTGGGACCATGCCGAGGCTGAAGCGGGCGAAGTCATGGTTTTTATAATGCTGGATCAGGCCGACCATCATGAATTCCATGGTCAGCTTGGGAGCGTCCGGGTGAGCACGCATCAGGTCGAGGCTCGCCAGGTCATGGCTGTGGGTTTCAAGCAGATTGGCGAACGCCACCGGGCGGCCTTCGAAGCGGATCACCGCGATGCGGAAGTGCTTGAGGTAGTCATCGCTGAAGCGGCCCAGCGAGAAGCCTTTCTCGCGGACATTCTTGCCGGTCAGCCAGGCATCGGAAATGACCTTGAGCTCATCCATTGGCGCCTGGCCCGGCTCGTGGATCTCCAGCGACAAGCCGTCGCGGGTGCCCCGATTCCAGGTGTAGCGCAGATCCTTCATCTCCTTGCCCTTGGCTTCCAGATCGAAACGCTTGAGATCGACCCGTGCCTCTTCACCCAGCTTGATTGCGGTCAAGCCGATGTCCATGTAGTACGGCAGGTTCTCGGCGCGCACCTGATAAAACACCGGGCGGGCATGGTAGATGTCACACAGGTCGCGGAACTGCCAGATCATTTCGGCCCGTTGCTGGGTGGGGCCGATCGGGTCGTACAGCGCCACCAGGCTGCGTCCACGGCGGGCATACATCAGGAACGCCGCGTCGTTGGGGTGAAACAGCAACGCCTTGTCGCCGGTCAGCGCCAGGCCACCGTCGGGTTGCGAGGAGGCCATGAGGATCGTCTTGGCTCGCTCCAGCTCCTCTGCAGTGGGCAAGTGGATGATCGGCCGCGCCGTGCGCAGCAGCCAGGTCAGCGACACCACCACCAACAGCACCGCAGCGCCCAGCAACGAGCGCAGGCCGCGAGGGGCATCGGCATCGAGGGTGAACTGCCACCACAGTTGATGGCTGTAGGGTACGTCCTGGTACGCGAACAGCAGCAGCCAGATCGACGCGCCGAGCACGCAGAGACTGGCGATCAGGAAAAGTGGGGAAAACGGCAGTTCAGTCAGGCGACTCGGGCGATAAAACGAGCGTCGGAATATCGCCAGCAGGGCGGCGGTGAGTGTCAGCAGCGTGGCTTCTTCCCAGTCGAAGCCCTTGAGCAGCGAGAGCAGGGCGCCTACCAGCAGCAGGATGGTGGTCAGCATCCAGGCCGCCGACAAGCGGCGACGCAGGCCCTGGGCGAGCAGCAGGCACAGCACGCCCACCAGGCTGGCGCCGAAGTGGGAGGCATCCACCAGCCGATGCGGGATCAGAAAACCGATGTGCTCCAGACGGGTATCGATTTCCGGCGTCACGCCGGAAAACAGCAGCACCACGCCTGACAGGAACACCAGCACCGCCAGGATCGGCGCGGCGAAACCCGACGCTACCCGCAGGGTCTGGCGCGTCTGGAACAGCCGCTGAGCCTCATTGATCAACAGCAACACGCAGGCCACCAACATCGGTAGCAGCACGTAGATCAAGCGATACAGCAGCAGGGCGGCGGCCAGCGGCGCGGCCCCGAGTTTGTCGGCGAACGCGGCCAGCAGAATCGCTTCGAACACGCCGACCCCGCCCGGTACATGACTGAGCACACCGGCGGCCAGCGCCAACAGGTAAACCAGCAGGAAGGCGCCGAACGGTGGCGCTTCGGGCAGCAACAGGTACAACACGGTGGCGGCGGCCGCGACGTCCAGGGCGGTAATGACCAGTTGCAGGAAGGTCAGGCGCCGGCCTGGCAGGCGCAACGTACGGCGGCCGGCCTTGACCAGGAGGCTGTGCCGATGGGGCTGTTCCGGCAATCGCCGACGATAGATGCCGATGGCCAGCACGCTCATGAGCAACAGCACCGCCACCGAAATCGCGCCCAGCAGGGCGGCTGGAAGATGCAGTGCGGCAGACGCGGCAGGCAAATTGCTGAGCGTTGCCAGTGCCGCCAGCGGTGGCAGCGCGCAGCCCAGGGACAGGCTGGCGAACAAAGTCATGTGGGCGACGTCAGAGGCTCCCAGGCCATGGCGCGCATACAGGCGGTAGCGAACCGAACCGCCGGACAATAAGGACAGGCCGATGGCGTTACCAATGGCAAAGGCAGTGAAGCCGCCGAGGATCATGGTCGGGGGCGGCAGTGTCACCCCGGCATAGCGGGTGGCGGACCATTCATAGCCCAGAAGAATGATGAAGCCCACCACCGTAGCGGCAATCGCGCCGAGCAGCGCTGGCCGAGGCACCTCCAGGATGGAGTCGTGCAGCGCGTATAGATCGAGCTCGCTCAGCAGATGGCGGCAGGCTATCAATGCAATCGCAAACAACAGCAGCGTGACGGCAAGGCCGATAGGCTGGCGATACTGGCTGATCCGATCCAGCCAGCGCAATTGCTCGGCCTTGATCGGTTGTGTCGCAGTAACGGAGTCTTGCGGGTCAGACGAGTGGGCGCGCATCAATCACCTCTTGAGCTATGCGCGACAGGATGGGGGTATCCAGCCAAGTTACCAATCCCTGCGGCAGAAAATAATTACAAAAAATTTGTAATGAAGCTTTTTCGCCAGACACAAAAAAGGCCACTCTTTCGAGCAGCCTTTCTTGATATTTGGTTGCGGGAGCCGGATTTGAACCGACGACCTTCGGGTTATGAGCCCGACGAGCTACCAGACTGCTCCATCCCGCGTCTGTGTGGCGGCATTCTACAGGCGAACGCCTCAGTGTCAACCGTTAAAAGATCGCGGGGTCAAATAAACGACCGATCCGCCTCTTATCGGCGTAAATGCTCGGAATCAAAAGAAATTGTCCTACAGTCTGGTGCGGTGAGGGTGGCCGCGGCCGACCCTTTCAGCGCCACGAGTACAAAACCCCCGCGCACAAAAAAGGCCACTCTTTCGAGTAGCCTTTTTTGATGTTTGGTTGCGGGAGCCGGATTTGAACCGACGACCTTCGGGTTATGAGCCCGACGAGCTACCAGACTGCTCCATCCCGCGTCTGTGTGTCGGCATTCTACAGAGGATCTTGCTGCTGTCAACCCTCGTGTTATAAAAAACTGTTCCGCTTCAAGCGCTTAGCCACGGGGAAAGGCTTGTGACAACGCTGTGACGCAGGCCTGGCAAGGGTTGGCGCTCTATCGAACGGTTCGCGGCGATTGAAGAAATAAATTTATGTAGGATCTTTCGGCTCTAAACGAAGGATCCTTCAAACTACTGGTGCTATATACAGGTGCCGATGCGATACTGTCGGCCCGACTCGTCGCACGCTCCGCTTCTTTATGACGCAACGTAAAATCATCCACGTCGACTGTGACTGTTTCTATGCCGCCATTGAGATGCGGGATGACCCTCGGCTGGCCGGAAAACCACTGGCCGTGGGAGGCTCGGCGGATCGGCGAGGGGTGATTGCCACCTGTAACTACGAAGCGCGGGCCTACGGTGTGCGTTCGGCCATGTCATCCGGTCATGCCTTGAAGCTCTGTCCGGACCTAACCATCGTCAAGCCCCGGATGGAGGCTTATCGGGAGGCATCCAAGGAAATTCATACGATCTTCAGCGATTACACTGACCTGATCGAGCCGCTGTCCCTGGATGAGGCATACCTGGACGTTTCCGCCAGTGCCCATTTCGGTGGCAGCGCCACGCGTGTCGCCCAGGACATTCGTCGGCGTGTTTCCAATCAGTTGCACATCACCGTGTCGGCCGGCGTCGCACCGAACAAATTCCTGGCCAAGATTGCCAGTGACTGGAAAAAGCCCAACGGCCTGTTCGTCATCACCCCGGACCAGGTCGAGGATTTCGTCTCGGCCCTGCCCGTCAACAAGCTCCATGGCGTGGGCAAGGTCACCGCTGACAAATTGAACAGGCTCGGCATCGTCGATTGTTTGCAGTTGCGTCAGTGGGACAAGCTGGCGCTGGTGCGCGAATTCGGCAGTTTTGGCGAGCGGCTCTGGAGTCTGGCCCGTGGGATCGATGAGCGCCTGGTACATAACGACAGCCGAAGGCAGTCCATCAGCGTGGAAAATACCTACGATGTCGACCTGCCGGACCTGGCGAGCTGCCTCGACAAGCTGCCGGAACTGATGCAAACCCTCAGCGGGCGCATGGCGCGGATCGACAGCAGTTATCGGCCGGGCAAACCGTTCGTCAAAGTGAAGTTTCACGACTTCACCCAGACCACGCTGGAACAAGCCGGGGCGGGGCGGGACCTGGGTAGCTACCAGCTGTTATTGACCCAGGCGTTCAACCGTGGCGGCAAACCGGTGCGATTGTTGGGCATAGGGGTGCGGCTGGAGGATTTGCGGGGTGGGTTCGAGCAGTTGGAGTTGTTTGAGCGGTAAGGCCTGGCCTGGTGGCGAGGGAGCTTGCTCCCGCTGGCCTGCGAAGCGGCCCTGAAATCTGCCGCCTCGGTATGTCAGATAAATTCGGTCAGCCGCTATTGGGGCTGCTGCGCAGCCCAGCGGGAGCAAGCTCCCTCGCCACCGAGGTGTTCTGCCCTTCAGTTAACGCCCGGGTCCGCGACCAATCGGCCGCCATCCTTGGTCAGCGCCTTGATGAACTCGGCCTGCAGCTCCGGATCGTTGCGCGTCAGCTCGATCAGGCTCTGTTCCAGTTCGCTGGCCTCTTCCTCGAGCCCCAGCTCGGACAAACGTTTGACCCGATGCACCCATTGGCTCACCTCGTCGTCTTCCAGGTCGTCGTAGATCAGCGCATGGGCTTCCACCAGCTTGCTGCGCAAGGTGCTGCTGATGCTCAGGGATGAGTCGGTGTGCACCTCGTCCTGGGCGTCCGTCACGCTGATCTGCAATTTGCCGAACTGGCTCAGGTCCTGTTCGGCGAACGGGCTTTCCAGCAGGTTCAAGCGCAGCACGCCGTTACGGTCGGTGCTCAGCTCGAAGGTCTGCCGGGCGGCCTTGACCTCCACAGGGCGTTCGCTCCAGGGCAGGCTCGAATGTTCCGTGCGCTTGTCGCGCTGGACTTCGTCGATGCCCGCCAGGTTCTGCTGGGCACGGCCATGGGACGGCACGTTCATGAACGGGTTGAGCCCGGCAACACCGTAGCTGATCCAATCATGGGTCACCGTTTCCGGCAGGTTGCCCAAGGCGAACACGTTGACCACATTCGCGCCGACACCGGCCACCACGGCCACCGCACCCAGGGGGATCTCGTAGACTTCCCGCCACGGTTGGTAAGGTGTGTAGCGATCATAATGGCGAGTCACTTCGAACTCGGTGACTTCGAAGGTTTTTTGCTCATTGATTCGCACTCGACGTTGCGGCAGGTCGAGCACCTTGGGTTCGCCCACGTCGATCTGCAAGCTGTGGTCAAGCAGTTTGCGCTCGACCCGCTCTTCGTGCTCGCTGCGCTGTGACATATGGTTGGCACAGCCGCTGACCAGCAGGGCGCCGCACAAGGCGGCGCCACCGAGGCCTAAGGTGTTTCGCTTGAACATGACGTCTCTATCTGGTGTCAGCGGCGGATACGGGCCTGGAGGAAGGACAGCACGTCAGCGACCGGCAGCGCTTGCGGCTCGGCCTCGGTACGGCTCTTGTATTCCAGGTTGCCTTCGGCCAGGCCACGATCACTGACGACGATCCGGTGTGGGATGCCGATCAGTTCCATGTCTGCGAACTTGATGCCGGGGCTGGTTTTTTTGTCGCGATCATCCAGCAGCACTTCGAAGCCGGCCGCAGTCAGTTCGCCGTAGAGCTTGTCGGTGGCTTCGCGCACCAGGTCGGTCTCGTAGCGCAGCGGCACCAGGGCGATCTGGAAGGGCGCCAGTGTGTCGCTCCAGATAATCCCTTTCTCGTCGTTGTTCTGTTCGATGGCCGCTGCTACCACGCGGGAAACGCCGATGCCGTAGCAACCCATTTCCAGGGTGACCGGCTTGCCGTTCTCGCCCAGCACTTCGCACTTCATCGCCTTGCTGTACTTGTTGCCCAGCTGGAAGATGTGCCCGACTTCGATGCCCCGCTTGATTTCCAGGGTGCCCTTGCCGTCCGGGCTCGGATCGCCGGCCACGACGTTGCGCAGGTCCGCCACGGTTGGAACGGGCAGGTCACGCTCCCAGTTCACGCCGAAATAGTGCTTGTCGTCGACGTTGGCGCCGATGGCGAAGTCGCTCATCAGTTCCACCGAGCGGTCGATGATGATTGGCAACGGCAGGTTCAGTGGGCCGAGGGAGCCAGCACCGGCGCCGATGGCGTCGCGCAGTTCCGCTTCGGTGGCCATGACCAGTGGGCTGGCAACGCCGGGCTGGTTGGCGGCCTTGATTTCGTTCAGCTCATGGTCGCCACGGATGATCAGGGCAATCAACTTGCCTTCTTCTTCCGCCCGCACGATCAGGGTCTTGATGGTGCGCTCGATGGGCAGGTTGTAGCCTTCCACCAGTTGGGCAATGGTCTTGGCGTTCGGTGTGTCCACCAGGCGCAGTTCTTCTGTCGGCGCGGCGCGGGAGGTTTCCCGTGGCACGGCTTCGGCTTTCTCGATGTTGGCGGCGTAGTCGGAGCCATTGCTGAAGACGATGTCGTCTTCGCCGGACTCGGCCAGCACGTGGAATTCATGGGAGCCGGCGCCGCCGATGGAGCCGTTGTCGGCTTCAACCGAGCGGAATTTCAAGCCCAGGCGGGTGAACACGTTGCAGTAGGCCTGGTGCATGCGGTCATAGGTGACTTGCAGCGATGCCAGGTCGGCATGGAACGAGTAGGCGTCCTTCATGATGAATTCGCGACCGCGCATCAGGCCGAAGCGTGGACGGATCTCGTCACGGAATTTGGTCTGGATCTGGTACAGGTTGATTGGCAGCTGCTTGTAGCTGCTCAACTCGTTGCGCATCAGGTCGGTGATGACTTCTTCGTGAGTCGGGCCTGCACAGAAGTCGCGACCGTGGCGATCCTTGATGCGCAGCAGCTCAGGGCCGTACTCTTCCCAGCGCCCCGATTCCTGCCACAGCTCGGCCGGTTGGGTGCTCGGCATCAACACTTCCAGAGAGCCGGCGGCGTCCATTTCCTCGCGGACGATGGCTTCCACTTTGCGCATGACCCGCAGGCCCATCGGCAGCCAGGTATACAGGCCGGAGGCGAGTTTGCGGATCATGCCGGCACGCAGCATCAACTGATGGCTGATCACGACGGCGTCGGAAGGCGTTTCTTTCTGTGTGGCGAGCAAAAATTGACTGGTGCGCATGGTTGGCCGTTGTCGGTTGCTGATGACGAGAAGTGACGGAGCATTGTACGGGCGAGATGCCTTGGCGTACAGGCGCGTGGCCGGTCGCCAGGCGCGAACGCCGGTTTCGCCGGCGTTTGCTGAAGTTTCCTACGATTCTTCCGCCGGTCGAGTAGGCGTCGGTTCGGCAGTGGCGGCCGAGCCCTGGCGCCGGTTCTCCTGATACCAGTGCAGGGCGATCAGCAGCAGGGTCGGAACGCCCAGCAGCGCGGTGATCAGGAAGAAATTGTGATAGCCGAATTTCTCCACCATTACCCCGGAATAACCACCAATCAGCCGCGGCAGCAACAGCATGATCGAGCTGAGCAGGGCGTATTGGGTGGCGGAGAACTTCAGGTTGGTCAGGCTCGACAGGTAGGCGACGAACGCCGAAGTGGCCAGGCCGGAGCTGAAGTTATCCAGGGAGATGGTGAGGATCAGCATCTTCAGGTTGGCGCCCATGTCGGTGAGCATCAGGAAGAGGATGTTGGTGCCAGCCGAGGCGACCCCACCGATGAACAGGATCGGCAGGATGCCGAAGCGTACGATCAGCAGGCCGCCCATGCCGGCACCGACGAGGGTCATGATCAGCCCGAAGATCTTGCTGACACTGGCGATCTGGTCCTTGGTGAAGCCCTGGTCGATGTAGAACACGTTGGCCATGACGCCCATGACCGTATCGGACATCCGGTAAGTCGCGATCAGCCCAAGCAGCAAAAGGGCTTGCCAGCGGTACCGCAGGATAAAGTCGTTGACCGGCGTCAGCACCGGCGCCAGCCCGCGACGGCCCATGCCCGACAGGCAAAGCGCGGTCAGGATGATGTAGAGGATGGCCCGCAGAAAGGCACGGTCCTGCAGCAGCAGGTCCAGCAGGCTGACCCCTTCGAACAGTACGCTGGCGAAATCGGTGTTGTAGAGCTGGGTAAACATCGCCGGGACGGACACCAGCAGCACGATCAGCACGAACACCGACGCCAATTGGTGAACGAACGTGTAGCGCCCGGCCTGCAATTGCGTGCGCAGCGGCACCGGCGGTTCGCGCATGAGCAGCGAGGTGAGCAGCGCCGGGACCATCAAGACGCCGAACAGCAGGTAGGTGCCGGCCCAGGCCGAGTGCTTATAGTTGAAGCCGGTAGAGCCAAAACCTTCGGCGAAGAACAGGGCGCCGGCAGTGGCTAGCAGCGCGGCGACGCGATAGCCGGACATGTAGCTGGCGGCGAGGGCGGCCTGGCGCGTGTCGTCGGCGATTTCCAGGCGATAGGCATCGACGGCGATGTCTTGGGTGGCTGAGGCGAAAGCCACGATGACGGCAATGGCGATCAGCCAGGACAGGTGTTTTTGCGGGTCGCAGAAGCCCATGCCGATCAGGCCGAGGATGACCAGGGCCTGGGAAAGCACCAGCCAGGACCGGCGACGCCCCAATTTACCGAGCAGTGGCAGGCGCCACTGGTCGAGCAAGGGTGACCAGACCCATTTAAAGGCGTACGCCAGGCCGATCAGGCTCGCATAGCCAATGGTTTCACGGGCGACACCGGCTTCGCGCAGCCAGACCGAAAGCGTGGAAAACACCAGCATGTATGGCAAGCCGGCGGCGAAGCCAAGCAGCAACAGCACGAGCGTCGAGGGACTGGCATAGGCGGCGAGGGCGGCGCGCCAGGTTTTACGGGGCATGGGCTGGAGTCTGCCTCAAAAATTGCGAAAACAAAGCGCGCACTCTAACCGCTGTGCTCTACCGGGCGCCAGCCATGGCGCTGAATATCAACACGATTATTCAGGACACTGATCCCCTCCGTGCGCAGGCGCGCGCGTTGTTCGTCTCCCGAGGCGCTGCCTGCGGGCAGGCTGATCCGACCGCCGGCGGCGAGCACCCGATGCCAGGGCAGTTTCGTGTCGCTCGGTAATTGGCTGAGGGTGCGCCCGACCCAGCGCGCGGCCCGGCCCAGGCCAGCCATTTCGGCGAGCTGGCCATAAGTGACGACTTTGCCCGCCGGCACCTGTGCCAGGGTCAGGTAAAGGGTGGTGCGGCGGATCTGGGCAGCGTTCTCGGCCGCCGCTGGGGTGTCAGTCACGTAAAGGCTTCCTGAGGGCTCCGTCTGTAGATTAATTCCTACAGGGCTGGTTGAGAAATGAACTCATTACATATAAGCGGGTCAGTCGTTGCTAAGGTGTCGTCCTGGGGGATAATGCCGCCTTTTCACCGAAAACTTGAGCCCATTATCGCTTATGTTGTGCAGAACCTTGCTGTGCCTAGCTGTTACCAGCGCCTCCATGCCTTTGCTTGCCGATACCGTCTGGTTGAAGAACGGCGACAAGCTCAGCGGCAAGATTACCGTTTTCGATGGCGGCAAATTGCTGATCCAGACCGAATACGCCGGTGCGATTCCCATCGATTGGAAGCAGGTCAAGACCCTGGAGAGCGACCAGCAATTGCTGGTCAAGCAGGATGCCTATAGCGGCGAAAAAGCCAAGGCACTGCATGCTGCCGAGGATGGCAAGGTGACCTTGGCCAATGGTGACGCGCCCAAGACCGTCGACTTGGCAAGTATCCAGCAAATCCTCAAGCCCAAGCCGGTGGTCGAAGATCTGGTGTGGAAAGGCAATATCGACGCCGCGCTGGATTATCAGCGTGCGGAAAACGATACCGACGATTACGACATCGACTTCAAGACCTCCGCACGCCACGGCAGATGGCGGCATACCGCCGAAGGCGAATACAACCGTGAATTCCAGGACGACGTGGTGTCTGCGGACAACTGGCGGTTGGAGTATTCCCTCGACCGGTTCCTGACGGACAAATGGTTCTGGCAGGGTCGCTTGAACTACAAACGCGACAAAGTCGAAGACCTGGCCCGTCAGCGCGTCGTGGGTACCGGTCCCGGCTATCAATTCTGGGACGACGAGCTGGGTGCGTTCTCGCTGGGTTCGCTGCTCAACCGCACCGATTATGAATACCGTGACGGTGGCAAGGACGACTTCTACTCCGTGGCGATGAAATGGGACTACAACCGCTACCTGATCGGCAAGCGCGTCGAGCTCTTCACCAATGGTGAAGTGGGCAAGCCTCTGTCCGGCGTGGCGGACTATGCCTATGACGCCGAGGTCGGCTTGCGCTACAAGGTCACCGATTGGGCGTCGCTCAACCTCAAGGCAGAGAAGGATGTCATCGAGGGCACTGAAGACAGTGACCTGAGCAAGACGCGGTACACGGCTGGATTTGGCGTCACCTGGTAATCCCAGGCCAACACAGACCTTAATGTGGGAGCGGGCTTGCTCGCGAAAGCGGGGTGCCAGTCGCTGTATAGGTGACTGATACGACGCCTTCGCGAGCAAGCTCGCTCCCACAGTTTTTTGTGCGTCAGTAAAAACTGGCAGACACAAAAAAGCCCCGCTTTTGAGGGCGGGGCTTTTTACTAAAGCAAGGACAAGTTAGATAACTTGAACTTCTTCAGCTTGCATGCCTTTCTGACCGCGGGTAGCGATGAAAGAAACCTGTTGGCCTTCTTTCAGGCTTTTGAAGCCGTCGGATTGGATAGCTTTGAAGTGAACAAACAGGTCGTCACCGGATTGTGGGGTGATGAAGCCGAAGCCTTTTTCATCGTTGAACCACTTAACGGTACCAGTTTGGCGATTAGACATGGTGTAACTCCTTGAACAAAGATAACTGCGACTCAGGAAGAACCCTGGCCGAGACTGAGTGCAAAGAGCAGGAAAAATTCTTGTAGATGGTTGGATCGAAATTCAACATATCGTGTAGAGATTCTCAGTGACACAAGCAACACAGTGACGCCACCTTAACCCTTTTTCCGGAACGTGCCAATGGTCTTTGCGAAGGTTTCTCCGATTTGGTGACTGACGGCGCGGATGATGGCCGTCAGGAGCAGGAAATCAAGGGGGATCGGCGAGATTTGTCTGTGGCGCTTTGAACCCGGCCCCGCGGCCCGGTAAGATGCCGGACGTATTTTTTCCACCTCGCTATTTCAGGAAACCGCCATGAGCATCAAATCGGACAAGTGGATTCGCCGCATGGCGCAAGAGCACGGCATGATCGAGCCCTTCGTCGAGCGTCAGATGCGTGGCGAAGGCGCCGACCGGCTGATCTCCTTCGGCGTCTCCAGCTACGGCTACGATGTGCGTTGCGCCGATGAATTCAAGGTATTCACCAATATCAATTCGGCGACCGTCGACCCGAAGAACTTCGACGAGAAAAGCTTCGTCGACGTCAAGAGCGACGTGTGCATCATTCCACCGAACTCGTTCGCCCTGGCTCGCACCGTCGAGTATTTCCGCATCCCGCGCAACGTACTGACCATCTGCCTGGGCAAGAGCACATATGCCCGTTGCGGCATCATCGTCAACGTCACGCCGCTGGAGCCGGAGTGGGAGGGCCACGTGACGCTGGAGTTTTCCAACACGACGACCTTGCCGGCGAAAATCTATGCCAACGAAGGCGTGGCGCAGATGCTCTTCCTTGAATCCGACGAGGAATGCGAAGTGTCCTACAAGGACCGTGGCGGCAAATACCAGGGCCAGCGCGGTGTGACGTTGCCGCGCACCTGATTCGGACGAGCTGTTGGAATTCCTGGGCGGGCAGGCACTCTATTGGGTGTACTGCCCGTTTTTGCGTCAGCGCAACGGGCCCTTCGCTCAGGAGTTGCTCTATGAAGATCGATCCGCGAATCAGTGCCGAACTGGCAAGGCTTGAGCCCAATCAAATTGGCGTCATGGCCTGGTCATTGCTGGCCCACCCTGTCGAAGCGGCGGGCGGCATCCCCGGCCAGCCTGATCCCGATACGCCCAACGAACAGCCCACCGAGCCCGGCGAACCGACGTTGCCGGATGAGCCGCCTCCTGCGCCTGTTGCCTGATTAACGGATGGCCTGTCAGCGAAAGCACGCGATGCTTAGCTGATGGGCCATATTTCGTTATCGCCGATGACAAAAATCCTGCAGTCGTTGTCCTGCTCGACCCGATAGCCGCCCGTGAACGCGCCGAAGGCTGGCAGCAGGCTGATTTCGTGGCCCAGCCGGAAGCACGCCAGGCGCAGGCGCTGCCGACCCTTGCCGCTCAGGTGGTAGACCGGGTGCACATGGCCGGCCAGCACGTGGCGGCTGGGGTGTGGGGTGGGCTCGTGTTGCACGGCGAAGGGGCCGAGCAGCAAAGGCTCCGGAACGACGCGAATGTTCAGCGCTGGCGGTGGGTCGCCGGCGCGTTTGTCATGGTTGCCCCGAATCAGCGTTATCGCCAGGTGCGGATGTCGCTCACGCCAATCGGAAAGCGCCTTCAGGGTGCCGGGCGCGTGAGAACCGGGGCCGTGGAGAAAGTCTCCGAGAAAAATCAACTGTCGACACGGCAGGTTCTCCAGCAAGGCGTCCAGCGCTGCGATGTTGCTGGCGGTCGTGCCGTGGGGGACCGGCTGGCCCAGGCTGCGGTAGGCAGCAGCCTTGCCGAAATGCACATCGGCCACCATCAGGGTTTCCTGGGCGGGCCAGTACAGGGCTTTTTCCGGCAGCAACCAGAGCTCCTCGCCGGCCAGGTTGATGGGATAGGGCGCCGGCATCAGGCGTCACCACGGTCGGCGGTTTTTTCCAGCTGGCTCACCATTCGCCGGATGCGATCGGCGAGTTTTTCCGAGCTCATGCTTTCCCGGAACCGCTCCACCAGCAACGGGAAACCCAGCGGGGTGGGGCGTTTGATGAGATGCAGGTCCAGCTTCAAGGTACTGAGTCGTTCCAAGGTTTGCTCCAATCGATGGATATCCAATTCTTCACGCAAGACTTCCTCCCCGGCTTGGGCGAGCAGCAGGTTGTCGGCGTCGTATTGCTTGAATACCTGGAAAAACAGGCCACTGGACGCCTGGACTTGACGGGTGCTTTTCGGCGCGCCGGGGTAACCGGCGAAGACCAGCCCGGCAATCCGGGCAATTTCTCGAAAGCGCCGCAGGGCCAGCTCCCCGGCGTTCAGGCTCGCGAGCACGTCGGTCAGCAAGTGATCGGCGCCGAGCAATCCGGGGGTGAGGTATCGCGCCCAATCCACCGCCGTGGCGCTGAGCAGTTCCAGCCCGTAATCGTTGACGGCGATGGAAAACGTCACCGGCTGTTGCCGACTGACCCGCCAGGCCAGCAGGCTGGCCAGTCCCAGGTGAACCTGGCGTCCGGCGAACGGGTACAGGAACAGATGCCAGCCTTCCCTGGACTTGAGCGCTTCGGCCAGCAATGTGGTTTGGGTGGGCAAGCCGGACCAGCGTTGCTGAGTCAATAACAGCGGTTGTACGGCGCGCATTTCCGGGCCTTCGAAGCGCCCCGCGGCGGCCTCGCTCAAACGGGCCACGACGGCCGCCGCCAGTTCGCTGGAAAGTGGCATGCGCCCGCCGTTCCAGCGCGGCACGGCAGCTTTCTTGGCCTGGCTGCGGCGTACATAAGCGGTCATGTCCTCCACCCGGACCAGCTCCAGCAATCGGCCGGCGAAGAGAAACCCGTCGCCGGGTCGCAGGCGGGCAATGAAACCTTCTTCCACGCTGCCCAGCGTCTTGCCGCCTCCACCCTTGCTCCAGAATTTCAACTGCAGGCTCGCATCGCTGACGATGGTGCCGATGCTCATGCGATGGCGGCGGGCCAGGCGCGCATCCGGGACACGCCAGATGCCATGTTCGTCCGGCTCGACCCGCCGGTAATCGGGATAAGCGGTCAGCGAGAGGCCACCGTGACGCACGAACGCCAGGGCCCAGGCCCATTCGGCCTGGTTCAGGTCGCGATAGGCCCAGGCGCCGCGTACTTCCTCGAACAATTCTTCGGGAACGAAGCCGCCCCCCAAGGCCATGCTGACCAAGTGCTGTACCAGCACATCCAAGGGCTTGTGGGGCGATTCGCGAGGTTCGATGCGCCGTTGGGCCACGGCATCCTGGGCGGCGGCGGCCTCGATCAGCTCCAGGCTGTGGGTTGGCACCAGGGTCACCCGCGAGGTTCGCCCTGGCGCATGCCCGGAGCGTCCGGCACGCTGCATCAGCCGCGCCACGCCTTTGGCCGAGCCGATTTGCAGCACTCGCTCCACCGGCAAGAAATCCACCCCCAGGTCCAGGCTCGAGGTGCATACCACGGCCTTCAGTTGACCATCCTTCAACGCCCCCTCGACCCAATCCCGGGTGTCGCGGGACAACGAGCTGTGGTGCAACGCGATCAACCCCGCCCAGTCGGGGCGCGCTTCAAGGATCGCCTGATACCAGATTTCGGCTTGGGCTCGGGTGTTGGTGAAGACCAGGCAACTGTTACTGGCATCGATCTCGACGACGACCTGGGGCAGCATCTTTAACCCGATGTGTCCCGCCCACGGAAAGCGTTCCTGTGCCGGGGGCAGCAGCGTGTCGACCAGCAGCGCCTTGCCGTTGGCTCCTTGCACGCTGACGCCGTCGCCTTGCGGGATCAACACCTGCTCGGCGTGGGTCTGGTTGCCCAACGTGGCGGACACACCCCAAACGATCAGCTCGGGATGCCAGTGCCTCAAGCGGGCCAAGGCCAGTTGCAACTGCACCCCCCGTTTGTTGCCGATCAGCTCATGCCATTCGTCCACCACGACCATGCGCAGCGTTGACGTGGCGCTGTGTGCATCGGCCCGGGCAAGCATCAGCGTCAGGCTTTCGGGCGTGGTAATCAGGGCGGTGGGCAGGCGACGACCCTGGCGGGCGCGCTCGTTGGCGCTGGTGTCGCCGGTGCGCAGGCCGACGCTCCAAGGCAGGTCCAGCTCTGCCAGCGGCGCTTCGAGGGCTTTGCCGGTGTCGGCGGCCAATGCGCGCATCGGTGTTATCCACAGGACGGTCAACGGCTCGGCCGGCGGTTTGCGCTTGCGGGGTTTATCCAGTGGTGGGGCGGGGCGGGCGAAACGGTTGAGGGCGGCGAACCATACGGCGTAGGTCTTGCCAGCGCCGGTGCTGGCGTGCAGCAGCCCGGACTCGCCACGCTTGACCGCGCTCCACACCTGTTTTTGAAAGGCGAACGGTTTCCAGCCGCGGGCGCTGAACCACTGGTTTGCGAAGTTGTTGGTTGTCGCCATGCCTGCCGCGCGTGCCCTGAAGGTCCTTCTTCAGTGACCGCGACGGGACAGGAAAGGTTTTATGGCGGAGCGTGCTTTTGTGGCGAGGGAGCGTGCTCCCGCTGGAGGCGCAGCCTCCCCCCGGCAGTGTGTCAATGAAGGACAGGGGGCCGCTTCGCCCCCCAGCGGGAGCAAGCGCCCTCGCCACAAAAACGGCCTGTCCCAAAAGCGGGCTGCCAGGTGTGCCGAGGTTTACTTCAGGTTGCCACTGAGGAACTGCTTGAGCCGTTCACTGGTGGGGTTGCCCAGCACGTCTTCCGGCGCGCCTTCTTCTTCCACCAAGCCTTGGTGCAGGAACAGCACCTGGTTGGAAACTTTGCGGGCGAAGCTCATTTCGTGGGTCACCATGATCATGGTCCGGCCTTCTTCAGCCAAGCCTTGGATCACCTTCAGTACCTCGCCGACCAGCTCCGGGTCCAGCGCCGAGGTGGGTTCGTCGAACAGCATCACTTCCGGCTCCATCGCCAGCGCGCGGGCGATGGCCACGCGTTGTTGCTGGCCGCCGGAAAGGAACGCCGGGTATTGCCCGGCGACCCGCGCCGGCAGGCCGACCTTGTCGAGGTAACGGTGGGCGCGGTCGTCCGCTTCCTGCTTGCTGATCCCCAGCACCCTGCGTGGCGCCATGGTGATGTTTTCCAGCACCGTCATGTGGCTCCACAGGTTGAAGTGCTGGAATACCATGGCCAGGCGCGTGCGGATGCGTTGCAGTTCATCGGCGTCGGCCACGTGCATGCCGTGGCGGTCCTTGATCATCTGGATCGGCTGGCCGTCCAGGCTCATGGCGCCGTCGTTGGGTTGTTCCAGGAAGTTGATGCAGCGCAAGAAGGTGCTTTTGCCCGAGCCGCTGGCGCCAATCAGGCTGATGACGTCGCCGGTCTTGGCCTTGAGCGAAACGCCTTTGAGCACCTCATGTTCGCCATAGCTTTTATGCAGGCCTTCGATGGTCAGTTTGTACATGGAGCATGCATCCTCAAGGCGAAAGTAGGTAGCCGCTGCGGTAGGCTTCGGTGCCGGCGACATGGGCGATCACCATGCCGGCGGTGGCCATGCGGCGCAGCGAACGGGCATATAGCAGCCCGGCGTTACGGCAATGAACGGGAATGACGGTGTCGCTGACCGGGTCGATGATTTCCGCGATCAGTTGCCCCGCCTCCAGGTATTCGCCGGGCAGGACGTTGTAGACCAGCAACCCGCCCACGGGCGTCGCCACCGGCTCGACACCGGCCAGCGGCGTGGCGGGGTAGGGCAGCTCGGGCATGGGCATCGGTTCGCCGTCGATGGCGCCGAAGCGGATCAGGTATTCGATCAATGCCTGGCAGTCGAGGCTCGCCAGACCGTGGTTGACGTCGCCCTGGCCGCGCAATTCCACGGTGACCGAAAAGCTGCCCAAGGGAATTTCGAAGCGGTCGCCGAAGCGTTCCTTGAGCTGCCACCACAGCAACGTGAAGCATTCGTCGAAGGACTGGCCGCCCGAATCGGTGGCCAGCAGGCTGGCTTCGGCACCGATGTAGCGGGCCAGCGGTTCCACCTGTGGCCAGGCCTCGGGCGTGGTGTAGAGGTGGGTCACGGCTTCGAAGTCGCAATGCAGGTCCAGCACCATGTCGGCGTCGCAAGCCAGTCGCTGCAGCACCAGGCGCAGGGATTGCAATTGCGTGCCGGCCGTCTGCCGCGCCAGGGCATCGCGCAGGCTGGTGCGGATCAGCATCAGGTTGTGCTGCGGGTCGTCGCTGAGCAGGTCCTGGATTTCGTTGCCGATCTCCTCGCTCAGGTCGACGAACCGGCGATTGAAGTTCTGCCCGCTCTCCATTTCATAGCGGCCCAGGGGCACGTCCATCAGCACTTGTTCGAGGCCGATGGGGTTGGCGACCGGCACCAGCACGATCTCGTGCCGCAAGTGACCTGACGCCTCCAGCTCCGCCAGGCGTTGCTTGAGGTGCCAGGCGACCAGCATGCCGGGCAGCTCATCGGCGTGCAGGGATGACTGGATGTAGATCTTGCCAACGGCTTTTTCCGGGCCGAAGTGGAAGCTGTGGACCTTGCGTGCAGTTCCTGGCACCGGGGCCTGCAGGTCATGAATCTGGTGGCGCATTTGAATGTGTGTCCTGGAACAAAAGCCCTAGTGGGTCGGCCCGAGAAAGGCCAGCCAGCGGCGTTCGGCGAGACGGAATAGGCCCACCAGTGCGAAGGTGACGGTCAGGTAGATCAACGCGGCGATCCCGAACGATTGGAACGTCAGGAACGTGGCCGAGTTGGCGTCCCGCGCGACTTTCAGCACGTCTGGAACGGTAGCGGTGAACGCCACGGTCGTCGAGTGCAACATCAAGATCACTTCGTTGCTGTAATACGGCAGCGAGCGTCGCAGGGCCGAAGGCATGATCACATAGGCGTACAGCTTCCAGCCGGTCAGGCCATAGGCCTTGGCCGCTTCGACTTCGCCATGGTTCATGCTGCGAATCGCCCCGGCGAAAATTTCCGTGGTGTAGGCGCAGGTGTTCAAGGCGAACGCCAGGATCGTGCAGTTCATCGCATCGCGAAAGAAACTGTCGAGCAACGGCTGGGCGCGCACCGCAGCGATGCTGTAGATGCCGGTGTAGCAGATCAGCAATTGGATATAAAGCGGCGTGCCACGGAACAGGTACGTGTAGAACTGCACCGGCCAGCGCACGTAGACCTTGGACGAAACCCGGGCGATGGACAGCGGGATCGACACCAGGAAGCCGATCAGCAGCGAGGCGCTGAGCAGCCAGAGGGTCATGGCCAGGCCGGTGACATTGACACCGTCGCTGTAGAGAAATGGCCGCCAGTATTCTTGCAGGAGCTCGATCATCGCACGGCCTCCCGCGCGCCTGCGGCGTAGCGGCGTTCAAGCCAGCGCAGGATGAAGTTGGAGGCGCTGGTGATCAGCAGGTAGATCAGGGCCGCCAGGACCAGGAAGTAAAACAGTTGATAGGTGCTCTTGCCCGCGTCTTGGGCCGCCTTGACCAGGTCGGCCAGGCCAATGATCGACACCAGCGCGGTGGCCTTGAGCATCACCATCCAGTTGTTGCCGATCCCCGGCAGGGCGAAGCGCATCATTTGTGGGAATACCACGAAGCGAAAGCGCTGGCCACGTTTGAGGCCATACGCCGTGGCGGCTTCGACCTGGCCCCGGGGCACTGCGAGGATCGCGCCGCGAAAGGTCTCGGTGAAGTACGCGCCATAAATGAAGCCCAGGGTGATGACCCCAGCGCCGAATGGGTCGATCTCGATGTATTCCCATTCCATGAAGTCGGTAAACGAGGTCAGCCAGGTTTGCAGGCTGTAGAAAATCAGCAGCATCAGCACCAGGTCCGGCACGCCGCGAATCAGCGTGGTGTAGAGCTGGGCAGGAATTCGCAGGAGTTTGACGCTGGACAGCTTGGCACTGGCGCCCAGCAGGCCGAGCAAGACGCTCAACAGCAAGGACAGGGCCGACAGCTTGATGGTCATCCAGGTGCCCTGCATCAGCAGCGGGCCAAAGCCCTTCAGGCTGAAGGCGGAGAGCCCCAGATTTTGTAGGAGTTGTTCGAACATGAAAGAGGCCTTTGGCAGGAAAAAAGCGCCCATCCGAGACCGGATGGGCGCAGCGCATTATTTGCCGCTGTACAGATTCAGATCGCCAAAGTGTTTTTTCTGGATCTCGGCGTACTTGCCGTCATCGTGTAACGCTTTGATACCTTTATCCAAAAGTGCCTTCAGCTCGTTGTTACCTTTCTTGATACCGATCGCAGTCTTGGCAGGCAACAGCTCGCTGTCCACAGGCTTGCTGACTTCGTAGTCGGCGCCTTGTGGCGATTTCAGGAAGCCCAGCTCGGCTTGCAGCATGTCCTGGATGGAGGCGTCGAGACGGCCGGAAGTCAGGTCGGCGTAGACCTGGTCCTGGTTCTGATAGGCCTGGGTCTTGACGCCCGCCTTGTCCAGCACGGCTTTGGCATAGGCTTCCTGGATGGTGCCTTGCTCGTAGCCGACGGTCTTGCCTTTGAGCGACGCGATGTCTTCAGACAGGCCCGAGCCTTTCTTGAACACGAGGGAGGTTGGGCCGGAGAACAGCTCGGCGGAGAAGTCGATGACTTTCTCGCGGGCCGGGGTCACGGTCATGGAAGAGATCACACCGTCGAATTTATTGGCCTTGAGGCCCGGAATCATGCCGTCGAAATCACTTTCGACCCATTTGCATTTGACCTTCAGCTCCGCGCAGATCGCATTGCCCAGGTCGATGTCGAAACCGACCAGGCTGCCGTCGGCGGCCTTGGACTCAAACGGGGCGTAGGACGGGTCGACACCAAAACGCAGTTCCTTGTATTCCTTGGCCGTGGCCACGCCAGCGGCCATGCACAACGCCAGTGCAGAAAGGGTCAGCAGTGCTTTTTTCATTATTCAATCCCTAAAACCAATATGAGCGCTTGTGGCGCGTAAGTATTGTTACCGGTGAAGGCGAGAACGGTATGACGGCATAAAGGTAGCAATTTCCGAACCACAGTGCCGAACAAGTGTTTTAAAAGCCACGGCGGCCGGTCACGGAGCGCGATGGTGCGCGGGTACGAGCGTACCTTAAAAGGCGCACCAGGATGGTGCCGACTCTGTGTTCTATCGCTCAAGTGGCAAGGAAGTGGCCGCTGTTCAAAACATCGTGTGCTGATCGTGCTGGAGCAGGCCCTTCACAGCGAAGCCGCAGCGGCCTGAAGGTTTTAATCGCGGTTTTTTCAAACCTCGGTATCAGGCCTTAATACCGGACGGCTGTGGGCGGGGGTGTTACTAAGCGCTCGACCAAGGGATTGCCCGGTCATTTCGACATATCGGTAGGTGAACATCGACACCAGGACGACTGATCCCGCTACCAGCAAAGCGATGAGGTTATTAAGCAGCACATTACCGAGGTCCAGATAACGAGTCCCGTCGATCACCGGTGCAATGTCAACGCCTGAGATTTTTTTCGCCACCATGAACGCCGACACTACGCAAAACAGAACGGCCGCGTGGGTCAGGTAGATGGAATAAGACAATTTGCCGAGGAAACCGAAGCCACGGCCCGCCAACAACCGTGACACAGCGCCGCGATCAAAGGCGAATATCACCACGATGGCACCGAACAACGGGCTGGCCCACAACTGCTTGCCTGCAAAATCATTGATCACGAAAACCAGCACCACGATCACCGCCACCACTTCAAACGTTGTCAGCAACCAGGTTTGGGCCTGTGTGGGGTGGGGGAGCCTCAGGTACACGGCGTAAGCCAGGCAGCCGGTGAAAAAGTAGGCGAGGCCCCGCAGCGACTCGACGGTAAAGAAGGTATTGCTTGCATACATCAGCGCCAAGGCCACGAACACCACCGTCACCCATACCCACGTCTTGGCGCCGAAAGCGATGCTCAGGATCAGGGCGAAGATCATATAGGTGTAATACTCGATACTGATGCTCCACGATGGAAAGTTGAACGACAGTGGCTCAGTCAAATGCGTCCAGGATTGCAACAGCAGTGCATTCGGCAGGATTTCGGAAGGGGCAAACTTCCCTGAAAAGGGTGAGTTGTTGAAGTCCATGCCTTTTTGAGCAGCCATGTATCTGCCGCACTCTAACAGTACAAAAATACTCAGCATAAAGAGGTGCAGGGGTAGCAAGCGGAAGGTTCGTGTGATGAAGAACTTTCGAAAGTTAAACTGTACGGAACGGCCATAAGCATGCGTCAAGACAAAGCCACTCAATACAAAAAAGAAAGATACAAATACTTCGGCATGGCGAAATAACAACCATTCGGTAAAGCTGCCGCTGACACGTAAGTGATAAAGCATCACTGAAATGGCCATCAATCCCCTGAAACTGTCCAGCGACTGGAACCGCTTCTCTGCGCGCATGGCAGGCTCCCTACTCGTATGGGTGGCACGTTCTGGATTCAACATGCCATTGGGGGGCGGTCCCGCTCGGCTTCACCCTGGGAAGGGGCTGGCACTCCCCGAATGATTGCATCCCTTTCATGGTTGCATAATCGGCTTGGCGCAGGATCTGGACGATGGAGACACTAAAATAAATGACGGGTCTGATGTCACGTTAGCAGTGCGCTTTGAAAGAGCAAGGCGGTTTTTTATTATCATGATGAAGGCGCAGGTGACGCAATTACGGCGTCAGAAAAACTGCTAGTGCGCGGAGTATCAATAGTTTTTTAGATGCGCTAAATCGCCTATTTAACACATGCATATACTTAGATGCCGTCATTGACGACTCACACTTTTTTTCATCCGTGTTACATAGTGACTATTGTCTAGAGCGAAGGGGCAGAGCACCAACGCGCCTCAGCTAGACTGTGGAGAAGTACACTATGAAATGCATCGCCTTGATAGTCACGCCGGCGTTCAGCAGCCTGGCCCGGGAGGGGGGTCAGCTTTTCAACAGATCCTGAAGTGTCACCAGCGTGTCGGCCTCGTCGACGCCTTTGTCCCGGCGCCAGCGCAACATTCGCGGAAACCGCACGGCGATCCCGCTCTTGTGGCGCTTGGACAGGGCGATGCCCTCGAAGCCCAGTTCGAACACCAGGGTGGGCGTGACACTGCTCACGGGCCCGAATTTTTCCACGGTGGTCTTGCGCACGATGCTGTCGACCTGGCGCATTTCTTCATCGGTCAGCCCCGAATAGGCCTTGGCAAAGGGCACCAGGGTCCGTTCGCGGCTGCCCGGCGGGTTATCCCATACGGCGAAGGTGTAATCGCTGTACAGACTGGCACGCCGGCCATGGCCGCGCTGGGCATAGATGAGCACCGCGTCGACGCTGAACGGGTCGATTTTCCACTTCCACCACACGCCCATGTCTTTGGTGCGACCGACGCCGTACAGCGCGTTGCGAGCCTTGAGCATCATGCCTTCGACGCCGAGGCTGCGAGAGGCTTCGCGCTGCCGGGCCAGGTCGAGCCAGTCCGGACCGGTGACAATCGGTGATGGCAACAGCACCGGGCTATGGACGCGGGCAAGCAGTGCTTCCAATTGTTCGCGGCGTTCGACTTGGGGGCGGCTGCGCCAGTCCTCGCCCTGCCATTCCAGCAGGTCGTAGGCCATCACCACCACGGGGGCATCTTCGAGGATTTTCTTGCCCAGGGTCTTGCGCCCGATGCGCTGTTGCAACAGGGCGAAGGGCTGCACGGCCGGTTGCAGCAGCGTGTCCGGATCGAAGGCGTCCTCGGTTTTCGGCCGGGAAGTTTTCCACACCACGATTTCGCCGTCGATCACCGTACCGTCGGGCAGCGCCTGCGCGAGGGCATGCAGTTCGGGGAAACGGTCGGTTACCAGATCCTCACCCCGGGACCAGACCCACAGGTGGCCGTCGCGCTTGATCACCTGGGAGCGGATGCCGTCCCACTTCCATTCCACTTGCCAATCACTGGCCGGGCCCAGCAGCGTATCGAACTGCTCCACTGGCGCGGACAACCCATGGGCCAGGAAAAACGGGTACGGCTGGCCGCCGCGCTGGGCATGTTCATCGGAGGATTCAGCTGCGATCAGCTTGAGATAACCTGCGGCGGTTGGACGATGGGACAGGTCGGTATAGCCCACCATACGTTGGGCCACCCGTTTGCTGTCCAGATTGGCCAAGCCGGCCAGGGCGCGGGTCACCAGCAGTTTGGACACGCCGACCCGGAAACTGCCGGTAATGAGCTTGATGCACAACATCAGGCTTGGCCGGTCCAGTTGCGCCCACAATGCCGGTAGCCGGTGTGCCAGGACTTCCGGCGACTCACCCCGCAACGGCAACAATTTATCCTCGATCCACAGTGCCAGGCCTTCGTCGGAACTGTGGGGCGATTCCGGCAACACCAATGAAATGGTCTCGGCCAGGTCGCCGACCGCCTGGTAGCTTTCTTCGAACAGCCACCCCGAGAGCCCGGATACTTGCACTGCCAACTCCCGCAGGATCTTTACCGGAACCAGCTGCCGTGGGCGCCCGCCGGAAAGGAAATACACCGCCCACGCCGCGTCCTCGGGCGGGGCTTGGGTGAAGTAGTTCTGCATAGCGGCGAGCTTGGCATTGCTCGACGTAGTGGCATCCAACTCGGCGTACAGCTCGGCGAAGGCTTTCATGGTGCCTCCTCGCCGGAATCGGTGTCGGCGCCGGCATCGATCGTGGCGGCGCGGTCTTCTTCGTCGTCGCCGTATTCGGTGGTGAACCCTTGGGCGTCGAGGCCTTGCTCGCATAAATGGCGCACCAGCACGCCGACCGAACCGTGAGTGACCATGACCCGCTCGGCGCCAGTCTGTTCGATGGCCCAGAGCAGGCCGGGCCAGTCGGCGTGATCGGACAGTACAAAACCCCGGTCGACGCCACGCCGCCGCCGCGTGCCGCGCAGGCGCATCCAGCCGCTGGCAAAGGCATCGCTGTAGTCGCCGAAGCGGCGCATCCAGGTATTGCCGCCGGCGGAGGGCGGGGCGATGACCAACGCCTGGCCCATGATCGGGTCGTTCTTTTTCACCTCGCCGGCGTAGATCGTTGGCGGCAGATAAACCCCGGCCTCGCGATACACACGGTTCAGCGGCTCCACGGCCCCGTGGGCCAGGATCGGCCCGAGGCTTTCATCGATACCGTGAAGAATCCGCTGGGCCTTGCCAAAGGAATAGCAGAACAGCACGCTGGCCCGGCCGGCGGCAATGTTCCCGCGCCACCATTGGTTGATCTCGTCGAAAACCTGCGTCTGGGGCTGCCAGCGATAAATCGGCAGGCCAAAGGTGGATTCCGTGATGAAGGTATGACATTTCACCGGTTCGAAGGGCGCACAGGTGCCGTCGGGCTCGACTTTGTAATCCCCCGACGCCACCCAGACCTCACCTTGATATTCCAGCCGCACCTGGGCCGAGCCCAGCACATGGCCGGCGGGGTGAAAACTCAAGGTCACGCCGTGATGCAGCAGGCGTTCGCCGTAGGGCAGGGTTTGCAGGTCGATGTCCTGGCCGAGGCGGGAACGCAGAATGCCTTCGCCGGGCGCCGCTGCCAGGTAATGTTGGTTGCCGTTGCGGGCATGGTCGCCATGGGCGTGGGTGATGACTGAACGTTCTACCGGACGCCACGGGTCGATGTAGAAATCCCCGGGCGGGCAATACAGGCCTTCGGGGCGGGCAATGACAAGATCCATGCAGTCACCGGGGCGATGGGCTTGTCAGGTAGAGGCGCTGGCGGGGGGAGAAGTTCTATTGGGTTTTCGCTGGAATGGATTGACTTCATCACGAGCAAGCTCGCTCCCACACTGGCTTTGTGTCGAACCGCGATACCGAATTCAACACCCAATCACCGTGGCGAGGGAGCTTGCTCCCGCTCGGCTGCGCAGCAGTCGTAACACCGACTGACGCGGTCTGCCTGTAGACGTGCCGGGGCCTGCTTCGCAGTCCAGCGAAAGCAAGCTCCCTCCACAGGCGTCTTGTCTTCAGCCCCGGTCGGCAGTTACTTGCCAGGCACCAGGGTCAACCGCGTCTTGCCATAGGCCCGATCGAAGTTCTGTGGTTGCAGCGGCAAATTCTGGTACTGCCCCTTGATCCACGGATCGATGCCATTGACATAGTTCGGGCTCGCCGGGTTACCGGATTGGCCCGCGCCGTCCTGCACCATCAACGGTTCAGGCTGGCCGAAGTCGACGATAAAACGCATGGCCGGCGCCAGCGTGGTGTAGAAATCCTGGCCCCAGGCAAACGCCGCCACGTTGAGCGTGCTGGCATCGCCACCGGCCGCAACCGGGCCGCGTACGACCTGGCCACTGCTGTTTTTCCACTCGTAGCGATGCAGGTTGCCCCATTGCCAGGCCTTGTGATCCGCGCCCAGTTGGCTGTCACCGGCGTTGATAGCGGCGGCCAGGCTGCGGGCCAGGACAACGGCCTTGTCTTCTTTTTGCGGCGTGCGCACATCGTCCCAGAACGGGCTGTCTTCGCGTCCCAGCAGATGGTCGGCCTGGGCCGAGTAGGACGACTGACCATTGGCGATCAATGCTTTCCACGCCGGACTGCTGTCCGGGCCCAGTTCGTCGAGGAAAATCTGCTTCATGCTTTCCTGCAGGAACAGCTCATAAACCGCCGCGTCGGCGGAGGTCGGGCTGAGCCGCCCATCGAACGCCATCAGGCGGGTGTAGGCCTCGCGGGCCTTGGCCCGTTCAGTGATCGGCAGCGCTTCGATCGCCTGCCTGAGCGGTTGGGCCATGCCCGGCGCTTCGAAGACTTTCTTGAGCTTGGCCGCGAAGGTCGTGGTCTGGTCATATTGCATGGCGGTCAGGCTGCGGGTGTCGTGCTTGCCTGCGCCGGCCAGTTCGGCCATGCGTTCGCCACGCTCCGGTGCGGCCCAGGAGTTGGACAATTGCATGCCGTAGCCGTGGGGGATGACGCGCTGGTTGGCCGTGCCGAGCCAGCCCTGGGCCGGGTCCTGGTCGTAAGGGTGCAGCATCGGATCGGCATAGCCATCCCAATCGTAGCGGCCGTCCCAGCCTGGCGACGGCAACAGGCCTTCGCCTTCGCGGCGGTTTGGGTAGCGGCCGGTGACTTGCCAGCCGATATGACTGGCATCGGCGAAGACCAGATTCACCGCCATCGCACGGATTTCCCGGCTGGCGTCGGAGGCTTTCTCGGCACTTTGCGCACGGGACAGGTCGAAAAACGCGTCCAGGGTCTTGTCGTCGGTAAAGCTCGGCGTCTGCAACGCCAGGCCAAAGCCGCTGGCCATGGCCAGGCCTTGGGCGCTATTGAGCAATGGGCCATGGCGAGTCTCGAACACCGCTTCGCGAATCGATCGCTGGCCTTTGATGAAATAGGTTTCGTTACGCACCATTACCGGCTGCCATTTGCCGTTGACCTCGTAGGAAAGGCCATTGCCTTGGCGTCGGATTTTTTCCAGAAACAGGTCCTGGTTGTCTCCCAGGACACTGGTCATGCTCCAGGCTACCTTGCCGTTGAAGCCCGCCAGGATCATCGGGATACCCGCCACGGAAATCCCGGCTGCCTGATACTTCGGTGCCCGGATCTGCACCGGGCTCCACAGCGCCGGCACCCCCAACGGCCCGTGGCTGTCGCTGGCCAGCAGGCTCTTGCCGCTGCGACTGCGTTGTGGCGCGATGGCCCAGTTGCTCGAAGAGGCAGCGCCCAGCAGGTTCATCCCAGCCAGTTGGCCGGTGGCCTTGCTGATCTCCTGCAGCCCCGGAACCTGGCCGTTGAGACGGATTCCCTGGAGCTTTTCGGCCTCGGCCAAGGGCAGTTGCTCGTCCGGATAGGACGGGCTCAGCCAGGCGAGCTTATCGTTGGTGACCGTCTGGGCCAGTACCAGGCTGGCGATTTCTTCCGGCAGGTTGGCCGACTGGCTGAAGTTCAACAGGCAGAACATCAGCGCCGAATCTTCCGGTTTCCAGTATTCGGGTTTGTAACCGGTGGCGGCCAGGTCCGACGGCAACTTGTCGCGGTAGCGGAACAGGTAGGCGTTGACGCCGCGGGCATAGACCTCGAAGAAACGCTTGAGCCGTGGCGAAGAAGCCTTGTACAGCTCATCGGCGTTTTTCTTCAGATTGACGGCGCGCATGTAGCGGTCGACGTCCAGCCGTTCGGCGCCGGACATTTCCGCCAACCGCCCCTGGGCCAGCAGGCGCAGGGTCACCATTTGGGTGATGCGGTCGCTGGCATGGACGTAGCCGAGGGTGAACAGGGCGTCGTGGAAGCTGTTGCTTTCGATCAGCGGCATGCCCATGGCATTGCGTCGAATCGAGACGTTCTGTGCCAGCCCCTTGAGCGGCTGTACGCCGGAAGTGGGCGGGACCGAGTCCTGGGTATTCCAGGTCTGGCAACCGCTCAAGCCGAGCACACTGGCCACTGCGGCGGCAGCGCCGAGCCGGGGGAAAAAGGAAATAGAGGCTGGCGAGGCCATGGCAAAGCTCCTGCGGGGGGGTAGCACCAATAAAGGCGCTACGTTAGTGAGCAGGAGGGGGCCGCGCAAGCGGGGGCGAGGGTTATTTGTTGATTTGGCGATGAAAGCCCGGGCTCGGTGACATCCTGACCTTCGGGATGACACCGAATCCTCGCCGTCGCGTCATCTCAGGATTTGGGTGGGTTGATCTTGTCCACCAGGGCGTAGGCCTTCACGGTCGCCGGACGTTCCTTGATGCGGTTGAACCAGCGTTGCACGTTAGGGAAGTCTTCCAGCCGCTGGCTCTGCCATTTGTGGGACACCGTCCAAGGGTAGATCGCCATGTCGGCGATGCTGTATTCACTGCCAGCCACGAAGTCACGGTCGGCCAGGCGTCGGTCCAGAACGCCGTACAAGCGAGCGGTCTCGTCGACATAGCGCTTGATTGCGTAGGGGATCTTTTCCGGTGCGAACTGGCTGAAATGATGATTCTGCCCGGCCATCGGTCCCAGGCCGCCCATTTGCCAGAACAGCCATTGCAGGACTTCTTGCCGCCCGCGTAGATCCTTGGGAAGGAACTGGCCGGTTTTTTCCGCCAGGTACAGCAGGATGGCGCCGGATTCAAACAGTGAGATCGGTTCGCCGCCGTCGGCCGGTTCATGGTCGACGATGGCGGGAATGCGGTTGTTTGGCGCGATCTTGAGGAATTCAGGTTTGAATTGCTCGCCTTGGCCGATATTGATCGGGTGCACCTTGTAAGGCAGGCCGGCTTCTTCCAGGAACAGCGAAATTTTATGGCCGTTAGGGGTGGTCCAGTAATACAGGTCGATCATGGGAGGGCTCCAGATAAGACATCGTGATGAAGGGACAACAATCGACGGCAGGAGGTTGTCCTCTTTTGCTCGAAGGCTTGCCTGTAGGAAGAGGTGATGCTCAAGTGTGGAAAAATCAATGACCGAGCAAGAGAAAACCGGCATGGAGCTACAGAAAAACGCAGCGTTGATCCTCATCGATCAACAAAAAGGCATCCTTCATCCCACGCTCGGCTCCCGCAACAATCCCGAGGCGGAGTTGCGCATGCTGGAATTACTGGCGTTCTGGAGACATTCGGCGCGGCCAGTGATTCACGTCCACCATCTGTCCCGCTCACCGGACTCGGTGTTCTGGCCAGGACAGGCGGGCGTAGAGGTTCAACCACGATTCGAGCCGATGGCCGGTGAAGAGCTGATTCAGAAGCAGGTGCCGGATGCGTTCAGCGGTACCCGTCTGGAAGAAAACCTGCGTAAGGCCGGGATCGGGCAATTGGTGATCGTCGGCGTGGCGACGAACAACTCGGTAGAGTCCACAGCGCGCACGGCCGGCAACCTGGGATTCGACACCTGGGTGGCCGAAGACGCCTGCTTCACTTTTGATAAGGCCGACTATTTCGGCAATGCCCGCTCGGCCAGCGAGGTGCATGCCATGTCCCTGGGCAACTTGCACGGCGAGTATGCGACGGTGAGCAGTGTGCGGCGGATTCTGGAGGCGGGCTGACAGGTCGGCACTGAATGTGCCGGCCTCATCGCGAGCAAGCTCGCTCCCACATTGATTCTTCGGCGATCATTAAATATCGCCTCACCTCAAATCCCCTGTGGGAGCGAGCTTGCTCGCGATAACGGCCTAGCAGGCGAAGAAGTTCTTCGCCCGGACCCTCAAGCCCCGTGGCACTTCTTGAACTTCTTGCCGTTGCCGCATGGGCAAGGGTCATTGCGACCGACATCCTTCAGGGCGTTGCGCACCGGTTCCTGGTGGGCGTGGCCGCAGTTCGGGCCATGGACATGGCCGTGGTCATGGTCGTGATGATGGTCATGATCATGATTGCAATCAGGACCGTGGACGTGAGGCTGCTGGGTCATCGGGGTTACTCCGCAATTAAATCGGCGGCGATTATCACGCCATTGCGCTCCAGGTGCACGTAGTGGGCGATGAATAATCCGGTTTCCAGCTCACCTTCCAGACGATAGGGGATCTCCTGTCGGGGTTTGCCCAGGAGTTTCACTACCTCCCGCACTTGCGGCCACAGGTTGGTACGGATCGGTACTTTGAAGAAGGCGCTGTGCCTGGGGCCCACGGTGAACCAATGCTCATGCTCACCTTCGGTCAACAGCAGGTCTCCCAGATGAATGCGGTAGGTCAGGCCGCGTACGGTCAGGTCGCTGTCGGCAGGGTTGTCGACGCGAAAGTGCAGCATGAACTTCTGCTCAAGGAGCCGAGCCCGCACCACCTCGACCTTGACCAGATGCACCTGCGGCTCCGGGGCCTCTTCGCCTTGCCATGACGCGCAGCCGCCGAGCCCGACGAACAGCAGCAGGCAAGCGATGCGCAATAGCAAGGGTGAATGGTTCATATCCGTGCCTCTGGTTTCCCCCAGTCTAGCCCGCTGGAGAGCGGACGGGCGTCGGACGTTTCCGAAATTAGCGCGCGAAGTAGCCTGCGCAGCACTTCTTGAATTTTTGTCCGCTGCCGCACGGGCAGCTGTCGTTGCGTCCGGCCTTGACCGATACGGTGGGGTCGATGAAATACCAGTGCCCGCCGTTTTGTACGAATGAAGACTGTTCGCGGTGGCTGTGTTCGCCCTGGCCGTCATGCCAGCGGGCCGTGAAAGTGACGAAGGCGTGTTCCGGCTGGCCACCGAAGACCTCGCTGCTTTCCACTTCCAGCCCCAGCCAGGTGCTGTTGGCGCTCCACTCGCTGATGGACTGGCGGTCGAGATCGTCCTGCTGGGCCGGGAGCGTGGTGTGCACCAAGTAGTCCACCAGACCCAACACATAGGCGCTATAGCGCGAGCGCATCAGGGCTTCGGCGCAGGGCGCCGGATGGCCGTCGTGGTAATGGCCGCAGCAGGCTGGCAGTGGGTTGCCACTGCCGCAAGGGCAAATGGGTGCGTGCATTGTGTTCAAGGCTACCACCAGTATTTTCCGAAATTTTCCGGGTTGGCCCAAAAACGGGAGTTGAGCCAGTCGGGGACTTGTTTGTATTCAAGCAGATCGTAGGTGAACAGGGTCAAGACCTGATCCTGGCGCTGGAACCGTTCGCTGGCCTGCAACGCCAGGGAAAAGAAGTCCGTTTCCTGCCAGCCGCAGGCGTTCAGGTCCGCCAGCACGGCGATACGGCTGGCGTTCAGGTTGCGGATGCCACCCAACAGGTTCAGACCGTCGCGCTTGGGCAAATGCTCCAGGCAATCGAGCGCCAGGGCCAGGTCAAAACGCCGTGCCGCTACGTCCGCCGGCAGCGCGCCGGGGCCGGTATGCACGACTTCGGTGGCTGGATGCGCCTGTTGGAAGGCTTCGAGCGCGGGGAAGCTGTCGGCGCCGATCAACAGCAGCGTTTGCGGGGCATAACGGTCAAGCACGGCCGCCAGGGCTTGTTGGGGCGTACGCGAAGAGATGGCAACGGTCATCGAAGTTCCTCAGTCAGAACCCTCACGATAGCCTGCCCGGACATCATGGCCTAGAGCGGTTTGCGCGCGAGCGGGTCGAACGGCCGTAAACACGCGGCGAAACCGACGAATGCCCAAGGCTGGCGCAGAGTCGAACTCGGGTCTTTACTCCCCTGAATCGGCGCAAAGCCGATCCCTCAAGGAGAAAAACCGATGAGCATCGTTCGGACAGCGTTACCCCTGGTTCTGCTCACCAGTGTGTTGACTGGTTGCGCAGGTTTGCAGAAAACCGACTGGCCGATCTGTGCGGCCACTGGCGGCGTCGTTGGCGCGGGATTGGGCGCCATTGAAAGCAGCTCCTGGATCGGTCCTGGTGCGTTGGTGGCCGGCACTGTGGCAGCGGGCTGGTGCTGGGCTCATGGCGACGGCGACGAAGATGGCGATGGTGTGCCGGACAGCCGCGACAAGTGCCCGGGCACGCCGAAGGGTGTGCAGGTCGATGCCGACGGTTGCCCGCCACCGGCGCCGGCGCCAGTGGTCGAAGCGCCTGTCGTGGTCAAGGAGGAGACCATCGTGATCCGCGACGTGCACTTTGAATTCAACAAAGCCACGCTGACCCCAACCGACAAGGAAGTGCTGAGCACCGTCGCGACCCGGCTGAAACAGGAAACGTCCACCGCGCAGCTGCGGGTCACGGGTCACACCGACAGCGTCGGCAGCAATGCCTATAACCAGCGGTTGTCGGAGAAACGGGCCAATTCGGTCGTGCAATACCTGGTCGAACAGGGCGTGCCTCGTGCCAGTTTTGTCTCGGTGGCCGGTGCCGGCGAAAGCCAGCCGGTGGCAGACAACAAAACCGCCGACGGACGTGCCTTGAACCGCCGCACCGAAATCAAGATAAACCGCTGAACCCCTTTGCCCGCGCGGCTTGTTGAGTTGCGGATGCGGGTCTTTACTCCTGTGTGACCGGTATGGGCCGGTGACACAGGAGCTTTCACCATGAATGTTCTAATCAAGGCCGCCTTGCCGGTGCTGCTGGCGAGCAGCCTATTGTCCGGTTGCGCCACGCACAGCGATGGCAGCGCGCCCCTCAATCAACGCACTTGGCCAATCTGCAGCTTGATCGGCGGCCTGGTTGGCGGTGGCTTGGGTGCGATCGAAAGCAGCGGATGGGCTGCCGGCGGCGCCGCGTTGGGGCTGTTGGGCGGTGGTTTGATCTGCTATGCCCAGGACGGCGATGAAGACGGTGACGGCGTGTTCGACCGCCGCGACCGTTGCCCTGATACGCCTGCCAATACGCCCGTCGAACATCACGGGTGCCCATTGCCGCAATACCCGGCCAGCGCTCCGCCGGTCGAGCCCCAGGCACCGACCAGCGAAGTCATCACCCTCAACGACGCCGGCAAAGTGCTGTTTGATTTCGACAAGTCCAACCTCACCGCAGACGCTCGCAGTCAGCTCGATGGGCTCGTCGGCAAGTTGAGCAATGCCGATGTCGCCAGTATCCGTGTGGTGGGCCACACCGACAGTGTCGGGACCGACACCTACAACCAGGGGCTTTCCGAGCGCCGGGCCAGTAGTGTCGTGGAGTACCTGCTGACCCAGGGGCTGGCGCCCGGCAAACTCACCAGCGAAGGCAAGGGCGAAAGCGAGCCGGTAGCTGACAACGAGACCGACGAAGGGCGGGCGCAGAACCGTCGGGTTGAATTGCATATCAAGCGTTGAGGCGCGGGCCAGGGCTGCCGGGTCGTCGACGAGACGATCCGGCGGGCGGATGCTCGGGCTAGATTAAATTTGCCTGGCCCTCTGGCTTATCCAGCGCGCAAGCCGTTACTGTGCGTGCAAAGAATAATGCTCGACCGGGGGGCCGTATGAAGGTGTTTTGGGGGCTGGGTCGCTTGCTGACCCTGCTGTTCTGGCTGGTGGTGCTGGTCAACTTGATCGTGCCGTTCGTCCAGCCGCTGCATCTGCTGGTCAATCTCGCCGGCGCGTTTTTGCTGGCGCTCCATCTGCTGGAATTACTGCTGTTCAGGGCCAGTTTCCGTGGTCGCCCTGCGCCGGGTCGTGATCGCCTCAGAGTGCTGCTGTTCGGCATCTTCCATCTGCAAACCCTTCCGACCGCGCCAGAGGCTTCCCATGCGTAAATTGTGTCTGCTCGTCGCACTCGTGTGCCCATGGGCTTCGGCCCAAGTGCTCCAGGTAGAAAGCCATTCATTGATGCGCCTGCCCAACACCACCAGCACCTTGGCCCTGGAACGGCTCGACGTGGCTGACTACGGCACGCTGCTGGTGCCGTCCAATGTCACTGAGCTGACCATCGCCCAATTGCACCTGGGGCGTGAAGCGCGAATCGCCATTGTGCCGGCTCAACAGGTGTTGGCAATGAAAGTGGCCCAGGCTGAAATGGCCGATGGCAGCCAGATCACTGCTCGCGGCGCACCCGGCACTTTTACGAAGGCGGCACGGCCGGGGCGCGATCTCAATCTGCGTTTTGAAGCGCTGAATGCACCTTTATTGTCGGTGGATGCTCGCGGTGGTGCCGGTGCGCCGGGCTACGTCGGTCTCGACGGCGCCAACGGCCAGGCGCCGGGTTGCACCTGGGGTTCGGCTGGACGCGGTGCCGACGGCAGCAATGGCAGCGATGGCCAGCCGGGTGCCGCCGGTGCACTGGTGCGCCTGGAGCTGCCTCGCGCCTACCCTGCCGAACAGATCAAGGTGACCGTGGACGGTGGCGTCGGTGGCGCGCCAGGGCCGGGGGGCAAACCGGGCAAAGGAGGCAAGGCCAAGGGCTGCCTCGTCTATACCGCCGATGGTGGCAAAAGCGGCCGCCCCGGAGCAGAGGGCCAGCCAGGGCCTGCCGGCGCGGCGGGGGCGGTGACGGTGCAACGGTTCTAAGATCAGTAGCAAACCCTGTGGGAGCGGGCTTGCTCGCGAAGGCGGTGGGTCAGTGAGTATTCATCTACCAGATACTCCTTCTTCGCGAGCAAGCCCGCTCCCACAGGGGCATTGGAGTTTTTTTCAGAACATCGGCCGCGCCGCGCCAATGGCTACCACCAGCAACCCGACCAACAGATTGATCCCCACCAGTTGGCGAATCTTCCCTAATACTGCCGCACCCCCCGGCCAGTCCTGGGCCGTCACGGCGTTGCGCAACGATGGTAACTGCAAGGCTTGGATCCGGATAAACAGCGCCGTCATCACCACATACAGCCCCATCATGACCTGCACATAGCGCGGCGCGGTTTCGAAGCCGGCGAAGCGCACGTGAACCAGGCCTACGCCGCTGATCGGCAAAAGCACCACTGCCACCCAGACCCAGACGAAAAAACGTTGAAACACTTCTACCCATAACTTGAGTCGAGCAGGGCCCTCAAGCGCCGTCATTGCGGCGGGTCGCAGGATCATCCAGGCGAAGAACATGCCGCCGACCCAGATCAGGGCGGCCAGTAAATGCAGGGTGTAGATAAGGGCAAAGGGTGTCATTGGGTTACTCCGTTCTGCGCAGGATTCATTAGCGGGGTATGATAGCCGCCGATCCGAACCACTGAAAATTTATCCAGCGTTTTTAGCGCCCGACCATTCATGATCAGCACCGAACTCAAAACCACGATCCAGGGCGCCTATTCGCGTTTTCTCGAAGCCAAGAGCCTCAAGCCGCGATATGGCCAGCGCCTGATGATTGCCGAAGTGGCAAAAGTCCTGGGTGACATCGACACCGACGACGAAGGCCGGCGCAGTGGCGAGCCCGCCGTCGTGGCGGTCGAGGCCGGCACCGGTACCGGCAAGACCGTGGCCTACAGCCTGGCGGCCATCCCCACCGCCAAGGCCGCCGGCAAACGCCTGGTGATCGCCACGGCCACCGTCGCCCTGCAAGAGCAGATCGTCTACAAGGACTTGCCCGACCTGATGCGCAACAGCGGCTTGAACTTCACGTTCGCCCTGGCCAAGGGGCGCGGACGCTACATGTGCCTGTCCAAGCTCGACATGTTGCTGCAGGAAGGCCAGGCGCAGACCGCCACGGCCCAGCTGTTCGAAGAAGAAGGCTTCAAGATCGAAGTCGACGAGGCGAGCCAGAAGCTGTTCACCAGCATGATCGAGAAACTGGCCGGCAATAAGTGGGACGGCGACCGCGACAGCTGGTCCACGGCCCTGGAAGATGCCGACTGGTCCCGCCTGACGACCGACCATAGCCAATGCACCAACCGTCATTGCCCGAATTTCGGCCAGTGCGCCTTCTATAAGGCCCGCGAAGGCATGGGCAAGGTCGACGTGATCGTCACCAACCACGACATGGTGCTGGCCGACCTGGCCCTGGGCGGTGGCGCAGTGCTGCCGGACCCGCGGGACACGATCTATGTGTTCGACGAAGGCCATCACCTGCCGGACAAGGCCATCGGCCATTTTGCCCACTACACGCGGCTGCGTTCCACCGCCGACTGGCTGGAGACCACCGCCAAGAACCTCACCAAGTTGTTGGCCCAACACCCGCTGCCAGGAGACCTGGGCAAGTTCATCGAACAAGTGCCGGAGCTTGCCCGGGAGATCAAGACCAACCAGCAGTTCATGTTCACAGCTTGTGAGCAGGTGGCCGATTTCAAGCCCGGCGAAGACGTCGAGGGCCGTGAGCGACCACGCCATCGTTTTGTCGGCGGGGTGATTCCCGAGCACATGCGCGAGATGGGCATCGAGCTCAAGAAAGGCTTCGCGCGCTTGACCGACTTGTTCACCCGCCTGACCGACCTGCTCAAGGAAGGCATGGATGGCGAGGTCAATATCGGCATCGCCAGCAACCAGGCCGAGGAATGGTATCCGCTGTTCGGCAGCCTGTTGTCTCGTTCGCAAGGCAACTGGGAACTGTGGACCGCATTCACGGTTGAAGACCCGGAAGACAACCCGCCGATGGCACGGTGGCTGACCCTGGCCGAAAGCGGTTCGCTGTTCGACATCGAGGTCAATGCCAGCCCGATCCTGGCAGCGGACATGCTGCGGCGCAATTTGTGGAACGTGGCCTATGGCGCGCTGGTGACATCCGCCACCCTGACCGCCCTGGGCACCTTCGACCGCTTCCGCATGCGTGCCGGCCTGCCGAAAAAAGCCGTGACCGCCGTGGTCCCGAGCCCCTTCCACCATGCCGATGCTGGCGTGCTGCGGGTGCCGGACCTCAAGGCCGATCCTCGGGACGCCGCCGCCCATACCGCCGCGATCATCCGCGACCTGCCGGAACTGGTGGAAGGCTCACGGGGCACCCTGGTGCTGTTTTCCTCGCGCAAACAGATGCAGGACGTGTTCGATGGCCTTGACCGTGACTGGCGCAAACAGGTTTTCATCCAGGGCAACCTGTCGAAGCAGGAAACCCTCAACAAGCACAAGGCGCGGGTCGATGGCGGGGATTCCAGCGTGCTGTTCGGCCTGGCGAGTTTTGCCGAAGGCGTGGACTTGCCCGGTGCCTACTGCGAGCACGTGGTGATCGCCAAGATCCCGTTCTCGGTCCCGGACGATCCGGTGGAAGCGGCGCTGGCCGAATGGATCGAAGCCCGTGGCGGCAACCCGTTCATGGAAATCTCCGTGCCGGACGCCTCGCTGAAGCTGGTCCAGGCCTGTGGTCGCTTGCTGCGTACCGAAGAAGACCGCGGCACCATCACGTTGCTCGACCGCAGGTTGGTGACCCAGCGCTACGGCAAGGCGATCCTCAATGCGTTGCCGCCGTTTCGGCGGGAAATTTCCTGACGGAGCCGCTCTGGCGATGGACGCTGTTGTGGCGAGGGAGCTTGCTCCCGCTGGGCTGCGCAGCAGACCCGAATCCCGGCATCGCGGTGCGCCAGGCTGATCACGACCAGATTTCCGAGGGGGCTGCTTCGCAACCCAGCGGGAGCAAGCTCCCTCGCCACACGGATCAGTGTCCCGCCAGCCGTCCTGTGGCGGTTCCCAAAAACCCTAATGCCTGAAACAATGCCAGCCACTCTGAAAAGTCTTTGTTTCAAAGGAGTTGCGGGTGCAGATTCAAGGTCATTATGAGCTTCAGTTCGAAGCGGTGCGTGAAGCCTTCGCGGCACTGTTCGACGATCCTCAAGAGCGCGGTGCGGCGCTGTGTATCCAGGTCGGTGGCCGCACGGTGATCGATCTGTGGGCCGGCACGGCTGACAAGGATGGCAGTGAAGCGTGGCACAGCGACACCATCGCCAATCTGTTTTCCTGCACCAAGACCTTCACGGCCGTCACTGCCCTGCAACTGGTGGCCGAAGGCAAGTTGCAACTGGACGCCCCGGTTGCCCGCTATTGGCCAGAATTCGCTGCGGCCGGCAAGGCCTCCATTACCCTGCGCCAGTTGCTCTGCCATCAGGCCGGGCTCCCGGCGTTGCGCGAACTGCTGCCGCCCGAAGCGCTGTATGACTGGCAAACCATGGTCGATGCGCTGGCCGCTGAAACACCGTGGTGGACGCCGGGCGAAGGCCACGGTTACGCCGCGATCACTTACGGTTGGCTGGTTGGCGAGTTGTTGCGCAGGGCTGACGGTCGTGGTCCGGGCGAATCCATCGTGGCCCGGGTCGCCAAACCGTTGGGGCTGGATTTTCATGTAGGCCTGGCCGACGAAGAGTTTCACCGCGTGGCCCATATCGCCCGCGGCAAAGGCAATGCCGGCGATGCGGCGGCCCAGCGTCTGTTGCAAGTGACGATGCGCGAACCCACGGCCATGACTACCCGCGCATTCACCAACCCGCCGTCGATCATGACCAGCACCAACAAACCGCAATGGCGGCGCATGCAGCAGCCGGCGGCCAACGGCCACGGCAATGCGCGCAGCCTGGCAGGGTTCTACGCCGGGCTGTTGGACGGAAGCTTGCTGGAAGGCGAAATGCTTGACGAGCTGACTCGCCAGCACAGCTTCGGCGAAGACAAGACACTGCTGACCCAGACCCGTTTTGGCCTGGGATGCATGCTCGACCAGCCGGACGTACCGAACGCGACCTACGGCCTCGGCCCGCGAGCATTTGGACATCCGGGGGCAGGGGGCTCCATCGGTTTTGCCGATCCAGAGCATGATGTGGCGTTCGGCTTCGTGACGAACACTCTCGGGCCTTATGTGTTGATGGACCCGCGCGCTCAGAACCTGGCGAGGGTACTTGCCACTTGTCTGTAAAAAGCCATTGAAGGCAGTGGACACAGGAACCTCGTGTCCTTTTCAGTTTCCAAGCGTCTGTTTATGCGGCCGAACCTGGCCTTTTATTTTTCATTCAAATCATTTTGTGGATATCCAATGTCATCGAATAAAACGCTCGCTCTGGCGCTGTGCTTCGCTATTACCGGTTGCGCACAAACCCCACAAAATGATGCCGAGGGCGGCAGTGGCTGGTGGCCGTTCGGTTCCTCCGACAAAGTGGCGGCCAAGGAAACGCCGCCAACGGCACCAACGGCTCCTCTGAAGCCGGCCGCCGTTGCACCCCAAGCCAAGGCCGAGGGTGCCACTCATGGGTGGTGGCCGTTTTCTTCCGACGACGGTGCCGACGTCGCCAAAAAAGATGCAGTGAAACCCGAAGCCAAGCCTGAAGCCAAGGCGCCGGCCATTGCCAAGGCCGAAGCCGAAAGCAACGGCAAATGGTGGTGGCCGTTCGGTGGCAAGGACCAGGAAACCGCCAAGGCGGTGCCGATGCCGGACCCAAAAGTCACCCAGGCCTGGCTCGACGACTACGAGCCGAAGCTGCGCACGGCCATCCAGGACAGCAAGCTGGAACTTGAACGTCGCGACAACGTGTTGGTGGTCACCGCTCCGGTGGACAGCTCGTTCAACCCGGACCGTCCGGCCATGTTGCTGCCAGTGACCCTCGGCCCCTTCACCCGCGTTGCGAAAATCCTCGAGGCAGATCCGAAGACCGCCGTGCTGATTCTGGGTCACGCCGACACGTCGGGCGCTGCACCGGCCAACCTGAAGCTCAGCCAGGAACGTGCCCAGTCCGTGGCGGCGATTTTCCGTCTCAGCGGCTTGCAGCGTGACCGCTTGATGCTGCGCGGCATGGGCGCAGTGGCACCCCGTGCGGCCAATGACAGCGTGGAAGGCCGCGCCTTGAACCGCCGTGTGGAGTTGCTGGTGACCCCGCAGAACACCATGGTTGCGCTGTTGAGCAAATACAACATGCCGGCGCCGGCCCCTGTAACGATGGTGGCGGCCCAGGACGTCAAGCCTGCCGCCCCGGCCCCGACGCCAGCGGCGAAAAAAGCAACGACCCCGGCCACCAAGAAAGCCCCGGCCAAAAAGGCCGCCGCCAAGGCTCCAGCGAAAAAAGCGCCGGCCAAGACCACGACCCCGGCGAAGAAACCCCAACCGGCCAAAGCCGCCACCGATACCAAGAAAGTCGCGGCCGCCGATACCTCCAAGCAGTGATGGGCTAACCACAAGGAATGCGTCATGACCCAAGCGCTGGCTGATATGCGCCGCGACTACACCCGCGATGGCCTGACCGAGGCGCAAGCCCCGGCCGAGCCGTTTGCATTGTTCCATCAGTGGTTCGCCGACGCAGTAAAAACCGAGCAGGCCCCGGTGGAGGCCAACGCCATGACCCTGGCGACGGTGGATGCAGATGGGCGTCCGCATTGCCGGATCCTGCTGCTCAAGGGGCTGGATGCCCAGGGCTTCACATTTTTCACCAACTACGACAGCGCGAAGGGGCAGCAACTGGCTGCGAACCCATTCGCGGCGATGACGTTTTTCTGGCCTTCCCTGGAGCGCCAGGTGCGAATCGAAGGCGAGGTGGTGAAGGTGACGGCGCAGGAGTCCGACGCCTATTACCAAGTACGCCCATTGGGCAGTCGTCTTGGGGCGTGGGCTTCACCCCAGAGCCGGGTAATTGCCGGACGCGGTGAGCTGGAAGACCTGCTCAAGGCCACCGAACAACGTTTCAGCGACAGTCAGCCTCATTGTCCGGAGCATTGGGGCGGTTACCGCTTGCTGCCCGAGCGCATCGAGTTCTGGCAGGGCCGCCCGAGCCGCCTGCACGATCGCCTCAACTACCGCCTGCAAGGGGCAAGTTGGATTCGCGAGCGCCTGGCGCCTTAGCCCCATAACCTGCCGCAGCGGTGTGCAGCCACTGCGGCAGATCCCGGCGCTTGATTCCCTGCTCCCGGGCGTGGGCCAGTTGTTCCAGCATGTAGGCCTTCTTCAGCTCATCCTTGCCCGCCAATGACAGCGCCAGGTCGCGGTCCATCCAGCGTTTGATCCGCACGTAGAGCCACCAATGGAAATACAGACCGGCAACGGTGGTGGCGATGATGATGAAGTAATCCATGAAAAAATCCTGGGTGGATGACGCAGGTTTCGGAAATTGGCGCTACTGTTTGGTGAATTTTTCGGGTGCGCCTGTATCCCACCTGAATGAAAGCAATTTTATCCCGGCCAGGCCGTGACAGGCGTCAAGCTGCGGAGTTTAATGAATCACTGTCTTTTGGAGTGGATCCTATGCGTAAGTCTGTTTTGCTGGTTGCTTCTTTTTCCACGATGGCGATGTTGCTCACTGGTTGTCAGTCGAGCCTGACCGGTGACTCTTACTCCCGTGACGAAGCGCGTCGCGTGCAGACGATTCGTATGGGGACTATCGAGTCCCTGCGTCCAGTGAAGATCGAAGGCACCAAGACCCCGATCGGCGGTGCGGCTGGTGCGGTGGTTGGTGGTGTCGGCGGTAGCGCCATCGGTGGTGGCCGTGGCAGCATCGTCGCCGCAGTGATCGGCGCCGTGGCGGGTGGGCTGATCGGCTCCGCTACTGAAGAAGGCCTGACTCGGACGCAGGGTGTGGAAATCACCGTTCGCGAAGACGATGGCAGCATGCGTGCCTATGTGCAGCAGGTGCAGGAGAACGAGGTGTTCCGGGTGGGTGAGCGGGTTCGTATTTCTACTGTGGATGGTACGAGTCGCGTATCGCACTGATTGACGGGCGAGACTCATGACCAAAACGCCCTTGTCCTACCACGTGGTTCCTCGCCTGGGCTCGGCATGCCCTCATGGTTAACGGGGGGCCCAGATCAAAAGCTAGCGCGAGGCGGCCTTATAACCGGCCTGTCTCTTCGGCTGTAACCCGATCCAATTGTGGGAGCGAGCTTGCTCGCGAAGGCAGCGTCATAGCCAATGAAATTGTTGGATGTGCCGGCCTCTTCGCGAGCAAGCCCGCTCCCACAGGGACGGCGGGCGTATATCAGATGTCCTAATCAGGACCCCAGCACCGCCTGCTTTCTGCTGGCTGCTGCCACCACCGCGTAACCCAACAACGCCGCCAGGATCGAACCGGTGAGGATTCCCATCCGGTCCATGCCCGCGTAGTCGCTCACACCAGGCTCGAACGCCAGGGAGCCGACGAACAGGCTCATGGTGAAACCAATACCGCACAAGATCGCCACGCCCAATATCTGGCCCCAGTTGGCCCCGGCCGGCAGGCTGGCGATGCCGATTTTCACGGCCAGCCAGGTCAGGCCGAAGACTCCAACGGTCTTGCCCAGCAGCAGCCCGACGGCAATGCCCATCGGCACGTGGTGGGTGAAGCTTTCGACGGTGACGCCGCTCAGCGACAGGCCGGCATTGGCGAAGGCGAACAGCGGCAGGATGCCGTAGGCCACCCAGGCATGCAGGGCATGTTCCAAGGTCAGCAGCGGTGAGGTTTCGGCGTTTTTCGTGCGCAGCGGAATGCAGAACGCCAGGGTCACTCCGGCCAGGGTGGCATGGACACCGCTCTTGAGCACACAGACCCAGAGAATCAGGCCAACGACCATGTAGGGCCCGAGCTTGACCACGCCCATTCGGTTCATTGCCACCAGCGCGGCGATGCAGGCCGCGGCCAGCATCAGTGACAACGTGGACAGGGCACCGGAGTAGAAAATGGCGATGATGATAATCGCGCCCAGGTCGTCGATGATCGCCAGGGTCATCAGGAACAACTTGAGTGACACCGGCACCCGCTTACCCAGCAAGGCCAGTACACCGAGGGCGAAAGCGATGTCGGTGGCGGTCGGGATCGCCCAGCCTGCGAGGGCGGCGGGATTGTCGCGGTTGAGGAACCAATAGATCAGCGCAGGCACCAGCATGCCGCCGATCGCCGCCGCGCCAGGCAAGACGATTTGCGAAGGTTTCGACAGTTGCCCATCGAGCACCTCACGTTTGACTTCGAGGCCGATGAGCAGGAAAAACATCGCCATCAGGCCGTCGTTGATCCACAGCAGCAGAGGCTTGGCGATCTTCAGGGCGCCCACCTGGGCGACCACCGGCGTATCCAACAGGCCGTTATAGAGCCAAGAGAGGGGCGAATTATTGATGACCAGCGCCAGCACGGCGGCGGCGATCAGCAACAGGCCGCTGGCCGCTTCGAGTTGGAAGAAACGTGTCAGAGAATTGCGTAGAGCCAAGATTGCTCTCCATTCATCGAATCAAAAAGATGGCACACCCTAACCCGTACTGTTAGTTGTTAAAACAAAAGTTATATTCTTTTTTGTTATATGTCGTTACAACGCCTTTGCCAGGCGGTCGGGCAGTTACCGGTCATATTGGACCTTAGCTGTACCTGTGCGCGATGTCGGTTTTTTCCTAAACTTGTGACTGGTTTTTCCGAAACCAGGCCGTACCTGGCTGACCGCGCGGTTTCCCTGCGTCGAACCGATCCTGTGAGACAACACCATGAATGAGCACCGCCAATGGGCGCGTGAAGCGATCCGTATCATTGAAGCTGACTTCCAGCGCAGCGCCGATACTCACCTGATCCCGCTGCCGCTGCCCGGCTTGCCAGGCATCGAGCTGTACTTCAAGGATGAATCCAGCCATCCCACCGGTAGCCTCAAGCATCGATTGGCACGGTCGTTGTTTCTCTACGCATTGTGTAACGGCTGGCTCAAGCCGGGTGCTCCGGTGATCGAAGCCTCCAGCGGCTCGACGGCGATCTCCGAAGCGTACTTCGCCAGGTTGTTGGGGTTGCCATTCATTGCGGTGATGCCCGCCACCACCTCTCGGGAAAAAATCGCACAAATCGCCTTCTACGGCGGCCAGAGTCATCTGGTGGATGATCCTACGCAGATCTACACCGAATCCGAACGCCTGGCCCGCGAGCACGACGGCCACTTCATTGACCAGTTCACCTATGCCGAACGGGCCACGGACTGGCGGGCCAACAATAATATTGCCGAGTCGATTTTCCAGCAGATGCGCTTCGAGCGGCACCCGGAGCCGAGCTGGCTGATTTCCAGTCCTGGTACCGGCGGCACTACGGCCACCCTGGGGCGCTACGTTCGCTATCGTCAACATGGCACTCGCGTGTTGTGTGCCGACGCCGAGCGTTCGGTGTTCTTCGACTACTACCGCAGCGGCGATGCCAGCCTGCGCCTGGATTGTGGCTCGCGCATCGAAGGCATTGGCCGGCCGCGAGTCGAAGCGTCGTTTTTGCCGAAAGTCATCGATGCGATGGTCAAGGTGCCTGACGCCTTGTCGCTGGCAGCCATGCACTATCTGGCCCAGCGCCTGGAACGGCGGGTCGGTGGTTCCAGCGGCACCAACCTGATCGGCGCATTGATTGCCGCGCGGCAGATGGTGGAAGCCGGCGAGTCGGGGTCGATCGTGGCGATCTTGTGCGATGGTGGCGAGCGCTATGCGACCACCTATTACGACCCGGTGTGGCTCAAGGCCCAGGGGTATGAATTGAGTGAACTGATGGATGTCGTGGCGGCAAGTGTGGAGCGGGGCGAGGCGCTGCCGGAGAGTGTGTTGCGGGCCAATATCTGACCTTGAAGACACTTAGGTCTTTTGTGGGAGCGGGCTTGCTCGCGAAGGCGGTGGGTCAGTCAACTTATCGGTGAATGATGTACAGCATTCGCGAGCAAGCCCGCTCCCACAGGGTCATGCTATCTACTTAGCCTGAGTCATTGGCCCCTCAGGCTTCGAGACCGAGGATATCCCGTGCCACCGCTTCGGCAATGCGGATTCCGTCCACGCCTGCCGACAGGATCCCCCCCGCGTAACCAGCACCTTCGCCGGCGGGGAACAGGCCCTTCACGTTCAGGCTCTGCAGCGACTCATCGCGGGTAATGCGCAGGGGCGATGAAGTGCGGGTTTCGATACCAGTCAGCACGGCATCATGCAGCGAGTAGCCGCGGATCTGTTTCTCGAACGCCGGCAAGGCTTCGCGGATGGCCTCGATAGCAAAGTCCGGCAGGGCCAGGGCCAAGTCGCCCAGCGAGACGCCCGGCTTGTAGGAAGGTTCGACGCTGCCCAGGGCCGTCGATGGCTTACCGGCGATGAAATCACCCACCAGTTGCGCCGGCGCTTCGTAGTTGCTGCCGCCAAGCACGAAGGCGTGGGATTCGAGGCGTTCCTGCAACTCGATCCCTGCCAGCGGACCGCCCGGATAATCCACTTCCGGGGTGATACCCACGACGATGCCGGAGTTGGCGTTGCGCTCATTGCGCGAATATTGGCTCATGCCGTTGGTCACGACGCGGTTCGGCTCGGAGGTCGCCGCCACCACGGTGCCGCCCGGGCACATGCAGAAGCTGTACACCGAACGGCCATTCTTGGCGTGGTGCACCAGTTTGTAATCGGCGGCGCCGAGTTTCGGGTGCCCGGCGTATTTGCCCAGGCGCGCGCTGTCGATCAGCGATTGCGGATGTTCGATACGGAAACCCACCGAGAACGGCTTGGCCTCCATGTAGACGCCGCGGCTGTGAAGCATGCGGAAAGTGTCCCGGGCGCTGTGGCCCAAGGCCAGGATCACATGTTTCGAATGAATGCGTTCACCACCGGCCAGTTCGACGCCGACCAGTTGGCCGTCCTCGATCAGCACATCGGTGACCCGCTGCTGGAAGCGCACCTCGCCCCCCAGGGCGCGAATCTGCTCACGCATGTTTTCCACCACGCCGGTCAGGCGGAACGTGCCGATGTGCGGCTTGCTGACGTAGAGGATTTCTTCCGGTGCCCCGGCCTTGACGAATTCGTGCAGGACTTTGCGGCCGAGGAATTTCGGGTCCTTGATCTGGCTGTAGAGCTTGCCGTCGGAGAATGTCCCGGCGCCCCCTTCACCGAATTGCACATTGGACTCGGGGTTGAGCACGCTTTTACGCCACAGGCCCCAGGTGTCCTTGGTGCGCTGGCGGACTTCCGGGCCGCGCTCCAGGACGATCGGCTTGAAGCCCATCTGTGCCAGCAACATCGCGGCGAAGATCCCGCAGGGTCCGAAGCCGACCACGATCGGGCGCTCGCTCAGGTCAGCCGGCGCCTGGCCAACCACTTTGTAGCTGATATCCGGCGCTTCGTTGACGTTACGGTCATCGGCGAACTTGCGCAGCAGGGCGGCTTCATCGCGTACCGCCAGGTCGATGGTGTAGATGAAGCACAGTTCGGAAGATTTCTTGCGCGCATCGTAGCTGCGCTTGAACAAGGTGAAGTCGAGCAGATCATCGCTGGCGATGCCCAGGCGCTGCAGGATGGCAGGGCGCAGGTCTTCTTCGGGATGATCGATCGGCAGCTTGAGTTCGGTGATTCGTAACATGACGGGGATCCGGTTCGCGGGGCGCACAACTGCGCCAAGGCGTTTGAAGCCGGCGATTATAAGCTGCAATCCCCGGTTCCCCTACAATGCTGTTCACTTAAAGCAGCCGTGACACAACGGAATCAGTCGTTACGTGCGCCACCGAAATAGGCGCAGCCGCGCTGGACCTGGCCATTGACCCGCAGTTCGGCGCTCATGTGTTGCACGCTGCCGGTCACGCTGTCGACGCAGCGCTGGGGCGCAACCCAGAGTTCGACCTTCTGGCCATTGGCTTCGGTGCTGAGGTTGAACCGGCCGTCGCCCAGTTGCTCCTCCATGAAAGGCACCGCCAGTGGCGCTTGGCCCTCGCGCTCGAGCACCAGGCCCTTGCCGTTGGCCTTGAGGTTCCACTCAGGCCCGTGGCCAGCGGCGCGCAGGATCAACAATTTGAAGTTCACGTCGTCGCAAGCAGTCCCCGAGCGCTCCAGGCGATACAGCTGTTCCAGGTTCAATTGGCTATCGGTTCCGGCCGTCGCGCTGGAGACGACATAGCCCCGGACATCGGCAAACAGCTTGCCCCGGTCATCCGCCAGGCTGGCGGCCTGCTGCAGCACACTGGTGCCACCGCTGTCGTTGACGATGTATCGGCGCTGTTCCTGGCAGGGCTGGAACACCAGCTTGCCATCGGCTGCGGTGAGTTCGCCCTGCGTGCGCGTCTGGCCGGCATGGGAGGCGCTCTGACGCGGTGCGTCGAGCAATTGACAGCCGGCGAAGAGCGGCAGGAGGGCGACAAACAGCAGGGAGCGGGCGGCACGCATCATTGGGTCTCCAGACAAGTGCCGCCACGTTACTCAGACTGATCCTGCATCACAAGGGGAGTTAGCCCACGTGAAACGTCTGACCGGTCTGTAGGCCTTCGACGCTCTTGGCGTAAGCCAAGGCGACATCAGCCGCCGGCACCGGCTTGAAGCCGCGGAAGTAGGGGGCATATTTGTCCATGGCTTCGAGCAAGACGTTCGGGCTCACCGAGTTGACCCGCAAGCCCCGTGGCAATTCGATTGCCGCCGCCCGCACGAAACTGTCCAGAGCACCGTTGACCAGGGCCGCCGACGCGCCGCTCTTGATCGGGTCGTGGCTGAGCACGCCGGTGGTCAAGGTGAACGACGCACCGTCGTTGGCGTATTCGCGACCGATCAGCACCAGGTTGACCTGGCCCATCAGTTTATCCTTCAGGCCCAGGGCGAAACTTTCTTCCGTCATATCGCCCAAGGGTGCAAACGTGACATTGCCAGCCGCGCAGACCAGGGCATCGAAGCGACCGGTCTTTTCGAACAGGGCGCGGATCGAGGCGCTGTCGCTGATGTCCACGTGCAGTTCACCGCTTTGGCGACCGATCCGAACGATTTCGTGGCGCGGCGACAGTTCATTATCAATGGCCGAACCGATGGTGCCATTGGCGCCGATCAACAGGATTTTCATGAGTGGGTCCTCAAAGGGTGTGAATGAGCTTGTAGTCTAGAGCGGATTTTTCCAGCGATAATCCTGCTAATAGGCAACCTTTGGTTTTCATTTGGAAACAATCCCGATGAGCGAGATGGATGATTTGGCGGCATTTGCCGTATTGATGGAGGCCGGCAGCTTCACCCTGGCTGCCCAACAATTGGGATGTAGCAAAGGCCAGTTGTCCAAGCGGATCAGCGGATTGGAAAGCCGGTTTTCCGTGGTGTTGCTGCAACGCACCACGCGACGCCTGAGCCTTACGGCGGCTGGGGCGGCGTTGTTGCCCCAGGCCCAGGCATTGCTGGTGCAGGTGGAAAGGGCGCGTCAGGCGTTGGCGCGGTTGAAGGACGATGTTTCCGGGCCGGTGCGCATGACCGTTCCTGTTTCGCTGGGCGAAACCTTTTTTGAAGGTTTGCTGCTGGAGTTCGCGCGCACCTATCCCAACGTACAGATCGAGTTGGAACTGAACAACGGTTACCGTGACTTGACCCGCGATGGTTTCGACCTGGCGATCCGCTCCGACGCCGCCATCGACGATCGCCTGGTGGCCCGGCCGCTGTTGGCGTGGCACGAAATGACCTGCGCCAGCCCGGCTTACCTCGAGCACTATGGCGAACCCGAGACACCCCAAGCCCTGGCTGACCATCGCTGCTTGCTGAACAGCCATTACAGTGGTCGGGAAGAATGGCTTTATCACCAGCAACACGAATTACTGCGGGTCCGGGTGTCGGGGCCGTTCGCCAGCAATCACTACAGCCTGTTGAAGAAAGCTGCCCTGGCTGGTGCAGGTATCGCTCGGTTGCCGTCTTACTTGCTGCATGAGGAACTGGCCGATGGACGCCTGCGCTGGTTGTTGCGCGATTACCAGACCCGGCGCATGCCGATGTACCTGGTGCATCCGTATCAGGGGGGCTTGCCCAAGCGCACCCAGGTGCTGGCCGACTATTTGATCGACTGGTTCAAGCGCAGCGGCGAGGCACTGGATCGGCTGCAGCGATAGTCCATTCGTTGGATACCCTTTGTGGGAGTGGGCTTGCTCGCGAAGGCGGCGGCACATTAGGCATTTATGCAAGCTGATCCACCGCCTTCGCGAGCAAGCTCGCTCCCACAGGGGGGCTGTGTTCAGTTGTGGGCGTAACGCTTGGCAATCAGATGATCGATCGACAGCACCCCCGGCCCATGGGCTATCAGGTAGAGCAAGACCGCCGCCCAGGTGCCATGGGTCGGGTAGGCATCCGGGTAGACGAACAGTTGAATGGTCAAGGTCATCCCCAGCAAGGCCAGCGCGGATAAGCGTGTCGCCAGACCCAGCAGAATCAGCACCGGGAACACATGCTCGGCGGAGGCCGCCAGGTGCGCGGCCAGTTCCGGCGACAGCAACGGCAAGGCGTATTCGCTTTTGAACAAGGGAATGGTGGAGTCCGCCAGATGCGGCAGGCTGATCTGGAAGGTGCCGTCGAACAGGTCGATGGCCAGGCCTTCGATTTTGGTTTGGCCGGATTTCCAGAACACCGCGGCGATGGAAAAACGGGCAATAAAGGCGATCAGGCTATGAGGGATTTTCTCCAGCCATTGAATGAAACCAGCAATCAGAGCGTTCATTGGGTTACCTGTGCAGGTAGGAGATCAATAATGGCTTGATGGCGGATGAGCCCCGCCAGGATGTGCTTCAGGTTGAGATCGGTGTGGTGCTCGATTGCGGCCTCCATGGCCGTCGTAAGGGGCAGGCCCTGCTGCAAGGAAGTGATCAAGGCAAGGGCGCCGTGACTGATTGCGAGCACCTCCACGTCGAGGCCGTTGCGCAGTAACAGTGCGTTTTGCGCAGAACGCGGTTCGAACGGTACCGGAGGCTCTTGCTGATGGGCGGCCCAGATCGCGACCACCGCGAAAGGTGATTGCAGCAGGCGCAGTGATGGGTGAAAAACAAACTTCAAATCCGCTGCAAGCGCAGGGGACGACAGCACTTCCACGATTCGCGCCTGGCTCATGGGCTGGGCGTCGGCTGCATGCCCAGCCTCGACTTGCAGCCGCTCCAGGCGGGCTACGTCCGCCAAATAGGGCACGCAGGCGGCGGGTTCGAAATGTTCGATAAAGTTGGCAAACTCGGCGCCGTAGTCGCTCATGATCGGGCTGCGCGGTGCTGCTAGTTGAATGTATACATCGGCCATGCCTTGGAAAAATGCCTTGCCCACCAGTTGCGCCACCACGGGGTAATTGTCGGCCAAGGCGTTGATCAATGAGCTGAGCACGTTGTTGCGGTACACCGCGAAGCGGCTCTCAGGATCGGCGCCATTGGCGCTGATCAGTCCCGGCGGACAGGCCAGGCGCGGGTCGAGCAGGGCCGCGGCAAATTCGCTCTGGCGTTTCATGGCCGGGCTCCAGCGGTGCTTAACAGTCGCTCGGCCTGGCGTGCTTCGGTCAGTAGCACCTCCAATGCGGGGATGTGGTTGTCCCGCTCGATCAGGGTGGCTACCGGCCCGGTCTGTTCCAGGACCTTGCGATACAGCCGCCAGACTTCGTTATCGATGAGGGCGCCGTGGTTATCTATCAGCAGACGCTCGCCGAGGCTGTCGGTGTCTTCGGCAAAGCCGGCCAGGTGAATTTCCCCGGTCGCTTGCAGGGGCAGGGCGTCGAGGTAGGCCAGTGGATCGCGGCAGTGGTTGACGCACGAAACGTAGAGGTTGTTCACATCCAGCAGCAGACCGCAGCCGGTGCGACGAATGACTTCGCTAATGAAGTGTGGCTCGTCGAGGGTCGAGGCTTCGAACGCCAGGTAGGTGGCCGGGTTTTCCAACAGCAGCTTGCGTTTGAGGCAGGACTGCACCTGGTCGATGTGTTCGCAGACGCGCTCAAGGGTCGGCTCATCGTAGGCCAGGGGCAGCAGGTCATTGAGAAACACCGGGCCGTGGCTGGACCAGGCCAGGTGTTCGGAAAAGGACTGGGGCTGATAGCGTTCGATCAGTGCGGCCAGGCGCTGCAAATGTGCGACATCCAGCGGCTCCTCCCCGCCGATTGACAGACCGACGCCGTGCAACGACAACGGGTACTGTTCGCGTATCCGCCCCAGGTAGTGATGAAGTGGCCCGCCAGCCACCATGTAATTTTCTGCGTGCACTTCGAAAAAACCCAGATCCGGTAGGGTCTGGAGCACCTCACGAAAATGCTCACTCTTGAGCCCCAACCCTGCCCTTGGCGGCAGCCGGTTATCAGTGGCGAGGGATGGGGTATTCAACATGGTGACGGGCCTCAGGCAGACGCGATCAGGACTTGGCTTTGAACGCTTCGAGCTGGCCGAAACCAGTCGGGGAGGTTTTGCTTTCCAGGGTGGTGCAAGTGCCTTTGGGTACCGATTTCCAGGCGTTGCCCTGATAGTCCATTTTCGCGGTACCGGCGCAGGTGGTACCGGCGCCGGCGGCGCAGTTGTTCATGCCTTTGAGGGCAACACCGAAGCATTTTTCCATGGTGTCGTCAGCTGCGTGGACGGTCGAGACAGCTGTCATGCTCAGGGCAGAACCCAGGGCGAGGACCAGGGCGGTGGCGGACAGGGTGCGGGTCGAAGCAGTCATGATGATTCTCCAGTCATTCAGGGAAATGAACCGGCGTTAGCGCCGGTCTGCTGAACTAGAGAGGGGAGGTGGAGGAGTGTTACAGCGGATTTCGGATTTTTTTTATTTACTGCAAAACCCGTGGCGAGGGAGCTTGCTCCCGCTCGGTTGCGCAGCAACCGCAAAATCTTGGGGCCGCTTCGCAGCCCAGCGGGAGCAAGCTCCCTCGCCACAAAGTCATTCACTTGAGATCCAGATAAAAAAACGGCCCGAAGGCCGTTTTTTTTACATGTCACTCAACCGCCCAGATACGCCTCGCGCACTTTCGGATCGGTCAGCAAGGCTTCACCGGTGCCTTGCATTACCACGCGACCGTTCTCCAACACATACGCCCGGTCGGCGATTTTCAGCGCCTGGTTGGCGTTCTGCTCCACCAGGAACACCGTCACGCCATCCTTGCGCAGTTGTTCGATGATGTCGAAGATCTGCTGGATGATGATCGGTGCCAGGCCCAGGGAAGGCTCGTCGAGCAGCAGCAGCTTGGGCTTGCTCATCAGCGCACGGCCGATGGCGAGCATCTGCTGTTCGCCGCCGGACATGGTGCCGCCGCGCTGGGTAAAGCGTTCTTTCAGGCGTGGGAAAAGGTGCAGCACCTTGTCCATTTGTTCCTGATAATCGCCCTTATCGGTGAAAAATCCGCCCATGGCGAGGTTTTCTTCCACGGTCAGCCGGGCAAATACCCGACGACCTTCCGGCACCACAGCGATGCTCTTGCGCATGATTCGCGCAGAGTCCTGGCCCACCAGTTCCTCACCCATGTAGCGGATGCTGCCGCTGTGGGCTTGGGGCGAACCGCAGAGCGTCATCAACAGGGTAGACTTGCCGGCGCCGTTGGCTCCGATCAGCGTCACGATTTCGCCTTGGCGGACTTCGACGTTGACGCTGTGCAGGGCCTGGATCTTGCCATAGAAGGTGGAAACGTTTTCGAACTGCAGCATTTACGCTTCCCCCAGGTAGGCTTTGATCACTTCAGGATTGTCGCGGATCTGTTCCGGTGAACCGTCGGCCAGGGGGGTGCCCTGGTTGATCACGACGATGTGGTCGGAAATGCTCATGACCAGCTTCATGTCATGTTCGATCAGCAGCACGGTGACGTTGTGCTCCTCACGCAGCACGCCGATCAGCGCCTTCAGGTCTTCGGTTTCCTTCGGGTTCAGGCCGGCGGCCGGTTCGTCGAGCATGAGGATCCGCGGACGGGTCATCATGCAGCGGGCGATTTCCAGGCGCCGTTGCTGACCGTAGGCCAGGGTGCCGGCGGTACGGTTGGCGAACTCGGTGAGGTTGACCTTGTCCAGCCAGTATTCGGCGTACTCCATGGCCTCGCGTTCGCTCTTGCGGAACGCCGGAGTCTTGAACAAACCGGCAAAGAAGTTGGTGTTCAAGTGACGGTGCTGGGCGATCAACAGGTTCTCGACCGCCGTCATGTCCTTGAACAGCCGCACGTTCTGGAAGGTACGCACCACGCCCTTGCGAGCGATGTGGTGGCCGGGCAGGCCCTGGATCGGCTCGCCGTCCAGCAGGATGGTGCCGCCGGTGGGCTGGTAGAAGCCGGTCAGGCAGTTGAACACCGTGGTCTTGCCCGCGCCGTTCGGCCCGATCAACGCAACCACTTGTTTCTCTTTCACGGTCAGGGCCACGCCGTTGACCGCCAGCAAACCGCCGAAGCGCATGCTCAAGTTTTCGACTTTCAGAATCTCGCGGCTCATTTGCGCAGCTCCATGTGGGGGCGTTGCATAGGCAGCAGACCTTGAGGACGCCAGATCATCATCAGCACCATCAAGGCGCCGAACATCAACATGCGGTATTCGCTGAATTCACGCATCATTTCCGGCAACAGGATCATCACGATGGCCGCCAGGATCACGCCCAACTGCGAGCCCATCCCACCCAGCACCACGATGGCGAGGATGATCGCCGACTCGATGAAGGTGAAGGATTCGGGCGTCACCAGGCCCTGGCGGGCGGCGAAGAAGCTACCGGCAAAACCGGCGAACGCGGCACCGAGGGTGAAGGCCGACAGCTTGATCACGGTCGGGTTGAGACCCAGGGCACGGCAGGCGATCTCATCTTCACGCAATGCTTCCCACGCACGGCCGATCGGCATGCGCAGCAGGCGGTTGATGACGAACAGCGCGGCCAGGGCCAGCAACAGGGCAACCAGGTAAAGGAAGATCACCTTGTTGATCGAGCTGTATTCCAGGCCGAAGTACTCGTGGAAGGTCTGCAGGCCTTCGGCGGCGGTTCTCTCGAAAGTCAGTCCGAAGAACGTTGGCTTGGGGATGTTGCTGATACCGTTCGGGCCACCGGTGATGTCGGTCAGGTTGCGCAGGAACAGACGGATGATCTCGCCAAAACCCAGGGTCACGATCGCCAGGTAGTCACCGCGCAAGCGCAGCACCGGGAAGCCCAGCAGGAAACCGAAGGTGGCGGCCATCATCCCGGCAATCGGCAGGCAGATCCAGAAACTCAGGCCGAAGTAGTGGGACAGCAGCGCATAGCTGTAGGCACCGACGGCGTAGAAGCCGACGTAACCCAGGTCCAGCAGGCCGGCCAGGCCTACGACGATGTTCAGGCCCAGGCCCAGCATCACGTAGATCAGGATCAGCGTGGCAATGTCCACCGCACCGCGGGAACCGAAGAACGGCCACACCAGGGCCACGACGATCAGCGCCAATACGATCCAGCGCTGGGTGGTCGGCAGGGTCAGGAAGTTGCTGGCCTTGGCCGGGATCACCGGCAAGCCGGGCGAAGACTTCCACGCCGCGCTGATCTGCGTGCTGAACAGCACGCGCAGGAACATCAACAGCGAACACACGGCGATGGTCATCAGGATAGCCGGACTGGTGCCATGCACTTCCAGGTTGATGCCGACGATGGTCAGTTTGAGACCGAGTACCGGATAGGCCACGGCCCAGACCAGCAGGGCGCTGAAGAGCGCCGATTTGAGATGCCTAGTCATACTTTTTCAACCTCCGGGCGGCCCAGGATGCCGGTCGGCCGGAATAACAGAACCAGAACCAACAAGCCGAACGCCACGACGTCCTTGTACTGGTCACCGAAGATGTCGGCGCCAAAGGCTTCCGCGACGCCCAGTACCAGCCCGCCGAGCATGGCGCCGGGGATACTGCCGATACCGCCCAGTACTGCGGCGGTGAAGGCTTTGAGGCCTACGAGGAACCCGGCGTTGGGGTTGATCACGCCGTATTGCATGCTCAACAGCACCGCGGCGATGGCCGCCAGGGCCGCACCGATGACGAAGGTCAGGGCGATGATGTTGTTGGTGTTGATGCCCAGCAGGTTGGCCATCTTGATGTCTTCGGCGCAGGCGCGGCAGGCGCGACCCAGGCGAGAGCGGGAGATGAACAGCGTGAGGCCGAGCATGGCGACCAAGGTCACCACGAACACCACGATTTGCATGTAGGAAATCAGCACTTCATGTGCGCCACCTGGCCCGATGGAAAAATTGCCCGGGATCAGGTTGGGAATGGATTTGTCCTTGGAGTCTTGCGAAAGCAGTACCGTGTTCTGCAGGAATATCGACATGCCGATGGCGGAAATCAGCGGGATCAGACGGTTGCTGCCGCGCAGGGGGCGGTAGGCGATTCGTTCGATGCTGTAGCCATAGGAACTGGTGACGACGATGCTCGCGAGAAACGCCGCGGTCATCAACAGCGGGACACTGTCGAGTCCCATCATGCTCAGCCCGGCAATGGCGATGAACGCCACGTAGGAGCCGATCATGTACACCTCGCCGTGGGCGAAGTTGATCATTCCAATGATGCCGTAGACCATCGTATAGCCGATGGCGATCAGGGCATACGTGCTGCCAACGGTCAGGCCGTTAACCAGCTGCTGGAAGAAGTGATAGATGTCAGGCATTACAGCGCTCCTAAAAACCTGATACGCATTTCACTGGTGGAGTCATTTTCCCGCCCGGGTCCCGTGGATCTGCATCCACTTCGAACACGAGGTTTGCCAGCGAACCGCTGATGACGGTTTTGAGATTTTCAGGTGGGGAGACTGGCGGATCACGCCAGCGCGGCCCAATACATTTAAAACAAAGCCCACGGCACGCCGTGGGCTTTATTGGCAGTCAGTCAGGCAAGGCCTTACTGAGGCGAAGCTTCGGTTTTAGGTTTGCCGAAATGCCACTCGTAGACCACGAACTTGAAGTCCTTCAGGTCGCCCTTCGCGTCAAAGCTCAGGTCACCGGTTGGGGTCTTGAAAGTGCCTTTGTGGATGGCTTCAGCCACTTTGGCCGCGTCTTCGCTCTTGGCCGCTTCGATACCACCGGCAATCACCTGGACAGCGGAGTAGGACGGGAACACGAACGGACCGCTCGGGTCTTCTTTCTTGGCCTTGAATGCATCAGCCAGGGCAACGTTGGCAGGATCCTGGTCGAAGGATTTCGGCAGGGTCACCAACAGGCCTTCGGAAGCATCCTTGGCAATCTGCGAAATCGAGTCGTTACCCACGCCTTCCGGACCCATGAACTTGGCTTTCAAGCCTTTTTCCTGGGATTGACGCAGGATCAGGCCCAGCTCCGGGTGGTAGCCGCCGTAGTAGACGAAGTCGACGTTGGCTTGCTTGAGCTTGGCGATCATCGAGGAGAAGTCTTTGTCGCCGGCGTTGACGCCTTCGAAGACCGCCACTTTCACGCCTTTGCCTTCGAGGGTTTTCTTCACGGCGCTGGCGATGCCTTCACCGTACTGCTGCTTGTCGTGCAGGACCGCAACGATCTTCGGCTTGACGTGGTCGGCGATGTAGTTGCCGGCCGCAGGGCCTTGGGCGCTGTCCAGGCCGATGGTGCGGAAGATCATCTTGTAGCCACGAGCGGTGATGTCCGGGCTGGTAGCGGCCGGGGTGATCATCACGACGCCTTCGTCTTCGTAGATGTCCGAAGCTGGCTGGGTGGAGCTGGAGCACAGGTGGCCGACCACGAACTTGACGCCGTCGTTGACGACTTTGTTCGCGACCGCGACCGCTTGTTTTGGATCGCAGGCGTCATCGTATTCAACGGCGACGAGCTGCTTGCCGTCGACGCCGCCCTTGGCGTTGATCTGTTCGATGGCCATCTTGGCGCCACTGAACTGCATGTCGCCGTATTGGGCTACAGGGCCGGTCTTTGGGCCGGCGATGCCGATCTTGATGGTGTCGGCGGCGAACGAATGGCTGGCAACCCCTGCCAGAACCATAGCGGCAAACAGTTTGGAAATCTGCTTAGTAGCCTTAGTCATAGTGCTCCACTCATGCTGTTGTAGTTTTTATAGTCCTGGCGCCGTAGCAGCAGAACCGGGTCAGATATCTTGGATATCCTCGCGGAAAATGCCCCCGGCAACTGTACCGGTACAGTGTAGAGCGCCGATTGTTGGCAAGGGAAGCTGGCGCTTGGGGGCAAAACCTGAGGGTGTCGCTTTATTGAAAGAAAAAGACAGAATAGCGGCGGGGGCTGTCATGACATCTCGGCAATCCCTGGCGTTCCTGTGTTCTTCAATCGGTACTCCATTTGCTACCGGGTTTTTCTGCCAGACCACCGACGTTATCATTCGCGCCGATTTCTTTTCCGGACAGGTCCCATGAATCAAGAACCTAGCACCCTCTATGCCAAGCTGCTTGGTGAAACCGCATCCATCACCTGGAAGGAGCTGGAGCCGTTCTTTGCCAAGGGTGCCCTATTGTGGGTCGACCCGGCACTGGATCTGATCGCCGCCGCCGAAGCCGTCGCCCAGGACGAAGGTACCAAAGTCGCCGCCTGGCTGGCCGCGGACCAGCTCGCCAAGCTGTCTGAAACGCGGGCGCTGGATTTTCTGGAACGTAATCCGCAGCTTTGGGCGGTGGTGGTTTCACCTTGGATAATGATCCAGGAAAGAGCATCAAACTGATCAGTGCACCAATTTGGTTCGCGATTTCGACCCTTCAAAAGTGTGTAGGTGCGTAGCGTGATGGCCACCTGCCGTGGTGAAACGCCACAGGGGAGGGTGACGTATACGTAACGGGAACAGTTTGGGGGGCAGCCTTTGGGCTGCTCAATTGTTTCTGGATGTTGTCGCGATGGTGTATTCAAGGCCGCATTCGCGAGCAAGCCCGCTCTCCCACAGTGGACCGCATTCCTTCTGAAGAAACGCGGTTCCATGTGGGAGCGGGCTTGCTCGCGAAAGGCGCGACGCGGTATCAAACCCGCCTCAATAACTCTTGCCCGTATGGTTATTCAAGGAAATAACCTTGGTCTTGCCAATACGGTGACGGTAGATCTCGCGCAGGTACTTGATCGACTTCTTCACGCAGTCGCGGGACAGGCGGATGTCGTTGATCGAGACGAATTTTTCCTTGTCGTTGATCAGCTCGCGGTACTTCTTCTCGTACATCGGCTTGATCGCATACCAGTTGGTGTCGAGGATCTTCGCCGGGTTCTCGAATTCGTTGAGCAGCTCGTCGATCCGTGCCTCGTCGAAGTCCTCGTTGATGATGAAGTCCAGGATCGAGTTGTCCAGGGTGTCGTCGAAGCGATATGGCGTGCGCGCAAAGCAGCGCTTGATAAAGGCCACGATCAACGTCAGGAAGTCATCCGACAGGCACGGGCTCTTGGCGATCAGGGTGGTCAGCGACAGGTTGGCCGAAGCGCCGATCACCAGTGCGTAACGCTTGAGCGTGGTGTTGGGGAACAGGCTGTTGAGGTGGGTCTTGAGCCGGTTCAGGTCCATGTAGGACAGCTTGTAGTCCTTGGGCAGCGAGACGATGGACACCACCGACGAGCAATTCTTGAAGAAATGCAGGTCGTGCAGGGCCGCGGCGTCGTAGCCGGAATTCTTGTATTGCTCCAGCGAAGCCCGGTAGCGCTTGGATTCGATCGGCAACAGGCTGATGCCTTCGATGGCCTGGGTCACTTTGTTGAAGTGCGGCAGGTCGATGGAGCGGAAGAACAGATCATCGATGTTCAGGCGCGGCGGCTCTTTTTCGAACACCTTGAACTTGTCGCCGCTCGGCGCCGGGGTTTCCGGGACGACGGATTCGGCGTAGGCAATCGCCACCGGGCCGGCCAGGCTCATGAACAGGTCGTTGGCGTCCAGGCGAATGGTTTCGCCGATGTCGATGCCGGCACGGCGGAAGTAGTTCTGGTCGTAGTCGGTCGTGACGGCCTGGGCGGTCAGGATGTTGAAAATCTGCTGGGAGATGTATTGGTTGGCGTGCTTCTCCATGGCATTGACATCAATGTTCTGGATGTTGCCGTCATCGCTTTCTTCGGCATAACGCATGATGTCGTTGGAGATCAGCATCATTGCGTTCCACGGACGGATACGGCCCATCACGCTGGCTTCGCTGCTGTCTTCGTTGGCGAAGTTGTACGAGAAATCCCATTCTTCCGACAGGTATTTGCACAGCAGGCGTCCGGCGTTGATGTGCAGCGCCTCGGACATTTCGCTGCGGTGGTCGGAAATGTTCGGCAGCACGCAAATGCCACTGGTGAAGATCGGCTCGAAGACGAAGGAGTGGCCGCTCTTGCTGTCGTGTTCGTCCATCGGCTTGGTGTCGAACGTTTTGTTCATGTACGAATACTGCTGGGCCAGGCCGAATTCCGAGGCCATGCCCGAACCGGTACCGCCACCGGCACTGAAGATCGAGAAGTACAGGCGCGACTGGTTGGCCTTGATGCCGCAGCTGTCGATCAGGTACGAGTGGATCATTTTCCAATCGGGGCTGGAGAAGCGCTGGGTGTCCTTGTTCAGGATGATCTTGGCCAGGTACTGGCCCAGGATCGGCGCGTTACCGGCACCACCGGCGTGGACTTCCGACAAGTCCATGATTTTCATCTTGCTGTAGTCACGCAGGAAACCGCTTTTCTCGCCTTTGCGCGAGAAGCGGATGCGTCCGGCGATGTCTTTGTCCAAGTCGCCGAGCATCACCAGAGGCTCGACCAAGAACACCGGTTTGCTGGCCTTGTTGCTGCCCAGGCGCAGGTTATTGCGGATCCACTGCGTAGGGCGGTAGCCCTTGTCGCTGTAGCTTTTGTCTTCGGCGTTGAATTCGTTGAGGTAGAACTTGCGGGCGTTGTACACCAGCTCTGCCACGTCGAGGGCGATGTTGGAACCGCAGCGCCCCAGGCCGATCAGGCACACCGAGGGGAACTCCTGCTGCCCACGTTCGCTCTCGTCATCCACCAGATGAGGAGGGCGTGGGAACACGGCATCGCGCAGGCCATCGAGGTTGTCGAGGATGCGGTCGGTGTTGGTTTCGGTGAAATACAGATATTGCTGGGTCGCCAGGGATCGCGAGCTGCTCGAAAGCGTCGGGGCTTCAGGGCCGTTGGCGGCCGGGCTCAGGGTCAGATCGGAAACCGCAGTGGCTGTTTTTTTGGAAGTCATTGTGCGCCGTATGCCTGAACTGGTCGGTTCGACAATCTCTGTCATCGAACCATCGCGGATGGAAGCTCGCGTCCTGAATGGCGCGAAGGTCGGCCCAAGCGGTCAGGGCTACAGCCTGAGCAGCGCTGGGGAGAAACTTTTCCTGATCACGTTGAATCGGCCACGGAGCGATGATCTTTAACCGAAAAAAGGCAAAGTGATGGCAATTGTTACAAAGACTTGAGCGGCATCAAGAAATACCTGACGCGCCATGGTCGGGTATCAACCTTGCGAATGATTGGAGACAGTCCTCGCACTGCTGTCTAGATTGCAGGTTCCGGGCTCGGATGCCTCGCCGCTGCCCCATAACAATAAAAGAGACGGACCCATGCAGAACTCGACCCAAGCGGCGAATGCCTGGCGCATTCTGTTCCTGCTGTTCCTGGCCAACCTGTTCAACTTCTTCGATCGCACCATTCCGGCGATCATTATCGAGCCGATCCGTATGGAGTGGAGTCTCAGCGACTTCCAGATCGGGATCATCGGCACCGCGTTTACCATTGTCTACGCCATTGCCGGGCTGCCGCTGGGGCGCATGGCCGATACCGGTTCGCGCAGCAAGTTGATGGGCTGGGGCCTGGCAGCCTGGAGCGGACTGACGGCGGTCAACGGCCTGGTGGGCAGCTTCTGGGCTTTTCTCTTGGTGCGCATGGGCGTGGGTATTGGTGAAGCCAGTTATGCACCGGCCGCCAACTCGTTGATCGGTGATCTGTTCCCGGCCCATCGTCGGGCGCGGGCGATGGGCATCTTCATGCTCGGCCTGCCCCTTGGCCTGCTGTTGGCGTTCTTTACCATTGGCGCGATGGTCAAGGCGTTCGACAGCTGGCGTGCACCGTTCTTCATCGCGGCGGTACCGGGGCTGATGCTGGCGGTGTTCATGTTTTTCATCAAGGAACCCAAGCGCGGCGCGGCGGAAACCGTGCAAGTGTCCCAGGAGAAGGTCGACCGGCCTGTTCGTCGGGTATTGGCGATACCGACATTTCTTTGGTTGGTGCTGGCGGGGCTGTGCTTCAACTTTGCGACGTATGCCTGCAACTCGTTCCTGGTGCCGATGCTGCAGCGCTATTTCCTGATGCCGCTGCATGAGGCGGCCGTCGCCACCGGGATCATGGTGGGCGTGACCGGGTTGTTCGGCCTTACCCTGGGCGGCTGGGTCGCTGACAAGATTCACCAGCGCGTACCTAACGGCCGCCTGCTGTTCGCGGCGTTCAGCCTGGCGATCTCGACGGTCACCACGGCCTGGGCCCTGCGCGCGGGGCGTATTGAAATTGGCGTGTTCGTGGCGGTGTTCAGCGTCGGTTGGTTGTTTGCCTATAACTTCTACACCTGCGTCTACACGGCGATCCAGGACGTGGTTGAACCGCGCCTGCGCGCCACGGCGATGGCGTTGTACTTTGCCGGGCTTTATTTGCTAGGCGGGGGGCTGGGACCGGTGGTGGTGGGCGGGCTGTCCGATTACTTCGCCCGCACGGCGATGGCGGCGGCTGGCGTCGATCAGATGACCGAGGCGTTCAAGGCCATCGGGTTGCACGACGCGATGTATCTGATTCCGGTGGCGTTGTTTTTGACGATGGTGTTTTTGTTTATGTCTTCGCGGTGCTTTGTGAGGGATGCCAAGCGGATGAAGGAGGGAATGAGTGCGGTGGTGGTGCCGGGCGTTGCTGTGGCGGCGGCCTGAGCAAAGCCTGACATCAGCTCGCCAGCTGTATCTGTTCGAGTATCTGGCTGTCGGTGATGTTCATGTCGTCCAGCAGTAGGAACATCTTGCTCAGCACCTCAGCCATTTTTCTGTCGGTGTCGGCGAACGGCAGGTAGAACTCGGTGGCGCTGCCGCTAACAGGCACGATGCACAGGTAGTTGCCGGGTTCGATATGGATGGCCGCGCTGCCCAGGTGAATGCGGTAGTTCGCACGCTGGCCGGTAATGTGCAGGAAATGCCCTTCACATCTGACGTTTTGCAGTCCCAGCCCCCGAGTCAGCTCCGCGACCAGTTCGGCGCGTCGCTGCAGGGTTTCCTGACTGGTGCTATAGCCGTCCGCGGCGTGGGCCACGGAGACCAGTAGGTCGGCATCACGCATGACTTCTGAAAACAGCAGTGGCGGTACCTGTTCAAGAGGCAAGGCTTTCTGGTCGCGGTAGAACGCAATCGTGTCGAAGGTGAAGTGTTCTGTTTGGGACAGGTAATGACCGGTATCCAGAAAATTGAACGTGGCGTAGATGCCGTGCTCCTTGCTCTCGTAATAGATGTCTTCGACGCTTGAGGTCGACCAGTTGCGAACCTGCAGCAACCGTGCGGCCACTTTGCCTTTCAGGCGGTGGCCGGCAAATCGATTGGACCACACGTGTGTATCTCGCTCGGCGGGGGTCAGCAGGTACAGCTCGCGAAAGGCTTGTTTGAAGGGCTGTACACGGCGGTGGCTGACGACCGCTTTCTGCCAGGCCGACAGTTGTCCTGCCGTGAACAGATGAAAAGGGTGTGCAATGCGCAGGTTCTGTTTAACGGTGTACTGGCGCCCTTCAATGTCGGTCACTGACAGCGTCGTGCTGTCGAGCCAGCCCAGCACAGCGTCGTCGGCTTGAACGATGAGTTGCTCCAGTAGCAGGCGGACCGTAGGCATTTTCAGTAGGGTTTTCAGGACATCCAGAGCCAGGGTTTCGCCGCTGCTCATCATCGTTTCCAGAGTGCGGCAGAAGCGTGAAGTCTGTTCCTGGATCTGGGCCTGCTGTGCTTTGAGAGCAAGGAAGTCCGCGTTTTTGCGAATCGCTGGCGGTGCGGTCTTGAGCGTCTTTCCGGCTTTGCAGATGCGCAACGTGGGCGACAAGCCGTCGCTCACCAGCGTGACGTCATAGCCATCGATGGTGGCGGCCGTCATGGCGGATTCGGAGATCTCCGATTCCATGGCCCATTCCAGGCGAATCGCCGATGGATAACCGGCAACACGCGCCAGGTTTTCCAGCCCCGCCTGAATCGCCGCGTGGGAGTTGGCCTGTCGTTGAGCGCCGTATTTACGCACCTCCTGGTGCAATTTCTTGAGCTTCAGGTAGCGCTGGCGTACGTCGTCCGAATGCGTGACGGGCAATACCCCATAGATGCGCATTGCCGGCTGGGCGTGGCGGGTCAGCTTCTTTTCCAGTGCGGGACGACCGATACCCTGATAGGCATCGAGCAGCACGCGGGTTTCGGGAAACGCCCAGTGCGAGGGAGCGAGTGCGGCGAGGTATTCGCGCAAGTGCTGCGGGTCAGCTTCGGCCAGCGCCTTGTCCAGAAGATAGCGGTCCACCACACCCACGGTTGCATCCAGCGTATTGGGCAGGTCGCTGCCCCAGCCGGACTGGGGGGCGAGGGCGATGTTCAGGTATTCACGCTGGAAGCCTTGCAGATCACCCCAGCCGAGCGCGTCGAGTACCACTCGGCTGGCGTGCCCGGCGTAGGGCAGGGCGGTCAGCAGGGTATCTCTTGAAAAACGGGTCAGTGGCGCGAGCAGCTCCGCCGATTGCTCCTTGGGCAATTGCTGGAGCGACAGGAAACGTTCGAGCACCGCGGCCGTACTGCCGAAGCTGTCGTGAAAGGTGTCGGGTGTCATACCCAGACGTTCGATGGCCGCCAGGGCCAACAGCAGCCAGCGGGTCTGATAGGCCTGCACCGAACGGAAGGTGTCCGCCAGCTTCTCGGCATTATCGGGTAATCCGGCCAGGGCGTCCTCGACATAACGAACGGTAAAGTTCGCCAGTTCAGGTGGCACGTCGGCCGGCTCCTCGATCAGTGAATCTTCGCGCTGAGGTTGCTCCGTCTCGCACGCTTCGTCGTCAGGGGCTTCGTCATCTGGGGCGTCCTCGTCTAACGCTTCACCGGCGTACCGATTCGAGTCCACGTCATCACTGCCGAGCCCGGCGGCGTCTGTATAGAACATCATGGCGCGACCCCAGGTGTTGGCCGCCCGGGCGAAGCGAGGGTAATCGAGCCGGCCTGCTTCCATCAGGCCCAGAGCAATGCGCCGGATCTCGTTGTGCACGTAGATGTACGCGTCGGCGAGTCGCCTTTGCTCTTCATCAGGCGAGGACGGTGGCTGCACACGGTTCCAACTGCCGTCCAGCAACCATTCGGCGAACGTTTGCCAGGCCGGGGTGGACGGGTAATCGCTCAGGCGGTTGATGCAATCCGACACATCGGGAAAGGCCCAGGCGTGTTCCGGACGTCTGCGGTAATAGGCTGGATCGTCGTCATCAGTGGGCAGTGGATAGTCGCTGTCCTCGAAAGCAAATTGCAGCATGTGCTGCAGTCGCGCACAGATCTGCTCCAGCGCATAGGCATCGGGGTGGGCAGTCACCCACGCATCGCAAATGCGATATTGCAGGCCGTAGCGCTGTTGGTCGCGGCGGTCTTTCAAGTCGTCCCAGACGATCGGGAACACAAAACCGTCCGCCAGTGCCCTGGCGCCTTCCTGTGGCTGCTGCCTGACCCAGTCGTTGGCAATGCCCAGGAAGTCGATGCCATCCCAGATATCGATTTCGAATTCGTCATATCGTCTGAGCTCGGGATAGGTATCCAACGCGCTGTCACAGAAGGCTCCCAGCGCAGCGAGGCGTGTGGATTGGTCCGGCATTGGACGACGTGATTGCATGAGGGGCTCCGAAGAAGAGAGCAACAGGAATCAACCGCCAAGCAGCGGCATCAGACGGATAAACGCAAGCGTGGAAGGGGGGCTTACATCAACGAGGTCATTGAGGTTCTGTAGTATGACGCCGTTGTGCAGAACGCGGAATGCGCGGGTTTCAAAGCCCTTCAAGGCTCGCTCGATTTCGACGTCGAGATCCAGTTTGGGGGATGCCTTGGCTTGCGGCATGACGACTGCGCCTTCACCGGCTTGCTGAAGGATGTCCCGCTCGCTCAGGTACTGGCGATCGAGCACCTCGCGCATGGCCGCCTGTTCCAGCCAGTGCTGGACCGACAGCGCGGCGATCTGTTCGGCAACGGTGAGGCGAATGAGCTCGGCGACCGTCAGGATCGACGAGATCGGTGTCAGGGTGACGGGGGGAAGCAAAGGCTCCTGGCGTGCGCCTTTCAGGCAATAGCTATGAACCACCAATTCCATAACGTACCTCTCGCAAGCCAAGCCAGCCGGGCGGCAGCTTAGCATCTTGCGGTCAATGTGGCTAAAGTCGGAATGGGGCCGTGGTCGGGCTTTTTGGGTGGTGTGTATCCACACGGACCTACTGACCCTTCTCCTCCCGCCCCCGCAACACCCGATCAGGCATCACAACAGCCGCCATCAACCCCAACAACGACACTGCCGCACTGATCAACAGCAAATGCCGAAACGTCCCAAGCAATTCCCCGCGCAAGGCATCCTGCGCCGCGCCCGGCGCAGCGTTCAGGCTGTCCAGCAAGACATTCCCCGAATGCCCTTCGCCAATCAACGACGAGCCGGCAAGCCGGGCGAAGTTCGAATCCTGCAGCAAGGCCAGCAACAACGCCGACATTAAGGCCACGCCCACCGCGCCGCCCAGGGAGCGGAACAGGTTGGTGGTGCTGGTGGCAACGCCGATGTCCGCTTGTTGCACAGAATTCTGCGAGCCCACCAAGGAGGTCGGAAATTGCATGCCCGAGGCAATGCCGCTGAGCAGCATGAATACGCTGCTGAGCCAGAACGCAGCGGGTGGGGTGAGGGCCATGCCAAGGATGGACAGCGGCAGGAGCACGGCGCCGCCCAGGATCATCGGTTTGTAGCGGCCCGTGATCGACGTACGGCGCCCGGCGAAGTACGCGCCGATGGGCAGCCCCATGGCCAGGGGCAGCAAATGCAACGCGGCGCTGTCCGCACCGGCGCCGGTTACGCTCTGAAAGCGCAGCGGCACCAGCACTGTCAGGGAAATCGCCTGGAAGCTGGTGAAAAATACCGTGCACCAGCACAACACCGCGCTGCGATTGACGAACAGGTGCATCGGCAACAGCGGTTCCCGGGCCCTGCGCTCATGCCAGGCGAACAGCCCCAGCACCGCTATCGCGCCAATCAACAGCCCCAGCACTTCACGGCTGTACCAGGCGTGGCCATGTCCCACCTGTGTGATCCCCAGCAACAGCGCCGTCAGGCCGATGATCAGCAGCATTGTGCCCAGGTAGTCGATGATCGGCGTGCGTTGCGGTACTGGCAGCCCGACCAGGGTGCGCCTGGCTACCCACCAGGCCGCCATGCCCAGCGGCAGGTTGATCCAGAACACCCAGCGCCACGACAGGTATTGCGTCATGTAGCCGCCGAGCACCGGCCCGGCGACGCTGGCCACCGCGTACATGCTGCTGAAATAGCCCTGGTAGCGGCCACGCTCGCGAGGGGGCACGATGTCGCCGATGATCGCCTGGCTCACCGAGATCATCCCGCCGGCACCAATGCCTTGGAGTATCCGCGCCAGCACCAGTTGTTCCATGTCTTGCGCCAAGCCACACAATAGCGAGGCCAGGGTGAACAGGCCCATGCCAAACAGCATCAGCGGTCGCCGGCCATAAAGGTCCCCGAGCTTGCCGTAGATCGGCACTGCCACGGTCATGGCGACCATGTAGCCGGAAATCACCCAGGCCAGCAGGCCGACGTCCTTGAACTGTGAGGAAATGGCCGGCATCGAGACGGCGACGATGGTCTGGTCGAGCGCTCCGAGGAAAATCGCCAGCATCAGGGCTGCCAGTACGCTGCGTATGGCTGGCTTCGGGGCTTGGGGAATATTGAGCTGAGTCACGGTAGAACCTGCGGGCATCGCGCCGGGTCGGAGCCCGCAGTTTAAGTCGATAGCCGGCTATTCGATAGCCTCATAAGGAAGTCCGACGTAATTTTCTGCGATGGTTTTTCGGCCGGCCTCGGAGTCGACGAAATACTCCAGCTCCGCTTCGCTGATGCGCTGGTTGAAAGCGTCGTCGTTGTCGAAGCGGTGCAGCATCGAGGTCATCCACCAGGAAAAACGCTCGGCTTTCCAGACCCGCCGCAGGCAGATGGCTGAGTACTGTTGCAGCAGATCCACACGGCCATCGCGATAGACCTTGAGCAGAATGTTGAACAGCGTGCTGACATCACTGGCCGCCAGGTTGAGGCCCTTGGCGCCGGTGGGCGGGACGATGTGGGCCGCGTCGCCCACCAGGAACATACGCCCGTACTGCATGGGCTCGACCACGAAACTGCGCAGCGGCGCGATGCTCTTCTCGATGGACGGGCCGGTTACCAGCGTTTCGGCCAGGTCGGCGGGCAGGCGGGCTTTGAGTTCGGTCCAGAAGCGCTCGTCCGGCCAATCGGCGACCAGTTCCTCGGCGGGTACTTGCAGGTAGTAACGGGTACGCGTCTTGGAACGCATGCTGCACAGGGCAAAACCGCGCTCGTGCCGCGCGTAGACCAGTTCCTCGTGGACCGGCGGGGTATCGGCCAGGACGCCGAGCCAGCCAAACGGATAGACTCGCTCGAAGACCTTGAGTTTTTCCGCCGGGATGGACTGTCGCGCCACGCCATGGAAACCGTCGCAACCGGCGATATAGTCGCAGTCCAGGCGCCAGGTGTCGCCCTGGTGCTCGAAGGTCACGAAGGGTTGGTCGGTTTGCATGGCGTGGGGCTGGGTGTTTTCGACCTGATACAACGTGCGGGCGCCGGCGGCTTCGCGAGCGGCCATCAAGTCACGGGTGACTTCGGTCTGGCCGTAGACCATGACGTTCTTGCCGCCGGTCAGGCCCTTGAGGTCGATGTGCACGCGCCGATCGTTGAGTACCAGCTCAAACCCGTCGTGGGGCAGGCCTTCGGCGTCCATGCGTTGGCCGACGCCGGCCTGGCGCAGCAGGTCGACCATGCCTTGTTCCAGCACGCCGGCGCGGATACGGCCCAGTACATAGTCGGGGGCCTGGCGTTCGAGGATGACGGTGTCGATCCCGGCGTTGTGCAGCAACTGGCCGAGTAGCAGGCCAGAGGGGCCGGCGCCGATAATCGCGACTTGGGTCTTGAGGGTTTTCATTGTTCTTATGACTCGCACGAAGCACGCGACCAGGGTCGGTGTTGATTGTTATAGATCGAGTGCCTGCATTTTTCGCTTGCGGAGCTGTCAGTTGAAGGGGAAAACTGAGCCGATACCTGTTCTTTCTGCCAATTGGTGCGATTATCGCCCGCAACCCCTGGCCCGGATCCACGTTATGAAAAAACCTGACTTGCCTTCGATCCCGGTGTTCAAGCTCTACGGCGAGAGCCAGGATTGGCCGACGCCGGACTTGCTTCACTGCGAAACCATTTCCAAGCGCAGCAGCGAGCATCAATGGGAGATCAAACCCCATCGGCATGCTGACCTGTGCCAGTTGCTGTTCGTCTTCAGGGGCCAGGCGGAACTGGAAATCGAAGGCCTGCGCACGCAACTCGACGAGCCGGCGGTGCAGATCCTGCCGCCGCTGTCAGTGCATGGCTTTCGTTTTTCCGAAGATGTGGAAGGTTACGTGGTGACCCTGGCGGCGCCACTGGTGACGCACTTGCAAGCGCAGTTGGGGCATTCGGTGAACGTCCTGGCCCAGGCTGAAAGCTACCCGGCCCTGGACAACGCCGAGTACCTCAACAGCCTGTTCAGCGCCTTGCAGAATGAATATGTGGGGCATCAACCGGCCCGGGAAATGCTGATGCATGCCCTGGTCAGCGTGATCATGGTCTGGGTCAGCCGCCAGGTGATGCAACGACGTACCCAGACCCAGCGCCCGCAACGCGCCCGGGAATACCTCAACGGGTTCATTCAACTGGTGGAAGAAACCTATCGCCAGCACGTCAAGGTCGAGGATCTGGCCCATCGCCTGGGCATTTCCGTGTCGCACCTCAACGGCACCTGCCGGGAACTTGCGGGGCAACCGGCATTGCAGATCATGCACGAGCGCCAGTTGCTGGAAGCCAAGCGGTTGCTGACCTATACCGGCATGACCATCTACGAGATTTCCGAGATGCTCGGGTTCTCCGACCCGACCAACTTCACCCGGCTTTTTCGCCGGCGCGTCGGCATCTCGCCCAAAGCGTTCCGGGACCGGCTCAAGACCGATCAGCAGGACGACTGAACGCGCCTCAGCGAAGGGCGTTCAGGGTCGCGTTGTGGGGGATGCAACGTTCCATATTGCAGCTGGCGTATTCACGGGGCTGCTGCCTGGCCTGCTCGACCCGGTAGGCCGCCGTGCCGTACAGCGCCAGCGTAGCGGCGCAGGTGACGAAGATGGCGAGGCGTCTTTTTGTTTTGATGTTCATGGCGGTGACCTCTGAACGAATACCCTGGGGTACTGTTTAAAGCATAGGTCAGCGCGGGTGAGTTGCCAGCGAGGCGGGGGCTGTTTGTAGATCGGTATTCAGGCCACTGATGATCCCTGTGGGAGCGGGCTTGCTCGCGAAAGCGGTGGGTCAGTCACTTTAATGTTGGAGGTTGTTCCGTCTTCGCGAGCAAGCCCGCTCCCACAAGGTTTAGCGGTGTTCTTAACTCAAGTGTTCAGGCTTCATCGGATCGCCCGGCTTGACGTCCAGTTGGTGGCGAACGTCTTCGAACATTTCGTCGTAGTACTTGTGCATCGAACCGATGCTGGCGGTCTTGGGCAAGCCATATTTCTGCGCGATGCGGGTGGCATGGCGGGCAAAGTCGAAGGCTTGGTCCTTGGCCAGGAAGAACGTCTCGTCCAAGGTCTTGTCCTCGACGGTGCCATGCACCCGAAACGACATACCCGCGCCCTCCTTGGGATCCTGCTCGAGCGTGTAGTCGATGCACAGGTTGTAGCTGAAATCCTCCTTGTTCAGCGCATGGCGCTCCATGTGCAGGTGACCGGGTTCGAACATGGCCATAAGCGTTTCTCCTTTGAAGGCATGGAGAACGGCAGACACCGCGCCTGCCGCATAAGTTTTCCCTTTATCGATAAACAATTCCCGGCGTGGCCGTGCTGATGCGCGTGCCGGCAGTGCCTTGGACAATAGCATCGATGTCTGCCAACGACCCGATCACCGCAACCTTGCCAGTGTTGCGCGCAAATTCGCAGGCCGCTTGCACCTTCGGCCCCATGGAACCCGCAGCGAAACCGAGTTTTTCCATATCGTCGGGGTGAGCCTGGACGATGGCTTGCTGGGTCGGTTTGCCAAAGTCGATGTATGCCGCATTGACGTCAGTGGCGATGACCAGCAGATCGCTTTCCAGCTGTTCGGCCAGCAGCGCCGAGCACAGGTCTTTGTCGATCACCGCTTCCACGCCTTGCAGCTTGCCGTTCGCGTCGTACATCGTCGGAATGCCGCCACCGCCGGCGCAGATCACGATGCTGCCTTTTTCCAGCAGCCATTTGATCGGGCGGATTTCAAAGATGCGCTTGGGTCGTGGGCTGGCGACCACCCGGCGGAACTTGTCGCCGTCCGGGGCGATGGCCCAGCCTTTTTCAGCGGCCAGTTTTTGCGCCTCTGCCTGGCTGTAGACCGGGCCGATGGGCTTGGTGGGGTTCTGAAAAGCCGGATCGTTGCCATCCACCTCGACCTGGGTCAGCAGCGTGGCGAACGGCACCTCGAAATCCAGCAGATTGCCGAGTTCCTGTTCGATGATGTAGCCGATCATGCCTTCGGTTTCGGCGCCGAGGACGTCCAGTGGATATGGCGTGACCGAGGTGTAGGCCGCGGCCTGCAACGACAGCAGGCCCACCTGCGGGCCGTTGCCGTGGGCGATGACCAGTTGGTTGCCGGCGTGGACTTTCGCGATCTGCTCGGTGGCGGTGCGGATGTTGCTGCGTTGGTTCTCTGCGGTCATGGGCTCGCCCCGACGCAGAAGGGCGTTACCGCCCAGGGCAATGACGATGCGCATGGTGTTGTCCTCTGACAGATACATAACGGACGACTCGGTCCCTTGTGGGAGCGGGCTTGCCCGCGAAGGCGGAATAACAGGCACAGTTCCTTTGACTGACACACCGCTTTCGCGAGCAAGCCCGCTCCCACACTGGATTGCATTCCAGCGGGGAGGGCGCCTTCAGATATCCGCCAGCGCCGACACCAGGATCGCCTTGATGGTGTGCATGCGGTTTTCCGCTTGTTCGAAGGCGATGTTGGCCGGGGATTCGAAGACGTCCTCGGTGACTTCCACGCCGTTGGCCAGGTTCGGATAGCGGGCGGCGATGTCTTTGCCGACCTTGGTTTCGCTGTTATGAAACGCCGGCAGGCAGTGCATGAATTTCACCCGTGGGTTGCCCGAGGCTTTCATCATCTGCGCGTTGACTTGGTAGGGCAGCAGTTGCTCGATACGCTCATCCCAGGCCTCCACCGGCTCGCCCATGGACACCCAAATGTCGGTGTGGATGAAGTCCACGCCCTTGACGGCTTCCTTGGGGTCTTCGGTGATGGTGATGCGCGCGCCGCTTTCGACGGCGAAGGCCTGGCACTGATCGATGAAGTCTTGATGCGGCCACAAGGCTTTCGGCGCGCCGATGCGCACGTCCATGCCCAGCTTGGCGCCGATCATCAGCAGCGAATTGCCCATGTTGTAGCGGGCATCGCCCAGGTAGGCATAGCTGATGTCATGCAGCGGCTTGTCGCTGTGTTCACGCATGGTCAGGGTGTCGGCGATCATCTGGGTGGGGTGGAATTCGGCGGTCAGGCCGTTGAACACCGGTACTCCGGCGAACTTGGCCAGTTCCTCGACGATTTCCTGTTCGAAGCCACGGTACTCGATCGCGTCGAACATCCGGCCCAGCACCCGGGCGGTATCTTTCATGCTCTCCTTGTGGCCGATCTGCGACGACACCGGATCGATGTAGGTGACGTGGGCGCCCTGGTCGTGGGCCGCGACCTCAAAGGCGCAGCGGGTACGGGTCGAGGTCTTTTCGAAAATCAGCGCGATGTTCTTGCCCTTGAGGTGTGGCTGTTCGGTGCCGGTGTATTTGGCGCGCTTGAGGTCACGGGACAGGTCCAGCAGAAAGTGCAGCTCGCGGTTGGTGTGGTGCATCAAACTCAGCAGGCTACGGTTACGCATGTTGAAAGCCATGATGGATCTCCTTGGGTTTCGGTTATCCCCTTGGGCGCTGCCGGATAAGCAGCGGCCAAGGCCAAAAATCAGTAGTCGATAGGGTCGCGGATGATCGGGCAGGTCATGCAATGGCCGCCGCCGCGACCCCGGCCCAGTTCGCTGGCGCTGATGGTGATGACTTCCACCCCGGCCTTGCGCAGCAGGGTGTTGGTGTAGGTGTTGCGGTCGTAGCCGATCACCACGCCCGGTTCCAGGGCCACCACGTTGTTGCCGTCGTCCCATTGTTCGCGCTCGGCGGCGAAGCTGTTGCCGCCGGTTTCCACTATTCGCAGCGCCGGCAGCTTGAGGGCGGCGGCCACGGTGTCGAGGAAACTGCCTTCCTCGCGGCGCACGTCGATGCCGCCGGGTTTGCTCTCGTCAGGGCGCAGGGAGAAGGCGACGATCTGGCTCACCACTTCCGGGAAAATCGTTACCAGGTCGCGGTCACAGAAACTGAAGACGGTGTCCAGGTGCATCGCGGCGCGGGATTTTGGCAAGCCGGCAACGATGACCCGTTCCACCGCTTTGTGCTTGAACAGGTTCAGTGCCAACTGGCCGATGGCTTGGCGGGACGAGCGTTCGCCCATGCCGATCAGCACCACGCCGTTGCCGATAGGCATCACGTCGCCGCCTTCAAGGGTCGCGTTGCCGTGCTCTTGGTCGGGGTCGCCGTACCAGATCTGGAAATCGGCGTTCGTGAACTCGGGATGGAATCTGTAGATGGCGCTGGCCAGCAAGGTTTCCTGGCGCCGCGCCGGCCAGTACATCGGGTTCAGCGTCACGCCACCGTAGATCCAGCAAGTGGTATCGCGGGTGAACTGGGTGTTGGGCAGCGGCGGCAGGATGAAGCTGGAGTGCCCGAGGAAGTCGCGGAACATCTGGATGGTCTTGCCACCGAAGCTGTCCGGCAGATCGTCTGCCGAGACGCCGCCGATCAGGAATTCAGCGATATGGCGCGGCTCCAGGCTGCGCAGCCACGAGCCGACTTCATTCACCAGGCCCAGGCCCACCGAGTTGGCAGTGATCTTGCGTTGCAGGATCCAGTCCAGGGCTTCGGGGATGGCGACGATGTCGGTCAGCAGGTTGTGCATTTCCAGCACGTCGATGCCTCGCTCGCGCATCTTGGTGACGAAATCGAAATGGTCGCGCTTGGCCTGGTTGACCCAGATCACATCATCGAACAGCAGCTCGTCGCAATTGTTGGGAGTCAAGCGCTGATGGGCGAGGCCTGGGGAGCACACCATGACTTTACGTAATTTACCGGCTTCGGAATGAACGCCGTATTTCACTTTTTCCGTGGTCATTACAAATCCTCCAGTGAAAACAATCAGTCAGCTACAAGGTCAGGAAGCCGTCGTAGAGCCCGTAGGCAGCCACCAGGGCACCTGCGATCACCGCGGCAAAAATCAGCTTCTCGACAGAGGTGAAAATCGGTTTGCCCAGCTCATGCTTGGCCTTGGCGAACAGGATCGCGCCGGGGGCATAGAGCAGGGCAGAGAGCAGCAAATACTTGATGCCGCCGGCGTACAGCAGCCACACCGCATAGACCAGGGCGATGGCACCGATGGCCAGGTCCTTGCGGCGTTCGGCCAGGGCGTTTTCATAGGTTTCGCCGCGCACCGCGAGCAACAGCGCGTAGGCCGCCGACCAGAGGTAAGGCACCAGGATCATCGAGGTGGCGAGGTAGATCAGTGACAGGTAGGTGCTGGCCGAAAACAGCGTGATGATCAGGAACAGCTGGACCATCGCGTTGGTCAGCCACAGGGCGTTGGCCGGGACATGATTGGCGTTCTCGCGACGCAGGAACGCCGGCATGGTGTGGTCCTTGGCGGCGGCGAACATGATCTCGGCGCACAACAACACCCATGACAGCAGCGCGCCGAGCAGCGAGATGACCAGGCCAACGCTGATCAGCACCGCGCCCCAATGCCCCACCACGTGCTCCAGCACGGCGGCCATGGACGGGTTCTGCAGTTTTGCCAGTTCCGGTTGGGTCATGATGCCCAACGACAACACGTTCACCAACACCAGGAACAACAGCACGGTGATGAAGCCGATCACAGTGGCCTTGCCCACGTCCGAGCGTTTTTCGGCACGGGCGGAAAAGATACTCGCGCCCTCGATGCCGATGAACACCCACACGGTGACCAGCATCATGTGGCGTACCTGGGTCATCACGCTGCCCAGGCCCGGATTCTTCAGGCCCCAGATGTCGGCGGTGAAGATGTCGAGCTTGAACGCGAACACCGCGATCAATACGAACAACACCAGCGGCACGACCTTGGCGACGGTGGTGACCAGGTTGATGAACGCCGCTTCCTTGATCCCCCGCAGGACCAGGAAGTGCACCGCCCACAACAACACCGACGCGCCGATCACGGCTGCAACGGTATTGCCCTCACCGAAGATCGGGAAGAAGTAACCCAGGGTGCTGAACAGCAACACGAAGTAACCGACGTTGCCCAGCCAGGCGCTGATCCAGTAACCCCAGGCCGAGGAGAAGCCCATGTAGTCGCCAAAGCCGGCCTTGGCGTAGGCATACACGCCGCCGTCCAGGTCGGGCTTGCGGTTGGCCAGGGTCTGGAACACGAAGGCCAGGGTCAGCATGCCGACGGCGGTGATCGCCCAGCCGATCAACACGGCTCCGACGTCGGCGCTGGCGGCCATGTTTTGCGGCAGGGAAAAGATTCCCCCGCCGATCATGGAGCCGACGACCAGTGCCACCAGCGCACCCAATCGAAGTTTTCCGGGGGTATCAGACATTTGCGAGACTCCAATGCAGGAGAAGAGAGTCAGTAGGCTAAAACGAATTGAAACTTCAATAGCTGATCTGGATCAGTGCATGACAACATTCCATTGTTAATGAAAGAGTTATTACCGTCTCTCGGTCTTCATGAATTTTCCTGGAGGACCGTTCCAGAGCGGCTGGTGTGGTGCGATGGGGAGGTTTGACCTCCGGCAGTAATATTTCCGCTAGTTGATGAAAACCTGCTGCGCAACGAATGCCTGGGCGAGTGTCTGGACAAGAAAAGAGTTGCCGTCATGGCCTTTTTTATAAGCGTCTTGGAGAATGCCCGGCATAAGCCCTTGGGACTTAGCCCTGAATGACGCTATTTAAAATAGTCATGTCGTTTTATTTACATATTTGATAGTGAGAAAAGATGCCGCAGCCGATTGAGAAATTGCGACTCGGGGCGCTGGTTGCGCTGGTGGTGGGATCGATGATTGGCGGTGGGATTTTTTCCTTGCCGCAAAACATGGCGGCTCGGGCCGATGCCGGTGCGGTACTGATCGGCTGGCTCATTACCGCCGTCGGCATGCTGTCCCTGGCTTTTGTGTTCCAGACCCTGGCCAACCGCAAGCCCGGGCTGGACTCGGGTGTCTACGCCTACGCCAAGGCCGGGTTTGGCGATTACATGGGCTTCTCGACCGCCTGGGGCTATTGGATCAGCGCCTGGATGGGCAATGTCGGCTACTTCGTGTTGCTGTTCAGTACCCTGGGCTATTTCTTTCCGGTGTTCGGCCAGGGCAACACGCCGGTGGCCATCGCTTGCGCGTCGGCGCTGCTGTGGGCGGTGCATGGGCTGGTGCTGCGGGGTATCAAGGAAGCCGCGTTCATCAACCTGGTGACCACCATCGCCAAAGTGGTGCCGCTGGTGATGTTCATCGTCATCGCCGCCATAGCGTTCAAGGCCGAGATATTCACCCGGGACATCTGGGGCGCGATGAACCCGGACCTGGGCAGCGTAATGGACCAGGTGCGCCACATGATGCTGATCACCGTGTTCGTGTTCATCGGCATCGAGGGCGCCAGCGTCTATTCAGCGCGGGCGCAACGGCGTGCGGACGTAGGGCGGGCGACGGTCATTGGATTCGTCGGGGTGTTGGCGTTGCTGGTACTGGTGAACGTGTTGTCGTTGGGCATCATGACCCAACCGGAACTGGCAAGACTGCAAAACCCGTCTCTGGCCGGTGTCTTGGAACACATCGTCGGGCCCTGGGGCGCGTTGCTGGTCAGCCTGGGTTTGGCGGTATCGTTGCTGGGGGCGCTGTTGTCCTGGGCGCTGCTGTGCGCTGAAATCCTCTATGCCACTGCCCGGGACAAGACCATGCCGGCGTTCCTGACCAAAGAGAATGCCAACCATGCCCCGGTCAATGCCCTGTGGTTGACCAACGGCATGATTCAACTGTTTTTGCTGATTACCCTATTCTCCGAAGGTACGTACACCAGCCTGATCTACCTGTCGTCGTCGATGATTCTGGCGCCGTACCTGTGGTCAGCGGCCTACGCGGTATTGCTTTGCGCCCGGGGTGAAACTTATGAGCAGGGCTCGGCCCGGCGCGTGAAGGACCTGTTCGTCGGTGGCGTCGCGCTGTGCTACGCGGTGTGGCTGCTGTACGCCGGTGGTGTGAAATACCTGCTGCTGTCGGCGCTGTTGTATGCGCCCGGGATCATCCTGTTCGCCCAGGCCAAGCGCGAGCAGCGGCAGCCCTTGTTCACCCATATGGAAAAGGGAATCTTTGCCTGCGTGATGGCGGGGGCGGGCATGGCGGCTTATGGTTTGTACCGCGGCGTGCTGGTGCTGTAGAACTACTGCGGCTCCCTCACCACATGGGCACCTCACCACTGTGGGCGATGGGCCCCCAGTTCAGCCGCCGGGAGCGCCCATTGCACCGGCGTCCCGGTGATTTTCAGCGGCACGTGCAGCCGCTGGGCCGGGCCCCACGGCGTTTGTTCGATCAAGAGTCCTCGGTCGTCGCTGGCCTCGGGTCGCAATGGGGTCGGGTCCCCTGCGCCACGCTCGATCAACAGCTTTGCCGTGCGCGCCAGTGACAAGCGTGCCGAGCCGCCGTGACCATTGTGCAAGCGCCGGGATAGCAGCACCAGTGCGCTGGCCGCCAGCAGATAGCCGGTGCCGTGATCCAGTGCCTGCACCGGCAGTGGTGTCGGTTTGTCGGTGTGTTTCCAATTCATGCCCGCTTCGGCAACGCCGCTGCTCATCTGCACCAGGCTGTCGAAGCCGCGCCGGTTCTGCCACGGGCCGCTCCAGCCGTAGGCGTTGAGGCTGACATCAATCAGGCCCGGGGCGATCTGCTGGCGTTGCTCGGCGCCATAGCCCAGGTGCTCAAGGGCGTCGGCACGGTAGCCGTGCAGGAGGATGTCGGTGTCCTGGAGCAGTGCCTCGAATGTGGCTCGATCGTCGGCGCGATGAAGATCGAGGCGGGCGCAGCGTTTGCCCAGGGTGACTTCTGGCACCACGCCGGGTTCGTTCCAGGTCGGTGGGTCTATGCGCAGGACATCGGCACCCAGGCCCGCGAGGAAGCGGCTGGCGACAGGGCCGGCCAGGACGCGGGTCAGATCCAGTACCCGCACGCCCGCCAGCGGTCGCGCTACGGAGCCGAGCCAGGGTTCAGGCCGCTCGATGATGGACTTGCTCAACTGCACCAGCGGCTCGGCGTTCACCGCCATGCCTTGGGGATGCGCCTGCCATGCCTGCCATGAGCGCATCTCGGCGGCGCAACCGCCGGCGTCGACCACGGCCTGCTCCAGCTCGGCCTTGTTCCAGCGGGCCACTCGGGTCGCCATGTCGGCGCGGTCAACGCAGGGGCCGAGGACTTTTTCCGCCGCCAGTCGATGATGAGGGGCGTTGGTGTGCAGGCGAATCCAGCCGTCGGCGGTGGCATAGTCACCGGCCACTGGGTCCCACATCGGCGGCACGCTCCAGCCAATCGGACGCAGGGACGTGGAAAACCACAACGAGGCCAGGCGCCGGTCGACTTCGACAGGTGGCAGGCGGCCGGTCTGTTGGTGGATGAGCCCGGCGGTTGCCTGCCCGGCTGCAGCGATGCTGGCGCAGGCCAGCTCCGTGACGGCGAAGGCGGAGGACAACGCGCCTTCGCCGGTGAAGAGGATCGGCGTCATGGGCAAGCCGAGCGCGGCTTGCACGGACGTCAGCAGATCGGTCATCGAAAGCCCTCCAAAACCAGAGAGCGAGCATAGACCAAAAAAACGTGGCTGCCGTCATCGCAAGCAAGCTCGCTCCCGCAGGGAATGGTGGCGTTTCAGGCAAGCTCTGCTGTGTAAGCGTGTTCCAACAGCACCGTAAAGCGGTTGAACGCTGCCAGCGCGCCTTTGTCTGCCTCGGCTTCTTGCTGTTCGGTAAAGGCCAAGCCGTCGAGCGTGCGGGTGAAGGTTTTCCAGCCTTCGGCGCGCCCGCCCGCGGGTTCCGCCAGGTGCCGGGCGCCGAAGGTTTCGCTCAGCCCCAGGGCCGCGGCTCGCTTGATCAAAAACGCGGCGCCGAGCTTGGAGCCTTCGCCGACGAATAGCCAGCCGAGGGCTTCGGCTTGGGTCGGATTGTTCACCGCGCCAGCCACCGGCGCGGGGACTTCGGTGTCCAGGTCCGCGAGGTCGGCCTTGGCTGCTTCGGCCCGGCAGCGGGCCGGCAGGTCAGGGATCAAGGCGCATAGCCCTGGGTCGTTGTATAAAGCCACCAGTTCCGACTGGAACAGGTACTGGGCAACGACGAAACGGGCGAAGCTGGCCGGGGTTTCGAACGGGGCGTGGGCCTTGACCAGCGCGTCGAGCCTGCTGTGGGGCTCGTGGGTGATCTGGTTCAGGCGTTGGGACCGTAAAGCGGGATGGTGTGGGGTCATGAAAAATTCCTTTGAGTTCAGAACGTGGGGAAACCCGGCGGCTGGATCAGATATCCCAGATCAGATTGACGGCGAAGTTGCGCCCTGGCGCAGTCAGGCGGTCAAGGTTGGCGGGGCTCAGCACGGCAGCTTCGCCGACGCTGTCGTAGCCGCGCACGTCGTCCCATAGCCAATATTTTTTATCGGTGAGGTTGTAGAGGCCGCCGCTGACGGTGATGTCGGAAGTCACTTTGTAGAAACCGGTCAGGTCGAGAATGCCGAAGCCTGGAGTCTTGAACTGGCTGCTGACGCCGTCCGGAGACTTGAAGTTGCTGTCGTCGACGCGATCCTTTTGCTTGACCAGGGTCCAGCTGAGCAACGTGCCGTAGTGGTCTTGGTCGTACCCGAGGCCAAACACACCGGTCAGCGGGTTAATGCTGTTGAGCGGTTCGCCGGTATCGTTGTTGCGACCGTAGGCGTAGGCCACGGTGCCTTGGGTATACAAGCCCTTCGGCGCGCCCAGCACGTCCAGGTCCAGCCGTCCGCGAACCTCGGCGCCCTGGATGGTGGCGTGCTTGATGTTATTGCTCTGGAAGGTCAACTGGTCGGCGCCGGGCGTAATGGCGTCTTCGTTGATGAAATCGCGGTACTTGTTGTAGAACACCGCGACATCGAACGAGCCAGCGTCGAAACGCCCACGCAAGCCGGTCTCATAGCTTTTGCTTTTTTCCGGTTCCAGGTCCGGGTTGGGTCTGACGCTATACCCCACACCGGCATTGTCGAAACGGCCATACAAGGCCTTGGCGGTTGGGGTGCGGAAACCTTCGGCGTACTGGCCGTACCAGGTGTATTCCTCCGTCAGGGCGTATGTCAGGCCGAACTTGGGCGAGACGCGATGCCAGGTTTTGTTTTCATCGCTGACGTCACCGCCGGCGGTCGGGTCCACGGTCTTGAGGAATGCCTCGGTCAGATGCGGCTTGAGCTGGGTGTAGTCGTAGCGCAACGCGGGGGTGAACGTCCACTTGTCCCAATTGATCTGGTCCTGGGCGAACAGGCTGTAGGTATTGATGGTCGGGTCGGGGAAGTCGCTGGCCTTGGCCAGTACATCCGCTGTGCTGGTGGCACCCACGGCGGTGCAACCCCGGCCAACGGCCAGGCACACGCCATTGCCGCTGCGTGAGCCGGTGACTTTTTGTTGCTTGAGCGTCGTGCCGTAGGTCAGCACGTGATCGGTATCGGCGATGCGGAAGGCTTTGTCCAACTGCGTGTCGAAGACCCACTGCTTTTCTTCATAGAGGGTGTCCCGGGTGCGCAGGACCTGGCGGGTGATCGGGAAGTAGAACTCGGCGGTGCTCTGGTCGGTCTTGGCGACTTGGTGGTTCAGGCTCCACTTGAGGTGATCGGCCAGCAGGCTGTTCAGGGCGAAGCTGTGCTCCAGGCCAAAACGCTCACGGGTGATGGTGTCGTTGCCGGTGCGCCATTGGTACATGCCGCCGGGCAGCACCGAAACGGGAATGGCCGGTCGGCCGTTGGAGTAGGGCCCGCCATAGGCGCTTTTCAAGTCGGTATCGCGGTCGTCCTTGTACTTCTCATAGACCAGGCTCAGGCGCGCGTCATCGTTATAGTCCCAGCCGAGCTTGGCCAGCACATTACTGGCGCGCACGTCTTCCGGGTTGGCGGCGGTGCGGTCCAGGCCGGTGCCGTTATGGCTGCCATTGGATTCGGTTTCGTGGCCGTCGCGCTGGCTGTAGTGCAACAGGCCGTCGATCTGCCCGCTGCGGCCGGCAACGGTGGCGGACTTGAGCCAGCTCTCATCGGCGGAGCTGTAGCCTGTCTTCAAGCGGGCGCCTACGTCCTCGCCTGGCTTGATGATGTCGTCCGGATCGAGGGTGAAGTAGCTGACGACACCGCCAATGGCATTGCTGCCGTACAGCACCGAGGCCGGGCCGCGCAGGATTTCGACGCGCTTGATGATTTCCGGGTCGACGTAGTTGCGCTGGGTCTTGGCGTAGGGGCCGTTGAAGAAGCCATCGGGTATGGCTACGCCGTCGACCTGGGTCAGGATGCGGTTACCATCGATGCCACGAATATTGTAGCCGCTGATGCCGCCGCGCTGGCCCGCACCGCCCACCGAAACGCCGGGCTCGTAGCGCACCAGGTCCTTGAGGGTATTGACGTTGTTGCGGTCCAGTTCCTGGCGATCATGGACGGTGACCGTACTGGGTACGCCGGTGATGTCCTGTTCCTGGCGGGTGGCGCTGATGGTTACCTGCGGCAGGTTCAACACGTTGCCGGCGCTGCGTTTTTCCAGGACGACGCTGTTGTCGCTCAGCTTGCGGTAGCTCAGGTGGGTCCCCAGTAACAGGCGTTCCAGGGCCTTTTCGGGCGACAGCGAGCCATTGACCCCCGGCGAGGCGACGCCTTCTGCCAATTGCGCCGGCAGGCCGACTTGCCAGCCAGTGACGGTGGTGAAGGCGTTCAGGGCCGAAACCAAGGGTTGCTCGGCGATGGCGAAGGTGTAATCGCCCATGCTGCGTGCAGGTGGTTGTGCGGCGGTGGCGGCCAGGGCGGCCGGCGCGGTGCCGGCAATGAGGATCGCGGCGGTCAATAACGACAGCGTGCAAGCAGGGGCAAGGAACCGGCAAGAAAGGCGAGAGGACATCGATAGCGCTCCGTGTCGCATCTGTTATAGGTGCAGATTCGCGTCGGTAGATGCGAATCAATTGCATTGGCTATAACGAGACGAACCAGCGGAGCCTATCGAGTAAAAATAATGCTCATTTAGTTGAGAATCACCAGCGCCGGGAATTCCTGGAGACGTGCCGAGGTGATCTGGGCCAGGGAGCGGACCACGTCCAAGGGCTGGTCGAGGCGGTAGTTTCCAGTCACCGCGACACTGGCCAACTGTTCGTTGTTGTTGATGATCCAGCCGGGGTAATAACGTCGTAGCTCGGCCAGCACTTCGCCAAGCGGCCGGTTTTCGAACACCAATCGACCCTGGACCCAGGCCAGGTCGGCAGCGGCATCGAGTCGGGCGGGGCGGTCGAAACCGTTGGGGCCGATGCGGATGCTCTCCCCGGCTGACAGTCGGACATGGGCAGCGTTACGGTTGGCCCGCAGGTCCACGTCGCCACGCTGCACTTGGACCTGAGCCACGCCATTGAGGTAACGCACCGCGAACGTCGTGTCGCTGACGCTGGCCGTGACCGGGCCGGCATCGATTTCCAGCGGCAGGTTGCGATTGCCCGGCACCTCGAAAAGCGCCTCGCCTTTATACAGGCGGGCCACCTGCCGCTGGGCGTTGAACGTGCTGGAGAATGCCGAGTCGGTGTTAAGCAAGACCTGGGAGCCGTCCTCCAATTGCACCCGCTGGCGTTCACCGACCACCGTCAGGTGATCGGCCCGAAAGCGCAGGGGCAGGTCGCTGAAGTTGAACAGGCCGAGAAACAGCACGGCGGCGGTGGCCAGGGGTTTCCAGTGGGCACGCAGGCGTGACAGCGCGGTGACCTTGGGCGCGGCCTCCAGTTGACGGGCACTTTCCATCACTTGCGGTCCGTTCCAGATCGCCTGGGCCCGGGCGAACGCCTCGCCGTGGCGCGGATCGGCCGCCAGCCAGGCCTGGAACTGCTGCGTCTGCTCCGCGCTGGGGCTGTCCAGGACGATCAACCAATCCAGCGCCTGTTCCATGGCGTGGGCGGTTTCCGGCGCTGTGTCTGGTCGATGCTGGTTGTCCGTCACGGGAGTTCCTCGGAGTTGGCGATAAACGCGAGTGCAGCATGACGTCTAAAGATGACCGTCGCCGCTGCGGCCAGCCACGCCCACACAGATCGCCATAATCAGTTTCAGTTCCTTTTGCACCGTACTCAGGGACACGCCCAATCGCTGGGCGATGTGCTGATAGCTGTGGCCATGCAGGCGGCTGAGGATGAAAATCTGCCGCTGGCGTGGGCTCAAGGCTTGCAAGCTGACGTTCAGGCGTTCGAGCAATTGTTGGGCATGGGCCGCATCCTCGGCGCTGCTGTGGGGAGCCGCGATATTGTGGACGATCTCCTGGGGTACGTCGTCGAGCAGGGTTCGGGACTGGATACGGCGCGCGCGCAAATGGTCCAGCGCCAGGTTGCGAGCAGTCTGGAAGACGAAGGGTTCGAGATGCTCGATCGTACGCTCACCCAGTGCGCGGGTGACGCGCAGGTAGGTTTCCTGAAGCAGGTCTTCGGCGATGCTGGGGTTGCTGACCATTCGCTCGAGGGTGCGCAGCAGCGGCGTGCGCTGGGCGAGGAAGACATGATGAAAGCGCGATTGACTCACGGTAGGGCCCGATCCGGTTCGTGTAGATGATAATGCTTATCACCTACACGATGGGTCAAGCCTTGATTTCATTGCATCCTGTAACCCTGTGGGAGCGGGCTTGCCCGCGAAGACGGTGGGTCAGCTAACTCTCCGTCGACTGGCACTCCGCTTTCGCGAGCAAGCCCGCTCCCACAGAAAGCTCAAGGCTGCCGTGTCGGTTATTCCGCGTTACACAACGCCAGGCAGTTATCGAGCATGCGGTTGGAGAAGCCCCATTCGTTGTCATACCAGGCCAGTACCTTGAGCAGCTTGCCGCTGGCCTTGGTGTGGTTGGCGTCGAAGATCGACGACAGCGGGTTGTGGTTGAAGTCGCTGGAAACCAGCGGCAGGGTGTTATAGCCGAGGATCTTCGAATGCTGGCTGGCATGGCGCAGCAGTTCGTTGACTTCTTCGGCCGAGGCTTCGCGCTTGAGCTGTACGGTGAGGTCGACCAGGGACACGTTGATCACCGGCACGCGCACGGCCATGCCGGTCAGCTTGCCCGCCAGTTCCGGCAACACCAGGCCCACCGCTTCGGCGGCGCCGGTCTTGCTCGGGATCATGTTCTGGGTGGCCGAACGCGCGCGGTACGGGTCGCTGTGGTAGACGTCGGTCAGGTTCTGGTCGTTGGTGTAGGCGTGGATGGTGGTCATCAGGCCACTCTCGATGCCCAGCTCGCGATGCAGCACCTGGGCCACCGGGGCCAGGCAGTTGGTGGTGCACGAAGCATTGGAAATGATCTGGTGGGACTGGCGCAGGATGTCGTGGTTCACGCCATACACCACGGTGGCATCGGCACCCTTGGCCGGGGCCGAAATGATCACCTTGCGGGCACCGGCGCTGATATGCGCGGCGGCTTTGGCGCGATCGGTGAACAGGCCGGTGCATTCGAACACGACGTCGATCTTCTCGGCGGCCCAGGGCAGTTCGGCTGGGTTGCGGATGGCGCTGACCGAGATGCGATCGCCGTTGACCGTCAGGCTTTCGTGATCGTGCTGAACGTCGGCATCGAACGTGCCGTGAACGGTATCGAACTTGAGCAGATGGGCATTAATGGCACTGTCGCCCAGGTCGTTGATGGCGACGATCTGCAAGTCGCGACGGTAGCCTTGGGTATACAGTGCACGGAGGACGTTGCGGCCGATGCGGCCAAAACCATTGATTGCGATTCGAAGAGTCATTAACTGCGCCGCCGTCGATTTGTTGTTGGAATTACAAGATTATTCGCATAAAAATAGAAAACAAGCCTTTTTAGTGGCAATATTTTGTTTTATCTACAACGAGTGACCTGAATCAACTGGTCCGAGTGGTCAAGAAACCGTCTGTCGCCTGCCCTTGGCAGGTGTTCGCGACGGGCTTCTTGACCAGCATAGACAATCAGGTCGCCACACCCGCTAGCCTGGAGTTCTACACATGCATCCCCGCGTTCTTGAGGTCACCGAACGGCTTATCGCCCGCAGCCGCGCCACGCGCGAGGCTTACCTTGCATTGATTCGCGGTGCTGCCAGCGACGGCCCGATGCGCGGCAAGCTGCAGTGCGCCAACTTCGCCCACGGTGTGGCCGGCTGTAGCAGCGACGACAAGCAGCACCTGCGGATGATGAACGCCGCCAACATCGCCATCGTGTCCTCCTATAACGACATGCTCTCGGCCCACCAGCCCTACGAAACCTTTCCCGAGCAGATCAAGAGCGCCTTGCGCGAGATCGGCTCGGTCGGCCAGTTCGCCGGCGGCACGCCCGCGATGTGCGACGGCGTGACCCAGGGCGAGGCGGGCATGGAACTGAGCTTGCCGAGTCGCGAAGTGATCGCGTTGTCCACGGCGGTGGCGTTGTCCCACAACATGTTCGACGGTGCGCTGATGCTCGGCATCTGCGACAAGATTGTCCCGGGCCTGATGATGGGCGCGCTGCGCTTCGGTCACTTGCCGACGATCTTCGTACCCGGCGGGCCGATGGTCTCGGGTATTTCCAACAAGGAGAAAGCCGACGTTCGCCAGCGCTACGCCGAAGGCAAGGCCACCCGCGAAGAGCTGCTGGAATCGGAGATGAAGTCCTACCACAGCCCTGGCACCTGCACCTTCTACGGCACCGCCAACACCAACCAATTGCTGATGGAAGTGATGGGCTTGCACTTGCCGGGCGCTTCGTTCGTCAACCCGAACACCCCGTTGCGCGACGCCCTGACCCGCGAAGCGGCGTTCCAGGTCACGCGCCTGACCAAACAGAGCGGCAACTTCATGCCTATCGGCGAAATCGTCGATGAGCGGTCGCTGGTCAATTCCATCGTCGCGCTGCATGCCACGGGCGGTTCGACCAACCACACCCTGCACATGCCGGCCATCGCGATGGCGGCGGGCATCCAGTTGACCTGGCAGGACATGGCCGACCTCTCCGAAGTGGTGCCGACCCTGAGCCACGTCTATCCGAATGGCAAGGCCGACATCAACCACTTCCAGGCGGCGGGTGGCATGTCGTTCCTGATCCGTGAACTGCTCGAAGCCGGGTTGCTTCATGAAAACGTCAACACCGTGCTCGGTCACGGCCTGAGCCGCTACACCCAGGAGCCGTTCCTGGAGGAGGGCAAGCTGGTGTGGCGCGATGGCCCGATCGAAAGCCTCGATGAAAACATCCTGCGTCCGGTGGCCCGCGCGTTCTCGCCAGAGGGTGGGTTGCGAGTGATGGAAGGTAACCTGGGCCGTGGCGTGATGAAGGTTTCCGCGGTGGCGCTGGAGAATCAGGTTGTCGAAGCCCCGGCGATGGTTTTCCAGGATCAGCAGGACCTGGCCGATGCGTTCAAGGCCGGCCTGTTGGAGAAGGATTTTGTCGCGGTGATGCGCTTCCAAGGCCCGCGTTCCAACGGCATGCCGGAGCTGCACAAGATGACGCCGTTCCTCGGTGTGTTGCAGGACCGTGGCTTCAAAGTGGCATTGGTGACCGACGGGCGCATGTCGGGTGCGTCGGGGAAAATCCCGGCGGCCATTCATGTCAGCCCCGAAGCTTATGTCGGCGGCGCGTTGGCCCGGGTGCAGGAGGGCGATATCATTCGCGTCGACGGCGTCAAAGGCACTTTGGAACTGAAGGTGGACGCCGCGCAATTCGCCGCGCGCACGCCGGCCAAGGGCCTGTTGGGCAACAACATCGGCACCGGTCGCGAGCTGTTCGGTTTCATGCGCATGGCCTTCAGCTCGGCGGAGCAGGGCGCCAGCGCCTTTACTTCGGCCCTGGAGACGCTTAATTGAAATTGGCTTTGGTCGGTGACATCGGTGGGACCAACGCGCGTTTCGCGCTGTGGAAGAACCACAACCTGGAAAATATCCAGGTGCTGGCGACGGCGGATTACGCCTGCCCGGAAGATGCCATCAAGGTTTACCTGAGCGGCATGGGCATGGCGCCGGGGGCCATCGGCTCGGTGTGCCTGTCGGTGGCAGGCCCCGTGAGCGGTGATGAGTTTCGCTTCACCAACAATCACTGGCGCCTGAGCAACCTGGCGTTCTGTGAAATATTGCAGGTGGAGAAGCTGTTGCTGGTCAACGATTTCTCGGCCATGGCCCTGGGCATGACCCGTCTGCGTCCCGATGAATACCGGGTCGTGTGCGAAGGCACCCCCGAGCCCATGCGTCCGGCGGTGGTGATCGGGCCGGGCACCGGGTTGGGCGTCGGTACGCTGCTGGACCTGGGCGAAGGTCGTTTCGCGGCGTTGCCGGGGGAGGGCGGCCATGTCGACCTGCCGATGAGCAGCCCACGGGAAACCCAGCTGTGGCAGCACATCTACAACGAGATCGGCCATGTCAGCGCCGAAACCGCCTTGAGCGGCAGCGGCTTGCCTCGGGTGTACCGCGCCATTTGCGCGGTCGATGGCCATGCTCCAGTGCTCGATACCCCCGAATCCATCACCGCCGCGGGCCTGGCCGGCGACCCTATCGCCTTGGAAGTACTCGAACAGTTCTGCCGTTGGCTGGGGCGCGTGGCCGGCAACAATGTGCTGACGGTGGGAGGGCGCGGCGGTGTGTACATCGTCGGAGGGGTGATCCCACGGTTTGCCGAATTCTTCCTTGAAAGCGGTTTCGCTCGTTGCTTCGCCGACAAGGGCTGCATGAGCGATTACTTCAAGGGCATTCCGGTCTGGCTGGTAACGGCGCCCTATTCGGGCCTGATGGGCGCGGGTGTGGCGTTGGAGCAGTCTGCTCAATCTTGAAATTGAAATACGGACCCTGTGGGAGCGGGCTTGCTCGCGAAGGCGGTGTGTCATTCAACATTGTCGTTGCCTGACACTCCGCCTTCGCGAGCAAGCCCGCTCCCACAAAGGTTCTGTGGTGTTTGTACGGTCCAACCATCAGGCATAATCCGCCCCAACCCAAACAACAAGGACGAGGCCCGTGAGTTCAGTGAACAAATCGATTTTGTTGGTCGACGATGATCAGGAAATTCGCGAGCTGCTGGACACCTACCTCAGTCGCGCGGGTTTCCAGGTGCGTACCACCCCCGATGGCGCCGGGTTCCGCCAGGCGTTGAACGACGCTCCGAGCGACCTGGTGATTCTCGATGTGATGCTGCCGGATGAAGACGGCTTCAGCCTTTGCCGCTGGGTTCGCCAGCACCCGCGCCAGGCCCATGTGCCGATCATCATGCTCACCGCCAGCTCCGACGAGGCCGACCGGGTCATCGGCTTGGAACTGGGTGCCGACGACTACCTGGGCAAGCCGTTCAGCCCGCGTGAATTGCAGGCGCGCATCAAGGCTTTGCTGCGCCGGGCGCAATTCGGCCAGGAGCGCTCCGGCGGCGAAGTGCTGGCCTTCGATGAATGGCGACTGGACATGGTCAGTCACCGGTTGTTCCACACCGACGGCGAAGAGGTGATTCTCTCTGGCGCCGACTTTGCCCTGCTCAAGCTGTTCCTCGATCATCCCCAGGAAATCCTCGACCGCGACACCATCGGCAATGCCACCCGTGGTCGTGAACTGATGCCCCTGGACCGGATCGTCGACATGGCGGTCAGTCGCCTGCGCCAGCGCTTGCGCGACACCGACAAGCCGCCGCGGTTGATCCGTACGGTGCGCGGCAGCGGTTATCAACTGGCGGCCAGTGTGGTTGCCAGCAATGGTCACTGATTGGGTCAGGAAAGTCGCCCGGCGGGTGCCAGTGCCGCGTTCGTTGCTGGGTCGCATGCTGCTGCTGACTTTACTGGTGGTGCTGTTCGCCCAGACCCTTTCCAGCCTGATCTGGGTGTCGCAACTGCGCGCCACCCAGCTTGAGGGCCTGGTCACCAGCGCCCGCAGCCTGGCTCATTCGATGACCGCCAGCGTCAGCTACTTGCGGTCGTTGCCGGTGGCTTACCGGCCGTTGGTACTCGACCAATTGCGCAGCATGGGCGGTACGCGGTTTGTCGTCACGCTCAATGACAAGCCCCTGGGCATGGACGTGCTGCCGGTGACGCCACGCAAACTGGCGGTGCTCCAGGCGGTGGACGAAGTGCTGCGCCGGTCCTTGGGCCACAATGCCGACATTTCGGTGACATTCGTCAGCCCCGACGATCTGCGTATTTTCAACGCCGGGCTCAAGCTCGACGAACTGCCGCGCTCATGGGCGCACTATGCCTTGACCCTTGAACCGGTGAACCCGCCGGTGCTGGTCACGCAAATCCAAATGGCCCCCGGCGAATGGCTGTACATCGCCTCGTTGTTGCCGGAGCCCTATACCAGTCTCGAAGAGCAGGACCTGCCCAAGCAGCAGGTCGGCTTCATCGTGCTCACCAGCAGCTTGTTGCTGCTGTTCATCGGTTTGCTGGTCCACTGGCAGAGCCGGCCCCTCAAGCGGCTGGCCCGGGCGGCAAGGGATATGTCCCTGGGCGCCGAAGTGGAGCCCGTGGCCGAGGGCGGCGGCAGCGAAGTGGTGGAGGTGGGGCGGGCGTTCAACGCCATGCGCGAACGCATCAGCCGCTACCTGACCGAGCGCAGCCAATTGTTCAGCGCGATCTCCCATGACTTGCGCACGCCGATCACCCGGTTGCGCTTGCGGGTCGAGTTGTTGGAAGACGAAAACCTGCAAGCCAAGTTCGGCCGTGACCTGGACGAGCTGGAGTTGCTGGTCAAGGGCGCGCTGCAATGCGTGAAGGACACCGACATCCACGAAAACATCGAACCTGTGGACCTCAACCATGTGCTCGATTGCCTGGTCGAACCGTATCTGGCGCCCCACGGCAACGGTCGCGTGACCCAGGATGGCCGGGCATTGGCGCCGTATCCCGGCAAGCCGCTGGCGCTCAAGCGGTGCATCGGCAACCTGATCGACAACGCGTTGAAGTATGGGCAGAACGCCCACCTGCACATCGATGACGACGAAGCCGCGTTCATCCTGCACGTCGACGACGAAGGCCCGGGCGTGCCGGAACAGCGCTTGGAGCAGGTGTTCGAACCGCACTTTCGCCTGGCCGGGCAGCAGCAGGGCTACGGCTTGGGCCTGGGTATCGCCCGCAACATCGCCCACAGCCATGGCGGCGAAGTGAGCCTGCAAAACCTGCGCGAGGGTGGGTTGCGGGTGACGCTGCAATTGCCTCGCAGTGTGGAATAGCGCAACCGCGTTATCGTTCTTCGCGAGCAAGCCCGCTCCCACATTGGCCCTCATTGGATGCGGACAATGTGTTCGGCCCCTGTGGGAGCGGGCTTGCTCGCGAAGACGCCATCAGCCTCAACACATGTCTGAGGGGAATGTCACAAGCCTGTGACATAACTCGCCCCTTTCGTTACCTGCCTCCCGTCATCCCTTGTTTAGACTCCCTGCGTCAAAACAACAAAAAAGGTACCCAACGATGGACACCTTCCAACCGGCCTTCAGCAGTTGGCTGAATGCGCCTGCCCACCAGCAATGGCTTGCCACCGAAGGCTTGCGGTTGCTGGTGTTCGCCAAGGCGTCGAAGCTGCCGGACGGCTTTGGCAACCTGGATGAGCTGGGTCGTCTGCCGGCCGATGCCCGGGCCGAGACCATGAACACCGCGCGCATGACCCACAGCTTCGCCATGGCGCACATCCAGGGCCTGCCCGGTTTCGCCGAGTTGGTGGATCACGGCGTCCAGGCCCTCGGCGGTTCGCTGCGGGACGCTGAATTCGGCGGCTGGTTTGCCACGGCGCAACCCGATGAAGACGCCACCGGCAAAGCCGCCTACCTGCACGCATTTGTCGCCCTGGCCGCCAGTTCCGCAGTGGTGGCCCAGCGTCCTGGCGCCCAGGCATTGCTGGACGAGGCGGTGCGGATCATCGACACGCATTTCTGGAGCGAGGAAGAGGGCGCCCTGCGTGAATCCTTCAACCGCGACTGGAGCGAGGAAGAGGCCTATCGCGGCGCCAACAGCAACATGCACGCCACCGAAGCCTTCCTGGCCCTGGCCGATGCCACGGACGACACGCGTTGGCTGGTCCGTGCGCTGCGCATTGTCGAGCGGGTGATCCACGATCACGCCGCCGCCAACGATTACCTGGTTGTTGAGCATTTCGACCGCCACTGGCAGCCGCTGCGCGAGTACAACCACGATAATCCCGCCGATGGTTTCCGCCCGTACGGCACCACCCCCGGCCATGGTTTCGAGTGGGCACGGCTGTTGCTGCACCTCGAAGCCGCGCGAGTCCAGATTGGCATGCTGACCCCCGGCTGGTTGGCCCAGGATGCGCAAAAACTCTTCGACCAGAACTGCCGTCACGGCTGGAACGTCGATGGCGCGCCCGGCATTGTCTACACGCTGGACTGGGACAATCGCGCGGTGGTTCGCCATCGCCTGCATTGGGTCCATTGCGAAGCGGCCGCTGCTGCCAGTGCCTTGCTCAAGCGCACCGATGAGGCGAAGTACGAAGCCTGGTACCGACAATTCTGGGAGTTCTGCGACAAGCATTTCATCGACCGTTGCGATGGCAGCTGGCATCACGAACTCGATCCGCAAAATCGCCCGAGCGCCGATATCTGGGCGGGCAAGCCGGACCTGTACCACGCCTGGCAGGCGGTCTTGATTCCGCGCCTGCCCCTGGCACCGAGCATGGCGTCAGCCCTGGCGCGGTTGTCCAGGCCTTCGCCTGTGTAACCATGTCGTGACATTTGCACGTCCCTTCGTTACCTGTGAAGGGATTCCCTCTGATTAGAATCCATGCAGCGCAAGCACCAGACTTGCATGCATAACAACAAGAAAGGTAATTCTAGATGAATGCGATTTCTCGCCTCGCTACTGTCATTTCTCTTGCTTCCCTGCTTCCCGTCGCTGCGTTCCCTGTCACCACCCTTGCCGCCGAATCCAAAGGTTCCGTGGAAGTCGTTCACTGGTGGACGTCGGGTGGCGAAAAAGCCGCGGTCGATGTGCTCAAGGCCCAAGTGGAGAAAGACGGCTTTACCTGGAAAGACGGCGCTGTCGCCGGCGGTGGCGGTTCTACCGCGATGACCGTGCTCAAGAGCCGCGCCGTGGCCGGCAACCCACCGGGTGTCGCCCAGATCAAAGGCCCCGACATCCAGGAATGGGCGTCTACCGGCCTGCTCGATACCGACATCCTGAAAGACGTCGCCAAGGCCGAAAAGTGGGACAGCCTGCTCGACAAGAAAGTCTCCGATACCGTGAAGTACGACGGTGACTACGTCGCCGTGCCGGTGAACATTCACCGCGTCAACTGGCTGTGGATCAACCCGGAAGTCTTCAAGAAAGCCGGCATCACCAAGAACCCAACCACCCTGGAAGAATTCTACGCTGCTGGCGACAAGCTCAAGGCGGCGGGCTTCATTCCGCTCGCCCACGGTGGCCAGCCTTGGCAGGACAGCACCGTGTTCGAAGCCGTGGTGCTCTCGGTCATGGGGGCTGATGGCTACAAGAAAGCCCTGGTCGACCTGGACAGCAAGGCGCTGACCGGTCCGGAAATGGTCAAGGCGCTGACCGAGCTGAAAAAAGTCGCGACCTACATGGACGCCGACGGCAAGGGCCAGGACTGGAACCTGGAAGCGGCCAAGGTTATCAACGGCAAGGCCGGCATGCAGATCATGGGTGACTGGGCCAAGAGCGAATGGACCGCCGCCAAGAAAGTCGCTGGCAAGGACTACGAATGCGTAGCCTTCCCGGGCACCGACAAGGCCTTCACCTACAACATCGACTCCCTGGCGGTGTTCAAGCAGAAGGATAAAGGTACTGCGGCCGGCCAGCAGGACATCGCCAAGGTCGTGCTGGGTGAGAACTTCCAGAAAGTCTTCAGCATCAACAAAGGCTCGATCCCGGTTCGCAACGACATGCTGGCCGACATGGGCAAGTACGGTTTCGATTCCTGTGCCCAGACCGCGGCCAAGGACTTCCTGACGGACGCCAAGTCCGGCGGCCTGCAGCCGAGCATGGCGCACAACATGGCAACCACGCTGGCGGTCCAGGGTGCGTTCTTCGACGTAGTGACCAACTACATCAACGACCCGAAAGCCGACCCGGCTGATGCCGCCAAGAAACTCGGCGCTGCGGTGCAGTCGGCCAAATAATCGTTAGCAACGCAGGCCCCCTGGGGGAGCGGGCTTGCTCGCGAAGGCGTCGTGTCAGTTGATACATCTATTGCCTGACACATCGCTTTCGCGAGCAAGCCCGCTCCCACAGGGAATGCCCTTGTAATCATTACCCTTTGTACTGGATTTCCCCATGAGTTCTGTTGCTGTGTTCAGCAAGGCCTCGCCGTTCGATGCACTGCAACGCTGGCTGCCAAAACTGGTGCTGGCGCCGAGCATGTTCATCGTCCTGGTGGGCTTCTACGGCTATATCTTGTGGACGTTCGTTCTGTCGTTCACCACTTCGACGTTCTTGCCGACCTACAAATGGGCGGGGCTGGCGCAATACGCACGGCTGATGGACAACGACCGCTGGTGGGTGGCGAGCAAGAACCTGGCGCTGTTCGGCGGCATGTTCATCGGCATCACCCTGGTGATCGGCGTACTGCTGGCGGTGTTTCTTGACCAGCGTATTCGTCGCGAAGGTTTCATCCGCACCATTTACCTGTATCCGATGGCGCTCTCGATGATCGTCACCGGTACCGCCTGGAAATGGCTGCTCAACCCAGGCATGGGCCTGGACAAATTGTTGCGTGACTGGGGCTGGGAAGGCTTCCGCCTGGATTGGCTGATCGACCCGGACCGTGTGGTTTATTGCTTGGTGATTGCGGCGGTATGGCAAGCCTCGGGTTTCATCATGGCGATGTTTCTCGCTGGCCTGCGGGGTGTCGATCAATCGATCATTCGTGCCGCGCAGATTGATGGCGCAAGCATGCCGCGTATCTACTGGAAAGTGGTGCTGCCAAGCCTGCGTCCAGTGTTCTTCAGCGCAGTGATGATCCTGGCGCACATCGCCATCAAGAGTTTCGACCTGGTGGCGGCGATGACAGCCGGCGGCCCGGGTTACTCCTCCGACCTGCCCGCCATGTTCATGTATTCCTTCACCTTCAGTCGCGGCCAGATGGGCATGGGCTCGGCCAGCGCAATCCTGATGCTCGGTGCGATTCTCGCAATCATCGTGCCTTACCTGTACTCCGAGCTGAGGACCAAGCGTAATGACTAGTCTCGCTGCCAAACCTCCCATCAGCCTGAGTCGCATCGCGATCTACGCGGTGCTGATCCTCGCCGTATTGCTTTACCTGGTGCCGCTGGTGGTCATGCTGTTGACCAGCTTCAAGACCCCGGAAGACATCAACACCGGTAACCTGCTGAGCTGGCCGACCGTGGTCACCGGCATCGGCTGGGTCAAGGCCTGGGCCACGGTCGACGGCTACTTCTGGAACTCGATCAAGATCACCGTCCCGGCGGTGCTCATCTCCACCGCCATTGGCGCATTGAACGGCTACGTGTTGTCGATGTGGCGTTTTCGCGGTTCGCAGCTGTTCTTCGGTCTGTTGCTGTTCGGTTGCTTCCTGCCGTTCCAGACCGTGCTGCTGCCGGCCTCGTTCACCCTCGGCAAGATGGGCCTGGCCAGTACCACCACCGGCCTGGTGTTCGTGCACGTGGTCTACGGCCTGGCGTTCACCACGCTGTTCTTCCGTAACTACTACGTCAGCATTCCCGATGCGCTGGTGAAGGCGGCGCGGCTGGATGGCGCGGGTTTCTTCACCATTTTCCGGCGGATCATCCTGCCGATGTCGACGCCGATCATCATGGTTTGCCTGATCTGGCAGTTCACGCAGATCTGGAACGACTTCCTGTTCGGCGTGGTGTTTTCCAGCGGTGATTCGCAGCCCATCACGGTGGCGCTGAACAACTTGGTCAATACCAGTACCGGGGCCAAGGAATACAACGTTGATATGGCGGCGGCGATGATCGCCGGGCTGCCGACCCTGCTGGTCTATGTGGTAGCAGGCAAGTATTTCGTGCGCGGCCTGACGGCCGGCGCAGTCAAGGGGTAATCATGGCAACGCTCGAACTTCGCAATGTAAACAAGACCTACGGTGCCGGCCTGCCGGACACCCTGAAGAACATCGAGTTATCGATCAAGGACGGTGAGTTCCTGATCCTCGTCGGACCTTCGGGCTGCGGCAAGTCGACGCTGATGAACTGCATCGCCGGGCTAGAGACCATCACCGGCGGCGCGATCATGATCGGTGACCAGGATGTCAGCGGCATGAGCCCCAAGGATCGCGACATCGCCATGGTGTTCCAGTCCTACGCGCTGTACCCGACCATGAGCGTGCGCGAGAACATCGAGTTCGGCCTGAAGATCCGCAAGATGAGCCAGGCCGCCATCGACGAAGAAGTCACTCGCGTGGCCAAGCTGTTGCAGATCGAGCACCTGCTCAACCGCAAGCCTGGCCAGCTTTCTGGTGGCCAGCAACAGCGCGTGGCCATGGGCCGGGCGCTGGCGCGGCGGCCGAAGATCTACCTGTTCGACGAACCGCTGTCCAACCTCGACGCCAAGCTGCGGGTCGAGATGCGCACCGAAATGAAACTGATGCACCAGCGCCTGAAGACCACCACGGTCTACGTGACCCACGACCAGATTGAAGCGATGACCCTGGGCGATAAAGTGGCGGTGATGAAGGATGGGATCATCCAGCAGTTCGGCACGCCAAAGGACATCTACACCAACCCGGCCAACCTGTTCGTGGCGAGTTTCATCGGCTCTCCACCGATGAACTTCATCCCGCTGCGCCTGCAACGCAAGGACGGTCGCCTATTGGCGTTGCTCGACAGCGGTCAGGCCCGTTGCGAGTTGCCGCTGGGCATGCAGGACGCCGGCCTTGAGGACCGCGAAGTGATCCTTGGCATGCGCCCCGAGCAGATCGTGCTGGCGGGCAGCGAGCCCAATGGCCTGCCGACCATTCGCGCCGAAGTCCAGGTCACCGAGCCTACCGGGCCGGACACCCTGGTGTTCGTCAACCTCAACGACACCAAGGTCTGCTGTCGCTTGGCGCCGGACGTCGCGCCGCAAGCCGGCGAAACCCTGACGCTGCAATTCGATCCATCGAAAGTGCTGCTGTTCGACGCCCAGTCCGGCGAGCGCCTGGGCGTGGCGGGTCAGCCGCAAGCCGAAGGCCGGGCGGCGAATGTCGCGCAGTTCAAAGGTCGGTGAGGAACAAATGTGGGAGCGAGCTTGCTCGCGAAGACGGTGTGTCATTTAACGTTTGCGGCGACTGACACACCGCTTTCGCGAGCAAGCCCGCTCCCACAGGGAGTATGCGGTGGGTGGGGGACCACCCGCCGCAATCGTTGTAAACCGCGTTAGATAAAAACAGTTAATAACAATAAATTAAAGACGAGGATGTAGGGATGAAGAAGAAAAACAACGCCCAGCTAATCTGCCAGTTATCAGCCGTTGCGGCGATGATGCTGGCCGGTAGCGCACACGCTGCCGACGCTTTCAGCGCCGATTCGCAGTGGATGACGGGTGACTGGGGTGGCGAGCGGACCAAGCTGATCGAGCAGGGTATCGACATCAAGGCCGACTACGTCGGTGAAGTCGGCGGCAACCTGCACGGTGGCTACAACAACGACAAGACGGCACGTTACTCCGACCAATTTGGTCTGGGCGTGGCGCTGGACCTGCAAAAATTGTGGGGTTGGGATAACACCCAGGCCAAGATCCAGCTCACCAATCGTAACGGTGAAAACATCTCCAACGACCGGGTCGGCGATCCGCGTGCAGGTACCTTGAGTTCTTCCCAGGAAGTCTATGGCCGTGGCCACATGGTCCGTCTGACCCAGTTGTGGATCAAGCACCAGTTCCTCGACGGCAAGCTGGACGTCAAGGCCGGTTACTTCGGCGAAGGCGAAGACTTCAACACCTTCCCTTGCGAGTTCCAGAACCTGGCGTTCTGCGGCTCCCAAGTGGGTAACTGGGCCACCGGTATCTGGTACAACTGGCCAGTCATGCAGGCCGCGATCCGCGTGAAGTACAACATCACGCCTGAGTTTTACGCGCAGATCGGTGCGTACAACCAGAACCCATCGCAGCTGGAGCACGGCAACGGCTTCAAGCTCAGCGGCAGCGGCACCAAGGGCACCGTCATTCCAGTCGAACTGGTCTGGTCGCCGAAGGTCAACAACCTGCCGGGCGAATACCGTGTCGGTTACTACAAAAGCACGGCCGATGCCAATGACGTGCGTGAAGATGACAACGGTGACGATGCGGCAACCACCCAAAACGCCTACCGCAGCCACAACAGCAAGCACGGCTACTGGTTCGTTGCGCAACAACAACTCACCACGCACAACGGCGATGCTTCGCGCGGCCTGAACATCGCAGCCAACGCGACCTTCCACGACAAGGACACCAACATTGTCGACAACTACCAGTCGCTGATGCTGGTGTACAAAGGCCCATTCGATGCGCGTCCAAAAGATGACATCGGCATCGGCGCCTCCCGCATCCATGTCAACGACGACGTCAAGAAAAACGCCGAGCTGACCAATTTGGCCAATGGCGTCACCGACTACAACGATCCACTGTTCGCGCCGCTGCGTAGCACTGAGTACAACTACGAACTCAACTATGGGATCCACGTCACCAACTGGCTGACCGTGCGTCCGAACCTGCAGTACATCACTCACCCAGGCGGTGTGGATGAAGTCGACAACGCACTGGTGGCCGGCCTGAAAATTCAGTCGGTGTTCTAAACGTTGTTGCGATAAGCTCCTCTCTATGTGCGCATATTTGCGGACGGCCAAGGCTGTCCGCTTTTTTTTGGGGAGCAGGTTTGGTTGGATGCTGGACTCGTGGCGAGGGAGCTTGCTCCCGCTGGGTTGCGAAGCGACCCCAAAGCCATTCACTGCGGTGCGTCAGCCAGACTGTATTTGCCCCGTTTACGACAGCGCAATTCAATGATTTCCAGGACCGCGGCCCATGCATGAGCACCCACTGCAACGCTTCTTCAGATCCTTGCGCGAGCGCCCGGTGTTTGCCTGGGAGCGCTATCAGCAGCGTGACGTGTTGGTGATCGATCATCCCCTGTGCCAGGCGGTGTTCAGTCGCCAGGGGGCGCAATTGCTGCACTTCCAACCGCGCGACCAGAAACCCTGGTTGTGGTGCGCGGCCAAATGGCCGCAAGTCGGCGCAATACGCGGCGGTGTGCCGGTGTGCTGGCCGTGGTATGGCCGTCACCCCAGTGAAAATGCCTGGCCATCCCACGGATGGGCGCGCTTGATCGACTGGAAACTGCTCGACAGCCAAAGCGATGATGACGGCGTGCATTTGCACTGGCGCTTGCAACTGTGTGACTGGCAGGTGGACCTGCATGCAGACCTGGGCGAGCGCATGGAATTACGCTTGAGCACCGAGCATCAAGACCGCTTGCCTTGCCAGTTGAGCCAGGCTTTGCATGCCTACTGGCGTATCGGTGATGTTGGTGAGATAGCGCTGTCTGGGCTCGAAGGTGCGCGAGGTTACGATCAATTGAGCCGTGCGGTTTGCCAGCAGGAAGGCGAGTTGCGGGTCGAGGGTGGTTGCCAGCGGGTGTTTCAACATGAGGGAGAATTGCAGCTCAAGGATCATGCCTGGCAGCGCGAATTGTGCATCGACACCGGCGACAGCGCCGACACCGTGGTGTGGCATCCCGGTGCCCGGCCATTGTTGGGAGTGAGTTGGGATGAGGTGTCGGAGTTCGTCTGCGTCGAAGCGGCCAGTGGCGGCACCGACAGCCTGTGCCTGGCGCCGGGGGAGCGGGCGCATTTGAGCTTGCAGGCGCGGGCGGGGGCTTGATCCGGGGTTTGGGTGAGGCTATTGGCCTCATCGCGAGCAGGCTCGCTCCCACGGGGTTTTTGTGAACGCCGAAGATCCAATGTGGGAGCGAGCTTGCTCGCGATGACGGCCTGTCAGGCAACAAAGCACTCAGGCCCGATCAGTTGAACTCATCTCCCACCGGATATCGGCTGGCATTCAGGCTTTCCTTGATCTTGCGCAGATGCGGCTGGAAGTCCACGCCCCGGCGCAACGTCATGCCAGTGGCGAGCACATCGAGCACGGTGAGCTGGATGATCCGCGAGGTCATCGGCATATAGATGTCAGTGTCTTCGGGCAGCGGAATGTTCAGGCTCAGGGTGCTGGCCTTGGCGAGCGGCGAGCCTTCGGCGGTCAAGCCCAGCACCGAGGCGCCGTTTTCCCGGGCGATGCGCGCCACTTCCACCAACTCGCGGGTCCGTCCGGTGTAGGAAATGATCACGAACAGCTCACCGGTGTGTGCCACCGACGCGATCATGCGCTGCATCAGCACATCGGCGTGGGCGGTCACCGCCAGGTTGAAGCGGAAAAACTTGTGTTGGGCATCCAGCGCCACCGGGGCGGAGGCGCCGAGGCCGAAGAAGTGGATCTGCCGGGCCTGGATCAACAAATCCACGGCGCGACTGATCAAATTTGGATCAAGGGCCTGACAGGCGCTGTCCAATGAGGCGATGGCACTGCCAAAGATTTTACGGGTATAGGCTTCGGGGTTGTCGTCGGCCTCCACTGCGCGGCTGACGTAAGCGGCGCCGCTGGCCAGGCTCTGGGCCAGTTGCAGCTTGAGCTCCGGGTAACCGCTGACGCCGAATGAACGGCAGAAACGGTTGACCGTAGGCTCGCTGACCGAGGCGGCCTGGGCGAGGGCGGCGATGCTGAAGCGGGTGGCCTGCTGTGGGTTGTGCAGGATGATTTCGGCCACCTTGCGTTCTGCCTTGTTCAGGTCTTCAAGGCGACTCTGGATCTGTTCGAGTAAATTTCGCACGCGGTCCATACAAGATTCCTAGAAAGACGGGCCTTTGATACGACCCTTTGCGGTGGCCTATCCTACTGATGGCTCCGACAGACCACCACTCGGAATCAGATTTTTCGAGAAATGTTGTAGTTATTACTACATTTTTCCTTGAGTGATGCCTTGAAAAAAGGTATTTGTAGCTTAACTTGATAAAAGAACAAACATCATGCCTTCGATTACGGTTGAACCGTGCACCTTTGCCTTGTTCGGCGCGTTGGGCGATCTGGCCTTGCGCAAGCTGTTTCCTGCCCTTTATCAACTCGATGGCGCCCAGTTGCTGCACGAGGACACGCGCATCATCGCGCTGGCCCGTGAACCCGGCAGCGAGCAGCAGCACCTGGCATTCATCGCCGCGGAGCTGCGCCGCTACGTGGGCGACAAGGACCTGGACGAAGCCGTGGTCGAGCGCTTTCTGGCGCGACTGACCTACCTGCATGTGGATTTTCTCAAGACCGACGATTACGTCGCCCTGGCCGAGCAGGTGGGCACGGCTCAGCAAATGATCGCCTATTTCGCCACCCCAGCGGCGGTGTACGGGGCGATCTGCGAGAACCTGGCGAAGGTCGGCTTGAGCGAGAACACCCGTGTCGTGCTGGAAAAACCCATCGGCTCGGACCTGGAATCGTCGCGCAAGGTCAATGACGCCGTGGCGCAGTTCTTTCCGGAAAACCGTACCTATCGCATCGACCATTACCTGGGCAAAGAGACCGTCCAGAACCTGATCGCGCTGCGCTTTGCCAACAGCCTGTTCGAAACCCAGTGGAACCAGAACTATATTTCCCACGTGGAAATCACCGTGGCCGAGAAGGTCGGTATCGAAGGTCGCTGGGGCTATTTCGACAAGGCCGGTCAACTGCGGGACATGATCCAGAACCACCTGCTGCAGCTGCTGTGCCTGATCGCCATGGACCCGCCGGCCGACCTGTCCGCCGACAGCATCCGCGACGAGAAGGTCAAGGTACTCAAGGCCCTGGCGCCGATCAGCCCCGAGGGCCTGACCACCCAGGTTGTGCGCGGCCAGTACATTGCCGGTCACAGCGAAGGCAAGGCCGTTCCAGGCTACCTGGAAGAACCCAACTCCAACACCCAGAGCGACACCGAGACCTTCGTCGCCCTGCGTGCCGACATCCGTAACTGGCGTTGGGCCGGCGTGCCGTTCTACCTGCGTACCGGCAAGCGCATGCCGCAGAAGCTGTCGCAGATCGTCATCCACTTCAAGGAACCGTCCCACTACATCTTCGCCCCCGAGCAGCGCCTGCAGATCAGCAACAAACTGATCATCCGCCTGCAACCGGACGAAGGGATCTCCTTGCGGGTGATGACCAAGGAGCAAGGCCTGGACAAGGGCATGCAATTGCGCAGCGGTCCGCTGCAACTCAACTTCTCCGACACCTATCGCAGCGCACGGATACCCGATGCCTACGAGCGGTTGTTGCTGGAAGTCATGAACGGCAATCAGAACCTGTTTGTCCGTAAAGATGAAATTGAAGCCGCGTGGACGTGGTGTGACCAGTTGATCGCCGGATGGAAGAAGTCCGGTGATGCGCCCAAGCCGTATGCGGCGGGGTCCTGGGGGCCGATGAGCTCCATCGCACTGATCACGCGGGATGGGAGGTCGTGGTATGGCGATATCTGAACTGAAACTGCCCCAGGGCGTCAGCGCCCAGGCATTCAAGACCCCGGTACTGTTGGCCGAAGGTTTGGCATTGAAGGTGGCCGGGCAATTGCGCGAAGCGATCGACGCGCGCGGCGCGGCGACCCTGGTGGTGTCCGGTGGACGCAGCCCGGTGGCGTTTTTCCAAAGCCTGGGCAAGCAGGCGCTGGACTGGTCCAAGGTGGTGGTGAGCCTGGCCGATGAGCGCTGGGTGCCGGTTGAACACGCCGACAGCAATGCCGGCCTGCTCAAGCGTTATCTGCTGCAAGGGGCGGCGGCCAAGGCCCAATTTCTCAGCCTCTACAGTGCGAGCGCGAACCTGGAAGCCGCTGCCGAACAGGCGGATCGCCTGCTGGCCGAGCTGCCGCCGATCGACGTGCTGGTCCTGGGCATGGGCGATGACGGGCACACCGCCTCGCTGTTTCCCGGCAGCCCGAACCTGGCCCAGGCCCTGGATGCCAGCGGCGCCCGTCGTTGCTGGCCGATGCTTGCGCCAACCGTGCCACACCAGCGCCTGACCATGAGTCGCGCACTGCTGGCTTCGGCGAAATACAAAGTGCTGTCGATTTCCGGTCAGTCGAAATTGACCACCCTGAACGCCGCCGTGGCCGGTGACGACGTCGCCGAAATGCCGATCCGCGCGTTTCTGCAACCCACGCTAGAGATTTACTGGTGCCCATGAACCAAGGATCAACCGCTATGACAAACCCATCCCCGACCGTTTCCATGGCGGACAAAGTTACCCTGATCGACAGCCTCTGCGCCAAGGCGCGGATCCTGCCGGTGATCACCATTGCCCGTGAACAGGACATCCTGCCGTTGGCCGATGCCCTGGCTGCCGGCGGCCTGACGGCGTTGGAAGTGACCTTGCGTTCCCAGTACGGCCTCAAGGCCATCCAGGTGTTGCGTGAACAGCGTCCGGAGCTGGTAACCGGCGCCGGTACCGTGCTCGATCGTCACATGCTGGCCGCCGCCGAGGCTGCGGGTTCGCAGTTCATTGTGACGCCGGGTATCACCCGTGATCTGCTCGAAGCCAGCGTCTACAGCTCGATTCCTTTGCTGCCGGGCATCAGCAACGCCTCCGGCATCATGGAAGGCTATGGCCTGGGTTATCGCCGCTTCAAACTGTTCCCGGCCGAAGTCAGCGGTGGCGTCGTAGCCATCAAGGCCTTGGGCGGCCCGTTCGGCGAAGTGAAGTTCTGCCCGACCGGCGGCGTGAGCCCGGCCAACATCAAGAGCTACATGGCGTTGAAAAACGTGATGTGCGTGGGCGGTAGCTGGATGCTTGATCCGGAGTGGATCAAGAACGGCGACTGGGCCCGCATTCAGGAGTGCACCGCCGAGGCACTGGCGCTGCTGGACTGATTGATTTACCGAACCTCGTTGGGTGTTCTACGGTTTTACGGTGCGCTTGGTCGGCGCGCCGTTTTTTTATGCCTGGGATTTAGTGCTCTGTCCCGTGGCCGTCACAGGCGGCTCAGTTCGGTCAATGCCTTGATCAAACGGTCGATATCACGCGCCAAGGTAATCAAGCCTGGCGTAATGCGTATGCACGGCCCGACGCTGGTGTTGCGCACCACGGTGAAGATCCCATAGTCGTTGAGCAATCGATCGGCCATCGCTTGTTGATCGGCCTGGGCAGTGAAGCGCATCGCGGTAATGCCGCAATAAAGGCCGGGGTCGTCCGGCGTCATGACTTCGATGCCGGGAAGATCGCGCACGGCCTTTACCCACAAATCGCGCAGGTAGCTCAGGCGCGCGCCTTTGGCCGAAGCGCCACCGAGGGCGCGGTGCTCTTCGAACACCAGGGGCAGGGTCAACAAGGCGGGGATGTTGGGCGTGCTATGGGGTGTGCGCGAGCGGATGTCGGTAGCGGGATAGCTGCCTTCGTCCATGTCCGGGTCGATATCCACCAACCGGTGGGGGGCGATATACAGGAAACCCTGGGAAAGGGGACCGCCGATCCACTTCTGCAGGTTGAACCCGGCAAATTCGATCCCGAGTTTCTTCAAGTCGAAATCGATCTGGCCCAGGGCATGGGCACCGTCGAGGATGATATCGACGCCGAACTCCTTGGCGCTCTCGGCAATCGCCCGGACCGGCATTACCAATCCGGTGAGGTGGTTGACATAGGTCAGCGCCATCAGCTTGAGGCGCGGATAACGAATGAACGCTTCGCGATAGGTGCCCACCAGGCTTTCGAAACTGGCGGGGTGCTGGTGGACGATTTCGATCACCTGCGCCCCGCGCTGGCGGGCCAACCAGTGCATTGCGCTCTTGACCGAAGTGTATTCCAGGTCACAGACCAGTACCTGGTCGCCGGGCTTGAGCTTGTTGTAGTTGCGGATCAGCGTCTGCAGGGCATCCACCGCGCTGCTGGCCAGCGCCACGCTCTTGGGGGAGGCATGGATCAGGTTCGCCACCTGGCGGCGAATGGCTTCGCCCTGTTCCTGGTCGAACTGCTGGCGGACGTACAACGAATTGCCGCGGTTGATGAACTCGATATTGCGCTGGTACTCCTCGACCACGGTCTGGGACATGCGCCCGAAGTACCCGTTTTCCAGATTGAGCGGTCCATTGGGATCGACATCGTAGCGACCCACGAAGGTTTGCCAGAAAGCTTCATCGTGGGCGCGCAGTGTGTTCTCGGGCATGTCGGGGCTCAACTGTTCAGGGGCGGGGCTTGGGCTTGCCGTGTTTGACGCGCAAGGGATCGAGCAAGTCCGACAATCCGTTGTGATCGATTTCCTGCATCAATGCCAGCAAGCCGCCGAGTTCTCCATGGGGAAAACCTTCGCGGGCAAACCAGTTCAGGTACTGGCCGGGCAGGTCCGCGAGGATTCGGCCCTTGTATTTGCCGAAGGGCATTTGGCGTGTGATGAGCAATTCGAGCTTCTGCGGGTTCATGGCAATCGTCTTGATTCGAAACTGCCTAGAAAATACAGGCATTCTGCATGCAGGCCAAATGACAGATCATGCAAATAGCGCGGATACAGTTTTTTGGTGTGTTGTTATCTTATTGACTTTAAAGGCTTTTAATTCGTTACGCGGCTGGCACGGCCGATGCAATATCCCTTGCAGGTTTTATTCACCAGCAAAGGAACTGAAAAATGACCGACATCAATAAAGAATCCATCTCCGTCCTGAACGACCTGATCGAGACCAGCAAGGATGGTCAGGAAGGGTTCAAGACCTGCGCTGAAGACATCAAGCACCCAGAACTCAAGGCTCTGTTCGTCAAGCGTTCTGCCGATTGCGCGACTGCCGCGGCCGAACTGCAAGCGGCCGTGCGTTCGCTGGGCGGTGATCCGGAAACTTCCACCAGTGTCAGCGGTGACTTGCACCGTCGCTGGGTAGACGTGAAATCCATGTTCACCGGCAAGGACGAAGAAGCAGTGCTCAACGAAGCCGAGCGCGGCGAAGACCATGCGCTCAAGGCCTATAAGGAAGCGCTGGAAAAAATCACCAAGCACAACCTGGTGGGTATTCGTGATCTGGTCGAGCGCCAGTACCACGGCGTGCAACGCAACCATGACCAGGTCAAGGCACTGCGTAACCAGGCACGCGCCAGCTAAACGCGCCTTGATGTGAAAAAAACGCCAGCCAGCCTGGCGTTTTTTTGTGGGTCGTTATTCCAGCTTAGGGCAAATGAAGCGTCCGCCAGAAAAGTGTGTTGTTAAATCCGTTGGTAATCACCTATGGACGCTACATAGTTAGCTAGCTAATAATTGCACCGGCCAATCACCCCATATTGCATCTATCGTTATTGCGTCCCCATCAGAGTTTTTCGCGTGCCCATTACCTTCCAGGCCTTGTTCGCCCCCGACCGCCTCGCCGTGCAGTTCGCCATCAAAACCGTATTGGGTGGCGGGTTGGCGCTGTGGCTGGCCTTGCGCTGGGGCTTGGAACAGCCATCCTGGGCCTTGATGACCGCGTTCATCGTGGCCCAGCCGCTCTCCGGGATGGTGGTGCAAAAGGGTTTGGCGCGATTGCTCGGCACGTTGGTGGGCACCGTCATGTCGGTGGTGTTCATGGGGCTGTTCGCCCAGGCGCCGTGGTTGTTCCTCCTCGCCCTGGCGCTGTGGCTGGGCCTGTGCACGGCGTGTTCCACGCTGTTGCGCAGCGCCTGGTCCTATTCATTCGTGCTGGCCGGCTACACGGTGGCGATCATTGCCTTGCCGGCCATTTCCCATCCGTTGAGTGTGTTCGATCAGGCGGTGGCGCGTTGCACTGAAATCAGCCTGGGCATCGTTTGCGCCACGGCGGCCAGTGCCTTGCTCTGGCCGTTGCGGGTCGAGCGGCAATTGGCGGGTCAGGCCCGTGCGGCCTGGCAGAGCGGCATGCAAGCGGCACGGGCCACCCTGGCCGGCGACGCGCAGGCCCGTAAAGGCTTGCTGGAAATCCTTGGCAAGATTGTCGCGGTGGACGCCCAGCGCGAACACGCCTGGTTTGAAGGCAGCCTTGGCCGGCAACGGGCCCGGGCCATCAGTGGTCTGAGCCAGAAATTATTGATGCTGCTGCGTATCGCCCGCTCCGTGCGGCGCCAGTGGAAGCAACTCGAGCCCGAAGAGGCCGAGGCCTTGCAGCCGTGGATGAGCGAGGTGCAGCAAGCCCTCGACGCCGACAGCGCGACCCTGCAAGCCTTGCGGCCGCAGTTGCTGGACGCATCTCACGACGCCGGTTTCAGCTCGGCGCAGAGTTATTGCCTGGCCCGGCTCGCCCTGTTGCTCGACACCGCCCTGGCGGCCTGCGCCGCGCTGGCAGCGGTACAGGAGGGCAGGGCGGCGGCGGATCCTCCACGGACCCTGGCTCCGCACCGTGACCTGTCCCTGGCCATGGTCTTTGGTGCCCGCAGCGCCCTGGCATTCCTGGCGGTGGCCAGTTTCTGGCTGGCAACGGCATGGCCTGCCGCTTCGGGTGCCCTGGTGCTCACTTGCGTGGTGTGCAGCCTGTTTGCCAGTCGTGAAAACGGTGCGCAGATCGGCCTGAGTTTCTTGCGCGGCATTCTGTTGGCGGTGCCGACGGCGTTTGTCATCGGTGAGATCGTCCTGCCGCAATGGAGCAGTTTCGCGATGCTGTGCATGGCCATGGGCGTGCCATTGTTTTTTGGCGCACTGGGCATGGCCAAGCCGCAGATTTTCGCCACCGCGACCTCGTTCTGCCTGCATTTCGTGGTGCTGGTGTCGCCGCTCAACGCCATGAAATATGACGTGGCGGCGTTCTTCAACAACGCCCAGGCGATGGTGATCGGTGTAGGCGCGGCCGTACTGGCGTTCAACCTGCTGATTTTGCGTAACCCGGCCTGGCACAGTCGGCGTTTGTTGGCTGCGACCCTCGACGATCTGGTGCGCCTGACCCATCGCAGCCTGCGCGGCGCCGAGAGCTGGTTCGGCGGACGCATGGCCGACCGCTTGCTACAGCTGGCGCGGCATTATCCCGAGCTGCCGGTGCAGGCACGCAGCCGTTGGGATGATGGCTTGCTGGGCCTGGACATCGGCGACGAACTGTTGCACTTGCGGCTGAGTCTGGCCGTGGCCCAGATACCCGATAGCGTGGCGCAGCGCCGTTATTTCGAAGCGCTGGAAGAAGCGCTCGAACACGGTCCGGCCGGTGACCAGGCCGATGCCCTGGCACCGGCGAGCACCGAGTTCCTGGAAGTCCTGGCGGCCCAGCCACCCAATGATGCGCTGAAGTTGGCCCAGGGCGCCGTGGTGCAATTGCAAAGCAGCTGGCGCGCCTGGTGCCGCCAGCATGAACCTGAAGGACGGGAGCACAACCATGGGCTTGCGTGAGTGGTCGATCGGCGGGGTGCTGCTCAGCCCCTTCCTGGTTTATGTGGTGCTGGCGTTGCTGGTGACCGGTGCGCTGCGCCTGTTGCTCAGCCTTGTGCCGGCCGGGCGCTGGATCTGGCACGAAGCCTTGTTCGACTGCGCCCTGTATGTTTGTGTCCTGACTGTCATTACCGTGGTCCTCGGGCCACTCTAGGAGTTGAACATGCGTACCTCCGTACGTGTTGCCGTCACGCTGTGCGTGGTGGCTGTGGCGATCTTCGCCGGGTTTCACCTGTGGCAGTACTACATGCTGACGCCCTGGACGCGCGATGCGCGAATTCGTGCCGATGTGGTGGTGATTGCGCCGGACGTGTCGGGTTGGGTGCGTGAGCTCAAGGCTGTGGATAACCAGCAGGTGAAGGCTGGCGACCTGTTGCTGGACATCGATCGCGAGCGCTTCGAGGCGGCGGTGGAGAAGGCTCGGGCGGTGGTTCAGACACGCCAGCAGCAACTGAGCCTGCGCGAGCACGAAGCCAGCCGTCGCGCCGCCCTGGGGCCCCAGGCCATCAGTGCTGAACTGCGCGAGAACGCCCAGATCAACGCCGGCATTGCCCGGGGCGAACTGCGCGAAGCCCAGGCCGAGGCCAAGGTGGCCGAACTCAATCTGGCCCGCAGCCAGGTACTGGCTCCACGCAGCGGCCACATCACCAACCTGCGCCTGGCCGAAGGCAACTATGTAAACGCCGGGCAACCGGTCATGGCGCTGATCGATGACTCGACGTTCTACGTGCAGGCTTATTTTGAAGAAACCAAACTGCCAAGGATCCGCGTGGGTGATGCGGTCAAGGTCTGGCTGATGAGCGCCGACCATGCGCTGGAAGGTCATGTCGAAAGCATCAGCCGGGGGATTACCGACCGCAACACCAACCCCGATGCGCAGCTACTGGCCGAGGTCGAGCCGACCTTCAGTTGGGTACGCCTGGCCCAACGCATACCGGTGCGGATCAAACTGGACAAGGTGCCCGAAGGGGTAAGCCTGAGTGCCGGGATGACGGCGAGCGTGCAGGTGCAGGAGGGCCATCAATAGTTGTCGCGCCGCGATCACCCGTGGCGAGGGAGCTTGCTCCCGCTGGGGGCGAAGCCCCCCAAAAAATCGACCTTATTTGATCTGATCAAACGCGGTCGATTTTTTACGACGGCTTCGCCGCCGAGCGGGAGCAAGCTCCCTCGCCACGGAAAAACGCTTCGCTTCATCGATTCAACCGACAGTGATCGCCGGCAACGTCGGCAGCGTCACGGTCTGTTGCTTGCGTGGCGCGAGGATTTCGGCTTCGCCATCCACTACCAGCTCATCGCGCTGATTGAATACACGCGTGGCGATGCGCACACGGAATTTTGGCAGTTTCTCCAGGATTTCCAGGCGCACAGTCAGGGTGTCACCGATCTTGACCGGTTTCTGGAAGCTCATCTGCTGGCCGATGTAGATGGTGCCCGGGCCAGGCAACTCGCAAGCCACCGCCGCGCTGATCAGCGCCCCGCTGAACATGCCATGGGCGATGCGCTCCTTGAACATGCTTGCCGCCGCGAATTCGGCGTCCAGGTGCACCGGGTTGTGATCGCCGGACATCGCGGCGAACAACTGAATGTCGCGCTCTTCGACGGTCTTGCTGTAGCTCGCGGTCTGGCCGACTTCGAGGGCTTCGTAAGGGATATTGGTAACCTGGGTCATCTGTCTCAAATCCTGTGACGGTAAAGGAAAACGCTGCAAAACCTACTCGCTTCGTGGCGGACGCTTGTGGCTCAGTGCCTGGGCAATCCAGGCCAGCACGTCGGCCGTCACTTCGTCGCGGTTGGTTTCGTTGAACAATTCGTGTCGGGCCTGTGGGTAAATCGTCAGTTGCAGGTTCCGGCTGCCGGCGTCGCGCAGGGCGTCGGCCAGATCCTTCAGACGCTTGCCTTCGCTCACCGGATCACATTCACCGCCGATCACCAACACGGGCAGGCCCGGATCGATCTGGGCGAGATTGGACGCTTTGCTGATTTGCTGCAACCCGCCGAGCAGATCGACCCACAGTTGATTGGTGCAGCGAAAGCCGCACAGCGGGTCGTGGACGTATTTGTCGACTTCGGTCGGGTCGCGGCTGAGCCAGTCGAAGGGGGTGCGCGCCGGTTTGAATTTCTTGTTGAAGCTGCCGAACGACAGCCACTCGATCAAGGCGCTGCGCCCCGTGGCACCCTGGCGTCGACGTTCGAAGCGGGCGATCAGCCGAGCCGCCCGATAAAGCGCCACAGGCTGGAAATTGGAACCACTGAGAATCGCCCCGTGCAGGCTGGCGCTGTGATGCAGCAAGTAGCCCTGGGCGATGTAGCTGCCCATGCTGTGACCCAGCAGCACCACGGGCGTATCGGGATGTTGCTGGCCGATGTGATGATTGAGGCTGGCCAGGTCACCCACCACCTTGGCCCAACCGCCCGCATCTGCAAAATGGCCGAGAATCATTGCCTGGCCGGTCTTGCCATGGCCGCGCAAGTCCGCAGCGTAGACGCCGTAGCCTTCGTCGCACAGGGCCTGGGCCAGGCGTGCGTAGCGGCCGCTGTGTTCGGCCATCCCGTGTGCCAGCATGACCAGCGCCTCGGGCGCGGTGTCAGGCAGCCATTGGTTGACGAACAGGCGGCTGTGGTCGGTCGCGGTCAGCCAGAACGTTTGGTGGATCATGGCGGTTCCTTTGCGCAGTGTCGCTGCATTGTATAGCTCATCCGCTGCGTCTCGCCTGATCAGCCCACGCCAAGGCAGGAAGATTCACACAATCTATGACGCAGGCCGCCATATTTGCCTGATACGCCATAACTGCTAGTGTCCCAGGGAGTTCCGCCTCTGCAAGCGATACAGACGCGGCCCGGATTCGCTCAGGTAAGAGGATAAAAACAATGCAGCCTGATTTCTGGAATGACAAACGCCCGGCCGGCGTGCCCCTGGATATCGACCATGGGGCCTACAAGTCGGTTGTCGAGGTGTTCGAGCGTTCCTGCAAGAGATTCGCCGATCGTCCAGCGTTCAGCAACATGGGGGTGACCCTCACGTATGCCGAGCTCGAACGCTACAGCGCGGCTTTCGCCGGCTATCTGCAGGCTCACACCGACTTGGCCCCGGGTGACCGTATCGCGGTGCAGATGCCCAACGTGCTGCAATACCCGATCGCGGTATTCGGTGCCTTGCGTGCGGGGCTGATCGTAGTCAACACCAACCCGCTGTATACCCCGCGGGAAATGCGCCACCAATTCAAGGATTCCGGGGCCCGGGCGCTGGTGTACCTGAACCTGTTCGGGCAGAAAGTCCAAGAGGTCCTGCCCGACACCGACCTGCAATACCTGATCGAAGCGAAAATGGGCGACCTGATGCCCACCGCCAAGGGTTGGCTGGTGAACACGATGGTGAGCAAGGTCAAGAAGATGGTCCCGGACTATTCGCTGCCCCAGGCCATTTCCTTCAAGAGTGCCTTGCGCCTGGGGCGTGGCCAGGGCATCAAGCCGCTGAAGGTCAGCCTCGAAGATATCGCGGTGCTGCAATACACCGGCGGCACCACCGGGCTGGCAAAGGGGGCGATGCTGACCCACGGTAACCTGGTGGCCAACATGCAGCAGGCCCGGGCGTGCCTCGGGCAGATCGGCGACGACGGCCAAGCACTGCTGCGCGAGGGCCAGGAAGTCATGATCGCGCCGCTGCCGCTGTACCATATCTATGCTTTCACAGCCAATTGCATGTGCATGATGGTCACCGGCAACCACAACGTGCTGATCACCAACCCGCGGGACATCGGCGGCTTCATCAAGGAACTGAAGAACTGGCGTTTTTCGTTGCTGCTGGGGCTCAACACGCTGTTCGTGGCGCTGATGGACCATCCAGATTTCAAGACCCTGGATTTTTCCCACCTCAAGGTCACCAATTCCGGTGGGACCGCCCTGGTCAAGGCCACCGCCGAGCGCTGGGAGCAGATAACCGGTTGCGGTATCACCGAAGGCTATGGCTTGACCGAAACCTCGCCGGTGGCCTGTGCCAACCCCTATGGCGGTAAGTCCCGGTTGGGCACGGTGGGGCTGCCGGTGCCGGGCACACTTATGAAAGTGATCAACGACGACGGTGTCGAGCAGCCACTGGGCGAGCGTGGCGAGCTGTGCATCAAGGGGCCGCAGATCATGAAGGGCTACTGGAACAAGCCCGAAGCCACGGCCGAAGTGCTGGACAGCGAGGGCTGGTTCAAGTCCGGCGACATCGCGGTCATCGACCCGGACGGGTTTGTGCGTATTGTCGACCGCAAGAAGGACATGATCATCGTGTCCGGTTTCAACGTGTACCCCAACGAAATTGAAGACGTGGTCATGGCCCACCCGAAAGTCGCCAGTTGCGCGGTGATCGGTGTGCCGGACGAGCGCTCGGGCGAAGCGGTGAAACTGTTCGTGGTGGCGCGCGAGACGGGAGTCAGCCTTGAGGAGCTCAAGGCCTACTGCAAGGAGAACTTCACGGGCTACAAGATTCCCAAGCACATCGTGCTGCGGGAGTCGTTGCCGATGACGCCGGTGGGCAAGATCCTGCGACGGGAACTGCGGGACATCGCCTGATGTAGAAGGTGTTCGTTTCACTGAAAATCTGTGGGAGCGAGCTTGCTCGCGATAGCGGTGGTCAGCCTGAATGAGATGGGCTGACAGACCGTTATCGCGAGCAAGCTCGCTCTCACATTTTTGTATTTCAACTGAGGTCATTTAGAGCGCTTCTAGAAGCTCTAGATTTTTTACTCTAAAAGTGACCATAAGATAGTCTTAAGTCATGTTCATGACTGTAGGGGCCGTTTTTGGCTCTAGGCGACCCTTGGCAAAGCTGCTACTCTCGGCGCGCTTTTGGGACTTCTCGGCCTTGATTCAAGCCAGATCACCAATAAACACACACCAATAATAATCGCATCAAATGCGGTGAGAATTCGCGTTGCTGAGGAGTGGGCTTCCATGATCGAAGACTTTTGGAAGGATAAGTACCCAGCTGGGATTGCTGCCGACATCAATCCAGACGAGTATCCGAATATTCAGGCGGTGTTGAAGCAGTCCTGCCAACGCTTTGCCAACAAGCCGGCATTCAGCAACCTCGGCAAGACGATCACCTACGGTGAGCTCTACGAGTTGTCCGGTGCTTTTGCTGCCTATCTGCAACAGCATACCGATTTGCAGCCGGGCGATCGAATCGCCGTGCAACTGCCTAACGTTCTCCAGTACCCGGTGGCTGTGTTCGGTGCGATCCGCGCCGGGCTTATCGTGGTCAATACCAACCCGCTGTATACCGCGCGGGAAATGGAACACCAGTTCAACGACTCTGGCGCCAAGGCGTTGGTCTGCCTGGCAAACATGGCGCACCTGGCCGAGGCCGTGGTGCCCAAGACGAGCGTCAAGCACGTCATCGTCACGGAAGTCGCCGATCTGCTGCCACCGCTCAAGCGCCTGCTGATCAACAGCGTGATCAAGTACGTGAAGAAGATGGTGCCGGCCTATCACCTGCCCAAGGCCATCAAGTTCAACGACGTGCTGCGCAAAGGCCACGGCCAACCGGTGAGCGAAGCCAACCCCACCAGCGACGACGTGGCCGTATTGCAATACACCGGTGGCACCACCGGCGTGGCCAAGGGCGCGATGCTCTCCCACCGCAACCTGGTGGCGAACATGCTGCAGTGCAAGGCATTGATGGGCTCCAACCTCAACGAAGGTTGTGAGGTACTGATCACGCCGCTGCCGCTGTATCACATCTACGCGTTCACCTTCCATTGCATGGCGATGATGTTGATCGGCAACCACAACATCCTGATCAGCAACCCGCGGGACCTCTCGGCGATGGTCAAGGAACTGTCGAAGTGGAAATTCAGCGGTTTCGTCGGCCTCAACACGCTGTTCGTGGCCCTGTGCAACAACGAAGCCTTCCGCAAACTGGATTTCTCGGCGCTGAAAGTCACCTTGTCCGGCGGCATGGCCCTGCAACTGGCGGCGGCCGAGCGCTGGAAAGCGGTCACCGGTTGCCCGATCTGCGAAGGCTACGGCATGACCGAAACCAGCCCGGTGGCCACCGTCAACCCGATCCAGAACATCCAGGTCGGCACCATCGGTATCCCGGTGCCGTCGACGCTGTGCAAAATCATCAACGATGCGGGTGTCGAGCAGCCATTGGGCGAAGTCGGCGAATTGTGCGTAAAAGGTCCGCAGGTCATGAAGGGGTACTGGCAGCGCCAGGACGCCACCGACGAGATCCTCGACAGCGAAGGCTGGCTCAAGACCGGCGACATCGCCGTAATCCAGCCGGACGGCTACATGCGCATCGTCGACCGCAAGAAGGACATGATCCTGATCTCTGGCTTCAACGTGTACCCCAACGAGCTGGAAGACGTGTTGGCGACCTTGCCGGGCGTGCTGCAATGTGCGGCTATCGGCGTGCCGGACGAGAAGTCTGGTGAGGCGATCAAGATTTTCATCGTTGCGCGGCCGGGCGTCACGTTGACCAAGGAGCAGGTCATGGAGCACATGCGTGCCAACCTCACCGGCTACAAGGTGCCGAAGTCGGTGGAGTTCCGTGATGCGCTGCCAACCACCAACGTGGGCAAGATCCTGCGGCGTGAGTTGCGCGATGAAGAGCTCAGGAAGTTGGGTCTGAAGAAGTAAGCCCGATATGAAGCAAAAGCCCCGCGAATGCGGGGCTTTTCGTTGGCTTCGATTTCCTGGGACAAGGATGCTTGTGTGGCGAGGGAATCGGTGCCTCTCGGACCTGGTTACAACCGAAACTGCGCGAAATCCACGTTAGTACCACCCGGACGCATATCCTGCAGATAGGAATCCTTATCGGCACTCAATTCCAGGCTCAGGGCCGCCTTGCGCTTGCCCTGGTTGCGCACTTCCAGGCCTTCCATTTTTTCCCGCAGGAACACTGTTGGCACTTTCAAATGCAGCAATTCATCGGTCGCTGGCGTATGCAGCAGCAGGTGGATCCATTCGTACTGACCGATGGCCAGGCGGGCCACCGGGATATCGAACCAGAAAATGTTGCGGTTGCGGTTCAATTCGCTGAAATGGCAATTGTTGACGCCCAGTACGGCGCCGCCCAGTTCCTGGTTTCTGCGGGCAATGGCCTGCTTTTTATCGAGTTTCATAACGTTCCTACGGGATTGGAGCTTCAGGCCAGAGCCTGACACGTGGGGCATTCTCGACGGTTACCAGCCAAACATAAAGCCCCGCCCTTACTAACAATGAAACTTGCCCCGTCAATCGTCGGTCAATTCAGCGTCTGCGGCAAAACGACGAAATTGCTCCAAAGTCGCCAAACAGGCTACTTTGTTGTAAATAACGGCCCTTGAGTCGCCTTGCGACCACCCTTTTTGCGGCGAAAGGAGACGCACATGATGTTTTCGGCCTTGAAAGGCTTACCCCTGCATCGTGTGATGATGCGCACCGTGACCGAGTTTCTCGATGACGAGATGTCGACGTACGCCTCGGCATTGGCCTACCAGATGTTGTTTTCACTGTTCCCCTTTATTCTCTTCCTGATCGCCTTGATCGGCTTCCTGCACTTACCGGACTTCTTCTCCTGGCTGCGCCTGCAATCGGAACTGGTACTGCCGCCCCAGGCCTTGGAGCAGGTCAATCCGGTAATCGACCAACTCCAGCAATCCAAGGGCGGCTTGTTGTCGGTGGGTATCGTCATCGCGCTGTGGACCGCCTCGGCGGGCGTGCGGTTGATGATGAGCGCGATGAATGCCGCCTACGATGTGGTAGAGGGTCGTCCGGCCTGGAAACGCTTTCCGTTGTCGATTTTTTATACGGTCGGTATCGCCGGGATGCTCCTGGCCGCCGCTGCCTTGATGGTCCTCGGACCGCAGGTGATGGGTTGGATTGCGGCCCAGGTCGGTCTGGAGGAATTCATCGTCACGCTCTGGACGATCGTGCGCTGGCCGGTGATCGTGTTCTTGCTGATGGTCGCCGTGGCGCTGATCTATTACGTGATGCCCGACGTAAAACAGGAGTTTCGCTTCATCACGCCGGGGTCGGTGCTGGCGGTGGTCGTCTGGATCATCGCCTCCCTGGGCTTTGCGTTCTACGTCAAGACATTCGCCAACTACAACGCCATGTATGGCAGCATCGGCGCGATCATCGTGCTGCTGCTGTACTTCTACATTTCCTCGGCGGTGCTGTTGCTCGGCGCGGAGATGAACGCGGTCATCGAGCACATGTCCGCCGAGGGCAAGGACCCTGGCGAAAAACACCCCGGCGAGCATGAAAAACAACATGTTTCGGGCCTGGGGCGCGACCATTCCATCCCTCACACTCACCCTGACGAAGCCCGACCATGATTCGTGAAATCCTGAAGATGGGCGATGAACGCCTGCTGCGCATTGCCCCGCCGGTGCCCGTCGAAATGTTCGACAGCCCGCAGTTGTGGCAACTGATCGATGACATGTTCCAGACCATGGAAAGCGTTGGCGGCGTCGGTCTGGCGGCGCCGCAGATCGGCGTGGACCTGCAACTGGTGATCTTCGGCTTCGAGCACAGCGAGCGCTACCCCGACGCGGAGGCGGTGCCCCAGACGATCCTGATCAACCCACTGATTACACCGCTAAGCCCCTTGATGGAGGAGGGCTTCGAAGGGTGCCTGTCGGTGCCGGGCCTGCGCGGTGCGGTGGAACGCTACCAGCACATCCGCTACGAAGGGTTCGACCCCAAGGGCGAACCGATCGTGCGCACGGCCTCAGGGTTTCATGCTCGGGTGGTGCAGCATGAATGCGACCACCTGATCGGGCGCTTGTACCCGTCGCGTATCAGCGACTTCAGCAAGTTCGGGTTCACCGAGGTGATGTTCCCGGACCTGGACCCCGCTGTAGACGATTGATCATCCACCACAGAACTTGTGGGAGCGGGCTTGCTCGCGAAAGCGGTAGGTCAGCTTGCATGGATGTTGAATGTGCCGCCGTTTTCGCGAGCAAGCCCGCTCCCACATTGGATCTGTATTGAACTTTAGGATTGTGTATGTGGCGCAAGCCCCATTGCAATCATCGGCTTGCTGCGCGCATACCGGCTCAGGCGTTCGGCCATCGCATAGGGCAGTTCGGGGTCGAAGCTGAAACCACGCCGCTCATAAAACCCGCGCAAGTCGGGGTGGCAAAAGAGCCACACCGGCTCATTCACACCTTTCACCGCTTCGGCCATCAATTGCGCGGCGATGCCCTGCGCACGGTACGCCGGATCGACAAACAGTCCCGTCAACCAATGTCCGCCCGCCACCGGCCGCAGGCACAGGGCGGCGACGATTTCATCGCGCCGCGCCGCCCACAGCTGGGCGTCACGCACCGCTTTCATCGAAGACTGGTGCGCGCGATAGAACTTGTTCATCAGCGGCCACAATGATTCCTGAAGTTGTGTGTACTGGATTTCGGACATGGCTGGGTCGGGACGATAAGGGGAGGGCGATTATAAAAGAACGTGCGAGCGGCGATAGGTGTATACCTGATTTACACACCCCGTATGAGTGGAGCACTGATCATGGCCAAAGGCATGGATTCGAAAAAAGCGGCTAAGAAAAAGCCAGCGAAAAGCGCCGACGAAAAACGCGCTGACAAAAAGGCCAAGAAGGTGAACCTGTTCGGTCATTGAGCCGCATCGCCTCCACAGGCCTGAGCTGGGGCTGCGGCCCCAACTCAGTTCACGCCGGTCGCCTTGGCGCCAAGGCTCAGAGTGACGCCAGGAACATGTCCACGGCGGGTTCTTTGTCATTGGCGTGACTGGCCTGGGTTTTCTCGACCTGGGCCACCGCCGATTTGTCCTGCATGCGCTGGGCAATTTCCTGACTGACCGCCATCTGCTTCTCTGGCGGCATCGCCTCGAATTCTTCCTGCGAAATGCCCATCTCTTCAAGAATGCTGTCGCGCAGGCGCTGTTCAGGCGTCTTGCTCATGTATTCCTTGAACTCTGCTGTTGCAGAACCCGCAGACGCCACGGTTTCGGACGCTGGCGAAGCACCGGCCTGCAATTGCACGCGAGTCTTGGCGAACGCCTCGTCCACGTTATCGCTGATGGCCGTTGCCGCGTTGACCTGTTGCGTGGCCCGTTGGGTGAAAGAATCCTGTACCTGGGTGCTGGCCTGGCTGGCTTGGGCCTGGACATTATCGCGCAACGCCTGCAATGCGGCGCTTTGCAGGCCGCTGGCGGCTTCGGCGGTGGGATCTTCGCCCGGGCGTTTGAGGGGCAAGATCATGGCTTGCTGTTTTGCACTGACCAACATGATGACTACCTGTAGGTAATGACTGAGCGATGAACAGGAGCAATTCCCGTGCCGTCGCTGCGGGCCACGGGTTTGAGCGGTTGCGGCTACGAGAGACGAGGACGGGGCGGCCAACCGTTGCCGCGGGACGGCATGGATCGACCGCTTTCGCACTGGAGGCTCAGGTGCTTTCGCGAACCTTGAGTTCAAAGCCCATGTCCACCACCGGTTGGGCAATGCGATTGCCCGCCATCAGCGTCAACATCTGCTCGGCGGCGCGGCGGCCGATGGCTTCACGGGGCGTGCTGATACTGCTCAGGCGCGGCACCATGTGCGCCGAGGCGGGCAGGTCGTTGAAGCCGAGGACCGAGACTTGCTCGGGAATCTTGATGCCGCAGCGCAGTGCTTCGAACAGGGCGCCGTGGGCCAAGTCATCGTTGCCGAAGAAGATCGCATCGACATCCGGGTGGCTGTCGAGCAGTTGCAGGAACAACTCGCCGCCCAGGCCCACCGATGATGGGCGAGGCGTCAGCAATTCGAGGTCAGGGTCATACAACCCGGCTTTTTGCAACGCGCGACGGAAACCTTCGCCGCGCAGCAGGGTGCGCTGGTCCAGTTGCGCGCCGATGTAGGCCAAGCGCTTGCGGCCCTTGGAAATCAGGTGCTCGGCCGCCGTCTCGCCGGCCTTGAGTTGGGAGAAACCCACGCAATTGAGCCCGGCGCCAGGGTCCAGTTCCATCATATACACGCAGGGAATGTTGCTGGCCTCGATCATGCGCCGGGCGCTTTCAGTGCGGTCGAAGCCGGTCAGCAGCAAACCCCGGGGTTGATAGGCCATGTAATGGCGCAGCAGGTCTTCTTCCTCGTCCCGGGAGTAGTGATAGTTGCCGATCACCACTTCAAAACCCTTGGGCCGCAGCACCCGATGGATGGCTTCCAGGGTGTCGATGAACAACAGGTTGGACAACGACGGCACCAGCACCACCACCGAATGGCTCTGGGCCGAAGCCAGTGCGCGGGCGGCGGGGTTGACGACGTAGTTGAGTTCCCGGGCCGCCTGGCGGACTTTTTCTACCAGCTCTGCGGCGACAGTACTGACGCCGCGCAGGGCGCGGGAGGCGGTGATGGGGCTGACACCGGCCAGGCGTGCGACTTCGTTGAGCGTGGGGCGACCGGTGGTGCGAGTATTCTTATCGTTTTTAGGGACGGTCATCAGGGTGGCTTGCCAAACAAAAATCAAGGCACTAAGGTAGCGCTGTCTCGACGCGGCTGCAAATGCGTGAGCGGGGTTTGCCTGAGCCCCATCCGTGAGTGTCGTGTACGAACATGCTGCAACCACAAATAATGACAAGAAGGCGTCGGCAACTTCTGCTTTTGTTGCGGTGTCATAACTGGCAAAGGTAGCGCTGTCTGCGCGCTGAGGTGTTACATGAACAATCCCATCACCGCCCTGGTCATCATGGGCGTTGCCGGTTGCGGCAAAACTTGCGTCAGCCAGGCCCTGTGCCATTTGAGCGGCGCCACTGCCATCGAAGGCGACACGTTCCACCCTGCGGCCAACATCCAGAAGATGAGCGCCGGTATTCCCCTGAACGACGACGACCGCGCCGGCTGGCTCGACAGCCTGTGCGACGAGTTGCGCCGTGTCGACGCCACGGGCGAGCGCCCGGTGCTGACCTGCTCGGCCCTCAAGCACAGTTATCGCGAACGTCTGCGCAGCGCCTTGCCCGGCCTGGGCTTTGTCTTCCTCGAACTCACCCCCGAAGTGGCCGCTGACCGGGTTTCCCATCGGCCCGGCCATTTCATGCCATCCACACTGATCGACAGCCAGTTTGCCACCCTCGAATCCCCTGTCGGCGAGCCCCTGACCCTGGCTCTGGACGCATCCAACCACAGCATCGAGGAATTGGCCCAGCAGGCGTATGTCTGGTGGCTGGCTCATGGGCTGAAGCTTGCCAGCTGAACGCTGGAAAAATTTGCGTTAGAAAGATAGCGCTGTCCCGGTGACTTAAAAATAACTGCTTCAATAACAACAACAAATCAGGAGACACCCCCATGTTTGGCATGTCCCACGAGTCGTTTCTACTGCTGGATGCAGTGGTCACGGTGATCGGACTCATCGTCCTCATCACCAAGTTCAAGCTTCATCCGTTCCTCGCCCTGATCATCGCCGCGGCTTTTCTCGGCCTGACGTCGGGCATGCCGATCGGCACTATCATCAAGGCGTTCCAGGACGGCTTCGGTGGCGTGCTGGGCTTTGTCGGCATCATCCTGGCGCTGGGCACGATGCTCGGCAAAATGATGGCCGAGTCGGGCGGGGCCGATCAGATCGCCCAGACCCTGATCCGCGCCTTCGGCAAAGACAAAGTGCAGTGGGCGATGATGTTCGCCGCATTCCTGGTGGGCATCCCGCTGTTCTTTGAGATTGGCTTTGTGTTGCTGATCCCTCTGGTGTTCATCGTGGCGCGCCGCACCGGCGTCTCGATCATCAAGATCGGTATCCCGCTGCTGGCTGGCCTGTCGGCGGTGCACGGCCTGGTGCCGCCGCACCCGGGTCCGCTGCTGGCGATTGGCGTGTTTGGCGCCGATATCGGTAAAACCATTCTCTACGGCCTGATCGTGGCGCTGCCCACGGCCATCATTGCCGGGCCGATCTACGGTACGTTCATCGCCAAGCACATCCCCGGCCATCCGAATCAGGAACTGGTGGATCAACTGGCCCGCGAAACGAATGCCGCCGACCTGCCGAGCTTCGGCATCACCCTGGTCACCGTGCTCTCGCCCGTGTTCTTGATGCTACTCAAGACCTTCGCTGACGTAGCGCTGCCGGACGGCAACTTCTTCCGCACGTTCATGGACCTGATCGGTCACCCGATTTCCGCACTGCTGCTGGCGTTGCTGCTGTCGCTGTACACCTTCGGCTACAAGCAGGGCATTGGCTCCAGCCAGATGCTCAAATGGCTGGACGCGAGCCTGGCGCCAACCGCCGCGATCATCCTGATCATCGGTGCCGGTGGTGGCTTCAAGCAGATGCTGGTGACCAGTGGCGTCGGCGACGTGATCGGCCATATGGCGGTGAGTGCGCAGATCTCCCCGATCCTGTTGGCCTGGCTGGTGGCGGCGGTGATCCGCATTGCCACAGGTTCGGCGACCGTGGCAACCATCACCGGTGCCGGGATCGTGGTGCCAGTGGTCGGGATGATCCCGGGCGTGAACCGTGAGCTGCTGGTCCTGGCGACCGGTGCCGGTTCGTTGATCCTGTCCCACGTTAACGATGCAGGCTTCTGGCTGGTCAAGCAGTACTTCAACATGACCGTGGCCGAAACCTTCAAGACCTGGACAGCAATGGAAACCATCCTGTCCGTGGTAGGGCTGATCTTCATCCTGCTGTTGTCGCTGGTGGTCTGACCCATCACATCGTCGCCAATGTGGTGGGAGCGGGCTTGCTCGCGAAGGCAGACTGACAGTCAACAAATGGGTTGACTGTCATATCGCTTTCGCGAGCAAACCCGCTCCCACAGTGGTTTCTGGTGATCAATAAATCCAATTACCCACACTGGGTTTTGCATCAGGCGCCAGGTTTGTGTACCAACCCATCGGCCCGGAACATCGCGCGAATCCCACGCACAGCCTGGCGAATCCGGTCCTGGTTCTCGATCAGCGCAAAGCGCACGTGATCGTCCCCATATTCACCGAAGCCCACCCCCGGCGAGACGCAGACCTTGGCTTCGGCCAGCAGCTTCTTGGCAAATTCCAGTGAACCCAGGTGCGCATAGGCCTCGGGAATCTTGGCCCAGACGTACATCGACGCCTTGGGGTTTTCCACCATCCAGCCCAGTTCATGCAGGCCCTTGACCAGCACGTTGCGGCGCTGGCGGTACTGCTCGGCGATGTCGCGCACGCATTGCTGGTCGCCTTCCAATGCCGCGATGGCCGCTACCTGCAACGGGGTGAAGGTGCCGTAGTCGTGGTAGCTCTTGATCCGCGCCAGGGCACTGACCAGTTCCGGGTTGCCGACCATGAAGCCGATGCGCCAGCCGGCCATGTTGTAGCTCTTGGACAGGGTGAAAAACTCCACCGCGATGTCTTTCGCGCCGGGCACCTGCATGATCGACGGGGCTTTCCAACCGTCGTAGACGATGTCGGCGTAGGCCAGGTCATGAATCACCAGCACGTCGTACTGCTTGGCCAGGGCGATGACCCGTTCGAAGAAGTCCAGCTCCACGCATTGCGCGGTCGGGTTGGACGGGAAGCCCAGGATCATCATCTTCGGCTTGGGAATCGAGCCGCGAATGGCCCGCTCCAGCTCGTCGAAGAAATCCACCCCTGGCACCAGCGGTACCGAGCGCACCTGGGCGCCGGCGATCACCGCGCCGTAGATGTGAATCGGATAACTGGGGTTGGGCACCAGCACCGTGTCGCCCTGGTCCAGGGTCGCCAGCATCAGATGCGCCAGGCCTTCCTTGGAGCCGATGGTGACGATGGCCTCGGTTTCCGGGTCGATGTCCACCTCGTAGCGGTCCTTGTACCAGCGCGAAATCGCGCGGCGCAGACGCGGGATGCCCTTGGAGGTGGAGTAGCCGTGGGTGTCTTCGCGCTGGGCGACGGTGACCAGTTTCTCGACGATGTGCGGGGGCGTGGCGCCGTCGGGGTTACCCATGCTCAAGTCGATGATGTCTTCGCCGCGCCGACGCGCAGCCATCTTCAGCTCGGCAGTGATATTGAATACATAAGGGGGGAGTCGATCGATGCGCGCAAAGCGGCGCGGCGAACCTTGTTCGGCCATTGTTGCCTCGAGATACGTGAGCGCCCGGAACCGTCCGAGCGACGTCGGCCACTGCGGTGGCCTGCGGCGCAAGATAAGGGGGCGGATGGCTCATTGTCCAGTAGCGGCGCAGAACTATTTTCGACGACACTGTCGACCTGCCGCGCGGCCGTATCAATGATCGCTGCGGACAGTTGAATTCGCCGCACCCCCAATCGAACGGAATGAATGATGGAATTTTCCAGCGGTTTCCTGCTGAGCCTCTCCCTGTGCCTGGACATTGGCGTGGCCAATATCGCCATGATCACCTTGGCGATGCAGCGCGGGTATTTCCAAGGGTTCGCCCTGGGCCTGGGCACCTGCGTGGGTGATCTGATCTACGCGATCCTGGCCCTGGCCGGCATGACCGTGCTGCTGCAATACGAAGCGGTGCGCTGGGTACTGTGGATCGGTGGCTCCGGGCTGCTGCTGTACTTCGCGGCGAAAATGATTCATTCGGCGATCTATCACAGCGCCGTGCTGGCCGAGGCGGGCGAGGTGCAGGGCAACTCTTCGCGCCAGGAGTTCTTTCGGGGAATTTTCCTGGCGATGTCATCGCCCAGCGCCATTCTCTGGTTCGCCGCTGTGGGCGGTACCTTGATCGCTCGCTCGGGAGGCGGAACCCTGCTCAGCTCGGCGCTGTTTCTCAGTGGTTTTCTCTGTGCCGGGCTGTTGTGGAGCGCAGGCCTGTGCCTGGCGGCGACCCAGGGCGGCAAACTATTGGGGGATAAATTGTTGCGGTATTCCTATTGGGCATCCGCCGCGATCTTCTGTTATTTCGCTGTTTACGTGATCGTTTCCGGTTACAACGAGTTTGTAGCCAGCGCCTCGGCCACGATCCTGCCCGGGTTGTGACGAGCGAACCAAACTGGCAAATACCGTTTGGCTTCTATACTGCAAAGCCCGACTTCACGTTTCCCGGAGTGTTGACGCATGGAAAAGCACGAACGCGATTACACCGCCGAACCACGCTTCGAACAGGGACGTTTTCAGCTCATCGCCGGCTTTGGTGCGCGTTTTACCCAGGACACCGCCCAGGATATTCCTTTGCTCTGGGAGAAGTTCCTGCCCTGGCTGGGTAACGTACCCGGGCAGAAAAGCGACGTGACCTATGGCGTGTGTTGCAATCCGGACGGGAAGGGTGGTTTCGAATACATCGCCGGCGTGGAAATCAGCCGGTTGGACGATTTGCCGGAGCAGTACCGCTGGATCGAACTCCAGCCCAATCAGTACGCGGTGTTCGAACATAAGGGCCCCTTGAAGACGCTGCCGCAAACGTTCCAGTACATCTGGAAAGAATGGCTGCCACAGTCCGGCCACGAACCCGCGGATGAACCGGAGTTCGAGCGCTACAGCGATGACTTCAACCCCAGGACCGGCGAAGGCACCCTGGAGATCTGGATACCGCTCAAACCGCGCTGATCAACAAGGCCCTGTGGGAGCGAGCTTGCTCGCGAAAGCTGCGGGTCAGCTTGCATAAATGTCGGATGTGCTGACGCCTTCGCGGGTAAGCCCGCTCCTACAGGGACGGTGGGCGCCTCAGGGATTCTTAAAACACCAACCCCATCCGCCGCTCATAACCGATACGGCCCTTGTACGCCTCGCCGCTGTCGACCCAGCCCAGCCGGGTATACAGGCCGATGGCCGGATCGTTGTCGGCGTCGACCGATAGCTCAAGTCCTCTGATTTCCGGCCAGGTCGCTCGCGCGACGGCGGGCAGCGCTTGCAGGCAGGCCTTGCCATAACCCTTGCCCTGGGCCCGATGATCCACTTGCAACGCATGGAGGGTGGCGCTGTGCTCGCTGGCCCAGGCGGGCAGGACCGGTGGGCGCTTGAGCAGCAGGAAGGCCACCGGCACGCCGTCCGCCAGCAGCGCGAAACCCTTGACCCCGGGGCTTGGCCTGGACAGTAGTGTATGCAAGGCACCATGGATATCGCCTGCGAACTTGATCTGTTCGGCATGGATTTCGATGGCTTCGACCTGATCGCGTTGAAGCGCGGTGAGATCTTCGTAAGGTACGAGTTGGGCGGTCACAAAAACGTCCGTTGTTTGTCGACAGAATGAGCGGCCGATTCTAGCGAGTTTTTGTCCTTGGATTATTTTTGTTTGGGCTGTCGATTCGCCGTTTCTCCAAACGACTAAGGGTGTCCTCAACAAAAACCTGCGGAGAATTCACCATGAATACCCAAGCCACTGAAACCGAAATCAAGGACCTGATCGACACTTATCGCCAGGCCGTCATGGCCAAGGACGTCGAAAAAGTCATGGCCCTCTATGACGACGACATCGTCTCGTTCGATGCCATCCAGGCCTTGCAATTCAAGGGTAAGGCCGCCTACCGGGCCCATTGGCAGGCCTGCATGGAGATGTGCCCCGGCCCGCACAAGTTCGACTTCCATGAAGTGCGCATCACCCCGGCCGACACCATCGCCTTCGCCCATTGGCTGGCCTACTGTGGCGGCACCAACGACAAGGGTGAGGAACAGGCCTGCTGGATGCGCGTGACCGCCTGTTACCAGCGTACCGGTGGGCAGTGGCGGATTGTCCATGAACACTGGTCCGCTCCGTTCGACCCGATGGCGGGCACGACGCTGTTCGACCTGCAGCCCTGATCGTCGGGTTTTTCGCCAAATGCCCGTCTGCCGTCCATAGTTGATCAGTTCGATCACGGAGCTTTCCATGAAGTACTTATGCCTGGTGTATAGCAACGAACAAACGCTGCATAACTCGCCCGACAGTCCGGAGGACGCAGAGTGCATGGCCTATGCCGAGTCGATCCAGGGCAGCGGGCGGATGCTCGCTGCCGAGGCCCTGGAGTCGGTGCAGACCGCCACAACGGTGCGCATGCGCGCTGGCAAGCTGTCGATCACCGACGGTCCGTTCGCCGAAACCAAGGAGCAACTGGCAGGCTTCTACCTGATCGATGCCAAGGACCTGAACGAAGCCATCCAGGTCGCCGGCCATATCCCGGCGGCCCGGGTCGGCTGCGTCGAAGTACGGCCGGTGCGCCAACTGAACCCCTGAACAACAATCACAAACAGGATTTCATCGATGAACCTCAAACCTGCCCCTTTTGCGCTGTCCATCAGCCGATTGATCGATGCGCCGCGCCAGAAAATCTTCCGCGCCTGGACTGAGCCGGCCTTGCTGGTCCAATGGTGGGGACCCCATGGCATGACCACGCCGGAATGTGAAATGGATTTGTGGGTGGGTGGCCAGTTTCGCACCCTGATGCGTGCGCCTGACGGCAGTGAATACCCGACCATGGGCGTGTTCCTGGAAATCATGGCCCCGCAGCGCCTGGTCTTCACCGATGCGTTCGTGCCTGGCTGGATTCCTTCGGGTAAAGCCTTCATGACCGCCGAGGTGTTGCTTGAAGAGGTGGAGGGCAAGACCCGCTACACCGCCCGTGCGCTGCACTGGAGCGAGGAGGACCGCCAGGCCCACGAAGCCATGGGCTTTCATGAAGGTTGGGGCCAAAGCCTGGACCGGCTTGAAGCATTGGTCACCCAGGGCATGCCCGACTGATGCCGGCCGAAACGGTCAAGGCGCGGGTCGAGCAGGTTTATTGGCAAGACTCACGACGCATCCTGGCGACACTGATTCGCCTGCTGGGGGATTTCGACCTCGCCGAAGAAGCCTTGCACGAGGCCTTTTTCATCGCAGTCGAGCGCTGGCAGCGCGATGGCGTGCCGGATAACCCGCGAACCTGGCTGGTGTCGGCCGGGCGCTTCAAGGCGATCGACGGTCTGCGCAGGCGCGCGCGTTTCGCCGCGTCAAAGCCGATGTTGATCGCCCAGCTCGAAGCGTTGGAGCAGGTCGATTGGAGTGACGAAGACGTGGAAGACGATCGTTTGCGGCTGATCTTCACCTGTTGTCACCCGGCCCTGGCCGCTGATGCCCAGGTGCCGCTGACGCTGCGGGAGGTCTGCGACCTGACCACTGAGCAGATCGCCCGCGCGTTCCTGGCCGCTCCGGCAGCCATTGCCCAGCGCATCGTGCGGGCCAAGGCAAAGATCCGCGACGCGAAGATTCCTTATCAAGTGCCCTCGCGCGCGGAACTGCCGGAGCGCCTGGACAGCGTGCTGCGGGTGATCTACCTGGTGTTCAACGAAGGTTACTCGGCCTCGATGGGCGCTGAGTTGACTCGCGAGGAACTCACCCGCGAAGCCATCCGCCTGGGCCGACTGCTGATGGAGTTGCTGCCCGAAGCCGAGGTCATGGGATTGCTCGCGCTGATGCTGCTGCACGACTCCCGGCGACGGGCGCGAACGTCATCGCTGGGTGAGCTGATCTTGCTGGACGAGCAGGACCGCTCCTTGTGGGACACCGAGCTGATCGCCGAGGGCTGCGCTTTGGTGGAAGCGGCGTTGAACACCCGGCGCTTCGGGCCCTATTGCCTGCAAGCGGCCATTGCCGCGGTGCATGCCGAAGCCCCAACGGCGCAGGAAACCGACTGGCCGCAGATCGTCGGGCTTTATGACGTATTGCTGCGTGCCGTGCCGTCACCGGTGATCGAGCTTAATCGCGCTGCGGCGTTGGCAAAACGCGACGGACCACTGGAAGGGTTGCGCCTGGTCGACGGGATCCTGGAGCGCGGTGAGCTGCTGGACTACTATCTCGCGCACTCGGCGCGGGCGGAGTTCTGCCGGCAGTTGGGGCGAGTGGAAGAGGCGAGGACGGCGTATCGACGAGCGCTGGAGTTGACCCAGCAACTGCCGGAACGGCGGTTTATCGAGGGACGGCTTGCGGGGTTGTAGTGACATGAGTCCGACGAACGCCGAACCCTGTGGCGAGGGAGCTTGCTCCCGCTGGGCTGCGCAGCAGCCCCAAAAACAGGGCCGCTTTGCGACCCAACGGGAGCAAGCTCCCTCGCCAGGGGGTTGTTGTTTGAAGTTTATTTCTTTCAACTGACCTGCATCAGGCAAAAAAAAGCGACCCGAAGGTCGCTTTTTCAGCCAGCCAATGTCGATCAGAACTCGTGATCGGCGTTGTCCGGGTTCAGGTCGCTGATACCCAGTTTGCCTGCTGCCTGTTCGATCGAACCGGTCTGCTTGACCAGTGCGGCGATGGCATCACGTACGATCTGGTTGCCCGCCGTGTTGCCGGCGGCAATCAGTTGGTCGTAGTGCTCACCCTTGTTGGCGTGATCGACCATGACCTGGATCTTGGCCTCGGTGTCGGCCAGGTCGTTCTTGAGCGCGGTATCCGCAGCCGGGTCGGCCTTGGCCACCAGGGACGACAGGCTGGCACCGGTCATCTTGGTGCCGTCGGCACGGGTGTATTCGCCCAGGTAGACGTTACGCACGCCTTTGGCATCGTAGAAATGCGAGTTGTGGGTGTTGTCGCTGAAGCAATCCTGCTCGTCTTCTGGCGAGTTGGCTTCCAGGGAAACCTTCATGCGCTCCCCGGCCAGTTCGCCCAGGGACAGGCTGCCCATGCCGAACAGCATCTTGCGCAGGCCGCTTTCGGCCGGCTCGGCTTCCAGGGTGGCACGGTAGTTGTCGGCCACGTCCGGCTTCCAGTTGCCGACCATTTCTTCCAGGTCGCTGACCAGCAGTTGGGTCACGGACTTGAGGTAGGCACGACGGCGATCATTGTGGCCGCCCGTGGCGCCGGCGCCTTGCAGGTAGTCGGACGCTGGGCGGTTGCCGGCACCTGGGCCGGTGCCGTTGAGGTCTTGGCCCCACAGCAGGAATTCGATGGCGTGGTAGCCGGTGGCGACGTTGGCCTCGGAACCGCCCAGCTCGTTCAGGCTGGCGAGTTTTTCCGGGGTGATGTCCTTGACGTCGACCTTGTCTTCGCCCACCTGGACTTCGGTATTGGCGATGATATTGGCGGTGGCGCCGGGGTTGCCCAAGGCGTGCTCGTAGGATTTGTCGACGTAGTCGATCAGGCCCTCGTCCAGGGGCCAGGCGTTCACCTGGCCTTCCCAGTCGTCGATGATGGTGTTGCCGAAGCGGAATACTTCGCTCTGCAGGTAAGGCACGCGTGCGGCGACCCAGGCGGCCCTGGCGGCTTTCAGGGTTTCGGCGTTCGGTTTGGCGAGGAACGCGTCGACGGCGGTCTGCAGGGTTTTCGCGGTGGATTCGGCATCGCTGTAGACCGCATAGACGATGTCGGCATAGTGCGCGACAACGGCCTTGGCGGCGGCTTCGTCGATCTTGCCGGCGGCAGCAGGGGCGACCGGTGCCGCAGTGCTGGCGGCAGGCGTTGGCGCTTGGGGCGCCGCGGCCTTGTCTTTGCCTTCGCCGCAGCCGGCGAGGGAAATAGCGATGGCCAACAGACTGGCGGTAGCCAGAGGCATACGAATCATGGCGAACATCCTGCTTCGGTGATGGATGGGACAGGCGCGAGGGTGCGCAAAAGCTGCGACATAATGCGAAAGATTTGCATTATGTGTAAAGGGTTGCAGCTGTAAATATTTCTTATTTAATAATGCGGGCCGCCGCCATCCGGCGCAGCCGCAAAAAATCGCAGGCGCCTCAACGACAGGGCGACCCAGGGGGAAGAGTCAGATGATGGAAACCTGGCTGCGCTGTGCCTGCTTCAGGTAAATGCCCAGTTCCCGTGCCGGCAGGGGTTTGCTGTAGTAATACCCCTGACCTTCGTGGCAGCCCTCGGCAATGATGTAGGCTTCTTGCTCGAGGGTCTCGACACCCTCGGCGATGACCTGCATACCCAGGCTTTTACCCAGCTGGATAATGGCCCGGACGATGGTGGCATCGTCTTCATCGTCGAGCAGGTCCTGGACGAAGCTCTTGTCGATCTTGATCTTGTCCAGCGGCAGGCTCTTGAGATAACTCAGGGACGAATAGCCGGTCCCGAAGTCATCGATGGCGATCAGCGCTCCGGAGCGGCGCAGGCTCAGCAGATGCTGGGCTGCGGTGGTGATGTCTTCCATCAGCCCGGTTTCGGTGACTTCCAGCTCCAGGCTGCGCGGTGGCAGCCGGTACATTTGCAGGAAATTATTCACCACCCGCGGCAGCTCGGCATGGTGCAGTTGCACCGTCGACAGATTGACCGCCATGCGCAGGTCGATGAAGCCCTGGTCATGCCATTCACGCAGCTGTTTGCAGGCTTGGTCGAGTACCCATTCGCCGATGGCGATGATGGTGCCATTCTGCTCGGCCAGGGGAATGAACAGGTCCGGCGGCACAAGGCCGTGTTCAGGGTGATGCCAGCGGATCAGGGCTTCGGTCCCCACTACACGCAGGTCGCGATAGCTGATCTGCGGTTGGTACACCAGGCTGAACTGCTCGCGGGCCAGCGCCTCGCGCAGGTCTTTCTCCAGTTCGCGACGGCGGCGCATTTCGCTGTCGACGCTGGCGATGTAGAACTGGTAGCGATTGCGTGAGCGACTCTTGGCCAAGGTCATGGTCTGCTCGGCTTTCTGCAACAGCTTCTCGGTGCTGTCGCCATCCTCTGGAAAAAGGGTGATGCCGATGGTGGCCCGCAGGCGGATTTGTTGGTCTTCGATGGCGAACGGCGCTTCCAGGTCATCGAGGATGCTCTGGGCCAGCTCGGCGGCTTCGTAAGGCTGTTCGATGTCGGCTTGGACCAGGGCGAACTGATCGCCCCCCAGCCGCGCCAGGGCGCCGAGGCGGCCGCTGTGGGCCCGCAGCCGGTCGGCCAGGGCCAGCAGCAATTGGTCACCCGTCTGATAGCTGAACTGCTCGTTGATCCCCTTGAAATCATCCAGTCCCACGCACAGCACGGCTACCCGGCGTTGCAGGCGCCCGGCATCCACCAGGATCTTGTCCAGTTGTTGTTGAAGCTGCTGGCGATTGGGCAGGCCGGTGAGAAAATCGTACTGGGCCATGCGCAACAGGCTGTTTTCCGCCTCGTGGCGCAGATGCGTGTTGCGCTCGATGGATTCAAGCAACTGGTTGGCGGTATTGATCCACAAGCCCAGCTCGTTCCTCTCGTGGCCCTTGAGTTGCGGGATTTTGTGCTCGCTGGGACGATCGGGGTTGATTTCGGTCAGGTGCTGGATAATCCGCGACAACGGCTTGGTCAGCAGCCAGTGATAGACCAGGTACAACACCAGGCCCATGGCCAGGGCTCGCAGCATGCCGGAAATGAAAATGATGACGGAGCTGACAATGAAACCCTGGCCGTAAGTAGCGGTGTCGAGGGTGATGCTCAGGTCGCCGTAATACTCGCTGTAGGGCCCGCGCCCGACCAGTTGCGTGGTGAATGTGCGTTCCTTGCCCAGGATCAGGTCGGTCAGCCAACGGCTTTCGGAGCGCTGCAAGGGGCGGCTTTTTTCGGCGAGCATGGTTTCGCGGGGGTGGCCGATGGAAGCCATGCGCACGGCTTCGTCCTGGAACAGCCCTTCGATCACTTGCATGCCCATTTCCCGGTCCAGGCTGTAGACGGCCTGAGTCGAAGGATCCCGGAACATATCGAGAATCCGCTGGGCGTCGCTGGCGACGGCGCGGTTGGTCTTGTACGCGTCGAACACGATCTGGGCGCAGCTCAAGATCATGCCAACGAACAATGCCGAGAGGAGCACCACCCGGAGCAACTTCACCGACAAGCTGTTCTTGAGTTCCAGCTTCAAAGAGGGGTTCCTTGTTCCGTGCGGGTAGCGTCAAGTTGCCATGAGTATTGGCAATCCTGTGATGTCAGTCAAAGGGACAATCAAACACAAGGGTTTTCGCCTGAAACATGGCAGATATACGGTTTTTTCAGAGTGATTGCTCTACGACTAATGTGTCGGTTGGAAGGGGCTGCAACTTGAGGCCTGGAGGGATTTTTTATTGGTTTGCTGACGTGAGGTCATTCATGGGCGGCGAACGTCCCGGTGATTGCGCCAGGCAAAAAAAACCCGGCCAGACGCCGGGTTTTTAACGGCAGCAGTGGTTAAGCGGTGAAGGCCTTGCCTTCGAACTGCTCGGCCACGAACTTCCAGTTGACCAGGTTCCAGAACGCTTCGACATATTTCGGGCGAACGTTGCGGTAGTCGATGTAGTAGGCGTGTTCCCATACATCGCAGGTCAGCAGCGGGGTGTCACCGCTGGTCAGCGGGTTGCCGGCACCGATGGTGCTGGCCAGGGCCAGGGAACCGTCAGCCTTTTTCACCAGCCAGCCCCAACCGGAACCGAAGGTGCCGATGGAGGTTTTGCTGAACTCTTCCTTGAACTTGTCGAACGAACCGAAGGCTTTGTTGATAGCTTCGGCCAGCGCGCCGGTAGGTTCACCGCCAGCGTTTGGCGCCAGGCAGTTCCAGTAGAAGGTGTGGTTCCAGACCTGAGCGGCGTTGTTGAAGATGCCGCCGGAGGAAGTCTTGACGATTTCTTCCAGGGTCTTGCCTTCGAACTCGGTGCCAGGTACCAGGTTGTTCAGGTTCACGACATAGGTGTTGTGGTGCTTGTCGTGGTGGTATTCCAGAGTCTCTTTGGAGATGTGCGGCTGCAGGGCGTCGTGTGGATAGGGCAGCGGCGGCAATTCGAAAGCCATGGTGATTCTCCTAATCAGGTCAGTTGCGGTGAGCGCAAGGCCGATCACGGGCGGCCAGACTAGCGCCGGGGAGTTTGTACTCTTTGCGGCGCAGGAGTCGGATCATAGCACCGGGGGTGCGGCATAACCACGCAACAACTGTGTGGGATAGAGGTTCCAGAGCGGTTTGGAATAATCAGCCGTTGACGATCAATTGCGCAGCCACGGTCAACATCATCCCGGCCACCAGCAGGTCCATGATCCGCCAGGTGCTTGGGCGGGCCAGCCAAGGGGCCAGCCATGCGGCGCCGAAGGCCAGGGTGAAGAACCACAGCAGCGAGGCACTGGCTGCGCCCATGACATAGGCGCCGGGCACGCTCTGCTGTGCACCGAGGGAACCGATCAGCAGCACGGTGTCGAGATAAACGTGGGGATTGAGCAGCGTCACCGCCAACGCACTGAGCAGCACTGCTCGCAGTGAGCGCACGGCCTGGTTCTGGCCCTGTTGCAGGCTCTGCTTCGAACAGGCCCGACGCAACGCCAGGCAGCCGTACCAGAGCAGGAACGCCGCGCCGCCCCAGCGGGCAATCGACAGCAGCAAGGGACTCTGGGCCAACAACGTCGCCAGGCCGAAAACGCCGGCGGCCACCAGCAACGCGTCGAAAGTGACGCACAGCGCCGCCACAGGCAGGTGATGTTCGCGGCGCAGGCTCTGGGCCAGGACAAACGCGTTCTGGGCACCAATGGCCATGATCAGCCCGAGGGCCACCAGCAGCCCATTCACATAACTTTGCCACATAGGTTCATGCTCCGCTGATGGCCAGTTGCTTGAGAACGTCCATGGCCCGCTCGGCATCGTCCTGGCCGACGAACAAATGGTCGTGGTAGTAGCCGGCAACGACGTTGCAACTGATACCGGCGGTGCCCAGTGCGGTAGCGAACGCGGCGGTCAGGCCAACGGCTTGCAGGGCCGAATGCACGTTCAGGGTGATCCAGGCGGCGACATAGTCGAAGCTCAACCCGGCGTCTTCGGCCTGGGTTTTTTCCAGAATCACCGTCAGTCCTTCCTGTTCCTTGAAGCTGCCGAGCGGTTCCAGGCCTGTGGGCAATGGACCGTTGGGCAGGCTGCAGAACACATATTGGCCATGGTTGAGCTGCGGGCTCATGCTGCGCAGCAGGACGGACAGTGAGGTTTCGCCAGCCATGATGTTTGTTCCTTGCGGGTTCGAATGCTGGCCATTCTCCTGCGAGACTCTGTATAAGAAAAACCAATATTGCTCATCGCTCATTAGGAAAACTGATGTTCGACTACAAATTGCTTTCTGCCCTGGCTGCGGTGGTCGAACAAGCCGGGTTCGAGCGTGCGGCCCAAGTGCTGGGCTTGTCGCAATCGGCTATTTCCCAGCGAATCAAGCTGCTGGAAGCGCGCATCGGCCAGCCAGTGCTGGTGCGCGCCGCGCCGCCGGTGCCCACGGAGATCGGTCGCCGGCTACTCAACCATGTGCAACAGGTGCGCCTGCTGGAGCGCGACTTGCAAAGCCTGGTGCCGGCGCTGGATGAGGAGGGCCTGCCGGAGCGCCTGCGCATCGCCCTGAACGCCGACAGCCTGGCAACCTGGTGGGCGGCGGCGGTAAGCGATTTCTGCGCAGCGCACCACTTGTTGCTCGACCTGGTGGTGGAAGACCAGAACGTTGGCCTCAAGCGCATGCGCGCTGGCGAAGTGGCAGCCTGTGTCTGCGCCAGTGAGCGCCCGGTGGCCGGCGCCCGCAGTGTGTTGCTGGGGGCCATGCGTTATCGAGCGCTGGCCAGCCCCGCGTTCATTGCCCGGCATTTCCCCGAGGGTGTGCGGGCCGATCTTTTGGCCCGCACACCGGCATTGGTGTTCGGCCCCGATGACTTCCTGCAACACCGCTACCTGGCCTCCGTGGGCGTCGAGGGCGGATTCGAACACCATTTGTGCCCATCTTCCGAAGGCTTCATTCGCTTCACCGAGGCCGGACTGGGCTGGGGCCTCGTGCCGGAACTGCAAGTACGGGATCAGTTGGAGCGGGGTGTGTTGGTGGAATTGTTGGCAGATAAACCGATCGATGTGCCGCTGTACTGGCATCATTGGCGCAATGGCGGGCAGTTGCTCGGTTTACTGACCGAGCAACTGATCGCAGCGGCAAGCAGTACGCTGCAAGCAGTAAGTTGAAAGTCCTTGGCTTGAAGCGTGCGGCTTGCCGCTCGAATCTGATTTTTAGGAGCATGCATGAAAATTCTGGTCACCGGCGCGAGCGGCTTCATCGGCGGGCGCTTTGCGCGTTTCGCCCTGGAGCAGGGCCTGGATGTTCGGGTCAATGGCCGCCGGGCCGAGAGCGTGGAGCACCTGGTGCGTCGCGGTGCGCAGTTTGTGCAGGGGGACCTGAACGACCCGTTGCTGGCCCGCGATCTGTGCCTGGATGTCGAGGCCGTGGTGCATTGCGCCGGATCGGTGGGACTCTGGGGACGCTATCAGGATTTTCACCAGGGCAATGTCCAGGTCACGGAAAACATCGTCGAGGCGTGCCTGAAGCAGAAGGTCCGCCGCCTGGTCCACCTGTCGTCACCGTCGATTTATTTTGACGGTCGCGACCACCTCGGCTTGACCGAAGAACAAGTGCCCAAGCGCTTCAAGCACCCTTACGCCGCCACCAAATACCTGGCCGAGCAAAAAGTCTTCGGTGCCCAGGAGTTCGGCCTCGAAGTCCTGGCCCTGCGCCCGCGTTTCGTGACCGGCGCTGGCGACATGAGCATTTTCCCGCGCCTGTTGAAAATGCAGCGCAAGGGGCGCCTGGCGATTGTCGGCAACGGGCTGAACAAAGTCGACTTCACCAGCATGCAGAACCTCAACGAAGCCTTGCTCAGCAGCCTGCTGGCGGCCGATTCAGCGTTGGGCAAGGCCTACAACATCAGCAACGGGGCACCGGTTCCGTTGTGGGATGTGGTCAATTATGTGATGCGACAGATGGACGTCCCACAGGTCCGGCGTTATCGCTCCTACGGCTTGGCCTACAGTGTCGCAGCCCTGAACGAAGGCGTGTGCAAGTTGTGGCCGGGGCGGCCCGAGCCGACGCTGTCGCGCCTGGGTATGCAGGTCATGAACAAAAATTTCACCCTGGACATCGGCCGGGCGCGGCATCATCTCGATTACGATCCGCAGGTCAGCCTGTGGACCGCCCTGGATGAATTTTGCGCCTGGTGGAGGGTCCAACACGCCCATTGATCGGCCCGCCGTGAACCGAGTGCCAGGTTCGGGGTCAATCGGTGCGGCGGGCGAGGGGGTTATACTCGCCGCATCAAGCCATTGCCGGTTTCCCAAAGGTTCAGCTCATGCCCATGCGTAACGATGCCAACGACGACTTCGATGATGTACCGAGCCTGCGGATGCGGGCCGACATTCCCGATGACGATGATTTCCTGCCCAACCGCCCGCCTCACGTGCAGGCGCGCCCGGCGCCCGCTGCTGCGGCCAAGGCCAAGGTCAAGGGGCCCAGCACCGGGCCGCTGTGGGCATTGGTCGGCGCGTTGCTGTGTGCCTTTGGCTTTCTCGCCTGGTGGAGCTTCCAGCAGATTTCCCTGATGGAACAGCAACTGGTGGCCACCCAGGAAAGCTTCGCCCGGATCAGTGAGGATGCAGCGGGGCGTTTGCAGGACATTTCCGGCAAAGTGGTCGCTGGGCAGTCCAACGTCATGAGCGACAGTGAAGCCTTGAAATTGCAGATCAAGCAGTTGGACACCAAGCTGCAAGAGCAGAGCCGGCAGTTCGACAGCAAGCTGCAGGAACAATACAAAGCACAGCAAGCCACGTTCGGTCCGTCCGCCGACCTGGACAAGGAACTGGCCCAGATCATTGCCCAAGCCAATGAACAGCAGAACGCCAACACTCAGCTGCAAGCTTCCAACAAGGAGCTCCAGGCACAGGTCAAGGCGTTGTCGGCTGAAGTCACCGCCCTGAAGAACCAAGGCGAGGGCGGTGCCCTGGATGCCCAGCTCAAGAGCATCGGCGCTGACATCACTGCGCTGAAAAGAGCCACCTCCAACTCAGCTATCGAGCGTCTCGAGCAGGAGATAGTCGTGCTCAAGAGTCAGCAGGATAACGGCAACACGGCCGAGTTCGACGCCTTCCGCGGCCAGGTCACCCGCAATATCAATACCCTGCAAGCGCAGATCCAGCATCTGCAGCAGCAGCTCAGTGCCCGGGCTCAATGACAAACCTGTGAGAACTTGCCCGAGAGTTGATGGGGGCAGTCAGTACCCCATCGCGAGCAAGCTCGCTCCCCCAGGTTATGCAGAGGCCGGCTAGCCCCTAGTGAAAGCGAGCTTGCTCGCGATGGCTTTGTCCCGGTCAAAACTGCATTGCCCCAACACAGTTTCCTGAATACTCCCACATCACCCCGCGCCGTCTACGCTCTTGAGACACCAACAAGAACGAGGGGCGCGCGTATGGGGTTTTTTCGTAGGATGGCCTGGTTGGGCGTAATGCTGGTGCTGGGGCTGCCAGCGGTTCATGCCGCGACACCCGACGACGGCCAGGCAGCCCGGGCGCTGCTGGAAAAGGCCTTGGCCTATTACCACGACAATGGCGACAAGGCGTTTGCCGCCTTCAGTCGCCAAGGGGAGTTCGTCGACAAGGACCGCTACGTCTTCGTGGTGGATACCCAAGGCGTGATGCTCGCCAGCGGTGGGCCGTCGTCGGCGCTGATTGGGCGCGACGTGTCCGAGATCCTCGGACCGGACCTGCGCAAAGCGTTCAAGGACGCCCTTAAAACCCCCGAGGCCAGCGGCATCCAGCAGGCCGAATACCGCTGGCAGAACTGGGCGGACGGCAAGGTCGAGCGCAAGCATGTGTACTTCCAACGGGTCGGTGAGCGAATCCTGGCCGTCGGCTACTATCTGCCACGGGCTTCTGCCGAACAGGCCAAGGCGCTGCTGGACAAGGCTTCGAGCGATTTGCTGAAGAATGAGAAAGCGACGTTGACGGCGATCAATTCCCTCAAGGGCGGTTACTTGCAGGATGACCTGTATGTCTTTGTCGTTGACCTCGACACTCGGCGGTACGTGGGCCACGGCACCAATCTGCGTTTGATCAATACCGACTTCTCGAAGATCAAGGACCCGGATGGCAAGCCGGTGGGCGAGCCGATCCTGGCCATGATCGGCAAGCAGGACGCGGGGGAGTATGAGTATCGCTGGAAAAACCCAGTGACCGGCAAGGTCGAGGACAAGCACGCGTACCTGAAGAAGGTCGGGCATTTCCTCGTGGCGGTGGGGTATTACAGCCCCTGAACGTGGTGAGGGAGCAAGCTCCCTCACCACGTAAGCTCTGTGTTACAGGTGAATCGGGTTAATCAACCCGCCACCAACACCCGAATCGCCTCCAGGCGCAAAGCCGCCTTCTCAAGCATCGCCAGGCCTTGTTCGCGCTGTTGGCGCAGGGCCACCAGCTCGCTGTCGCGCACGGTCGGGTTGACTGCTTGCAGGGCGGTCAGGCGCGCCAGTTCCTCATCGGTATCGGCGGCCAGGCGCCGCTGGGCCTCGGCTACGCGTTCGGCGTGGCGCGGGGCGATCTTCTCTTCGCCGGCGTTGATCCGTGGCGTGAGCTGGTCGCGTTGGGCCTGGATGAACTTGTTGGCGCTGGCGCGGGGCACGCTTTCGAGCTGGTCATTGAGGGTTTCGAACGTGACCCGGGCGGCCAGGTCGTTGCCGTTGGTGTCCAGCAGGCAGCGCAGGGCGGCCGGTGGCAGGTAGCGCCCCAGTTGCAGTGAGCGCGGGGCAACCACTTCGCTGACGTAGAGCAGCTCCAGCAACACGGTGCCAGGCTTGAGGGCCTTGTTCTTGATCAGCGCCACGGCGGTGTTGCCCATGGAGCCGGACAGCACCAGGTCCATGCCACCTTGCACCATCGGGTGCTCCCACGTGATGAACTGCATGTCTTCGCGAGACAGCGCCTGGTTGCGGTCGTAAGTAATGGTCACGCCTTCGTCGTCGCCCAGCGGGAAGCTGGCGTCGAGCATTTTTTCGCTCGGCTTGAGAATCAGCGCGTTTTCCGAATGGTCCTCGCTGTCGATGCCGAACGCGTCGAACAGGGTTTCCATGTAGATCGGCAGGGCAAACTGGTCGTCCTGCTCAAGAATGGCTTCCACCAGCGCATCGCCTTCACCCGCGCCGCCGGAGTTGAGCTCCAGCAAACGGTCGCGACCGGTATGCAGCTCGGCTTCCAGGCGCTCGCGTTCGGTGCGGGCCTCGTCGATCAGGGCTTGCCATTGGCCGTCGTCGGCTTCTTCCAGCAATGGCAGCAGGCGCGGGCCGAACTGATGCTGCAAGGCGTTGCCGGTCGGGCACGTGTTGAGGAAAGCGTTCAGGGCTTCGTGATACCACTGGAACAGGCGCGCTTGCGGGCTGGTTTCCAGATACGGCACATGCAGCTCGATGGTGTGCTTCTGGCCGATCCGGTCCAGGCGACCGATTCGTTGTTCCAGCAGGTCCGGGTGCGACGGCAGATCGAACAGCACCAGGTGATGGGCGAATTGGAAGTTACGACCCTCACTGCCGATTTCCGAGCAGATCAACACCTGGGCGCCAAACTCTTCATCAGCGAAATAGGCCGCCGCGCGGTCACGCTCAAGGATATTCATGCCTTCATGGAAAACCGTGGCCGGGATGCCGGAACGCACGCGCAGGGCGTCTTCCAGGTCCATGGCGGTTTCCGCGTGGGCACAGATCACCAGCACTTTGGTTCGCTTGAGCATCTTCAGGGTGTCGATGAGCCATTCGACGCGCGGGTCGAAGCGCCACCAGCGTTCTTCTTCGCTGGCGTCCGGCTGTGCCTGGAAGCTGACTTCCGGATACAGCTCGGGATGATCGCCCAGGGGCAGCTCGAGGTATTCATCCGGGCACGGCAACGGATAAGCGTGCAGCTTGCGCTCAGGGAAGCCCTGCACGGCGGCGCGGGTGTTGCGAAACAGCACGCGGCCGGTGCCGTGGCGGTCCAGCAGTTCGCGCACCAGGCGGGCGCTGGCTTCGACATCGCCATCATTGACAGCGGTCAGCAAGGCCTCGCCTTCGTTGCCCAGGAAACCCTGGATAGTCTTGTGGGCCGCAGGCGAAAGGCGACCCTTGTCCAGTAGCTCCTGCACGGCTTCGGCCACCGGGCGATAGTTCTCGCTCTCGGCGCGGAAGGCCTTGAGGTCATGAAAGCGGTTCGGGTCCAGCAGGCGCAGGCGGGCGAAGTGGCTGTCCTGGCCCAGTTGTTCCGGGGTGGCGGTCAACAGCAGCACGCCGGGGATGGTTTCGGCCAGTTGCTCGACCAGCGCGTATTGCGGGCTGGCCTGATCTTCGTGCCACACCAGGTGGTGGGCTTCGTCGACCACCATCAGGTCCCAGCCGGCGGCGAACAGCGCGTCCTGGGCCTTCTCGTCGTCCACCAGCCACTCCAGCGCCACCAGGGCCAACTGAGTGTCTTCGAACGGGTTGCTGGCATCGCTTTCGATGAAGCGTTCTTCGTCGAACAGCGCAACCTGCAGGTTGAAGCGTCGACGCATTTCCACCAGCCACTGGTGCTGGAGGTTTTCCGGCACCAGGATCAACACGCGGTTGGCGCGGCCGGAGAGCAGTTGACGGTGGATGACCAGGCCGGCCTCGATGGTCTTGCCCAGGCCCACTTCGTCCGCCAGCAATACCCGCGGTGCGATGCGGTCGGCCACTTCACGGGCAATATGCAGTTGGTGGGCGATGGGTTGGGCGCGCACGCCGCCCAGGCCCCAAAGCGAAGACTGCAGTTGGCGACTGGTGTGTTCCAGGGTGTGGTAGCGCAGGGAGAACCAGGCCAGCGGGTCGATCTGGCCGGCGAACAGACGGTCGCTGGCCAGGCGGAACTGGATGAAGTTCGACAGCTGGGTTTCCGGCAGCGTAACGACTTCGTTCTGCCCGTTGAGGCCGTGATAGACCAGCAGTCCATCGACATCGTCGACTTCGCGCACGGTCATTTTCCAACCTTCGAAGTGAGTGATCACATCGCCCGGGGAAAACCGTACACGGGTGAGGGGCGCATTCCGTAGCGCGTACTGGCGAGTGTCGCCAGTGGCCGGATAGAGCACGGTCAACAAGCGGCCGTCCTGTGCCAGAACGGTGCCTAAACCCAGCTCGGCTTCGCTGTCACTGATCCAGCGTTGCCCCGGTTGATACTGCTGCGCCATGCTGCCTGACTCCCGCCCTGAAAAAGCCGGTTATCTTAACGGAATGATCCTTCAGACCAAAGAAATTACGTACGCGCCACGCTGCTGTGGTGCGGATTCTTCGCTCGGCGGCATGGAACTTAAGCGAGCGGAGCGATCCAACTAGCTCGGCCCCGGGGATTGCTGCAATGCCAACCGGGTCACAAGTTTCAGACCGGCGGTTCAAGCTGCCCCATTCATAGCCGACAACCTGAAGACAAGGAGACCTTTATGTTGCCACCCATGCTCCCATTGAGCGTCGTACCCATCACCGCTCAGCAGGATCCGGTTCGCCAACGACCGGATATACCGCCCGTGGTGCCGGTACAGCAAAGCTCCAACGAAAGCACTATCGACCTGCAAAACCGTGATCCGGAAGAGGGCGCGCTGCTGCTGCGTGAGGAACAACGTCGTCAACAGGAACGCGACAAGCGACGCCGTGAAGCCGATGAAGACCCCGGAGAACATTTGGCCGTGCCGGGCACCGAACTGAACGCCGATAATACCGTGCCCGTGGTGCCGTTGATCGATGATGAGTCGCGCCAAGGCCTGTGGGTCGATATCCAGATCTGATTCAGGTATTGGTCAAGGCGAGCAGGCTGGTCAACGCCGCCAACAGCCCGCATCATGGGCGTATCCGCCATTTACTGCACGATGCCGACACACCATGAGCCAAGACGACAAACTGATTGACCTCAGTGCTGAGCGCGCCAAGCGCGTTCACGACCTCAACGAAAAGCGCCTCAATGAAGTTCGCCAGGCTTTCGAGCAGGCCATGCCGCTGGGCAAGCCGAAGAAAAAACCGAAAAACAAACCGAAAAAGCGCTGAACCCCCTCGATCCATTGATGCAGATCAGTTATTCCCCCACCTTTGCGCCCCGTTGCGGGCGTTATTGACCCCGGTCAATTCTTATCCAGGCCTGATTGGTTAACTTGAACCCATCGCAACAGGGGCAAGACCAGGAGGCCAGTCATGTTTTTCGATAATGTGGTGTTTGCCGGGGTGTTGACGGTCGGCCTCATGTTCGTGTTTTTCGCAGGCTTTGGATTATTCATCTGGAAAGATGCACACAAACGCAAAAAACCGTAGGTCTTTCCGGCTACAACGAGCACGCAAGGCATTTTGGGCGACTTCGGTCGCCCTTTTTTTTTGCCAAATTTTCTGTTCCACACGGAACCCTGTGGGAGCGGGCTTGCTCGCGAAGACGTCGTGTCGGTTATTTATAGAGTGACTGGCACACCGCTTTCGCGAGCAAGCCCGCTCCCACAGTGTTCTGATCAATATTTTAGCGTAAAAAAAGGTGCGACCTATGAGGGTCGCACCTTTTTTATGGGCCGCTGGAATCAGCTGCCGAGGGCGATGGACGCCAGCCAGAACAGCCCGGCCGACAGCGCCACCGTCGCCGGCAGGGTCAATACCCAGGCCAGCAGGATATTGCGCACGGTGCCGCCTTGCAGGCCGCTCTTGTTGGCGACCATGGTGCCGGCCACGCCCGAGGACAATACATGGGTGGTGGAAACCGGCAGGCTGAAGATGTTCGCCAAGCCGATCATGCACGCGGTGGTGATCTGCGCCGACATGCCCTGGGCGTAAGTCATGCCTTGCTTGCCGATCTTCTCGCCAATGGTCAGTACCACGCGCTTCCAGCCGACCATGGTGCCCAGGCCCAGCGCCAGTGCAACCGCCAGGATCACCCAGAACGGCGCGTATTCGGTGGTGCCGGTCAGGTCTTTGCGCAGCTTGTTCAGGTCGTCTTTCTCACGGGCCGCCAGGCCTGGCAATTTACCGACCTTCTTCGCCGTGTCATCCAGGCAGAGCAGGTAGCGACGCACTTCGATACGGCTTTCCGACGGCAACGAATGATAGTCGGCCACGCCTTTGAGCGTGTCGAGCAGGGCATTGATGGTCGGCTCGGTCTGCTGCGGGTTGCAACGGAATTTCTCCGGCAGATCGCCTTCCACGCTTTTGCCCAGCGCCAGGAATTCGCCCAGTGATTCGTTGTTGCGCTTGTAGAACTGGCTCAAGTGCAGGGTCGCGTCACGGGTTCGCTCGATCTGATAGGTGGTGCTGCTCAGGTCGAGTACGAACTGCGAGGGCACGATGCCGATCAGCACCAGCATGATCAGGCCGATGCCTTTCTGGCCATCGTTTGAGCCATGGACAAAGCTGACGGCCATGGCCGAAATCACCAATACCAAGCGATTCCAGAACGGCGGATGTTTCTTGTCGTCGATCTTGCGGCGCTGTTCCGGTGTCTTGTGCATCTTCGACAACGGGCGCCATGCCTTGAGGCCAATCAATACCAGGGCGGCGACCAGGAAACCCGCCATCGGCGAGAACACCAGGGAGGCACCGATATCGATCGCCTTCTGCCAGTTCACGCCGTCGGCCAACGGGATATCGTTGATCAATGCGTTGGCCAGGCCCACGCCGAGGATCGAACCGATCAAGGTGTGGGAACTGGAAGCCGGGATACCGAAATACCAGGTGCCCAGGTTCCAGGTGATGGCCGCTGCGAGCAGCGAAAACACCATGGCCAGCCCGTGTCCGGTGTTCACATTGATCAGCAGCTCCACGGGCAACAGGTGGACGATGGCATACGCCACCCCCACGCCGCCCAACAGCACACCGAGGAAGTTGAACACACCGGAAAAGAACACCGCCAGGTGAGGCGGCATGGCTTTGGTGTAGATAACAGTGGCAACCGCGTTAGCGGTGTCATGAAAGCCGTTGATGAACTCGAAGGCGAGGACAAAAGCCAGGGCGAGCAAGAGGCTCACAAGCACCCAAGCATCCAGTCCGCTGAATAAATCGATCATGAAGGTTTTCTGACCCGGTCATAAGGGGGCGCGATTATGCCAGAAAACCTGGGTAATCGATGCACTGCCTGCTCATCGGTAACATTCTTCAACGAAATAATTTGTAGGAAACCCTCTGGTACAAGGTGTCCAGCGGGGTGCGCAACCCTTTGATTCAGGGGCGGAAAGGGCGGCAGGCATGCCTCGTCTCGACACTGAAAGGCGTGCCAGACGGTTGTCTGAAATATCTGAAAGAACTGTGAGTCCTGGGTTCCTCCCGAGCGTTGGGCTTGGGGAGGTGACGGCCCGCTCATGGCAGGCGCCCGTTATCGGTCTGCGGCCCGGGTGTCGGCCGCAGACTGCTTCACAAGAACATCCGGCCGGCGCATCACTGCTCTTCGGCTTTTAGTTCTTTTTCCATTTTCTGAAGTTCCTGGGTGAAGGCCTGGTCCTGAACGGTGGCGCGTTTGCGCCAGGGTTTGCGTTCCGGTTCAGGTTGAGCGGCATAGGTGGTGACTTCCCCGCCGTAAACTTCCTTGTAACGTTGTTCCTGGCGCTCAAGTTCCGCGCGCAGTTCGTCTTTCGTCACAGTTGTACCTAATTAATAAAGATTTAATCTGGTGATACGCACTGCATGCAGGCATGCAGACGGCCACGGCACCAGAGCTGACAGCTGACGTAGCATCAGGACTTCGTGTTATCGCCAATACAGGGATGCGACCCTGAAAGTGCTCCGGGCACTGCAGTATGGAACCACTGTGCCTGGGGACGGGAGCGGTCGAATGCCCGTACCGTCACTGAATCGCATTATAGCGGTCCAGCCGAATAACACTACGGGGAAATATTAAAGGTGCCCGTTGTTGTGTGAATCGATATTTGTATCTTGCAAGTCCGGCAACTCCGTTGCAGCCGGTCTGGCGAGTACTGTTATCAAGAGGCCATTTACCGCGACAAGTTCAATATCACTCGCAGGGGACAATTCAGACCGCTTGCCACCTTGGCCTGTCATTGGATCCTGGGGCGGGCGGCGAGCGCCATGAACTTCTTGATTGCGATTATCGGTCGCCGGTTCGATAATCGAACAGTCTTGGCGGGCAGGTCTTGTCTGTCCTCTGGCAGCCGCTTGTAATAGCCGTCATTCCCCGCGAAGGACCCGACATGAACGATCAATTGCGAAACGCCTTCACCTCAGTCGCGCCACCGATTGTCGCCTCACCGGCCAAGCGAATCCAGGCGCTGACCGGCGATCCGGATTTCATGACGTCCCTGGCCCGCGGCCTGGCGGTGGTCCAGGCTTTTCAAGAGCGCAAGCGGCATTTGACCATTGCCCAGATCAGCCACCGCACGGAAATCCCCCGCGCCGCCGTCAGGCGCTGCCTGCATACGTTGATCAAGCTAGGCTACGCCACCACCGACGGGCGCACCTATTCATTGCTGCCCAAAGTCTTGACCCTCGGGCACGCCTACCTGTCGTCGACGCCCCTGGCCGTTTCAGCCCAGCCGTACCTGGACCGCATGAGCGAGCAACTGCACGAAGCCTGCAACATGGCGACGCTTGAAGGCGACGACATCCTCTACATCGCGCGGTCGGCCACTACCCAGCGGCTGATTTCGGTGGACCTGTCGGTGGGTGGGCGCCTGCCGGCCTATTGCACCTCGATGGGCAGAATCCTGCTGGCAGCCCTGGATGACGCTTCGCTGCGTGATTACCTCGACCATGCCGACCTGCAAGCCAAGACCAGCCGGACCTTGCACACCCCCGAGGCGTTGCTGGAATGCCTGCAGCAAGTTCGGCAGCAGGGCTGGTGCATCGTCGACCAGGAACTGGAACAGGGCCTGCGATCGATTGCCGTGCCGGTGTACGACGCTTCCGGCCAGGTAGTGGCGGCGCTGAACGTCAGCACCCACGCCGGGCGCGTGAGCCGCAATGAACTGGAACAGCGTTTCCTGCCAGGCCTGCTGGGAGCCAGTCGCGATCTGAGCGCGCAGCTGTTCACGTAAGCTGTTCGATAAACGCACACACTCGGCTGCGATGAATTGACGGTATTCGGCTGGCCTCATTAATGTCGCGCAGCGTTATCCGGCGTGTTTGCCGGTCTCCAATCGTTCGCCTGCGTTTCTTGCGTGGAATAAAAATAATATGAATCAGCCCCAGACCTCCGTTGGCAACTGCCTCGATGTGCAGTCCTTCATCAATGCCCAGCCCATCTCCCGCTATCAATGGCGAGTGGTGATCCTCTGCTTTCTGATTGTCTTTCTCGATGGCCTCGACACGGCAGCCATGGGTTTCATTGCGCCGGCGCTGTCCCAGGATTGGGGGATTGATCGTGCCAGCCTCGGCCCGGTGATGAGCGCCGCGCTGATCGGCATGGTGTTTGGCGCCCTCGGTTCCGGCCCATTGGCTGACCGCTTCGGGCGAAAAGTCGTACTGGTGGGCGCGGTCCTGCTGTTCGGCGCGTTCAGCCTGGCGTCGGCCTACAGCTCCAATGTCGATCAACTGCTGGTGCTGCGTTTCCTGACCGGGCTGGGCCTCGGTGCGGGGATGCCGAACGCCACGACCTTGCTGTCGGAATACACGCCGGAGCGCAAGAAATCCCTGTTGGTGACCAGCATGTTCTGCGGCTTCAACCTGGGCATGGCCGGCGGCGGGTTCATATCCGCCAAGCTGATACCGGCGTTCGGCTGGCACAGCCTGTTGTTGCTCGGTGGGATTCTGCCGTTGATTTTGGCCGTGGTGCTGCTGGTCTGGTTGCCGGAGTCGGCGCGTTACCTGGTGGTGCGTAATCGCGGCACCGACAAAGTACGCAAGGCCCTGGCGCCGATCGATCCGACCACGATTGCCCAAGCGGCGAGTTTCAGTGTGCCGGAGCAGAAGACCGTAAAAGCCCGCAACGTGCTGGCGGTGATCTTCTCTGGCACCTACAGCGCCGGCACGCTGCTGCTGTGGCTGACTTATTTCATGGGCCTGGTGATCGTCTATCTGCTGACCAGCTGGTTGCCGACGTTGATGCGCGACAGCGGGGCGAGCATGGAGCAGGCGGCGTTCATCGGCGCGTTGTTTCAGTTTGGCGGTGTGTTGAGCGCCGTCGGCGTGGGCTGGGCGATGGATCGGTTCAATCCGCACAAGGTGATCGGTATTTTCTACCTGATGGCCGGGATCTTTGCCTACGCCGTAGGCCAGAGCCTAGGCAATATCACCTTACTCGCCACGCTGGTGCTGGTGGCCGGCATGTGCGTCAACGGCGCGCAATCGGCGATGCCCTCGCTCGCCGCGCGCTTCTATCCGACCCAAGGCCGGGCCACCGGGGTGTCATGGATGCTCGGCATCGGTCGTTTCGGCGCGATCCTCGGCGCCTGGATGGGCGCGACCCTGTTGGGCCTGGGCTGGAACTTCGAGCAAGTCCTGACCGCGCTGGTGATACCTGCCGCCCTTGCGACCACCGCAGTCGTGATCAAGGGCATGGTCAGCCATGCGGATGCGACCTGAGCCACGGGCATGATTCCTGTGGGAGCGGGCTTGCTCGCGAATGCGGTTTGTCAGGCAGCATTACTTTATCTGACCCACCGCATTCGCGAGCAAGCCCGCTCCCACAAGGGTTTTGTGTATTTGGATGAATCGATAGCCAAGCAACAATCCGTTCGATAAACGAACACTCAGTCGATTATCGGATTGTTTGGCGTTTTCCCGCAGCTTAATCTTCAGTCACTCCGGCGCTTAACCTCGCGCCTTTTTCTTCATGTCGGTCTACTGGAAAACGGGAGCCTGCCCCATGGCTGAAATCCTTTCGCTGCACGACGCGGTGAAGCAATTCGTCAACGACGGCGATACCGTCGCGCTCGAAGGTTTCACTCATTTGATTCCGACAGCCGCGGGTCATGAAATCATTCGCCAGGGCAAGAAAGACCTGACGCTGGTGCGGATGACCCCAGACCTGATCTACGACCAGTTGATCGGTGCCGGTTGTGCGCGCAAATTGATTTTCTCCTGGGGCGGTAACCCGGGTGTGGGCTCGTTGCATCGCCTGCGGGACGCCGTTGAAAAGCAATGGCCGCACCCGCTGGAGATCGAGGAACACAGCCATGCCGACCTGGCCAATGCCTACGTTGCCGGGGCCTCCGGACTGCCGTTCGCGGTGCTGCGGGCTTACGCCGGTTCCGACCTGCCCAAGGTCAACCCGCTGATCAAGAGCGTGACCTGTCCTTTTACCGGTGAAGTCCTGGCTGCCGTGCCTTCGGTGCGCCCGGACATTACCGTGATCCACGCCCAGAAAGCCGATCGCAAGGGCAACGTTCTGCTGTGGGGCATTCTTGGCGTGCAGAAGGAAGCCGCCCTGGCCGCCAAGTGCTGCATCGTCACCGTGGAAGAAATCGTCGACGACCTGAATGCGCCGATGAACGCCTGCGTCCTGCCGACCTGGGCATTGAGCGCGGTGTGCCACGTACCGGGCGGTGCCCATCCGTCCTACGCCCACGGCTACACCGAGCGTGACAACCGTTTCTACCAGGCGTGGGACCCCATTGCCCGCGACCGTGAGACTTTTACCGCCTGGATCAATGAATACATTCACGGCACCCGGGATTTCAGTGAATTCCAGGCCCGACTGGCTGCCGCTTCGCAGGTGAACAAATGACCTACTCCACCAACGAAATGATGACCGTCGCCGCAGCGCGTCGCCTGAAGAACAACGCCGTGTGCTTCGTTGGCATCGGCCTGCCGTCGAAAGCGGCCAACCTGGCGCGGCTGACCTCGTCGCCAGACGTGGTTTTGATCTACGAGTCCGGTCCGATCGGCGCCAAGCCCAGCGTGTTGCCGCTGTCCATCGGTGACGGGGAGCTGGCGGAAACTGCCGATACTGTCGTACCGACTGGTGAGATTTTTCGCTACTGGCTGCAGGGCGGACGCATCGACGTCGGTTTCCTCGGCGCGGCCCAGGTTGACCGTTTCGGCAACATCAACACCACGGTGGTGGGCGACTATCATCAGCCGAAAGTCCGCCTGCCGGGCGCCGGCGGCGCGCCGGAGATCGCCGGTTCGGCCAAGAGCGTGCTGATCATCCTCAAGCAGTCGGCGCGTTCATTTGTCGACAAGCTGGATTTCATCACCTCGGTCGGCCATGGCGAAGGCGGCGATTCGCGCAAGCGCCTCGGCCTGCCGGGCGCCGGTCCCGTGGGCATCATCACTGACCTGTGCATCATGGAGCCGGAAGCCGGCAGCCATGAGTTCGTGGTCACCGCGCTGCATCCCGGCGTCACCCGCGAGCAAGTCATTGCCGCCACCGGGTGGGCGATCCGTTTCGCCGATCAGGTGCAGACCACCGCTGCGCCGACCGAGGTAGAGCTGCGTGCATTGCGCGATCTTGAAGCTCGCACCGCGGCCGCCCACGGCCAGGCACCGGGAGAAGCTTGATGCGCGACGTTTATATCTGTGATGCGATTCGAACCCCCATCGGTCGCTTTGGCGGCGGCTTGTCCGCCGTGCGCGCTGATGACTTGGCAGCAATACCGATCAAGGCACTGATGGAGCGCAACCCGTCGGTGGACTGGAACGCGGTGGACGAGGTGTTCCTTGGCTGCGCCAACCAGGCCGGTGAAGACAACCGCAACGTAGCGCGCATGGCGCTGCTGCTGGCCGGGCTGCCGGAAAGCATTCCCGGCGTGACCCTCAACCGCCTCTGCGCCTCGGGCATGGACGCCATCGGCACGGCGTTCCGGGCCATCGCCAGCGGCGAAATGGAGTTGGCCATCGCCGGCGGCGTGGAGTCGATGTCCCGCGCACCGTTCGTGATGGGCAAGGCCGACGCGGCGTTCTCGCGCAACATGAAACTGGAAGACACCACCATCGGCTGGCGCTTCATCAACCCATTGATGAAAGCCCAGTACGGCGTGGATGCGATGCCCCAGACCGCCGATAACGTGGCCGACGATTACGCAGTGTCCCGCGCCGACCAGGATGCTTTCGCCGTGCGCAGTCAACAACGCACGGCTGCGGCTCAGGCCGCCGGTTTTTTCGCCGAAGAAATTGTTGCGGTGCGCATTGCCCACAAAAAAGGCGAGACAGTGGTCGATCAGGACGAGCATCCTCGCGCCGACACCACCCTGGAAACCTTGGGCAAACTCAAACCGGTCAACGGCCCGGACAAGACGGTCACCGCCGGCAACGCCTCGGGCGTGAACGACGGTGCGGCGGCGTTGATCCTGGCGTCGGCCGAGGCGGTGAAGAAACATGGCCTGACGCCGCGGGGCAAAGTTCTGGGCATGGCCAGTGCCGGCGTGGCACCACGGGTGATGGGCATCGGCCCGGTGCCGGCGGTGCGCAAGCTCACTGAGCGCCTGGGCCTGGCGGTTGCCGACTTTGACGTAATCGAGCTCAACGAAGCCTTCGCCAGCCAGGGGTTGGCGGTGCTGCGCGAGCTGGGGCTTGCGGACGATGCGCCGCAGGTCAACCCGAACGGCGGCGCCATCGCCCTGGGCCATCCCCTGGGCATGAGCGGGGCGCGGTTGGTGTTGACGGCGCTGCATCATTTGGAAAAGACCGGCGGCAAGAAAGGCCTGGCGACCATGTGTGTCGGCGTTGGCCAGGGTCTGGCATTGGCAATCGAGCGCGTCTGACATGTCGCTCTACTAATAAGAAACCGAGGAATGCTTCATGACTGACAAGCCTGGTTATCGTCGCCCCCAAGCGGGCACCCAGCCGGAGTATTTGCACCCGCCGTATCAGTCCACCAACCTGCGCTCGCCGTCCAAGCCGTTGGTGTTCCTGCCCCATTCGCTGTCGGAAATTACCGGTCCGGTTGTAGGCGCTGATCGCTTGCAGGAAAAGGACAACGACCTCACCGCCCAGCATGCCAGCGAGCCACTGGGGGAGCGGATCATCATTCACGGGCGCGTGCTGGATGAGCACGGCCAGGCGGTGCCGGGCATCCTGGTGGAAATCTGGCAGGCCAACGCCGCCGGTCGCTACAACCACGACCGCGACAACCATGATGCGCCGTTGGACCCGAACTTCACCGGCACCGGTCGTACCGTCACCGATGCTGACGGCTGGTATCAGTTCCAGACCATCAAGCCCGGCGCCTACCCTTGGGGCAACCATCACAACGCCTGGCGCCCGGCGCATATCCATTTCTCGCTGTTCGGGCCGAGCGTCCTGACGCGCCTGGTCACGCAGATGTATTTCCCGGGCGATCCGCTGCTGGCCTACGACCCGATCTACAACTGCGTACCGGACACCCGCGCCAAGGAACGCCTGATCGCCAGTTTCGACCTGGAAAAAACCGTCCCTCACTACGCCCTCGGTTATCGCTGGGACATCGTCTTGCGCGGCCGCGACGCCACGCCGATGGAGAAATAAGATGACGCTCACCGCCACCACATCCCACACCGTAGGCCCTTACTATCACATCGGCCTGACCTGGCTGAACCGTGAAGATCTGACCGTCGCGCAAACCCTCGGCCAGCGTGTGGCAATCACCGGGCAAGTGATCGACGGCAACGGCCAATTTGTCAACGACGCGATGCTGGAAGTCTGGCAGGCCAATGCCGCCGGCAAATATGCCCATCCGGAAGATGACCAGGACAAACCCCTGGACCCGCATTTCGAAGGCTTCGGTCGGGTGCCGGTGGACGCCGAAGGGCGCTTTCGCTTCACCACCATCAAGCCGGGCACCGTACCGGGCCTGGGGGGAACAACCCAGGCGCCGCATTTGGTGGTGCTGGTGTTCGCTCGTGGGTTGGTCAAACATCTGCTGACGCGGATCTATTTCGATGGCGAACAGGCCAACGAAACCGACCCGCTGCTGGCCTGCGTGCCCGAGGAGCGCCGCGACACCATCGTGGCCAAGCCTGATGCTTCGGGTGTGTACCAGTGGAACGTGGTCCTGCAGGGCACGGATGCCGAGACGGTGTTCTTCGACTATTGATTGGCCCCCTGTGGCGAGGGAGCCTGCTCCCGCTGGCTTGCGCAGCAAGCCCAAGACCGGCGACTCGGTGTGTCAGGATGACCTCATGGCCGGGTTACGACTGCTTCGCAGCCGAGCGGGAGCAAGCTCCCTCGCCACAGGAGTCCACAGGGCCTCGAAAGTGGCATGAACCCTGTGGGAGCGAGCTTGCTCGCGATGGCGTCAGTACAGGCAACGCCTGTTTGTGGAACGGGTCTGTTTCAAAGTATGTCTAGACTTTGTGCATTCCCCAACGAGTGAATAATCCATGACCACCCCAACCAGCCACTACACCGGCGAAGAACGCAGCAAGCGCATCTTCGCTATCGTCGGTGCCTCCTCCGGCAACCTCGTCGAATGGTTCGACTTCTACGTCTATGCGTTCTGCGCGATCTATTTCGCACCGGCGTTTTTCCCGTCGGACAACCCCACCGTGCAACTGGTCAACACGGCCGGTGTATTTGCCGCCGGCTTCCTGATGCGACCCATCGGCGGCTGGATTTTCGGCCGGGTGGCGGACCGTCACGGACGCAAGAATTCCATGATGATTTCGGTGCTGATGATGTGCTTCGGCTCGTTGCTCATCGCCTGCCTGCCCACTTACAAAGACATCGGCGTCTGGGCGCCGGTGCTGTTGCTGCTCGCGCGCCTGCTGCAAGGTTTGTCGGTCGGTGGCGAATACGGCACCACCGCCACCTACATGAGCGAAGTGGCCCTCAAGGGCCAGCGCGGTTTTTTTGCCTCGTTCCAGTACGTGACGCTGATCGGCGGGCAGCTGTTGGCGGTGTCGCTGGTGGTGATCTTGCAGCAGTTTCTCAACGAAGACGAACTGCGCGCCTACGGCTGGCGAATCCCGTTCGTGGTCGGCGCCGTGGCGGCGCTGATTTCCCTGTTCCTGCGGCGTTCCCTGAAGGAAACCAGCAGTAAGGAAATGCGTGAGAACAAGGACGCCGGCAGCATCGCGGCGCTGTTTCGCGACCATAAGGCGGCGTTCATCACCGTGCTGGGCTACACCGCCGGCGGTTCGTTGATTTTCTACACCTTCACCACTTACATGCAGAAATACCTGGTGAACACTGCCGGCCTGCACGCCAAGACCGCCAGTTACGTCATGACTGGCGCGCTGTTCCTGTACATGTGCATGCAGCCGCTGTTCGGCATGCTGGCGGACAAGATCGGCCGGCGTAACTCCATGCTCTGGTTCGGGGGCCTGGGCGCGTTGTGCACCGTCCCGATCCTGCTGACCTTGAAAAGCATCAGCAGCCCGTTCCTGGCGTTTGTCCTGATCACGTTGGCGCTGGCGATCGTCAGTTTCTACACCTCCATCAGCGGCCTGGTGAAAGCGGAAATGTTTCCACCCGAAGTGCGCGCGCTGGGGGTAGGGTTGGCTTACGCGGTGGCGAATGCGATTTTTGGCGGCTCGGCAGAGTACGTTGCCTTGAGCCTGAAGGCCCAGGGCATGGAGAACGCCTTTTATTGGTATGTCACGGTGATGATGGTGGTGGCGTTCCTGTTCAGCCTGCGCCTGCCCAAGCAACCGGCGTATCTGCACCATGACCTTTGAATCCACTTGATCACTTAGGGCTCGTTTGAGTCATTGTGGCCACCGCAATCTCTGGCCACAGGACATCTACTTTCCAAGGACAGTTTTATGAGCGAACGACCGGGCAATCAGCTGTTCGATGCCTACTTCACCGCCCGCGACATGCGCGAAGTGTTCTGCGACGCGGGTCGGGTCCAGGCCATGCTCGATGTCGAGGCGGCATTGGCCCGGGCCGAGGCGCGGGTCGGGTTGATTCCCCAAAGCGCGGTGGCGTCGATCGAAGGGGCCTGTCGTGCCCAGCTCTACGACTTTTCGGCATTGAGCGAAGCGATCGCCAGCGCCGGCAATTCGGCGATTCCGTTGGTCAAGGCGCTGGGCAAACGCATTGCCGCCGAGGACGCTGAAGCCGAGCGCTACATGCACCTGGGCGCCACCAGCCAGGACGTGATGGACAGCGGGCTGGTGTTGCAATTACGCCAGGCCCTGGGCTTGATCGAAGGCGAGTTGGCGCAGTTGGCCGCCACCCTGGCCCAACAAGCGGAACGCTACGCCGCCACGCCGCTGGCCGGGCGAACCTGGCTGCAACACGCTACGCCGGTGACCCTGGGCATGAAGATCGCCGGTTGGTTGGGGGCAATCACCCGCAGTCGCCAGCGTTTGAAAGAACTCAAGCCGCGCTTGCTGGTGCTGCAATTTGGCGGCGCCTCCGGAACCCTCGCGGCATTGGGCGAACAGGCGCTGCCCGTTGCCGAAGCCTTGGCCGCCGAGCTGCAATTGGACCTGCCTGAGCAGCCGTGGCACACCCAGCGCGACCGCCTGGTGGAGTTCGGCGCGGTGCTGGGGTTGATCGCCGGCAGCCTGGGCAAGCTGGGCCGCGACATCAGCCTGTTGATGCAGACCGAGGCCGGCGAAGCGTTCGAGCCGTCGGCGCCGGGCAAGGGCGGGTCGTCGACCATGCCCCATAAGCGCAATCCCGTGGGCGCGGCGGTGCTGATCGGCGCGGCGACGCGGGTGCCTGGCCTGTTATCGACGCTGTTCAGCGCCATGCCCCAGGAGCACGAGCGCAGCCTGGGCCTGTGGCACGCCGAATGGGAAACCCTGCCGGAAATCTGCTGCCTGGTGTCCGGCGCCTTGCAGCAGTCACGGCTGTTGGCCGAGGGGCTGGAAGTCGACGCGGCGCGCATGGCCCGCAATCTGGAACTGACTCAAGGGTTGGTGCTGGCCGAAGCCGTGAGCATCGTCCTGGCCCAGCGTGTAGGTCGCGACACCGCGCACCATCTGCTGGAGCAATGCTGCAAACGCGCCGTGGCCGAACAACGCCATTTGCGGCAGGTACTGGGGGATGAACCCGAAGTCACCGCACAACTGTCTGCTGCCGAACTCGATCATTTGCTCGACCCTGCCCATTACCTCGGCCAAGCCCAGACCTGGGTCGCCCGAGCAGTGGCCGAACACCTTGCCTTCACTGCCTGAAAGGAGATTGTTGTGGGATTCGTCAAACTCGCCGAGGGCGAACTGAATTATTGTTTCGACGGGCCGCAAGATGCCCCGGTGCTGCTGCTCTCCAATTCCCTGGGCACCAACCTGCACATGTGGGACGAACAGGTCGCAGCGTTCAGCGAACACTTTCGTGTGTTGCGCTTCGACACCCGCGGGCATGGTCAATCGCTGGTCACTGACGGGCCGTACAGCATCGAGCAACTGGGCCACGACGTGCTGGCAATGCTCGATCAGTTGAACATCGACAAGGTGCATTTCTGTGGATTGTCCATGGGCGGGTTGATCGGCCAGTGGCTGGGGATCAACGCAGGTGAGCGTCTGCATAAATTGGTGGTGTGCAACACCGCTGCCAAGATCGGCGACCCATCAGTGTGGAACCCGCGCATCGAAACGGTGCTGCGTGACGGCCCGGCGGCGATGGTGGCGTTGCGGGATGCTTCGATTGGCCGCTGGTTTACCCCGGACTTTGCCGAGGCCCAACCTGCGAAGGTGAAGCAGATCACCGATATGCTTGCTGCCACCTCGCCCCAAGGCTACGCGGCCAACTGTGCGGCCGTGCGTGATGCTGATTTCCAGGAGCAATTGTCATCGATCCGCGTGCCGCTTCTTGTCGTGGCCGGCACTGAAGATGCGGTGACGCCGCCGTCGGGTGGGCACTTCATCCAGGCGCGGGTCAGCGGGGCCGAGTACGCCGAATTCCGTGCCGCGCACCTGTCCAACGTCCAGGCCGGCGTTGCGTTCAGCACGCGGGTGCTGGATTTCCTGCTCGATTCCAGCCGCGCCTGAGGAGTTTTTTGTGGACGAGAAACAACGTTACGACGAAGGCATGCAAGTGCGCCGCGCGGTGCTGGGCGATGCCCACGTCGATCGCAGCCTCAATGCCCTGACCGAGTTCAACAGCGAATTCCAGGAAATGATCACCCGCCACGCCTGGGGCGACATCTGGACCCGCCCGGGCCTGCCGCGGCACACCCGCAGCCTGATCACCATCGCCATGCTGATCGGCATGAACCGCAACGAAGAACTCAAGCTGCACCTGCGCGCTGCGGCCAATAATGGGGTGAGCCGCAGCGAGATCAAGGAAGTGATCATGCAGAGCGCCATCTACTGCGGCATCCCGGCGGCCAATGCTACGTTTCATTTGGCTGAGTCGGTGTGGGATGAGCTCGGGATAGAATCCCGAACCTAAGACCGCCACCAATCCCCTGTGGGAGCGGGCTTGCTCGCGAAAGCGGTGGGTCAGGTGGCGATGATGTTGAATGTACCTGCGCCTTCGCGAGCAAGCCCGCTCCCACAGCGATTAGCAGCGCCACGCGCTGTTGGTTTTTACAGCAAGCTGATTGGATAGCTGATGATCAACCGGTTCTCATCGAACTCATTGGTGCTGTAGTCCCGACGCATGGTCGAGTTACGCCATTTCACATTCAGGCTTTTCAATGCGCCGCTCTGCACGGTGTAAGCCAGTTCGCTTTCACGGCCCCATTCCTTGCCGTCGGTGATAGCGCCGGTGTGCACGTTGTCACCGCTGATGTAGCGGTTCATCAGGGTCAGGCCCGGTACGCCGACGGCGGCGAAGTTGAAGTCGTGGCGCAATTGCCAGGATTTTTCCTTGGCGTTGTCGTAGCTGGAGTTGTAGCTGTCGTTCGCCAACGTGCCGCCGCTGGTGCCGTTGACGCGCATCCAGGCGTTGTCGCCACTGACTTTTTGCAGGCCGACGTAGAAGGTGTTGCCGCCGTATTTGGCCGAGAGCATGGCGAACGCGGTTTTGTTGTCCAGGTCGCCGGCCAGGGCGCTGCCGTTTTCCTTGCCGATGAAGTAGCCGAGGTTGGCACCCAGGGTCCAGTCGCCGATGGGCTGACTGTGGGTCAGGTTGAAATACTGCTGCTGGTAGATGTCGGACAGTTCCGAGTACCAGACGCCGACCTGGGTGCGTTTTTCGTTGAAGGCATATTCGCCGCCGCCGAAGTTGAAACGGTCGGAGGTGATGGCGGCGCGGCCATTCATCGACATGTCTTCCATGCTCGCGTCGTTGCGCGGGCTGTTGCCACGGAACTGGCCGCCGTAGAGGCTCAGGCCGTTGATTTCGGTGGAGGTCACCTGGCCGCCACGGAAGGTTTGTGGCAGGGAACGGCCATCGTCGGAGCGCAGGATCGGCAGGACTGGCATCCATTCGCCGACCTTCAGCTCAGTTTTCGAGACCTTGGCCTTCAGGGCTACACCCAGGCGACCGAAATCATCGGCCGGGCGCCCGTCGTCGTGCACCGGCAGCAACTGCGTACCCGCCGTGCCACGACCGCCGTCGAGCTTGACCGAGTACAGGCCCAGCACGTCCACACCGAAACCGACGGTGCCCTGAGTGAAACCGGACTTGGCGTCGAGGATGAAGTTCTGGGTCCACTCCTCGGCTTTGCCTTGGGCGTTGTTCGGGTTGGTGAAGTTGCGGTTGAAGTAGAAGTTGCGCAGGTTCAGCGTGGCCTTGGCGTCTTCGACAAACCCTGATTCCGCGGCCAGGGCGGGCAGGACGGTACTGGTCAGGGCGACGGCGATGAGGCTGGGGAATAAGTGCTGTGTGGGCTTCATGGGTGTTGTCTCTATTTTTTGTGGACGAAGCGAGTCGTTGCCGCACTGTTGAGGTGCTGGCGGTAAGGGTGGAGCCAGGGGCGTTAGGGCGACCGGGGATCAGCCTGGTGAGGCGGGGCGCGGGGGCATGGCGTCGGACCTGTTGTTATTGGTTTTGTGCGAGCGATGGTGACGGGCCGGCCTTGATCGATTCAATTGCGGTTTGCGGGTTTTGGGCGATTATCGAACAGCAAAAAGATCGATTGGCTGGATGAAGAGCCTGTGTGCGAGCTTGCTCGCGAAGGCGGCCTTACGGCTGATCAAGATTTTTTGATCGGGTACATATCCATTTCTGCGGTAACGGCTGCTTAGGGTTCCGCCCTGACGGCGGCTCACTTTTGAGAAGCGCAAAAGTAAGCAAAACGCTTTTGCCCCACCACTCGGCACCTCGCTTAGGCTCGGTGTGCCCTCACTCCGGCATTGCTCCGTGGGCCCGCCGCGAAGGGCCATCCATGGCCCAGCGCGGCTATCCCGGCATCCATGCCGGGATGCCCACTCCACAATGCCTGCGTTCGGCCAGCGTGGTTAACGGGGCGCCGAGATCAACGTCCACCGCGAGGCGGCCTAGTAGCCGACCTGGCTCTCCTGGTCGTACACCTGTCAGATCTGTGGGAGCAAAGCTTGCTCACGAGGCGGCCTTAGAGCCGACCTGGCTCTCCCGGTCGTACTCCGATCCAAATTTGTGGGAGCGGGCTTGCTCGCGAAGGCGGTATGACAGTCGGTGAAGATGTTGAATTTGCCGGCCTCTTCGCGAGCAGGCTCGCTCCTACAGGAGGAACACGGTCCCCATCAAGAACCAGGTCGGCTACTAGGCCGCCTCGTGGTGGACGTTGATCTCGGGCGCCCCGTTAACCACGATGGCCGCACGCAGGCATTGCGCAGTGGGCACCTCGGCATGGATGCCGAGGTAGCCGCGCTGGGCCATGGATGGCCCTTCGCGGCGGCCCACGGAGCAATGCCGGAGGGCGGGCATGCCGAGCCCTAGCGAGGCACCGAGTGGTGGGGCAAAAGCGTTTTGCTTACTTTTGCGCTTCTCAAAAGTGAGCCGCCTTCAGGGCGGAACCCTAAGCAGCCGTTACCGCAGGAATGGATATGTACCCCGTCAACAAGAGCAAGGCCAGCTGTCAGGCCGCCATCGCGGGCAAGCCTTGCTCCCACAGAGTTTGTGGCCGGTCTGACAGACGCGGCGAATTTTCCGACGAGGTTTTAAGGTTGCTGCTCGGAAGCGGAATCTCTAGCTTGTTTGGGTCGCTGCCAATTCAGCGATCGGGACTGCAAGCCCGCCGAATTCGTTAGGCGCCAGCGCCCGGACCCACGTCTCGGGCTCCAGTTGATGCAGGAGCGCCGTTATGAAAAAACATCATTCTTCTTCGCCATCAGAGAGCACCTTCCCCTACAACGCCCCCGATCCGGAAAAGCTCCAAGAGGCCGCAGACCGAGCACTCGATTACCATCTGGGCACCCCCACTGATCCTAAACCCAAAACCTCAACCCAAGTTTTCACCGTCATCGATACCATCGACACCGAATGTCTACTGGCCAATCTCAGCGAAACCCTGGCCTCGGCCAATGCCATGGTCAGTGACCTGGCGTTCGAGTTGGAGGGCTCGCGGCGGCATGTCGCGCTCGGCGTGGCGCAGATGATCGAGCTGAGTGAATTGTTGGCTAATCGTGCGCTGGATATCGTCGACCCGCGTTCGCCAAGTCGGAGTTGAAGCAGACACAAACAAAAAAGCCCACCTTTCGGTGGGCTTCGTGTTTCAGCATTTCAAGCGTCAATCAGAACAGCTTCGTCTCTGGCGCTTCTTCTTTCACCGGCTCGTTCTTGCCCGTCTCGGCATTCCAGCCGCCGCCCAGTGCCTTGTACAAATTGACCTCGCTGGTCAGTTGCGCAAGACGGTCGGTGATCAGCGATTGTTGCGCACTGAACAACTGGCGTTGGGCGTCGAGGAAGGTCAGGTTGCTGTCGACGCCGATGCGATAGCGACGTTCGGCCAGGCGGTAGTAGTCCTGGTTGGCGGCGACGAAGTCGGTCTGGGCCTGCAACTGTTCGTTGTAGGTCTGGCGTGCTGCCAGGCCGTCGGAGACTTCCTGGAACGCGGTCTGAATCGACTTCTCGTAATTGGCGACGTTGATGTCTTTCTGGACCTTCGCGTAGTCCAGGCTCGCCCGCAGGCTGCCGGCATTGAAGATCGGCAGGTTGATTTGCGGGGCGAAGGTCCAGGTACCCGAACCGCCCTTGAACAGGCCGGACAGGTCCGGGCTCAGGGTGCCGGCGTTGGCCGTCAGGCTGATGCTCGGGAAGAACGCGGCCCGTGCGGCGCCGATGTTGGCGTTGGCGGCCAGCAGGTTGCGTTCGGCCTGGAGGATGTCCGGGCGACGTTGCAGCAGGTCCGATGGCAGGCCGGCCGGCACTTCGCTCAGCAGGTCATCACTGAGCGGTTGCGAGTGCAGGTTGGCCGGTAGGCCGGTGCCCAGCAGCAGGGTCAGGCTGTTCTCGTCCTGGGCGACCTGGCGGGTGTAGCGGGCCAGTTGCACACGGGCGTTTTCCACTGCCGTGCGGGCCTGGCTCAGGTCCAGGGCCGAGGCAACGCCGACTTCGGCGCTGCGCGAGGTCAGCTTGAAGCTTTGCTCGTAGGCCCCGAGGGTTTCCTGGGTCAGCTTGAGCAGTTCCTTGTCGGCCTGCCAGGTCAGGTAGGCATTGGCGACGTTGGCCACCAGGCTGATCTGGGTGCTGCGCCGGGCTTCTTCAGTGGCGAAGTAGCTTTGCAGCGCTTGCTCGCTCAGGCTGCGAACCCGGCCGAATAGGTCCAGTTCATAGGCGCTGATGCCCAAGGTCGCCGAATACGAACTGCTGATCCCCGCTTCGCCGGTCTGCGAAGCCCGTGCCGGTACGCGCTGGCGGCTGCCGGAGCCGGTGGCCGAGACCGCCGGGAACAGGTCTGCCCGCTGGATGCGGTACTGCGCCGCATAAGCATCGATGTTCAGCGCCGCGACACGTAGGTCGCGGTTGTTTTCCAGGGCGACCTGGATCAGTTGCTGCAACGCCGGGTCATGGAAAAACTGTTTCCAGCCCTGCTCGGCGGCGGCTTGGCCGGGCGCCTTGGCCGACTCGTAGGCCGGCCCTTGCGGGTACTGCGCCGCGACCGGTGCTTCGGGCCGCTGATAGTCGGGAATCAGCGAGCAACCGCTGAGCACGATGGCGGCGATAGTCAGGGAGAGGAGCGACTTGCTCATTGGCCAGCCTCTTTAGAAGTTTCAGGAGTGTCGTCCTGGTCGGCATTTTTGCGGCGACCGATCGATGACACAGTCACAAAGAACAGGGGCACCCAGAAGATTGCCAGAATCGTAGCGGTCAACATACCGCCGATCACGCCGGTACCGATGGCGTGCTGGCTGCCCGAGCCGGCGCCGGTGGAAATCGCCAGCGGCACCACGCCGAGGACGAACGCCAGGGAGGTCATGATAATCGGTCGCAGACGCATCCTACAGGCTTCGATGGCAGCTTCCATCAGTGTCCGGCCCTCTTCATGGAGTTCCTTGGCGAATTCCACGATCAGAATGGCGTTTTTCGCCGCCAGGCCGATGGTGGTCAACAGGCCCACCTGGAAGTACACGTCATTGGACAGGCCGCGCAGGCTGGTTGCCATCAGCGCACCGATGATACCCAACGGCACCACGAGCATCACCGCGATCGGAATCGACCAGCTTTCATACAGCGCCGCCAGGCACAGGAAAACCATCAGCAGCGACAAAGCGTACAGCGCGGGTGCCTGGGAGCCCGACAAGCGCTCCTCGTAGGACAGGCCCGTCCAGGAGATACCGACACCGGCCGGCAGCTTCTTGGCGATGGCTTCGACTTCGGCCATGGCTTCACCGGTGGAGTAACCCGGAGCCGGGGCACCGAGGATTTCCATCGCTTCAACGCCGTTATAGCGGGCCAGTTTCGGCGAACCGTAGACCCACTCGCCCTTGGCGAACGCGGTGAACGGCACCATGGTCCCGCTGCTGTTGCGCACGTACCATTTCTTCAGGTCTTCGGGGCTCATGCGAGCACCCGGCTGGCCTTGCACGTACACCTTCTTCACCCGACCGCGGTCGATGAAGTCGTTGACGTAGCTACTGCCCAGGGCAATCGACAGGGTGTTGTTGATGTCCGACAAGGTGATGCCCAGCGCACTGGCCTTCTCGTCATCGATTTCGAGCTGGTATTGCGGCTCGTCGTTCAGACCGTTCGGACGCACCTGGGAGAGGATCTTGCTCTGGGATGCCATGCCCAGGAACTGATTGCGAGCCTCCATCAATTTGTCGTGCCCGATGCCAGCGCGGTCCTGAAGGAACACGTCGAAGCCGGTGGCGTTACCCAGTTCCAGAACCGCTGGCGGAGCGAAGGCAAACACCATCGCGTCACGGAAGGTGAAGAAGTGCTGCTGGGCACGCGCTGCGAGCTTGAACACGCTGTTGTCGGCGTTACGCTCGTCCCATGGCCGGAGCATGATGAACGCCATGCCGGAGCTTTGGCCACGACCGGCGAAGTTGAAACCGGTCACGGTAAACACCGACGCCACGGCATCGCCTTCACCGCCGTCCTTGCTCGGACGCAGCAGGAACTCGCGCATCTTGTCCACCACCACTTGGGTACGCTCGGCACTGGAGCCGGCCGGCGTCTGCACCTGGGCAAACAGTACGCCCTGGTCTTCTTCCGGCAGGAACGCAGTTGGGATGCGGGTGAACAGCCAGACCATGCCGACCACGATGATCACGTAGGCCAGCAGGTACGGCGCCTTGTGCTTGAGCATGTTGCCCACGCCGCGCTCGTAACTCCTGACGCCCCGGTCGAAGGTACGGTTGAACCAGCCGAAGAAACCGCGTTTCGGCGTGCCGTGCTCACCCTTCGGAATCGGCTTGAGCATAGTGGCGCACAGCGCCGGGGTGAAGATCAACGCCACCATCACCGACAGGGCCATGGCCGAGACGATGGTGATGGAGAACTGCTTGTAGATCACGCCGGTGGAGCCGCTGAAAAACGCCATCGGCAACAGTACCGCCGAGAGCACCAGGGCGATACCCACCAGGGCACCCTGGATCTGACCCATGGATTTCTTGGTGGCTTCCTTGGGCGACAGGCCTTCTTCGCTCATCACCCGTTCGACGTTTTCCACCACGACGATGGCGTCGTCCACCAGCAAGCCGATGGCCAGCACCATGCCAAACATCGTCAGTGTGTTGATGCTGAAACCGAATGCCGCAAGGATCCCGAAGGTACCCAGCAGCACCACCGGAACCGTCATCGTGGTGATGATGGTGGCGCGGAAGTTCTGCAGGAACAGGAACATCACCAGGAACACCAGCACGATTGCTTCGACCAGGGTTTCAACCACACCCTTGATCGATTCGCTCACCACCGGCGTGGTGTCATACGGAAACACCACTTCCATGCCTTGCGGGAAGAACGGCTTGAGATCGTCAATGGTCTTGCGCAGCGCCTTGGCCGTGTCGAGGGCGTTGGCGCCGTTGGCCAGTTTTACCGCCAGGCCCGACGCCGGGGCACCGTTGAACTGGGCGCTGACGCTGTAGTTTTCACCGCCCAGGCCGACATCGGCGACATCACCGACGCGCACTTGCGAGCCGTCCGGGTTGACCTTGAGCAGGATCGCCTTGAACTGCTCGGCGGTCTGCAGGCGAGTCTTGCCGATGATCGTGGCGTTGAGTTGCTGGCCGGGCAGGGCAGGCAGGCCGCCGAGCTGGCCGGACGATACCTGGACGTTCTGCGCGGCAATCGCAGTTTTAACGTCCACCGGGGTCAGGTTGAAATTGTTCAGCTTGGCCGGGTCGAGCCAGATCCGCATCGCATACTGGGCGCCGAAGACCTGGAAGTCACCAACACCGGCGGTGCGCGAGATCGGGTCCTGCATGTTGGACACAATGTAGTTGGACAGGTCGTCCTTGGTCATGCTGCCGTCGCGCGATACCACGCCGATCACCATCAGGAAGTTCTTCACTGACTTGGTCACACGGATACCCTGTTGCTGCACTTCCTGCGGCAACAGTGGAGTGGCCAGGTTCAGCTTGTTCTGGACCTGGACCTGCGCGGTATCGGAGCTGGTGCCCTGCTCGAAGGTCGCGGTGATGGTCATGCTGCCGTCGGAGTTACTTTCCGACGATACATAACGCAGGTTGTCGATCCCGTTGAGCTGCTGCTCGATGACCTGCACCACGGTGTCCTGCACGGTTTGCGCGGACGCACCCGGGTAGGTCACCTGGATCGCAATGGCGGGCGGCGCAATGCTCGGATACTGGTTGATCGGCAACTTGAGGATCGATAAGGCCCCGACCAGCATGATCACCAGGGCGATCACCCAGGCGAAGATCGGACGGTCGATAAAAAATTTCGACATGGTTTACTCCCCTTTGCCGCCGGCTGCTTTATCAGCTGCCTGAGCGGGGGCCGGGTTCTTGGCATTGACGTTGGTGGCCTCGGTGGCCTTGACTTCCACCCCTGGCCGTACGTATTGCAACCCTTCGGTGATCAGGCGATCGCCGGCCTTGAGCCCGTCTTCGATCAGCCATTGGCTGCCGACAGTACGGCTGGCCTTGAGCTGGCGCAGTTCCACCTTGTTGTCCGGGCCCACCACCAGGGCGGTCGGCATACCTTTGAGGTCGCGGGTCACGCCTTGCTGCGGTGCCAGGATCGCCGCGCTGTTCACACCGGCCTGCAACTGCGCGTGGACGAACATGCCCGGCAGCAGGGTGTGGTCTGGGTTGGGGAACACGGCGCGCAAGGTCACCGAACCGGTAGTCTGGTCGACCGACACTTCGGAAAATTCCAGCTTGCCTTCGTGTGGATACTGGCTGCCATCTTCCAGGGTGAGCTTGACCATGGCGGCATTGTCACCCGCCTTCTGCAAACGACCGCTTTCCAGCTCGCGGCGCAGTTGCAGCAGCTCCACCGAGCTTTGCGTGACATCGACGTAGATCGGGTCCAGTTGCTGGATGGTTGCCAGGGCGTCTGCCTGGCCATTGCTGACCAATGCGCCCTCGGTGACCGAAGAGCGGCCGATGCGACCGGAGATCGGTGCATAGACCTTGGTGTAGCGCACGTTGATCTGGGCGGTCTGCAGGTTGGCTTCCGATTCCAGGCGATTGGCCACGGCGGTGTCGTATTCCTGGCGGCTCACTGCTTGTTCGTTGACCAGTTGCTGGTAACGATCGGCAATTGACTTGGTGGACCGCAGGTTGGCCTCGGCGCTTTTCAGGGTCGCTTCGTACACGGCCGGGTCGATCTGGTACAGCTGTTGACCGGCCTTGACGTCAGCACCTTCCTTGAACAGGCGCTTGAGGATGATGCCGTTGACCTGCGGGCGAACTTCGGCGACGCGGAACGCACTGGTGCGCCCTGGCAGCTCGGACGTCAGGGTGAAAGGCTGGGTCTTGAGGGTTACGACGCCGACCTGAGGGGTGGGTGCGGGAGGCGCCGCCTCTTCCTTTTTGCATCCGCTGAGCAGCGATGCCAGGGCGATGGCAGTGACCAGAGCGGTAACAGCTGGCTTGAATTGCATGGAAATCCTCGGGTCCAGGCGCGCAACAGGCGCACTCGAAAAGTGGAAGGTGAAAAAAGAGCGAGATACACAATTAGTAGGATGCTAAGAAATATACTTACGTACATGGTTGTTTGTAAACAGCCAAATTGCGTACCATCCGTATTTACAAAAGCCTGACAAAGGCCTGTGCAGGTCGGGGACGCGTTCCGGAAAACGTTGCCTCATTTTTATTCAGCTGATCCTTACGCATTGCTGATGCATCCTGATTGAGGTGTTACTGCCATGGTCCGTCGTACCAAAGAGGAAGCCCTGGAGACTCGCAGCCAGATCCTCGAAGCGGCTGAAAAAGCCTTTTTCGAGCGAGGCGTGGCGCGCACGACCCTGGCAGATATCGCGACGCTGGCCGGCGTGACGCGAGGAGCCATCTACTGGCACTTCAGCAACAAGGCCGACTTGCTCCAGGCCATGCTCGATACCTTGCATGAGCCGCTCGATGACCTGGCACGTGCCAGTGAAAATGAGGAAGAGCTGGACCCGCTGGGCTGTGTCCGCAAGCTGTTGGTGCGGTTGTTTCAACAGGTGGCCCTGGACCCGAAGACCCGGCGCATTAATGAAATTCTGTTCCATAAGTGCGAATTCACCGATGAAATGTGCGATCTGCGCCAGCAGCGGCGCCAGGTCAGCCTCGACTGTAATGTGCGTATTGCCTTGTCGTTGCGCAATGCGGTGAATCGCGGCCAGTTGCCGGAAGACCTGGATCCCGAAAGGGCGGCGATTGCCGTGCATGCCTACATCGATGGCATCCTCTACCAGTGGTTGCTGGCCCCCGACAGCTTCGCGTTGGCCGGTGAGGCTGAGCGCTGGGTGGAGATCGGGCTGGATATGCTGCGTCAGAGCCCTAGCCTGCGCAAATGAAACAAAATGCTTAATTGCGTCGGTTTGTGTCAATAGCAGCTGCTCGGCAACGACTCCGCCGGGCCTCTGGACCCGGCAGAATACTTATAGATGAACCGTGGGCACTTTGACAGCGCGCGTCGCCATCGTGCAGGGCAATCATGGCCTGTTCATGCACGGGGCTGCGCAGGCACCGAAGATTGCTTGCGCCCTGGGCTATTCGATGATCAGGCTCACGGTGTAATTGAACGGCGGTTCGAGCATCTTTTGCGAAATCAGTGATCGGCAGGTGTATTCGCCATTGCCGGTATACGCGGTTCTGCTTTTCCAGTTTGGTCGGTAACTGGACTCCAACACGCCAAAACCGATGGGCGCTTCAAACCGAGTTTGCATTTGACAGCCAAAGTTGAAGTCGCTCATTTGGTAGGACAGAACCAGTTCGATCGGTTTGATCTTTCTAAGCGTTGGTTGCCAGCCGGCGGCGGGGTAGGTATATCGCCTGTTATGAAGGAAATAAAGTTCGTCGCTTGTTTTGGCAGCGATATCGAAATTGCTCAAGGAGAAGTCCGGGGACGTTGGTAACTCACTTAGAAAGTTTGTCATTTCCAAAGCGTGGGAAGTATTGTTCACGACCTCCACGGTTATGGCCGTGTTCGCCTGGCTGGTGGCAACTGCCATGGGGCCGAGTAGCAGGGCGAGCGTGAAGCTTTTTTTCATATTGATTGTCATGCGTCTTCCTTGACAGCGAGGCTTGCTGAAGCCTGCCTGATAATTGATTAATAGAACTTTGGGTGTCGCTTTTGTAGGCGTGAAATTATTGTTTGGTCAGTGTCGATTGAATCCATTGCGTGAGTGGGTTGTTGTGTGGGTTTATTATTAGTCCTGTTGTGCAAATGAATCCATGCTGAATAAGTGTCATGTTGTTATCTGGTGTTTCGATGGCTGAAAAGTCCGAATGCACATGCAGCCTGCGAATATGAAAAAAGCCCCGGCTCTTTCGAGGCGGGGCTTTTTCACAAGGCCGGTTTACGAACTTACAGTACCGGGTAATCGATATAACCTACCGGCCCTTTACCGTAGAAGGTTTCCGGATGCGGCTCGTTCAATGGTGCATCGGCCTTCAAGCGTGCCGGCAGGTCCGGGTTGGCAATGAAGGGCACACCGAAGGCGACGGCATCGGCCTTGCCCTCGGCCAGCCAGGCGTTGGCGCTGTCCTTGGTGAAACGTTCGTTGGCGATGTACACGCCGCCGAATGCCTGCTTGAGTTGCGGGCCGATGCTGTCGTCGCCTTCCTTCTCGCGGGAGCAGATAAAGGCGATGCCGCGCTTGCCCAGCTCGCGGGCTACGTAGCTGAACGTCTCCAGACGGTTCTCATCGCCCATGTCATGGGAGTCGGCGCGTGGCGCCAGGTGCATGCCAACCCGGCCGGCACCCCAGACCTCGATGACCGCGTCGGTCACTTCCAACAACAGGCGGGCACGGTTTTCCAGGGAGCCGCCATAGTTGTCGGTGCGCTGGTTGGTGCTGCTTTGCAGGAACTGGTCGAGCAGGTAGCCGTTGGCACCGTGGATTTCCACGCCGTCGAAACCGGCGGCCTTGGCGTTCTCGGCGCCCACACGGTAGGCATCGACGATATCGGCGATCTCAGCGGTTTCCAGTGCGCGTGGGGTTGGGTAATCGGCCAGTGGGCGCACCAGGCTGACATGGCCCTTGGGCTGGATGGCGCTCGGCGCCACCGGCGCTTCGCCGTTCAGGTAGGACGGATGCGAGATCCGGCCGACGTGCCACAGTTGCAGAAATATCTTGCCGCCGGCGCCATGGATCGCCTTGGTCACGTTGCTCCAGCCGCGCACCTGGTCGTTGGACCAGATGCCCGGGGTATCCGGGTAGCCCACGCCCATCGGCGTGACGGAAGTCGCTTCGCTGAGGATCAGGCCGGCGGAGGCACGTTGTACGTAGTACTCGGCCATCAGGGCGTTGGGCACACGGCCTTCATCGGCGCGGCAGCGGGTGAGCGGAGCCATGATGATACGGTTTTTCAGCTCGATATCGCCGAGTTTGATCGGGTCGAAAATAGTCGCCATGAAATACAACCTCAAAAGTGGAAGGGATTAATAGTCAACGAGTTGCCGTAGCCAGTTCGGCATTGCCGCCCTGGCGGAAAGTGATCAGCGTCACCAGCAGTGCCAGCACGGCCAGCGCACCGGCGGCCAGGGGCACGGAGGTGAGGCCGAGGCCGTGGTCGATGACGCTGCCGCCGACCCAGGCGCCCAAGGCATTGCCGATGTTGAAGGCGCCGATGTTCAGCGTCGAAACCAGGTTCGGCGCATCTTTGCCGAAGGTCACCACGTTGACTTGCAAGGCCGGCACGGCGGCGAAGCAGGCGGTGGCCCAGAGGAACAGGGTGATTTCCGTGGGGATCAGCGCCACGCTGGTCCAGCTCAGGACGGTGGAGACCACGGCCATGGTGAGGAAGACACCCATTAGCGTGTTCGCCAGGCTCTTGTCCGCCAGCTTGCCGCCGATGATGTTGCCCAAGGTCAGGCCCAGGCCGATCAACACCAGGGTCCAGGTCACGCCACGGGGCGATACGCCGGTCACCTCGCCCAGCAGCGGGGCGACGTAGGTGAACAGGGTGAAGACCGAGGCGGAGAACAGCGCGGTCATGCTCAGGGACAGCCACAGGCCGGCTCCCTTGAGCGCGACCAATTCCGAGCGCATGTCGAGTTTTTCTTCATCGCGCTTGGCCGGCAAGAAGCGGATCAGACCGATCAGCGCCACCACGCCAATGACCGTCACCGCCCAGAAGGTCGAACGCCAGCCGGCTTGTTGGCCCAACGCGGTGCCCAGCGGGACGCCGAGCACGTTGGCCAGGGTCAGGCCGGTGAACATCAGGGCCACGGCCGAAGCGCGCTTGTTGGGGGCGACCAGGCCGGCGGCCACCACCGAGCCGATGCCGAAGAACGCACCGTGGCACAGGGCGGTGACGACCCGGGCGAACATCAGCACGTTGTAATCGCTGGCGATGGCGCAGAGCAGGTTGCCGACGATGAAAATTCCCATCAGGGTCACCAGGGCAGCCTTGCGTGGCAAGCGTGCGGTGGCCAGCGCCATGAACGGTGCGCCAATGGCCACGCCCAGGGCATAGCCGGTCACCAGCCAGCCGGCGCCGGGTATCGAGACGCCCAGGTCGGCCGCCACATCGGGCAACAAGCCCATGATGACGAACTCGGTGGTACCGATGGCGAAGGCGCTCAGGGCCAGGATGAAGAGTGAGAGAGGCATGTCGAGTCCTTGTCAGGTCAGAGCTCTTGGCTCATTTGCTTGAGAAATTGCTGGATCACTTCCTCGTTGCGCTTGAAGAAATGCCATTGACCGACTTTCTGGCTGGTGATCAGCCCCGCCCGTTGCAATACCGCCAAGTGCGCCGACACGGTGGACTGCGACAGGCCGCAGCGCTGGTCGATCTGCCCGGCGCAGATGCCGAATTCGTGGTTGTGCAACTGTTCCGGGAACTGGACCTTGGGGTCTTTGAGCCAGTTGAGAATGTCTCGCCTGACCGGGTGCGCCAGGGCTTTGATAATGTCGTCGAGGTCGAGGGTCATGAAGGCAGCTCGTAATGAGTAAAACGCTATATCGCGATGAGGCGAACCTTAAATCGTTACTTCGCGATATTCCAATATGGATTTGATCTGAATGCCAAACGAATCGCTATATCGGGTTATAACGATATGGGCAAGTCGATGCTAAGCTGCGCCCCATGAACTATCTCGCGCACCTGCACCTCGGCGGCCCTGGCCGGGAACAATTGCTCGGCAGTCTCTACGGCGACTTCGTCAAGGGACCGCTGCAAGGACTGTACGATCCGCAGATCGAGGCGGCGATTGCCTTGCACCGACGCATCGACATGTACACCGACCGCCATCCCTTGGTGGACATCGCCCTGTCGCGCTTTTCCACGGTGCGCAGGCGTTATGCCGGGATCGTGCTCGACGTGTTTTTCGACCATTGCCTGGCTCGGGACTGGACGCTATACGACGAAGGGCCGCTGGCGGATTTCACCGCTCGGGTCTATCAGGTACTCGGCACCGAAGCGCAGTTGCCCGGGCGGCTGGCGCAAATCGCACCTTATATGGCGGCGAATGACTGGCTGGGGTCTTATCAGAAATTCGAGGTGCTGGGGCAGGTACTGCGCGGCATTTCCCGACGCCTGTCCCGGCCGGAGGAATTGGCTGGGGCGATGGAGGAACTGGTCAGGCTTTATGAACCGTTGAGCGAAGACTTTCGGTTGTTCTATCCGCAATTGCAGGACTTTGCGCAAAACCAAACCACATCACCGATCTAACTGTGGGAGCGGGCTTGCTCGCGAAAGCGGTGGGACAGTCAACATTTCCGTTGAATGCTAAACCGCTTTCGCGAGCAAGCCCGCTCCCACACAGGATCTTCGTAAAATTTGCAGATCAAGCTGCAATCGCTGCAGGCCGCACCGGCGCCTGCTGTTTCTCCGGAGTCACGCCGAACAACGCCTTGTGCACCGCCTGTTGTGCCTGGAACGCCAGGGCCGCGCGTTCCTGGCCGTGGCAGGCGATGGGTTGCAGCAGGTGGATGTGCACGTCGCCCCGGTCATTGGCAAACAAGCGCATCAGGTGTGACAGCAAGTCATCATCGCCAATGAACGGCGCCAGCGAGTCAGGTTCGCCGTTGCGCAGGTAACGGATCGCCACGGGTTGCAAGGCGACATCGGCGTCAATGGCCGCCGACAACAAGCGCCCATGAAACGTACGCAAGGAACGCCCATCGGTGGTGGTGCCTTCGGGGAACATCAGCAATGGATGGGCCTGTTCCAAATGGCGGCTCATCTGTTTGCGGATCAACTGGCTGTCGCCCGAGCCACGGCGGATGAACAGGCTGCCTGCCTTGGCCGCCAGCCATCCGGCCACCGGCCAGGTGCGCACTTCGGCCTTGGACAGGAACGACAACGGCGTGAGCATGCCCAACAGTGGGATATCGGTCCAGGACACATGATTGCTGACCCACAGCATCGGCCGTTGCGGCAACTGGCCGTGGACCGTCACGGAGAAGGGCAGGGCGCGACTCAAGCGTGCCATGAAGAACCGTGACCAACGCTGGCGGCGGACCATGGAATTGGCCACTCCCAGGCGCTCGAACAGCCCGAACACACTGGCCATGCTCAGGCCCAGCGTCACCACCAGCAATACCCGCGCGATGCGCGCGTACACCCGCAACCGGCTCATCACACGGCCGCCTTGAAGTGGCGGGCGTAGCGCGGGCAGAGTTCGTCGCGCTTGAGCAGGATGAAGACATCGGCCACTTGGAAGTCCTCATCCCAGCACGGTTCGCCGCAAATCTTCGCGCCCAGGCGCATGTAGGCCTTGAGCAGGGGTGGCATTTCGGCGATGACGTTGGACGGCACGTCCAGGCTCGGCAACGGTTTTTTCGGTACGGCTTGCAGGTATTCGGTGCACAGGTAGCGTTCGCGCAGGCGCTGCATGATTGCCTGGGCCTGGATGCCGCCGTCCTGCATCGGGATGCTCGCGCAGCCCATCAGGTAGCTGTAGCCGCCTTCGTTCAGCACTTCGGCCAATTCGCCCCAGAGCACGGCGATGGTGCCGCCATTGCGGTAGGCCGGGTCGACGCAGGTGCGGCCGATTTCCAGGATGGGCCCTTTGAGGTGAACCAGGCCGTTGAGGCTGAATTCTTCTTCGCTGTAGAACCGGCCCAGGCTGCTGGCGGCCTGGTGGTCGAGCAGGCGGGTGGTCGCCACGAGGCGGCCGGTGTTCAGGTCGCGAACGCCGATGTGGGCGCAGTGAACATCGTAGTCATCCATGTCCAGACCCATTTCCGCGCCCTTGAGCTTGGCGTTGAATTCGCCACTGAAGACGTTGAAGCGCAGGGCCTGGGCTTCTTGCAAGGCTTGGGCGCCGATCAGGCGTTCGGCTTGCAGGCGGCGGTCATTGCCGGTGTCGCTGATGCGGGCGATCTGGGTCATAGCGAATCTCCGTGCGGGCTGTTCAGTTGCAGCCAATCGACTTTCTTTATGCAGCCATGTTGTGCAAAGTCAGGCTATGTAGCCCCGGTGTCATCGCCATGAAGCTTTGGTGATGCTTATATGACAGCCCTCAGGAGGCCCCTTCATGCCTTGGCAAACCCTGATCGAACGCGGCGAGCGCCTGCCCGCCCATCCGGACCTGGCCGAAGGTTATGCCGCGTTGTTGCAACGCCTGGGGCCGGTGATGCCGTTTGAACTGGCGGTGGCCGGCGCGCGATTGATGGCGACGCCGGGCCTGGCTTTCCTGGTGGGCTACCAAGCGGCGTTGCGGGTGCTTTGGCCAAGCGCGCCGCAGAGCCTGGGCGCCTTGTGTGCCACCGAACGGCGCAGCCTGCGCCCGGCAGACATGCAGACCCGCCTCAGCGACTTGCGCCTGAGCGGGCGCAAGGATTTCGTCACTGCCGGCGACGCCGCCGAATGGCTGCTGATCGCCGCTCGCAGCGAAGCACCCGGTGAAACGCCACGGCTGAGCCTGGCGGTGGTCTTTCCCGGCGAGCCCGGCGTGACCCTGGAAAAACTTCCCACCATCGCCCTGATGCCAGACATCAGCCATGGCCGCGTGCTGCTCGACGGCGCACTGTGCGAGTTGTTGGCCGGCGACGGTTGGGACGCCTACGTCAAACCGTTCCGCACCCTGGAAGACCTATACGTGCTCAGTGCCATGAGCGCCTGGTTGTACGGCGTGGGGCAGGAATGCGACTGGCCCCAGGCCTTGCAGTTGCGCCTGCTGGCGCTGCTGGCCGGTTGCGCAGAAGTCAGCCGCCACAACCCCTCCAGCGCGGCCGGGCATGTGCTGTTGGGCGGCTTGTTCGCTCAGTTCCAAGGGCTTGATGACGAACTCAATGCCGCACTGGCGGTAGGGCCTGCGTCGTGGCGCGAGATGTGGGCGCGGGATAGAACGGTGATGGACATGGCGGCCGGGGCGCGGGCCAAGCGGTTGGCCAAGGCGCTGGGATAACGGCCTACTGACGACAAACCCTTGTGGGAGCGAGCCTGCTCGCGATAGCGCCGGACCAGTCACACGTCAGCGCACTGACACACCGCTATCGCGAGCAGGCTCGCTCCCACAGTCAAACCTCATACAACGCAAAACTGTCATCAAGCTTGGCTAGGCTCAGCAGGTTCAATCCACCGAGCCCTGCGAACATGCTCAAAGGCTGGTTCCTGATCCCGCTCCTGATATTCACCCTCAATACCCATGCCGAAGACTGGCCCGGTGAGCAATGGCCAACCGGCCCGACCCCCAGCGGCGCGGCCATCGAGGCCTTGGAGAGTTACGCCTTCGCCCCCCGGGACGACGCCACCCGCCAAGGCATCCGCACCGACGCGCTGCTGGTGATCCAGGACGGTCGGCTGGTCTACGAGCGCTACGCTGGACCGACCAGCGCCGAGACCCCACACCTGACCTGGTCCATCAGCAAAAGCCTGCTGGCGACGGTGTTCGGTGCGGCCTACGGTGAACAGCTGTTCGGCCTGCAAGATCCGGTCGTGCGTTACTACCCAGCGTTGGAAAAGCACCCGGACATGACCCTGGCCGATCTGTTCCACTGGGCCTCGGGCCTGGATTGGCAGGAAGACTACGAATACGCGCCGCTCAACTCCTCGGTGGTGGCGATGCTGTATACCCGGGGACGGCGCGACATGGCGGCGTTTACCGCGCAGCATGAAAGCTTCGGCCCGCCGGGACAGGTGTTCCGTTATTCCAGTGGCGACAGCAACCTGTTGGCGGCAGCTCTGAAGACCATCGTCGGCCCGGTGCGCTATCCCGATTACCCCTGGACGGCGCTGTTCGAACCCCTGGCCATTCGTCACGCCACGTGGGAAACCGATGCCCGCGGCACGTTCGTCGGTTCTTCCTACGCCTACCTCACGGCGCGAGACCTGGCGCGTGTAGGGCTGTTGATGCAGCGGGACGGCCGCTGGGGCGAGCGGCAGCTGATCCCCAAGGCCTGGGTCGCGTTCAACCGCGAGCCTTTCGTGCATTTCCAGGCCGGCCAGGACGAAGCCGTGCCGGGCGGCCATTGGTGGCTCAATCGCGCAGCTGACCCGGCCATCCACCCATGGCCCGATGCGCCGGAGGATACCTTCGCCGCGCTGGGTCATTGGGGCCAGGCGTTGTACATCATCCCCAGCGCCAAACTGGTGATCGTGCGTTACGGCGACGACCGCGACGGCCGCTACCGCCACAACGAACTGCTCAAGCGAGTCATGGCGGCTTTCGCCGGGCAGGTGCGGCGATGAGGCGCAAGTGGCTGCTCGCGCTGGTGTCGGTGCTGCTCGTTGCCCTGTTGGGGTGGGTCTGGCTTGAGCGGGTGGCGCTACGGGCCTTTCCCGACATCATCAGTGCCTACACCGCCAAGGAATATTGCTCGTGTCGCTATGTAATGGAGCAACCGGCGGACTACTGTCGTGGCTACGTGAAACAGGCAGTGCCGATCAGTGAATTTCTCGAGACGGTTGAAGCCAAACGCGTCACCGTCAGTGGGTTGGGGCGCAGCCACAGTGCACGGTGGGTGGGAGCGCGGCAGGGGTGTCGGTTGGAATGATTTTCAAACTGCGCAGCTCTTGTGGCGAGGGAGCTTGCTCCCGCTCGAGTGCGCAGCGCTCGCAGATTCTTTAATCCGCCGCGATCTTGGGGCTGCAGCCCAGCGGGAGCAAGCTCCCTCGCCACGGGGGTATGTGGTAAGCAGGGCCATTGTGACAACAGACAGTTTGCAAGCGCCCTCGGCCCGGTTAAGGTTCGCCACAGGTTTATCTGCCCCCCGAGTGTGTATGTTCAAGCGGTTGTTTTCCCACGCTGTCGCGGCCTTGCTGCTGACTTGCGCCGCGCTGCCGGCGCAGGCCGATTGGTACCTGGACGGCGAGTCGTCGCGGTTGTCGTTCATCAGCAGCAAAAACGGCAATGTCTCCGAAGTCCAACGTTTCCTGGTGCTGCATGGCCAGGTCCAGCCCGATGGCCTGGCGCGCCTGGAAGTGGAGCTGGACTCCATCAACAGCGGCATTCCCCTGCGGGACGAGCGCATGCGGGCCGAGCTGTTCGAGATCAAGCAATTTGCCGAAGCCACCGTCACCGCGCAGATCGACTTGGCGCCGATCCAGGATCTGGCCAACGGTGCGCAGTTGGAATTGCGCCTGCCGCTGACGGTGAACCTGCACGGCAAGCAACATGAGTACAACGTCGAACTGTTGGCGACACGCCTGGATGAACGACGCTTCCAGGTGGTGACCCTGGAACCGGTGGTACTCAACGCGGAGGATTTCGACTTGGCGCCGGGTTTGGAAAAACTGCAAAACATGGCCGGTTTGTCGGCCATCAGTCTGTCGGTGCCGGTGAATGCGGTGCTGATTTTCACGGCGCGCTGACATGAACGGGCCGGTATTTCCGTGGCGTAAAGGCAACCGCTTCGAGCTGTTGATCGACGGCCCGCAGTTCTTCCCGCGCATGCTGGTGGAAATTGCCCGCGCCCAGGAACAGGTGGAGCTGGAGCTGTACCTGGTGGAAGCGGGGGCCTGCGCCGAGGCGATGGTCCAGGCGCTGGTCCAGGCCGCCGAGCGCGGCGTGCGCGTGCGTTGCCTGTTCGATGACTATGGCAGCCTGGCGTTTACCCTTGGCCTGCGCAATCGCCTGACGACGGCCGGCGTGGAGCTGCGGTTCTACAATCGCTTGAGCTGGCGCCGCTGGGTGCGCAACCTCTACCGAGATCACCGCAAGCTGTTGTTGGTGGACCAGCGCCTGGCCGTGGTCGGCGGCACCGGGGTGACCGATGAATTCTGGAACCCCCTCGACGACCGCAGCGATTGGCACGAAGTGATGGTGGAAATCGTCGGCCCGCTGGTGCTCGACTGGCAGTTGCTGTTCGACCGCCAATGGCTGGCCAACCGTCATCGGCGAGCCTGGAAGCCGGCGTCCAACTTCGGCCTGCCACGCCTGCCTCGTGTCCCGCCGATGGGCGAGGGCATGGGGCGGGTGGCGTATGCCGACGCCCGTCAGCATCGCGATATCCTGCAATCATTGTCCCGGGCATTGAACAGCGGGCAGAAACGCATCTGGATGGCGACGCCGTATTTCCTGCCGACCTGGAACGTCCGTCGTTCCTTGCGCAAGGCCGCCGCCCGGGGCATCGACGTGCGCCTGCTGCTGACCGGCCCGCGCACCGATCACCCGTCCGTGCGCTACGCCGGGCACCGTTATTACCCAAGGCTGCTCAAGGCCGGGGTGAAAATATTCGAATACCAGCCATGTTTCCTGCACCTGAAAATGGTGCTGGTGGACGACTGGGTCAGCATTGGCTCGTGCAATTTCGACCACTGGAACCTGCGTTTCAACCTGGAAGCCAATCTCGAAGCCCTGGATTCAGGGCTCAGCAATGCCGTAGCGGCCAGTTTTGAACGGGACTTCGCCCAGAGCCAACAAGTCAGCCTCGACGCCTGGCAGCGTCGGCCGCTGTGGAAGCGGGTCAAGCAGCGGTTGTGGGGGTGGGTGGATCGGTTGGTGGTGAATCTGCTGGATCGGCGGGGCTAAGCACAATCCTTGAAAACACTGGAACCCTATGTGGGAGCGGGCTTGCTCGCGAAGGGGCCATAGCAGTCAACATCTCTGTTGATTGTTAAACCGCTTTCGCGAGCAAGCCCGCTCCCACACTGGTTTTTGTGGCGTTCGAGGGTCAGAGCAACTCAAAACTCTGCTGCTTCACATCCTGGGAATCCAGGCCGATCTGCACGTTGAACTTGCCGGGCTCCGCGGCGTATTTGAGCTGGGCGTTGTAGAACTTCAGCTCGTCTTCGGTGATGGTGAAGTGGACGACTTTCTTCTCGCCGGCCTTGAGCATCACCTTGCGGAAGTTTTTCAGTTCCTTCAGCGGACGGATGATCGAGCCGGTCACGTCCTGGATGTACAACTGCACCACGGTTTCGCCGTCGCGCTTGCCGGTGTTTTCCACCGTCACGCTGGCGTCGAGCTTGCCGGTCCTGTTCAGGGTGGTGGATGACAGGGCCATGTCCGACAGGCTGAACTCGGTGTAGCTCAGGCCGTAGCCGAACGGATAGAGGGGGCCGGTGGTGTCATCGAAGTACTGCGAGGTGTAGTTGCCCGGCTTGCCCGGCGTGAACGGCCGGCCGATGCTCAGGTGGTTGTAGTAGGTCGGAATCTGACCCACCGAGCGTGGGAAAGTGATCGGCAGCTTGCCCGACGGATTGTAGTCGCCGAACAGCACGTCCGCGATGGCGTTGCCACCTTCGGTGCCGCTGAACCAGGTTTCCAGGATCGCATCGGCTTGCTGCTGCTCGTCGAGCAACGACAATGGGCGGCCGTTCATCAGCACCAGCACCAGCGGTTTGCCGGTGGCCTTCAAGGCCTTGATCAGCTCACGCTGGCTGGCGGGAATGTTCAGCTCGGTGCGGCTCGAGGATTCGTGGGACATGCCACGGGACTCGCCCACGGCGGCCACCACCACATCGGCGTCCTTGGCCGCTTTCACCGCTTCGTCGATCAGCACTTGGGCCGGACGTGGATCGTCTACCACTTCCGGGGCGTCGAAGTTGAGGAAGTTGAGGTAGTCGAGCACCTTCTTGTCGCCGGTGATGTTGGCGCCACGGGCATAGATCAGTTTCGATTCGGCGCCCAGGGCGCGGGTCATGCCGTCGAACAAAGTGACCGACTGCGCAGGACGTCCGGCGGCGGCCCAACTGCCCATCATGTCGATCGGTGCCTTGGCCAGCGGGCCGACCAGGGCAATTCTTGCGCTTTTATCCAGGGGCAAGGTCTGGTTGCGGTTTTCCAGCAGGACCAGGCTGCGGCGCGCCACGTCACGGGCATCGGCGCGGTGCAGGCGGCTTTCGGCGTAGGTGTCGGCCGGGTCCTCCTCGGCCTTGCCGATGCGCAGGTACGGATCCTTGAACAGGCCCATGTCATATTTGGCCGCAAGCACTTCGCGCACGGCGTTGTCGATGTCGCTCTGCTCGATCTCGCCGGACTTGAGCAGCCCTGGCAGCTCCTTGCCATAGAGCGAGTCGTTCATGCTCATGTCGATGCCGGCCTTGATCGCCAGCTTCGCCGCTTCGCGACCGTCACGGGCGACGCCGTGCTTGATCAGTTCGAAGATGGCGCCATGATCGCTGACCGCCAGGCCCTTGAAGCCCCATTCCTTGCGCAACAGGTCGTTCATCAGCCAGGTGTTGGCAGTGGCCGGCACGCCGTTGATGGAGTTCAGCGCGACCATCACCCCGCCGGCTCCGGCGTCGATGGCGGCACGGTAGGGCGGCAGGTAGTCCTGGTACATTTTCAGCGGACTCATGTCCACGGTGTTGTAGTCCCGGCCGCCTTCAACCGCGCCGTACAGGGCGAAGTGCTTGACGCTGGCCATGATGCTGTCGGCCGCGTTGGCGCCGTTGCCCTGGAATGCCTTGACCATCACCCCGGCGATGCGCGAGACCAGGTAGGTGTCTTCGCCAAAGCCTTCGGAGGTCCGCCCCCAGCGTGGGTCGCGGGAAATGTCGACCATCGGCGCGAAAGTGATGTCCAGGCTGTCGGCCGCGGCTTCCTGGGCGGCGATACGGCCGGAGTGGTAGATGGCGTCCATGTCCCAGCTCGAGGCCAGGGCCAGGGGAATCGGGAAAATCGTGCGGTGGCCGTGGATCACGTCATAGGCGAAGAACATCGGGATCTTCAACCGGCTGCGCATCGCCGCGTCCTGCATCGGACGGTTTTCCGCGCGAGTGATGGAGTTGAAGGTGCCGCCGATGTTACCGGCGGCGATTTCCTTGCGGATCAGCTCCCGGGGCATTTCCGGGCCGATGCTGATCAGGCGCAACTGGCCGATCTTTTCCTCGAGGGTCATCTGCTTCATCAGGTTGCTGATGAACGCGTCCTTGTTCTCCATGGGGGCTGGCAGGTTGTCGGCAAATACGGATTGACTGGCCAAGGTGACAAACAGGCCCAGCAAACACAGCTTCTTCATGAATAATTTTCTCGCAAGCCTAAAGGGCGGTGATCAGGACACGCCGGTCAGCCAAAATGTGAGGAGCGGCTATTGTTGTTCGGTCAAATACAGCACACTTTCGAACCCAGGGGGCTGAACTTAGTTTCGCCCCGCGCATCTTTTAGCCCATCGACCCGATTCAATCCAGCGCGGCGGCAGATTATGCCCCAGACGCCGGTGAGATAGGTGGCGGTGTTTTTCTATATCACGCAAGGGAGCGTTTCATTTGACGAATCTACGACTGAACCACCGCCATGGCCTGCAATGGCTGGCGTTGATGCTGTTGACGACGCTGCTGGCCGGTTGTGGCATCAATAACATCCCGACCCTGGATGAGCAGGCCAAGGCCGCCTGGGGCCAGGTGCAGAACCAGTACCAGCGCCGCGCCGACCTGATTCCCAACCTGGTGGAAACCGTCAAGGGCTACGCCCAGCATGAGCAGGACACCCTGACCGCGGTGATCGAGGCGCGGGCCAAGGCCACGTCGATCCAGGTCGATGCCAACACCCTGGACAACCCGGAAAAACTCAAGCAGTTCCAACAGGCCCAGGATCAGTTGTCCGGTGCATTGAGCCGGTTGATGGTGGTGTCCGAGCGTTATCCCGACCTCAAGGCCAACCAGAACTTCCTGGCGCTGCAATCACAACTCGAAGGCACCGAGAACCGCATCGCCGTGGCCCGCCGTGACTTCATCCTGGCGGTGCAGAAGTACAACACCGAAATCCGTACCTTCCCGGGCCGCTTGTGGCACAGCGTGATGTACAGCGACCTGCCGATCCGCGAGACCTTCGAGGCCACCAGCCCCAACGCCGAAAAAGCGCCTGAAGTGAAGTTTTGATCAATGCTCGACGATCTGAAACGTTGTGGGAGCGGGCTTGCTCGCGAAGGCGACGGCGCTCCAACATCAATGCAAGCTGACCCACCGCTTTCGCGAGCAAGTCGTGGCGACGAACCGCCGCTCCCACAGAGGTTCCAATGCGCGTGTTGAAAGTTGTCCAGGTGCTGTTGCTCTGGGCGGTTGCACTCACGGCCCAGGCCGAATTGAAATTCCCTGAGCTGACCGGGCGGGTCGTGGACACCGCCCAGATGCTCGAACCTTCGGTGCGCACGCAGCTGGAGGCGCAGCTCAAGGCTCATGAGCAGGCGACCGGCGAACAAGTGGTCGTCGTCACCCTGGCGGACCTGCAAGGCACCAGCATCGAAGACTTCGGTTATCAACTGGGTCGGCACTGGGGCATCGGGCAGAAGGACAAGAACAACGGCGCGCTGCTGATCGTCGCCCGGGATGACCGTAAACTGCGCATCGAAGTGGGCTACGGGCTGGAAGATCGCCTGACCGATGCCCAGAGTTCCGTGATCATCCATCAGGTGATCACTCCGGCATTCAAGACTGGCAATTTCAACAAAGGCATCAGCGACGGCGTGTCGGCGATGCTCGTGGTGCTGGGCGGCAGCCCGCTGGATGAGCCTGCGCCGGCGTACAGCACGGACGGCCAGCAGGAACCGCCCGATTTCGTCGAGCGCCATCCGGGGCTGTTCATCTTCCTGGTGATACTGTTTATCTTGACCCTATTGGTGTGCCAGATGCTCGGTATCCTGCCGTCCGGAAGCGGTGGTTCCAGTGGTTCGGGCAGTTCCGGTGGAGGCTTTGGCGGAGGCGGTGGAGGCGGCGGCTTCAGCGGAGGCGGGGGAAGTTTCGGGGGCGGCGGTTCGTCGGGCGGCTGGTGACAATAATAATGAGCAGGCACTTTTAACCATGGCATTACTGACTGAACACGAACAACGCAAGGTCGCCGAGGCCATCGCCCGGGTCGAGCGGCATACCGACGCCGAACTGGTCACGGTGCTGGCCGCCCGCGCCGACGACTACGCCTATATCCCGCTGCTATGGGCCAGCCTGCTGGCCCTGGTGGTGCCCGGCGTGGTGCATTACCTCACTGGCTGGCTGGCCATGCACAGCCTGTTGATCGTGCAGTGGGTCAGTTTCATCGTGTTGTGCCTGGTGTTGCGCATTCCCCGGATCACCACGCACCTGATTCCCCGTTCCGTGCGCCACTGGCGGGCCTCCAACCTGGCGCGCCGGCAGTTTCTCGAACAGAACCTGCACCACACGGTGGGCAGTACGGGGATGCTGATCTTCGTTTGCGAGGCCGAGCGCTATGTGGAAATCCTCGTGGACGAAGGCATTTCCAAGCGCCTGGACAACACCCATTGGAACGCCATCGTCGCAGCCTTCACCCAACAGGTCCGCCAGGGCCAGACGCTGCAAGGCTTCGTGACTTGCATCGAAGCCTGCGGCGAACTGCTCAAGGAACACGTGCCGGTGACCCACGAGCGCAATGAGCTGCCGAATCGGTTGGTGGTGTTGGGGTAAGCTACGAGCTTCAAGCTTGCAGCTTGCAGCTTGCAGCTTGCAGCTTAAAATACGCCATTCCCGATTCGCCCCCGCCCGAGGCCGCTTTTTCATGTCCGCCACCGCAACCCCCGTCCGTCCCGCGCCGGATCACCACGCCCAGTTCATCGAGCTGCTGCGAGCCAGCCTCGAACAAAACGCTTTCATCAAGCTGGTGCTGGCCAAGTACGTCGGTGACGAAGCGGATCTGCAACGGCTGATCATCAAGCAGCTGACGGTCAAGGACCAACCATGCCTGTCCTTCGTCTATCGCTACAAGACGCGCGACATCACCAAGAACCTGCCGGTGGTCGAAGGCGTGGAAACCATTGCTGGGCTATTACCCGCGTCGTTCAAGAACGCACACCTGCTGGCGGTCACCGACGAGGCGCAGTTGGAATACAGCAAGAAGGGCAAGAGCTCCCTGTTCAAGAGCAAGCCCCAGCAACTGCGTGAAGTGCCGTCCGCCGAGCACAACCGCGAAAAAAACCGCTTTCTTGACCTGAGCCGGCCGTTCCTCGCCGACCTGGGCGTGACCAACCACAAGCACGAGCTGATTCCAGCGATGTCGCGCAAATGGAAGCAGATCAACAAATTCATTGAAGTCTTCAGCCATGCGCTGACATCTTCGCCACTGGCCCTGGACAAACCTGTGCGGGTCTCGGATTTCGGTTCGGGCAAGGGCTATCTGACCTTTGCCATCCACGACTACTTGCGCAACACCTTGCAGGCCGAAGGCGTGGTAACCGGCGTCGAGCTGCGTGAAGACATGGTCAAGTTGTGCAACGAGGCTGCGGCGCGACTGGAGCACCCGGGCCTGAATTTCCAGCACGGTGACGTGCGCAGCGTCGCACCCAGCGCAGTGGATGTGATGATCGCCTTGCACGCCTGCGACATCGCCACCGACTACGCAATCCACATGGGCATTCGCTCGGGCGCCTCGATCATCATGTGCTCGCCATGTTGTCACAAGCAGATCCGCCTGCAGATCCAGAGCCCGGCCTTGCTCAAACCGATGCTGCAATACGGCTTGCACCTGGGCCAGCAGGCTGAAATGGTCACTGACAGCTTGCGGGCGCTGTTCCTGGAAGCGTGTGGCTACGAAACCAAGGTGTTCGAGTTCATCTCCCTGGACCACACCAACAAGAACAAAATGATCTTGGCGGTCAAGCGTGCGGAACCGGCTGACCCCGCTGAGCTGCTGGCCAAGATCGAAGAGCTCAAGGCTTTCTACCACATCACCGAGCATTGCCTGGAAACGCTGCTGCGGGCTGATGGCACCCTCTAGCGCGAGGGGCCCTGTGGGAGCGAGCAAGCTCGCTCCCACAGGATGCGTTGCATGTCGTGCAGCCCGTCAGGAAATCACCGGTTATCCTTCAGCGACTGACTTACCGGGCTACCTTTAATGCGTTCACTTCCCCACGCATTCCCAAAGGAGTCCCACCCCATGGCGGCCAAGAAAATCCTGATGCTGGTCGGCGACTACGTCGAAGATTATGAGGTCATGGTGCCGTTCCAGGCTTTGCAGATGGTCGGCCATACCGTGCACGCGGTCTGCCCGGACAAGCGCGCCGGCCAGACCGTGCGCACGGCGATCCATGACTTTGAAGGCGACCAGACCTACAGCGAAAAACCCGGGCATCTGTTTGCCCTCAATCATGATTTCGCCGGTGTCGAAGCCGCCGATTACGATGCGCTGCTCGTGCCGGGCGGTCGTGCGCCGGAATACCTGCGCCTGAATGAAAAAGTCCTGCAGCTGGTACGTGATTTCGATTTGGCTGGCAAGCCGATTGCCGCGGTCTGCCACGGTGCGCAACTGCTGGCGGCGGCGGGCATCCTCGAAGGGCGCGAATGCAGCGCCTATCCGGCCTGCGCTCCGGAAGTGCGCCTGGCCGGCGGGACCTACATGGACATTCCCGTGACGCAAGGGCATGTCCAGGGCAACCTCGCCACCGCCCCAGCCTGGCCCGCGCATCCGAATTGGCTGGCGGGATTCCTGACTCTGCTGGGTACGGCCATCTCCCTGTAGCACCCCTATTCGTCACGCTGCGCAGTGAACTGGCGGAGCAAGCGAAGCGGGTCTTTACTCTCGGAGCTTGCCCCAATTGCCAGGAGAACAATCATGTCCGGATGGTATGAAGTCAGCAAAAGCAGCAGCGGCCAGTTTCGGTTTGTGCTCAAGGCGGCCAACGCTGAAACGATATTGAGCAGCGAGCTGTACGCCGCCCGCAGCGGTGCCGACAGCGGCATTGCGTCGGTGCAGAAGAACAGTCCGTTGGCCGAACGCTACGAATTGAAGAACACCAAGGATGGCCATCCGTACTTCAACCTCAAGGCCGGTAACCACGAAGTGATTGGCAGCAGCGAAGCCTACTCATCCGAGGCCGCCCGGGACAAAGGCATCGCCAGCGTCCAGGCCAACGGCCCGACGACCGTGATCAAGGACAAGACCGTGGTTGCGCTTTGAACCCATCCTTGTGGAAGCGAGCTTGCTCGCGATGACGGCTGTGAAGTGGCAATGACCAATGTGGTGAGGGAGCCTGCTCCCGCTCGGCTGCGAAGCAGTCGTCTGGCAGCTTGATGTCTGAAAGCCAATGGGACCGCTTCGCGGTCCAGCGGGAGCAAGCTCCCTCGCCACAGACGCTACACCTCCACCGGCACCGATAGCTTCGGATCGCCCAGCGGATGGCTTTTGGCATCAAAGAACCGCAGTTGCACATCCAGCCCCTCGAAGACCTTGGCGTAATGGCGCTTCTGGTGCTGGATGAACGCCTGGCTGCGCGGGTAGATGGAGATAGCCACAGTGCTGGGGGCCGCTTGGCGAAGGGCGTGGACGATATGCCGGTCCTGCTCGCCCAGCGCATGGCCGAACAGGCACAGGCTACCGCTGTGGTGCAGCAACTGGTCGTAGCAGAACGACAGGTAATCGGAGCTGCGAATGGTCTTGAGCTTGTCTTCGCTCGGGCCTTCATTGACGAATAAAGGTACGTCGTCGAGGGTCTTGAGGGTGTTGTTGATGGCGAAGCTGCCCAGCAATGTGCCTTCGGTGGCGGGAAGCTTGCGTGCCGTGCCGTCCTGGTTGCGCACCAGGTGCAGGCCGCCGTGCAGATACAGCAGGCGCGGTTTATCGGTGCTCACCTGGCTCAGGTCGAAACGGTGGTCGCCGTCCTGGAACAGGTCGGTCATGCTGCCGGGCGCGTGCTGGATCGACCAGTAGTTGAGCAGATCGTAGTTAGTGGTGAACACCGTGCAATAGCGGCCCAGCTCCTGGCTGAGCGCCGCCAGCGTCGACGGTTGCACCAGGCGCCACGGGATGTGCACCGCATGCACGGTGTTGATCAGCGCTTCCTTGATCGCGTAGTAGCGATTGCGAGGAGCGGCGGAGCTGACGGCCAGGGCTTTGTTGACCCGACTGGTGGTCTTCAGCGCACCGAGCACTTGCTCAAAGCTGCGGGTCCGCATCGCTTCGAACACACTCAGTTCCGACGGGCTCAGGGGTTTTTCCTCGACGGTGCGGGCATTTTCGAACAGCGAGTCGTAGCCGAAATCGTCCCACACCGCACGGCTGGCACCGTTGCCTACCAGCAAGCCACTGAACGCGATGTCAGCGCGCAAGGCCTCCCAGTCTTCGAGCCGGGTGTCATATTCCTGGAAATCGGTCATTGCGAAACTCATCTCAAAACGTGGCAAAGGCAGGGCGCGACTTTATCACGACCCAGTCTTGAGCCAGATCAAGATACGCCCCGACTACTCGGTCATTCTGTAGGCCCTGTCACCTCGGTCTCCCCAGGAGCGTGTCCCATGAGCAGTACTTTTTTCATTCCCGCCGTGAACGTCATGGGCCTGGGTTGTCTCGACGAGGCCATGACGGCCATTCGTAACTATGGCTTTCGCAAGGCGCTGATCGTCACCGACACGGGGCTGGCCAAGGCCGGCGTTGCGAGCAAGGTGGCCGGGTTACTGGCGCTTCAGGATATCGACTCGGTGATTTTCGACGGTGCCAAGCCCAACCCAAGCATCGCCAATGTCGAGCTCGGGCTGGGGTTGCTGAAGGAGAGCCAGTGCGATTTCGTCGTGTCACTGGGCGGCGGTTCGCCCCATGATTGCGCCAAAGGGATTGCCCTGTGTGCCACCAACGGTGGGCATATCGGTGACTATGAGGGCGTTGATCGTTCTACCAAGCCACAGTTGCCGCTGATCGCCATCAATACGACGGCCGGCACCGCCAGCGAGATGACCCGCTTTTGCATCATCACTGACGAGAGCCGCCACGTGAAAATGGCGATTGTCGACCGCAACGTGACGCCGCTGATGTCGGTGAATGACCCGGCGCTGATGGTGGCGATGCCCAAGGGATTGACTGCCGCCACTGGCATGGATGCGTTGACCCATGCGATCGAGGCTTACGTGTCCACGGTCGCCAACCCCATCACCGATGCGTGCGCCCTGAAGGCCGTCACGCTGATCAGCAACAACTTGCGTCTTGCCGTGCGCGACGGCGGCGATCTGGCGGCGCGGGAGAACATGGCCTACGCCCAGTTCCTCGCGGGGATGGCTTTCAACAATGCTTCGCTGGGTTTCGTCCATGCAATGGCGCATCAGTTGGGCGGTTTCTACGACTTGCCTCATGGTGTATGCAACGCGGTGCTATTGCCTCATGTGCAGAGCTTCAACGCCTCGGTGTGCGCTGATCGCCTGACGGATGTGGCTCATGCGATGGGGGGCGATACGCGCGGGCTCAGCCCGGAAGAGGGGGCCCAGGCCGCCATTGCAGCGATCCGCAGCCTGGCCCGTGACGTGGACATTCCGGCCGGTTTGCGTGACTTGGGCGTGCGCCTCAATGACGTACCGGTGCTTGCTACCAATGCCTTGAAAGACGCGTGCGGCCTGACCAACCCAAGGGCGGCGGACCAGCGGCAGATCGAAGAGATTTTCCGCAGCGCGTACTAAGCGACTCGGGGCGGCATCAGCTTCACACAGAGCATCGCCGCCGCCCCCAACAGCGTACACAACGCTGCCAGCGGCCAGGCCTGTTGACTCAACAGCAGGCTTGCCATGGCGCCGATCACCGCTGCCATCAGTTGATGCAGAAAACCGCTCAGCGCCATGGCATAGGCACCGGCCACCGGCGAGCCTTCGTTGGCCAGTGACAGGCTGACGGGGTAGTTCAACGATTGGCCGAACACCGCGAAGCAATAGGGCAGCCAGAAAACCAGCGCGATGCCGCCCAAGACCAGACTGCCCCCCAGCATGGTCGCGCTGGCGGCCAATACCAGCATGACACCCCAGCCCATCATCCGTCGTTGGCCTGTACGCACCACCCAAGCGCTCACCGCCAGCGCACCGAGCAGATACGCTGCACTGATCGGCCAGCCCAGCAGGCCGTACTCGATCGGCGACCAGTGAAAACTTTCCTGGAGAATCAGCGGCGCCGCCGTATTGAAGGCAACGATCACACCGTACCCCAACCCACCCACCAGCGCGGGAAGCAGAAAACTCCGGCATCCCACTAACTGCCTGTAGGTGCGCAACGCCGATTGCCCGTTGCTGGTTTCCGTCAGCGCCGCGAACCGGCCCCGGGAAACGACCGCTGCCATGACCAGGCTGGCGGCGCCCAGGCCATGGAAGATTGCTTCCCAGCCGAAAGCGGCCTGGATCAGCGAACCCAGATACTGGCCGATGCCGAGGGCGATCACGAAAGCGATCGAGATCCATGAGAGCGCCTTGGCCAGTAGATCGCCGCTGAAATTGTCGCGTATCAGCACCCGCGCCATTACCGAAATACCACTGGCGCCGATCCCTTGGATCAACCGCAGGGCCAGGAACGCCTCGACCGTGGTGCCCAGCGGCAATGCCAGGTTGCCCAGGCCATACAACCCCAATGCCGCCAGCAAGACCGGTTTGCGTCCCAGGCGCTGACTCAGACTGCCCCACAGCAACATGGGCAGCGCCATGCCGATGAGGTACACCGACAGCCCCCAGGACACCCGGGACGGATCGGCGCCCAAGTCATGGGCGATGTCAGGCAGGGCCGGCAGATAAATGCTCATGCCCAACTGAGCCAGGAACACGGTCGTGCAAGTGACGGCCAGGGTTGTACGGTTCTTCATCAAGAGACTCGTTTCAAGGGCGGATATCGCGACCATGGACCAGCAGAAGATGGGTGATCCGTTCACAGAAAGTACGAATCACGTCCTGTTCCATATCGGCGCGCAAAGTAATGCGAATGGCGGCCTTGCCTTGCGGTACCACCGGAAAAAACACCGCTGAGGTGAAATACCCCAGCTCGGCCAATTCGACCGCCACGCGGTTGGCAAGGGGTGTTTCACCGCAAGGCACCAGGCGAATCGCCATGGGGCTGCCATGCTGTTCGGTACGAATGAGGGTGTCAAAGAAACGGATATTAGCCTGTAACCGCGCCTGCAAGGCGCTGAACTCCGGGCCGCTGTGCAGGCGTATCGAGGCCATGCCGGCACCAATGGCCGCGGCGTTCAGGCTTTGGGACCAATTGCTCGGGCCGCCATAGCGTTGCACCAGCGCTTTATGCCGCTCGCTGCCGAACATGACCAAGCCACCACTGGCCCCGAATGACTTGGCCAGCGAGGCGACGATCAGGGTGCGCTCGTCCACGGCGGGCAAACGCGAACGGACCAGGCCGCTGCCGCAGTCCCCGACAGCGGACAGGGCATGGGAGTCGTCCAGGTAGAGAAACAGGCCGTAGCGTTGCTTGAGATAGAACAGGCTGTCGAGGTCCGCCATGCCGCCCATGCTGTAGGCGCTGTCGGCGACATAGGCGACGTTGCGTTGCCGCTTGCACAAGTCTTCGATGAAATTCATATCGTTATGTGGGCAAGTGATGACCTGGGTTTCATCGGCGCAGGCGGCCTTGAGGTGATTCATTGAATAATGGGCGTGCTTGTCGAACACCATGACTGGCGGATGATCATCGGTGAACGTGCCGCTGGCCAGCAGCGGCAGGATCCCGGCGCTTGCCGCGCTGCACGACAGTGCGCTGAGACAACTGGCGCCGAACAGTTCCGACAATTGGGTTTCGTACTGGTCCAGGAGCGCCAGCTTGCAGCGGTTCCTTGAGTTGGCGACCCGCAGGGTCCCGGTTTCCCACAGCGCGGTCATGGCGCCGTCCAGCAGCGCGGGGTGGTAATCCAGCCCCAGGTAAGACGTGGTACAGAAGTGATGAAAAGTCCGGCCGTACTGGTCGACCAGCACGTTGGGCGTCTTGACCTCGACATTCAGCCCTGAGATTTTCCCAGCTTCGGCACTCTGCCAGTCCTGATCTGCGAGGGAAATGACCTTGCGGTAGTTGCTGAAGCGATGAGTCGGTTGCGCAGTCTGGTTCATGGTGCGATTACATTCCTTGGTTAACGTTGCTGTCCGTGGGGTGTTTCGTTGTTTGTATGTTTCCGGACTTTACAGATCGTCGTGCAGGGCTTTGAATCGGCCGTTTCTGGCATGTTTGAGTGTTACTGGAGACTTCCATGTAGGACTTTGCCTAAGGGTTTGGGCGGCGAATCCGGGCGCGCTGTCGGAGCACGGAAATACGGCCGTTTGCCCCAGGTTTTGCTGCGGTTTAGTTCATCCATATCTGCATAGATGTTGTCGATGCGCTGTGGCTCAACATAATCGCAGCGAAGGCGACTCGTTCTACTTTCTCGACCCAGACGGACATAAACTCGAAGTACATGTTGGCGACCTGGCGTCGCGGCTCAAGGCCTGTCGGCAGGCTCCTTACGCCGCCATGGTGTTTTTTACCGATCAATGAGCACTTTCGCTCAGCGCCCCTTGATTGCAATAGGCTATCCTCATCGCTAGGCTTCGCCCACCGCTGCATTATCCGGATGGCCTTCAGCTTCATGGACACTCCAAACGCCACGCCGTTGGCCAGTTACCTCGACCTACTGCTGGACGCTGTATGTGCGGTCGATGCCCATGGGCGCTTCGTGTTTGTCAGTGCCGCTTGCGAACGCATCTTCGGTTACACCCCGCAGGAGCTGATCGGCCGGCAGATGATCGATCTGGTGCACCCCGCCGACCGTCAGCGGACCCTTGAGGCGGCTCGCGAGGTCATGGGCGGGGAGCCCAAGCTCAATTTCGAGAACCGCTACCTGCGCAAGGACGGTCGCGTGGTGCATATCCTTTGGTCGGCCCGTTGGTCGTCGGCGGACCAGTTGCGGATCGCCGTGGCGCGAGACATCACCGAGCGCAAGCTGGCCGAGTCCCGACAGGCGGCGTTGTATGCGATTTCCGAGGCCGCCCATGCCGCTGCGGACCTGCTGGCGTTGTTCACACGTATCCACCTGATCATTGGCGAATGGCTGCCGGCGCTGAATTTTTCGGTCGCGCTATATGACGAGCAGTGTGCGCAGTTGGACTTCGCTTATCACGTCGATGACCGGGAGCGGCAGCCTGAACTGCCAGGCACGGTCACCGGACGTTTGTGCGCCGAGGTGATTCGCAGTGGCCAGCCAATCCTGCTGACGCCTGGCTGCAGTCAACTGTCACCGGTTTTTTGCGACCTCATGGCGCAGCCAGACGCGCCTTGTTGGCTGGGCGTGCCGCTGAACTCACAGAGCGGCACGATCGGCGCACTGATTGTCAAGAGCGCTGCCGACAGCGAACGGTACACCGAGCAGGACAAGGAGCTGCTGCAATACGTCTGTGCACAGATCACCATCGCCATCGAGCGCCAGCGGCTACACGCCCGGTTACAGCACATGGCGCAATACGATCAACTGACCCAGGTGCCCAACCGAGAATTGCTGCGCGAGCGTTTCAAGGCTGCGCTGGCTGTCGCACGCGCCACGTCAGGGCGAATGGCCTTGCTGTATATCGATCTGGATCGCTTCAAGCAGGTCAACGACACCTACGGCCACGGTGTGGGCGACATGTTGTTGCAAACGGTGGCCAATCGTCTCAAGGGATGTATCCGCGACAGCGACACCGTCGCGCGCATTGGTGGAGACGAGTTCGTGGTTTTGCTCCATAGCATCCAGGCACTGGAAGATGCCTACCGGGTGCAGGAAAAAATCCGTCATGCACTGTCCCAGCCGTTACGCCTGGACGGGCATTACCTGAGCATCGAACCGAGCATCGGCGTGGCCTGTTTTCCCGACCATGGCGTCGAAGACGTCGCGCTGTTCCGTCACGCCGACGAGGCGATGTACGCCGTCAAGCGCCATAACCACCAGGCCTTTGGCATCTGACGACACGTCACCGTTCGTCGTGGCAGCGAACGGATTTTCAAACCTTTCAGTTCTCCAGCCTTTCGAATATCAGGCGGGCCTTGCTCGCCAACATCCGTGAATCTGGAGGATTGAATGATGCCTGGTCCGGGAAAATATCATCCTGCTAATAACGCCCATGATCGAACGAAGGTGTCTGAAGCGGGTCGCAAAAGTGGGAGAACCACCATCACGACCGCTGATAGGCACCCGCCGAAAGCCGAAATTGGCCGCAAGCCAGGCCAGACGTGTCGCTGAATCGTCAACGGTGGTTCTGATTCTGTGGCGTAGAACTCGCCAGAACTTTTATCAGAGGAGGGCGCGATCATGAGCCGCTTGGCCATCTTTTTTCGCACCGCCAGTCTTGTCGTGTTGATGGGCCTGGGTGCCCACAGTGCCTGGGCCCAATCGCCTGCCGAATTCATCAACGATGCCTCCGCCAAAGGCATGGCGGACATCGAGGCCAGTCGCATGGCCCATGGAAAAGCCGAATCCAGGGAGGTGAAGGATTACACGATCATGGTGATCAACGACCGCACCACCGCCAACCAGCACTTGGCAAAAATCGCCAAGAAGCTCGACCTGCCCGTCGCACCACGCGAAGAAGTGGCAGACAAGGCCAAAGCCCTGATACCCCAGGTACAGGAAGGCGATTCGTTCGAGGCCGCTTATGCCGCCAGCCAGGTCAAGGCCACCGAGGAAGCGATTGCGCAAATTCAACAGGAGGCCCAGACCACTGAGGTGCCGGAGATAAAGGCCTTCGCCGACGAGACCTTGCCTAAATTGCAGACCCATCTCGAGATGGCGAGGGCGCTACAGGCCAGCCGTTGATCCGTCGCACATTCATATTCCAGCCCGGGCGGTCGCGCCCCGGCTGATTTTTGCCCGCCGAAAAGGAGAACCTCGATGTCTACACGCCGAGAACCCAACCAATACGCGATGCAGAACCCGCTGACGCAATATCCCCATCCGCCATTTCCTGACCAGCCGCAATCGCCGCCGGGTATCGACCAGGACATGGTGCCCAGGCCTGATCATGGCGAAAAAACCTATCAAGGCTTTGGCCGCCTGGAGGGGCGCAAGGCTTTGATCACCGGAGCGGATTCAGGAATAGGCCGCGCGGCTGCCATTGCCTACGCCCGCGAAGGCGCCGATGTGGCGATCAACTATCTGCCCAGCGAAGAGCGCGATGCGCGAGAGGTCGTCGAACTGATCGAAGCCGAAGGCCGAAAGGCGATTGCCATTGCGGGTGATCTCAAGGACGAGGCTTTCTGTGTGCAACTGGTGGAAAAGGCCCACGAGCAACTCGGTGGCCTGGATATCCTGGTCAACGTTGCCGGTAAACAGGAAGCGCAAAAAGACATCGCCGATATCACCACCGCGCAGTTCGACGACACCTTGAAAACCAATATCTATGCGATGTTCTGGCTCTGCAAAAAGGCGCTGCCACTGATGCCGGCGGGGGCGACGATTATCAATACGGCCTCGATCCAGTCCTATGATCCGTCCGCGACGTTGTTGGATTATTCAACCACCAAAGCGGCAATCGTGGCGTTCACCAAGTCGCTGGCCTCGCAGGTGATCAGCAAGGGCATCCGCGTCAACGCAGTGGCACCGGGTCCGATCTGGACCGTCTTGCAACCCAGTGGCGGACAACCGCAAGAGAAAATTCCTACCTTCGGCTCCCAGGTACCCATGAAGCGACCAGGCCAGCCGGCCGAATGCGCACCGCTTTATGTGCTGTTGGCGTCACAGGAATCGAGTTACATCACAGGGGAAGTCTTTGGCGTGACGGGTGGCAATCCGTTGCCCTGACGTTAGCGGGGCTGCGCGAGTGACCTCATGTCCCTCGCGCATTCTTCGTCAGCACTGGTTCAAGTCGACCTTGTTCGGTTCTTCCAGACCGTCGAGGCCCTTGGCCTGGCCTTCGCCCATGGCCTGGTAATGCTTTCTCAGTGCCTCCAATTGCTTGAGGTCCAGCGACTCGAGTCCGAGCATTGCGTTTTGCGCCTCTTTGGTCGCGCGCAATAATTCGTCGACCTTCAGGTGCAAGATATCTGTGTCGCGGTTCTGGGTGTTCTGGATCAGGAACACCATCAGGAAGGTAATGATGGTCGTCGACGTGTTGATGATCAGTTGCCAGGTGTCATTGAATTGGAAAAAAGGCCCGCTGGCGGCCCACAGCACCAACAACACGATGGCCCCGAGAAATGTCTTTGGACTGCCGGCCCAGAGGGCCAGTTTTTGAGCGATTTTTGCGAAGGTCATTGCTGCGATCCTTTTTGAATACACCTGCCTGGTGTGACAGCAACGAAGCGGTGAAAATTCTAATTACATTTCCTCGCAGGCATCCGTCGACGTTCATCGTCCGGCACGATGACAGTCGCAACCATTGGCACTCTCGCAGGTCACTCCTGAAAGCCCTCAGCATCGGAGTACATCATGAATCTCACCCGCACGTTTTGCCTCGCCTGCTGCCTGTTTGCCCTGCACGGCTGCTTCGACAACTCGGATAACGAGACCAAGGACAACACCGACGGCACCAAGTCTTCGGTGCAGATGCAGGAGTCCAAATCAGAGAATAAATAGCTGCGTAGCCCTGGGGTGGCTATGTAAAGCACTGTGGAGGCGAGCTTGCTCGCGATGGCGTCGGGTCAGCAATATCAAGGTGCCTGACACACCGCTATCGCGAGCAAGCTCGCCCCCAAGTCATGACCGCTTCCTCACCGCCCTTGCTGCAACACCTTCAGCGCTGCTGAAGCGAGGAAGCCGGAGCGGCTCTTCTCTTCAGGATGGTGCAATACATATTCGTCAATGCGGTTGAGCAGGTAGCCAGGCAACGTGATGTTGAGTTTTTGCGCCTTGCCCAGGTACTTGGTCACGTCAATGTCCACCAGTGCCCAGGTGCAGCCAGCATATTGCGGATTGGCTGCGTGCAGGGTGACGGTGTTGGCCGGGGGGATCGGCGAGCCGTCTTCAGCCAGGATCTCGAAATGACCCTCGATCGCCTCACGCGCCATCGCCATGGCCTCGTCCAGGTCGTCGCCTGCGGAAAAACAACCGGGTATATCCGGCACCTCAACCCCCCAGGCGTGCGTGTCATCGCCCATGGAAATCGCAATCGGGTAAAGCATCTTCATCGTCCTCCGGGAACGTCGCGCAACGGGCCGGCTGAAGCAGCGCCTGTTGCAAAATACTGATGGCCGTTTTCTTGAGCAGGTCCTTCTTTGGATGAGGGACCGTGACCAGTCCCGGTTTGGTTGGGTGCTTGAAGTGATGGTGGCTGCCCCGAACCCGCACCAGATACCAACCGTCTGCAATGATCTGGCTTATCAAAAATCGGCTATTCACAACACCTCCGTGTGGTGTTCTTGGTGGGTACTATACCTACTGGAAATTAATGATCAACACTATAACCACCAAAGACGATCTCGGAAGGTTCGCGCAGTCACTGCAACGAAGTCTAGAAGTGGCTTCGCACAAGGGCGGTAGCGACGCGGGGCGGGTTTATTTCGGGATGTGAAGCCGAACGTAATGCTTGTGTGGCGAGGGAGCTTGCTCCCGCTGGGGTGCGAAGCAGCCCTCAGTGTTTTCGGCACGATTTGCCGAGCTCCCCTCTGTGAGTCCGATCAGCCTGTCCCAGGTCCTATGACTGCTGCACAAACGTCAGCCGTACCGCGAAGCCAATCAAGAGACTGCCGAACAACCACTGCTGCACGCGCTGGGCCGAAGGCGAACGCTGGATCCAGCGGCCGAGCGCTACGCCGACCAGCGCATAGGCACTATCGAACAGGAAACCCACGCTGACCAACACCACGCCCAGGATCGCGAACTGTTCCAGTACCGGCCCGCTTGTGGGGGCGATGAACTGCGGCAACAGCACCGAGCAGAACAGCAGCGCTTTGGGATTGAGCAAATTGGTCAGCAGGCCTCGACGAATTGCCTGGTATCCACTGTGTTTTCCTGTCTGGGCCTCCCTCTCTTCGAAGCTGGACCACAATGGAGTGCGCAAGCATTGGAAACCGATCCACATCAAATAGGCTGCCCCGGCCAGGCGTACCAAGTCAAAGGTCCACGGCGCAGTCTTGAACAACGCCGAGAGCCCCAACGCCGCCAGCGCAACATGGCATCCCCGAGCAATCCCCAGGCCTACCGCGGTTGCTAACGCCGCGCCCCGGCCCCGACGGGCGCCGGTTTGCAGCAACACAATCATGTCCGGTCCTGGCAGCAGGAACGCCACCGTCAACGCCATCAAGAACAACCAGAGCTCTGCCATGCCGCACCTGCTTTTTGCGATGAATGGGGAGGTGCCAGTCTAGAACCGATGGGCAGGGCAGGTGGTTGCGAAATCAGCTTCTAAAGCCTTCTGATTTGGCATAATCTGCCACAAACTCGACGGAATGAATCGGAAACTGCCAATCTATGAAATTAGACGCCTTCGATCGCAAAATCCTCACCGCGCTGCAAAGGGACGGTCGCCTGAGTAACGTGCAGCTGGCTGAAGAAATTGGCCTGTCCGCCTCCCCATGCCTGCGTCGGGTTCGGATGCTCGAAGAGGCCGGGGTGATTCGCGGATACCAAGCCATCCTTGATCGGGACGAAGTCGGCCTGGGGTTGACGATTTTTGTCGGGGTCAAGGTTGAGCGACACACCGACGAACGAGCCGAAGCATTTCGCCAGGCGGTCACGGCGTTGCCGGAAGTGATTTCGGCGTTTCTGGTGTCAGGCGAGTCGGATTTCCTGTTGCAAGTCGTGGTGCCGGACTTGCGGGCCTATGACCGCTTCGTCACCGGCCATCTGCTAAAACTGCCGGGCATAAGCGACATTCGCAGCAACTTTGCGATCAATACGGTGAAGACGCCGGGGGCGCTGCCGTTGGGGCATTTGCCGGGGGTTTGAAGGCTTCTCTTGAGCGGGTCGCATTCAAGCGGGAGTGGGCTCCTGCCGCAGGGGCCTATCGTCTAGCTTCCCTGGATAGGTTCCGTTGTTGGACTAGCGCAACGTCTCGCGATGGCCTTAAGCATGCGCCGACGGATATGGCCGCTGACGGGGCGAATGAGGTACCAGTACGACCTAAAACGGCGCAGCGCATCGGCGTCGAGGCAGTGTACCCGCGTTTGCGTGGTGACTCTCGTCAAGCCTGGCCGCAGCAACCGGCAGCTGAAACTGATGATCAGCTTCACCTGCCCCGGTTCGTTGAATATCCGGAACGCCTCGGCATCAGCGACAAGGACCTGGCCGTAGTCGGCTTTCCAAAGCTTCCCTGCGAGCGCGTAAGCGATCTCCGTGTCGCCATTGCGCTGGAGTAGGGTGAAGTTATCCATGCCGAAAGAAGCGGATCGATCAGCTCTGCGATGTCGAAGCTGACCCAACAGGCGCATCGGTAGCTCACGCAGCTTGATTGCATATCGAAAAAACCGGTCGTTTTCAGGGCGATGGGCGAGGATTGCCGCCATGGCATGGGAAGGATCTGCGGGTATGTCTAAATAATGCAATTCGCTGAAGTGATACCTAGGAAGGTGCGAATCGATAAGTTGCATTCAGGCGTTGCTCCGTGTTTTACGCAGTGTGACTTTCACTGGCTCAAAACCCTAATTTCAGGCTAAACATGACCGATGAATGCGGGATCGAATGATGGGTGATTGGGCGTCAATACTGAACAGTCCATCCAGCCCGAGCGTGCTTATCCTAGGCCGTGGCCTTGCAAGCTGACCTGACCACAGCCGGTGCCGTGGAAAAGCTCTTCAGTGATGCCGTGGCGACAGTTGGGCGGCCGGATATTGCGAACAGCACGATGAGCAGGATGCCAAGCTCCCTCACCACGGCATTCATTTTTCTCATTACTATGTCCGAGGTTGGCTCTACCAAAAACAAGCGTTAACAAGATGATTTGACCGAAAAGCAGTTGATCCTCTGTTGTACGCAACTCGCTGAGTTTGCCTACAAATTCATGGGGCGCCGCCCGCTATCTACAACTGGGCAGATAGGAAATAGTGCTCCGCAGATGGACTATTCGATTGGCATTGCGATCGACGTCCGACAGATTTCGCCGGCTGCGCAGAAAGCGACGCTTAGGGCGATGGTTTAAACCCTGGAAGGATGATCAATGCTTCAGAACGACCGCGATAATTTAGAGCTCGATAAGCTATTGATCGAAACTCGAAAGTTGTTGGCTGAGACTCGCAAGCTTACAGCCGAAGAAACGAAGCTGAAGCATGAAGCTTTCTGGTACCCATACGCAGTAGGGGCTGGGGTAGTGACCGCCATTGTCGCCTTTACGAGTGTTTGGGTTAAAATCTGAGTGCTGGATCGCAACAATGCGTCAATATCACATGGCTCAGGATTGCTAGAAACGTTTCAATGACTCAGCAGGGCCCCGCGACCTCGGAGGAGAAAAGAGATGTCCACACATCGAAGTCATCAGGCAAGCATTGAGCAATTACATCGAGAAGTAGAGGCTTTAGCAGAAGAGATGAGGCGCCCGGCCCCGACCACATTCCGCGTTACGTGGTTGCCGTTCAGCATCGGTGCAGCGTTCGCTCTGACCGTGTTCGTCGTCGTCGCTTTTGTCGCTAAGCATGTTTGAGCAGCGGCGAGAACGTGCCGATCATCAGCGTCCGGAAGATCCAGCTGCGCGACAAATCGATTCGTAATCAGTGAGGGCATCCGGGATGGCCCGATCCATGAGCGCTGAAGAGCGGTTTACTTGATCGACCGTGAGATCTGGTCGCTTCACCAATAGATTGCGCTTCCATTCATCGTGGATCTGCGCTGACCAGCGCGCGCGATACGCACCGGTCACTGCAAGACGCATCAAAAAATCACGCAAGGGTGCAGGGTAGAGAACATTCGCGTCATAAACTGCCGTGTAAGGTGAACGCCTGATTCGTACACCATCCCCAGCACCTGCGCCTAAGTGGCTAGCTCATCCTGAATCGCGTGACTGTCCTGTTCACGTCGGTTTTTGTATTCCATCAAGTCAGCAAACTTGAGCAGATCAGCCCCTTCCAGGGGGGGCAGCTCTGCATGAATCGGAACAACTTTAACGGTGTTGCCCAACGCAAGCTCGCTCAGAGCTTCACCGAGTAGGCGAATTGCATACGTGGGTAGTTCTACGACTTGCCGTTGTGGAAATGGCTTTGAGGTAACACATGTTTGGAGGCGTTTTTTGAGCGATTGGCTTTGTCGACTCCCTACGTAGCTACGGCTTGATTCCCACACTATGCCTGCACAGGCACCAAACGGAGGGTAGTGGTCATCGAAGGTCGGTAGGCCGGGCATCGGAACCGGCGTCCCCGGAGGGAGCCCTGCGCATGGCCACCATAAAGCGCCGGCCTAGAGATGGCCGTGCAAGGTGACACTATGCGTCGATGCGGAGGGGCTACCAAACCCGATCGCTGTTTTTCCAGCGACCGAAAAACGATAGAACCCACTCCAAAAACGCACAAGCCGGCGGATTCTTACGTACCTTGAGTCAAGTCTCGGATATAAAAAAACCGGCCATCAAGGCCGGTTTTTCTTTTCCTGCATCCCCCGTCGATACCAACGTGGGAAAAATTCGATTGGAGCGGGTGAAGGGAATCGAACCCTCGTTATCAGCTTGGGAAGCTGGAGTAATGCCATTATACGACACCCGCTCAGAGCGGCTGACTTTGTACCAGATGTGGGCGCGGATTTGAAGTTTTTCTTCACTTCGCGTGCTGCCAGTCGTCTACGCGAGCCTCAAACCAGAGCGGTCATTGGCGGGCAAGCCCCATTGCTGGAGGGGCAGCAGGGGCTTGCTCGCCAGGACTCGTTTCAGATGGCCAGTGCATGGTAATCCTGCACGTAGTTATAGCGCGGTCGGCTTTCGTGGTGTTCCGGTGTGAGGAAACCCAGCAAGGCGTTGCGGCTGTCCCGGCACGCGGCCTTGTGCTCCATGTCCAGGAAGTGCCCGGTGGCTTGTAGCGTGTTGAAGGTGCTGTGCTGCACGTGGTTGGCGAAGAGCCTGGCGTCCGTGGCCGAGGTGTATTCGTCCCACTCGCCGTTCAGGAACAGCACCGGGACGTTGATTTTTTTTGCCGCGTTGATGTAGCACTGCTGGTCGCTGTGGAGCACGTCGCTGATGTGGAAGTGCATCTGCCCGTATTCATGCTCGGCCAGGCTGCTGACGTGGCGATAGTTGAAGCGCTTGAACAGCGGCGGCAAATGCTTGCCGATGGTGCTGTTGACCAAGTGCCCGACCCGGTCGCCGTCCAGGCTACCCAGGTAATCCACGCCGCGTTCCAGGTAGTCGCGCATCGGTGCATTGAGCACCGGTGAAAACGAGCTGATCACGGCTTTCTCGATGCGTCGCGGGCGTTGCGCCAAGGCGCTCAGCGTGGCGGCGCCGCCCCAGGAGAACGACAGCACATGCTCGGCGGCAAAATGGTCGATCAGCTCCAGGAGAATCTGCCCTTCGATCTCCTTCGTCAGCATTGTCTCGTGCAGGTTGTGGGCCTTGGACTTGCCCGCGTAGGGCTGGTCGTACAGCACGACATTGAACTGCGGGTAGAGGTTTTTTGCGGTCTGTGCAAACGACGCAGTGGTGGCCATCGAGCCGTTGACCAGGATGATGGTCTTTTGTGCGGCGTCTGCGCGATAGAACTCCGTGTAAACCCGATACTGACCCTGTATATCCAGCACAGCGATTTCTGGCCTCATGTCATAAGACTCCTAGGCAAGCGGGTATGCGCGCAATGAGATTGCACGGGCAATGTGACAGGTAGGCATTCGCCTGGAAGATAAGGCCCATGTCGATCCATAAAACGGTCGACGGGTATTGTTATGGCGGGCAGTCTGCCGGAGGGACAAGGCGGAACCTGAGGGTTCCGGCCGGCAAAAAGTTTCTTGGAAGTATGTTGTGACTCATCGGTCACATTTCGGCCGACGGTCTGATTCAAGCAGGGGGGCGGCCGTTGCGCAAGTGCCGCGCAGCAAATTGTTTGACACTTCTGCCCAGCGGTCGCCGGACTCAGACGAGACGGACTTCCTCAGGGCTCAACGCGCGGTACTGGCCCGGCTCCAGAAGAGCGTCCAGCAGCAATGGCCCCATGCGTTCACGGTGCAGGCGCAACACCTTGTTATTGAAGTGGCCGAACATGCGTTTGACCTGGTGATAGCGCCCCTCGACGATGCTCAGTCGCGCCGATCTCGGTCCCAGCAGCTCCAGTTGCGCCGGTAAGGTGGTGAGATTTTCAAAGGCAAAATACAGGCCTCGGGCAAAGACCTCAGTGTACTCGTCGGTGATGGCCTGCTCGGTTTCGACGTAATAGACCTTTGGCAGTTTGGTCTGCGGTTGGGTCAGGCGCCGCGACCAGGCGCCGTCGTTGGTAATCAGCATCAGGCCGGTGGTGTTGTAATCCAGGCGCCCGGCGATGTGCAGGTCTTCCTTGTCCGGTTCCTCCAGACAGTCGAGGACGGTGCGGTGTTGCGGATCGCGCGTGGCGCTGACGCAGCCGGATGGTTTGTGCAGCATGAAGTAGCGCGTCGGGCGGCCCGCCTGCAGCAGTTGATCGTCGACTTCGACGCGACTGAATTCACGCACTTGCGCATGCGGATCGTTGACAGTCTGGCCGTCGATCCGCACCCGACGTTCCACCAATAGCAGCCGGACCTGTTGACGGTTGAAACACGGCAGATTGCTGAGGAAACGGTCAACGCGCATGGGCAGTACAGGCATGAAGGCAGAGGGCGCGCATCTTACTCGATCGGCCGGGGCCTGGCTTGCAGGTGGGCTTGGACCTGGGCGCAGCGCGGACACAGGCAGGATTGATCGCGCAGTTCGGCCGGCAATGCTTCAAGCACCGCCGGGTCGATACTCACGCTAAAACACCAGCAGGGCCGGTCGGCCGTTTTCGGATTGGCCAGCGTGCAGTCGTTGGCGCCGCCGCAGGCTGGGCAAAGGTCGGGTTTATTCATAACTGGAGTGAGGCAGTTCCACGCAGGTTCGATTGCATCCGGTCTGTCGGGCGCGTTGCAGCGCATGATCAGCCCGCGACAGCAGGCTGTGCAAGGTGTCCTCGTCCTGCAAGGTGGTAAGGCCGATGCTGACAGTGACAAGCAATTGCTTCCCGCTGCAGAAGTAACGCTGTTTTTCGATGTGCTGACGAATTTTCTCTGCGATTTTCAGACCGGTCTGTCCATCGGTGTCCTTGAGCAGGACGACAAATATCTCGTAACCCCAGCGACACACAATGTCCGAGTGCCGCAGGCTTTCAGCCAGGTTGCGCGCGAATCCGGTCAATAGTTGGTCGCTGACGATATGGCCATGAGCGGCGTCCAGTCGCTTGAAATCGTCCAGTTCCAGCAATAGCGCGGTCAAGGGCTTGGGGTCGCGCTGGGCTTCGTGCAGGGCCTGGACGGCCAGCAGGTCGAAGCCACGACGGTTGGGCAGTTCCGTCAGGCTGTCGAGGGTCGCCTGGGCATCGATACGGTGTTGAAAATTGTTGATCAGGCGATAGAGCAGTGCGAGCGCAGTCAGCGCCACGAGCAGGCCGATCAGCAGGTTCAGGTACAGCGCCTTGAGAAGGTGCTCGCGTACCGAGGCAGGTGCTGCGTAATAACCCAGCAATGAAATGACCAGGAAACCCGCACCGAGCAGCGCCACTGTGATCAGGAGCGGCTTGCGCTGGGCGTACAACGGCGAACGGAGCGACATGGCGATTCCCTTGGCGCAGACCCAATGAAATCAGTCTAGTGGCCTTGTAGGAAAAAACACTCGGATTTGCAGGTTTGTAGGAACGTGACGAGGAGCAAATGCCCTCGCCACGGGGGCGAGATTATTTCAGGCTGTGGAGATAGGCCCGCCATCCTCCCAAGTGGCTGATGTCCCTTGCCCCTTCCAGGCCATACGGCTCACTAATGAAGCCGCTTTCCCAGCGACCATCGGCCAACTGCACTTTGCCCAGTCCCAACGGTGCGGGGATACCGGTCAGGAACGAGCCCAATTCACTGCTTGGCAGCTCCCAGACTTCGACTTCGATCGCCACGCCGCCCTCATTCACCCGAACCATTCCAGGGCGCAAGGGTGGGCCGCCGGCCAGGGCGTAGAGGTGATAGTGCGGCGAGCTTTGGGTGGCCTCGATCAAACGGCCACCGCGTTGCTTGAGCTGCCAGTTCAGCGCCAGCCCGTCCAAATGTGCGCCGCACACCACCAGCCGCGCCCGGTCGTGACGCGCCGCACTGGCCGGTATTGGCAGCGTAGGGTCCTGCTGGCGCTGCAACGCATCGGCCACGCTCAGCAGGTATTGATCGGTAAACGCTCGACCGAACAGCGTCACGCCCCAGGGCAAGCCGTTGGCCATGAACGCGCTCGGGACAGCAACGGCGGCGTAGTCCAGCAGGTTCATGAAGTTGGTGTAGTAACCCAGTTCCGAATTGCGCAGCACCGGCTCGGCGGCCAGTTCGGCGAGCGTCACCGGGCGGCCAATGGTCGGCGTGACCACGCAATCGAGCGTCTCCATCAGATGATCGCAGCGCGCTTTGAGGGCCTGTAGACGGTACTGGGCGCGGAAGGTCTGGACGCCATTCACCGTAGGAGCCTTCGCCAATACGGCGCGGATGACCGGCAATACGGCCTCGGGCTCACGCTCCATCAACTCACCGGCAACGCTGTAGCGCTCGGCCACCCACGGTCCTTCATACAGCAGGCGCGCGGCCTCGAGGAAGGGCGACAGGTCCAGCTCCACCGCTTCGCCGCCCAGCTGCTCGAGTCGCTCGACGGCTTCCAGAAACAGGCGCGGCCCTTCTTCGCAGCCGAAAAACGCCAAGTCCTGTTGGCGTGGCACACCGAAGCGAAAGCGTCGCGGTGCGCCGAATGCCGGGCCATCGTTCCACTGCGGATTGTTGCGGCTGTATTCATCGCGTGGATCGAGACGGGCCGTCATTGCCAGCAAATGGCTGGCTTCCCTTGCCGTTGCGGTGAAAGTCGTGACGCAGTCCAGCGTGCGACAGGCCGGGACCACGCCAGCCGTGGAGATCAATCCTTTGGTGGCTTTCAGTCCGACCAAATTGTTCAGCGCCGCGGGCACCCGGCCGGAGCCGGCGGTGTCCGTGCCCAAGGCAAAACTTGCTACTCCCAAGGCCACCGCCAGAGGCGAGCCGGCGCTGGAACCGCCCGCCGGATAGTCGGGCAGCACGCTGTTGTGGCAAGCCCCATAGGGCGAACGAGTGCCATTGAGCCCGGTGGCGAACTGGTCAAGGTTGGTCTTGCCCAGGGGAATCGCGCCCAAGGCCAGCAATTGCTCGACGATGGTGGCCGAGCGTTGCGGCACATAGGCATACGCCGGGCAGGCAGCGGTGGTAGGAATGCCAGCCAAGTCGATGTTGTCCTTGATCGCAAAGGGCACGCCGTACAAGGGCAGGCTTTCCAGGTCCTGGTCTTCCAAGGCGGCCAGGTAGGGCTCCAGTTCCTCAAGCGTCAGCAAATGAATGAACAGATGATAATCGGGGTTCAGTGCCGCGGCTTTTTCCCGCAGGCTCAACAGCAGCTTACGAGGCGTCAGGTCGCCGCGGCGATAGGTGTTGCGCAGGTCGTCCAGGCGAAGAGAGAGGTTCATGGCATTGATCCTTTGGTTGAGTTCAGTCACGTTCCAGCACCACCACACGCTGTCCGGCGCGTACCGCCGAACCAGGCTGGACGCGGACCTCGCGCACCACGCCGGCCACCGGCGCGAGTACCGGGATTTCCATCTTCATTGACTCCAGAATCACCAGCACATCACCGGCGGCGACCCGCGCGCCCATCTCCACTTGGACCTGCCAGAGGTTGCCGGCGATGTGGCTGTCGATGCTTAATTGATTATCGGCCAACTGCGTGTCTTCACTGGCCACGGGCGTGGCTTCTTCACTGTCGAAATGGGCTTGGCCGCTGGCAATCCAGCGTTCGCGCTCGGCGTCGAAGGCGCCTTGTTGTTGGCGTCGGAACGCGGCGATGCTGTCCGCTTCGCGGGCGAGAAAGCCTTGGTAATCGGCGAGGTTGAGCTGGCTGTGCTCGATCTTCAGGTCGAAGCGCCCCAGCGGGAAATCCCGGCGGATGCGCAACAGTTCATCGGCACTGACCGGGTAGAAGCGGATCTGGTCAAAAAACCGCAGCAGCCAAGGTTTGCCATCGAATGCGGCGACGTCCCGATAGCGATTCCACATCTGCAACGTGCGCCCGACGAACTGATAGCCACCCGGGCCCTCCATGCCGTATACGCACATATAGGCGCCGCCAATGCCCACCGAGTTTTCCGCGGTCCAGGTCCGCGCCGGGTTGTATTTGGTGGTGACCAGCCGGTGCCGTGGGTCCAATGGCGTGGCGACCGGCGCACCGAGGTAGACGTCCCCCAGGCCCATCACCAGATAGCTGGCATCGAACACTGTGCGCTGCACTTCATCGAGGTTGGGCAGGTCGTTGATGCGCCGGATGAATTCCAGATTGCTCGGGCACCAAGGCGCGTCCTTGCGCACGGTGGTCATGTATTTTTCGATGGCGAGCTGGCAGGCCGGGTCATCCCAGGACAAGGGCAGGTGCACGATGCGCGACGGCACTTGCAGGTCCTGCGCGGCACACACCGCGTCCCATTCACCCGCGACGATGCTCAGAAGATCGGCCAGGGGCATCTGTTCGGGTTGGTAGTGCACTTGCAGCGATCGAATGCCCGGCGTCAGGTCGATCACACCGCGCAGTTGCTTGTGTTCCAAGGCCTGCATCAAGGCGTGGGCGCGAAAGCGCAGCACCAGGTCCAGTTCGGGCGCGCCGATTTCCAGCAGCAGATGGGTATCGCCGGACAATCTCGCCACCAACCGAGTGTCGCCGTGGCCGATATCCAACACCACAGGCGACCCCCATTTCTGTGTACACCCAAAACCTGTGGCGAGCGAGCTTGCTCGCGCTGGGTCGCGAAGCGGCCCCATCTCTTTATCGGTAGGATTATTGTCTGGCGAGTGCTGCGTACTCGAGCGGGAGCAAGTTCCCTCGCCACAAGGGAAGTGTGTCGCCAATGACCGAGCGGTTGATATGTCCACCGGCACAAACTGTACTTTGTCGCCGGCCTTGAGTTGGCCCAGTTGCCAAAGGTCCGCCTCGATCACCGTCACCGGGCAGACGAACCCACCCAGGCTCGGGCCGTCGGGGCCGAGGATGACGGGCATGTCGCCGGTGAAATCCACGGCTCCGATGGCGTACGGGTTGTCATGGATGTTGGACGGGTGCAGCCCGGCCTCGCCACCGTCGGCGCGCACCCATTCGGGTTTCGGCCCGATCAGCCGGACGCCGGTGCGACTGGAATTGAAATGCACCTCCCATGCCGTGTCGAAGAACGTCTGGATGTAGTCTTCGGTAAAATATTCCGGTGCGCCGTGAGGACCGTAGATCACGCGGATCTGGCGCAAGGGCGGCAGTTCGAGGGCCGGCGCGCTCATGGCCGGCGCCACGGTGTGCGCTTCCAGCGCTGCCAGGTGCAGCACGTCTGCGGTGCGTAGCGCCCGACCACCGTGACCGCCGAACTGGCCGAGGGTGAAGGTACTTTTACTGCCAAGATAATCGGGTACTTGCAAGCCGCCTTGCAGGCATAAGTAGCTGCGTGCTCCTGCTCCCGAAATCGTGCCGATGGCCAGCGTAGCGCCGGCGCCAATCGACAGCGGCGTGTTCATCGGCACCGTTTCGCCATCGAGGGTCAGCGCAATCTGCGCACCGGTCACGGCCACTCGTGCCGTGCAATTGAAGCGCAGCAGCGGCCCGCTCATGGTGATTTCCAACGCGGGCGCACCTTCTTCATTACCCAGCAGGCGATTGCCCAGGCGCAGCGAGCGGCTGTCCATCGGCCCCGACGGCGGCACACCCACGGCCCAATAGCCGAGGCGGCCGGGGTAGTCCTGGACGCTGGTCTGGGTGCCGGGGCTGAGTACTTCCAAGGTATTGGCGCGATAGACCAGCGTCTCGAGGCAGCGGGTCCAAGGCTGGCCGTCCGCGAAAGGCGTATCGAGGAGAATCTGTTGCAGGTATTGGCGATTGGTTTCGACGCCGTACAGCAGGCTTTCGCCCAGTGCCTGGTGCAAGCCCAGGCGCGCCTGTTCGCGGGTGGGTGCCCAGCGAATGACCTTGGCGATCATCGGATCGAAGTAGGGCGGGATCTGGCAACCGGCTTCGACCCAAGTGTCGATGCGCAAGTGCTTGCCGTCGGCCTGGGGAAATTTCACGGCGGTCAACAGGCCAGGGCAGGGCTGGAAATCCCGGCCGGGATCCTCGGCGTACAGGCGTGCCTGAATTGCATGGCCCTCGGCTTTCAATCCCTGGCTCAACTCCCTCAGTGGCGGCAGGTCACCGGCCGCCAGTTGCACCATCCAGCGCACCAGGTCCACGCCCCACACCTGCTCGGTGACGCCGTGCTCCACTTGCAGGCGGGTGTTCACTTCCAGGAAATAGAAGCGCCCCGCATCGCTGTCGAACACGAACTCCACGGTGCCGGCGCTGCGGTAGTTCACAGCCTTGGCCAGTTGGATCGCTGCGGCGCAGAGCGCGTCGGCCATGCCTTCGGGCAGATTGGGCGCCGGGGTTTCTTCAAGGACTTTCTGGTTGCGCCGCTGTACCGAGCAGTCGCGCACACCCAGGGCGATGATCTCGCCCGCGCCATCGCCAAAGACTTGCACTTCCAGGTGCCGGGCGCGTTCGATGTATTTCTCGATGAACACGCCGGCGTCGCTGAAGTTGTTCTGGCCAAGGCGCTTGACGGCTTCGAAGGATTCGCTCAGCTCGGCCGCGCTGCGGCATACGCGCATGCCGATCCCGCCGCCGCCCGCGGTGCTTTTGAGCATCACCGGATAGCCGACCCGCGCTCCTGCCTCCAACGCGGCGTCGAGGCTGTCCAGCAAGTCGGTGCCTTCGAGCAGTGGCACGCCATATTGGCGAGCCAGGTCGCGGGCAGTGTGCTTGAGGCCGAAGACGCGTAATTGCTCCGGCGTCGGGCCGATGAAGGCGATACCGGCGGCCTCGCAGGCTTCAGCGAAAGCGGCGTTTTCCGAGAGAAAACCGTAGCCGGGATGGATTGCCGTTGCGCCGCTGCTTCTGGCGATTGCCAGGAGCTTGTCCACTGCCAGGTAAGTGCCGGCCGCTGCGCCTTCGCCCAGGCAGTGGGCTTCATCGGCTTGCAGGATATGCAAGCTCGCCTCGTCGGCCTGGGAATACACCGCCACGCCTTGAACCTTCAGTTCGCGCAGGGTGCGCAGGATGCGGCAGGCAATGGCGCCACGGTTGGCGATCAGGATTTTTTCGAACATGGCGTTACCCCTCAGGCACGAATATCTGCCTGACCTGGGATGCGGGCCGTCCCGCAGTTTTCGATGGCCGCCGGGGTCGTCCCCGGTGGCGAAACTTCCAAACACCTCATCCCTTGTGGGAGCGCGCTTGCTCGCGATAGCGGTGGGTCAGTTGGCGGCGATGTTGGATGCGCCGACGTCTTCGCGGGCAAGCTCGCTCCCACAGGGCATGGGTGGTGTTAATAAAATCTGCGTTTATTTGATGCATTGCCCCGACCGGCTCTGGCACAACGCAAACAGCCAGCGTCGCAGGCGGGTGAGTTTCAGTCCCATATCAAAAGCTCCGCCGGGGTCGGGTTGTAGGCATTGCACGGGTTGTTCAGTTGCGGGCAGTTGGAGATCAGGACGATCACGTCCATTTCAGCCCGCAGGTCGACGTATTTGCCTGGCGCCGAGATGCCGTCTTCGAAGGTCAGGCCGCCGTCGGCAGTGACCGGCACGTTCATGAAGAAGTTGATGTTCGGCCCGATATCGCCTTTGCCCAATCGACCATCGTGGGCGCAGGCGCGCAGGTAGTTGTCACGGCAGCTGTGCATGTAGCGTTTTTCCAGGGCGTAGCGCACGGTGTTGCTTTCCTGGGCGCAGGCGCCGCCGAGGGTGTCGTGGCGCCCGCACGTGTCTTCGACGATGGTCAGCATCGGGTGGCCGAGGTTCGAATAGAGCACGCTGCCGGTGCTCAGATAAACGCTGTTTTGTCGACGCAGGGTGCGCTGCACGTCGTAGCGTTCCTTGGGGTTGGCCACGCTGTAGAACAGCGTATCGACCGCCTGGTTGCCTTCCAGGTCGAGGATGCGCACGGTCTGGCCGGCCTTGACCTCTGTCAACCAAGGTTCCCCGGCGGGAATAGTGGCGCGGTAGACGGCCGTTTCCGGCTGCTTTTGTGCGGTGGCGAGAGCAAGTGACATGGCGGCGATCCTCAGGCGAACAGACGGTCGGTGTTGATGAAACCGCGCTGGTTTTCCGGGCGCGAAAGACGGCAGTGCTCGGCGACGCTGGGGTCGGCATTCATCCAACTGAGCTTGATTGGTTGCGGTGCGTAGTGCGGGTTCGGGTCCATCGGGTGTTGCAGCGCGGTCAGCACCACCAGAGTGTCCATCGGCGCATACAATTCGATGAAGTCACCGGCCTTGGCGTGGCCTTCGACGAAGTGGAAACCGCCGGCCTCGTCGACATTGACCCGGCTGAACAGGTTGAGAGTCATCAGCAGGTCAGACAGGCCCAAACCCCATTTGCCCAGCTCCACCAGCAGGTTGTCGGTGCCGTTGCGAAAGAAACCGTTGCGCAGTTCCTGATAACGGCCCTGGCCGTACTTTTCAGCGACTTCCTCGGCGCAGAGCACGCCGCCAAGGCTATCGCTCCAGCCACAGGTATCGGCGGTGATTGCCAGCAGCACCCGCCCCATGTCCGAGTACAGGCAATGGCCGGTGGTGAGCTTGGCGGTGTGTTGGCACTTGAGGCTGTCGGGCAGGTTCAGGCGTTCGGTTTTCTCGTTGGCGTTGAGCAGCATCAGGCTCACGTTGGCACCACCGCGCAGGTCGGTCAGGCGCAACAGCTGGCCGCGCTTGAGCACGAAGGAACGGTGGCCGCCACCGGGCAGCAGTTCTTCGGCAAAGGGTTCGAACAAGTGGGTTGAGTCGGTCATGGAAAACTCCTTTCAAGCGATACGCAACGTGCCGGCCAGTTCGGCGGGCAGGGCGTCGACGGCGGCACGGGCGGTGCGGCGGTCGCTGTTTAGTGGGATGTCATAGGTGATGCGTGCGCCATAGGCGCCGGGGGCATGGGGGTCGACGCGGACCTTGTCGAACACCAACAGGCGGGTGCCGAGGCTGAAACCTTCGGACAGGTCATGGGTGACCATGAACACCGTCAGCCGGGTTTCGCGCCACAGATTGAGCAACAAGGCGTGCATGTCCTTGCGAATGCCCGGGTCGAGGGCGCCGAACGGCTCGTCCAGCAGCAGGACGCGCGGCTTCATGATCAATGCCTGGGCGATGGCCAGCCGTTGTTGCATACCGCCGGACAACTGCGCCGGATATTTGTCCAGCGCATGGCCGAGTCCGACCTTGTCCAGCAGATGCGCCGCCTCTTCGCGGACCAGGCGCTTGGCGTTGCCAAACAGGCGCCCCAGCAGTGGCGAGCGCGGCAGTTCCAGGCCCAGGGCGACGTTGTCCAACACGCTCAGGTGGGGGAACACTGAATAGCGCTGGAACACCACGCCCCGGCTGGCGTCCGGCTCACCGGCCAAGGGCTCGCCATCCAGCAGAATCTGTCCGCGACTGGCGCGTTCCTGGCCCAGCAACAGCCGCAGGAAGGTCGACTTGCCGCAACCCGACGCGCCCACCAGCGTGCAGAATTCACCTTCGGCGACACTCAGGTTCAGGCGTTCGAGCACCACCTGGTCGGCATATTCCTGCCAGACGTTACTCACCGTAATGAAGCTCATGCTTTCGCCCCTTCATACCAAGGGAACGCTTGGCGGGTCAGGCGCTTGATGCCCCAATCCATCAGCCAGGCAAGCAGGGTGATCCACACCACATAGGGCAGGATCACGTCCATGGCCAAGTAGCGACGGACCAGGAAAATCCGGTAGCCCAACCCATCGGTGGAAGCGATGGCTTCGGCGGCGATCAGGAACAGCCAGGCCGAACCGAGCATCAACCGCAGGGATATCAGCAGGCGCGGCAGCAATTGCGGCAGCACCACCCGCAGCATCAGGGTCCAGGTCGACGCGCCGAGGGTCTGCGCCTTGATCAGCAGTTCGGACGGAATTTCCCGGGCGCGCTGTTCCAGGTCCCGGGCCAGGCAAGGCGTGACGCCGATGACAATCAGCATCACTTTTGACAGTTCACCCAGGCCGAAAACGATGAACAGGATCGGCAGGATGGCCAGTGGCGGCACCATCGACACCACTGTGAGCAGCGGCGACAACGGCGCGCCGAGCAGCGGCAACGTACCGGCAGCCATGCCCAGGCACAATCCGGCCAGGGCGCTGATGCCCAAGCCGACTGCCAACCGTTGCAGGCTCGACGCGGTGTCCTGCCAAAGCAGGTAATCGCCGCTGCGGGCATCCGCGGTGAAGGCCAGGCGTTTCACCGCATCGACCATTTGCACGGCGCTGGGCAGCAGTTTGTCGTTGGGGTTGTCCGTCAGGCGTTCGGCCGAGCCCATGAAATAGGCGAACAACACCAATGCGAACGGCAGGATTACCAGCAACAAGCGGCTGGGGCGGTCCGGGTAGCGGTTGATCAGGCGCATGCCAGCTCCTCCGGTTTACAGCTTGGCGTCGGCGGCCTGCTGGACGTAGGTCGGGTCAAAGCGCAGCTTGAGGTTGGCCTTGTCGCCCTGTGTCTCGCCATTGGCGAAGGCCATGCCGACCGCGTCGGCGTCCTTGGCGCCTTCGCCCAGCAAGCCGTGCTGGAAGGAAAACTCGGCGACCTTGCGCATCGTCGTGGGCAGTTGCTGGCTGGTAGCGAAATCGAGGGCTTGCTTGGGCGTGGCGAACAGCTTGGTGGTGTCCAATTGCGACTGGAAGCCGGCCAGGTCGGTGCCTGAGGCTTTGGCCATGTGTTCCAGTGCGGCCTTGCTCGCGGCGTTCTTCGCGTTCATCAGCGCCACTACTTCAAACCAGGCGCCGGTCAAGGCTTTGCCCAGCGCAGGGTTGTCATGGAGGGTCTGGGTATTGACCACCATCATGTCCATGATCTCTCCGGGAACCTGGCTGGAATTAAACACTTCGCTTACGCCGGGCTGGGCCTTGATGTCTGAGAGCATCGGGTTCCAGGTGGTGACGGCGCGGACCTGGTCGGTATTGAAGGCGGCGGAAATATCCGCGTCGGAGGTGTTGACGACTTTCAGGTCTTTCTCGGTGAGGCCAACCGAATCCAGGGCACGGGCCAACAGGTAATGGGAAACCGACAGTTCCACCAGGTTGACGTCCATACCCTTGAGGTCTGCGACTTTCTTGCCGTCGCCCTTGAGGACAATCCCGTCGTTGCCGTTGGAGAAATCGCTGACGATCAGCGCGGTGCTGTCCACGCCACCGGCGGCCGGAATGGTCAGGGCGTCCATGTTGGTCATGGTGCAACCATCGAATTGACCGGCGGTGTACTGGTTGATGGATTCGACGTAGTCGTTGAGCTGTACGACATCGATCTTGATGCCGTACTTCTTCGCCCATTTGTCGACGATGCCTTGGCTACCGGCGTATTCCCAGGGCATCCAGCCGGCGTAGATCGTCCAGCAGACGTTGAAGTGGTCTTTTTTTTCTGCGGCGGTGGATGAAAAGCTCGCAAGGGCCGAGACGGCGGCGAGGAGCAGGGCAGATAGACGAAGCTTGAGCATGGTGGTTCTCCAGTTGATCAAGGGCGGACAGGAGCAACGCGGCACCGCGAACGGTGGCTTGTCTCCCGGGCTTTTGTCCCGCCGTGTAACCTCAACTGGAGGTCGCCAACTCTCGGACCAGCCACTCGCCAGAGGCGAGCCGGAACCCTAGTCAGCCATTGCAAATTGTGGTGCCGCGAACCTGTGATGACTCCTGCACAAGGTTTGTTAAAGCGAGAGCCGTGCCAATTCAGGCAAAGGCCCGGAGCAGAGCGGGCGAGGGCGGGAAATGCGCAACTGAACGCAAAGGGATGCGTGATTGTGGTGCCGTCGCGCACCGGAAGAGGGCAAAGCGCTACATGTTTCCAGTTGTTACCGCATCGCACCAGATTCCGATTTTGCTGTCTGAATATTCGTCAGTCACTGAAAGTTGACTGCCGCCCATCAGCGTCGCTGATGCGGCCCATTCGCGGTCCAGGAGGCCGCCATGTATCGACGACTGCTGCTCCTTGCGTTTCTCGGTTTGACTCTTTCGGCCTGCGAGCCTTACTACGATGGAGACTCGAACTACTACCGTTCCGAGGTCTACACCTCACCGGCGCCGGTCTATTACGGTGGCGGGAGTTATTATTCGGCGCCGCGTGGCTATTACGCCCCGCGTTATTACCAATCGGCGCCGCGTTACTACCAGCAAGGCCCGCGCTATTACTCGCCACCGCGAGCGGCGTACCGGTCTTATCCGAACCGGGGTGACTGGGGCGGTCATGACCGGGGCGGCTGGGGCGGCCATGACCGTGGGGGCTGGAACGACGACCGGGGCGGTCGGGGTGGGCGTGATCATCGAGGACGTGGCGATCATGACGGCCGGGGCGGCCACCGCTGATCGGCAGGCAAATAAAAAGCGGCGCATGAAGCGCCGCTTTTTTGTGCCTGCCATAAAACGAACCTGTGGGAGCGGGCTTGCCCGCGAACGCGACGGCACATTCAACATTGATGCAAGCTGGTCCATTGCTTTCGCGAGCAAGCCCGCTCCCACAGGAGATCATTCAGGTCGTTCATTCGTTAGACAAATCCGCCAGCGGATGCCGACCTTCCCACGCCTTGTGAAAATGCGCCTCGACCGCCGCCTCGGGCACATGATTGATGTCCGGCCAGTGCCAATGGGGCTTGTGATCCTTGTCGATCAGCCGCGCCCGCACGCCTTCGCTGAATTCCGGATGGCGACAGCAATTGAGGCTCAAGGTGTACTCCATCCGGAACACGCCGGCCAGTGACAGATGCCGGGCACGAGCGATCTGCTCCCAGACCAGGTGAGCAGTCAAAGGGGCGCCGTCGGTCATGGTCTTGGCGGCCCGGGCGATCAATGGATCAGGATGGTCCACCAGCAGGCTGAGGGCTTTCCAGGCGCAGCGCACATCGCTGACGTCCAGCCATTCATCGATTTTTTGTCGACGCGGCAACCATTGGGCTTCCGGCATTTGGCCGACGGCTTCCTGCTGCAAGGCCCTGAGGAGGCTGTTGAGCTGCATGGCGGTCTGCTCTTGCCAATTGAGTTGCAGCAAACCTTCGATCAGGTCGTCCTGTTGTTCATCCAGCAGGAAGCGATCGGCCAGGTCCAGGTCGATGGCATCGCGGGCGTTCATGTGGGCGCCGGTCAGGCCGAGGAACAGGCCGAGCTTGCCCGGCAGGCGCGACAAAAACCAACTGGCGCCGACATCCGGATACAAGCCGATGCTGATCTCCGGCATTGCCAGGCGACTGCTCGGCGTGACGATCCGCGTGCTCGCGCCTTGCAGCAAGCCCATGCCACCGCCCAACACATAGCCGTGGCCCCAGCAGAGCAGGGGCTTGGGGTAGGTGTGAAGGTTGAAGTCCAAGCGGTATTCCGCCGCGAAAAACTGCGCGGCCAATGGCGGTACTTCGCCGGGCGTGGCGCGACAGGCCTCCACCAGGCTGCGGACTTCACCGCCGGCACAGAAGGCCTTGGGGCCATTGCCACGCAATAACACACAAACGATTTGCGGATCCTTGGCCCAGGCATCGAGACGATCACGCAGGGCATTGATCATCGGCAGGGAAAGGGCATTCAGGGATTTTTCAGCATCCAGGGTGGCGATGCCGATACGGGCACCGTCGATACCGGTGAGTTCTTCGAAGTGCAGATTCATCGTGACCTCGATCAGCAATTTGAATGATCAGTATGATCGCTGCGTGGGAAAGTGCCGGTTCTGCGTCAGATCAATTGACAAGCCAAGTAGGCTTTCCTAGGGTGCGCCCATTGTTTTTACCGGGTGCAACCATGACTGCTGACGACCGTATCAAACTCGAACCGAGCTGGAAGCAGGCGCTGCGTGCCGAGTTCGACCAGCCCTACATGACAGAGTTGCGCGAATTCCTGCGAAGCGAGCACGCCGCCGGCAAGGAAATCTATCCACCGGCGCCGTTGATTTTCAATGCCCTCAACTCCACGCCGCTGGACAAGGTCAAGGTGGTGATTCTCGGGCAGGACCCGTACCACGGCCCGGGCCAGGCCCATGGTTTGTGCTTCTCGGTGCAGCCGGGCGTACCGGCACCACCGTCGCTGGTCAATATCTATAAGGAATTGAAGCGCGACCTGAACATCGACATTCCCAACCACGGTTATTTGCAAAGCTGGGCTGACCAGGGCGTGTTGCTGCTCAACACCACCATGACGGTGGAACGCGCCAATGCCAACGCCCATGCGGGCAAAGGCTGGCAGCATTTCACCGACCGGGTGATCGAAGTGGTCAGCGAACATCAGCCGCACCTGGTTTTCCTGCTGTGGGGCGCCCATGCGCAAAGCAAACAGAAACTGATCGACGCCACCAAGCATCTGGTGCTCACCTCGGTTCACCCGTCGCCACTCTCGGCCTATCGAGGTTTCCTGGGATGCGGGCATTTCAGCCGGACCAACAAATTTCTCGAGCAGAATGGCGAGGCGCCGATCGACTGGCGATTGCCGCCGGTTGAGTGATCGACAATGAGGGCCTCATCGCGAGCAAGGGGCTAGGGCAACACAAGTCCCCTGTGGGAGCGAGCCTGCTCGCGATGAAGGCAACCCGGTCTACAAGTCCGAACCCGGCTTGCGCATCCAATACCTGAACAACGGCTCGGCCAGAAATAGAACAAACAGCAATCGCATCACTTGCAAGGCCGTCACCAATGGCACCGACAATTGCAACGTCTCAGCGGTCAGGCTCATTTCCGCGATACCACCGGGCATCATGCCGAGGGTCAGCGAACGCAGGTCCAGGTGCGTCAGGGTGCTCAGTCCCAGCGCCGCAAGGGTGGCGATGAGCATCGTCAATACTGTGCCGATCAGAGTGCGCCCCATGAACGACGGTGCCCGTCGGAAGAACTGCCGGTTGAAATGACAACCCAATCCGCTGCCGATCAGCCATTGGCCGATCTGGCTGGCGCCGTTGGGCAGGCCGATGTGCAGGTCCCAGCCGACACTCACCGCAGCGCTCACCAGCAACGGCCCGAACAACCACGGGTTGGGTTGGCGCAAGCGTTCCCATAGCCAGGCGAGGAGGGCACCGGCCGGAAACAGCACGGCCAGCCACAGCCAGTCCACCGCAGTGGCGTGCTGCGCCGGGGTACCTTCGCCCAGCAGATATTTGAAGGCCGCCGGCACGCACAGCACCACCACCAGCACCCGCAGGCTTTGGCCCGCAGCGACGCGGCTGAGGTCCGCACCGTTGCGGGCGCCGAGGTTGACCATTTCGCCGGAACCGCCCGGCATGCTGGAAAAGAAAGCGGTGGCGCGGTCTTCGCCGGTGCGGCGCATCAGCCACACACCCACCACACTGGACACGCTGGTCACCAGCGCGCCGAAGAAAATCAGGCCGAAGTGGCTCAGCACCTGTTCCATCACCACAGGGGTAAAGTGCAGGCCGATGCCGATGCCCACCACCCATTGGCCGCATTTACGGCCTCCGGGGATTTCCATCAGTTGCCACGGCGTCAGGCAGCGCACCAGGATGATCGCCAGCAACGAGCCGACCATCCAGGGCAAAGGCCAGCCGATCAGGCTGGCCAGGTAACCGCCGGCCAGACCGACCAGCGGTGTTCCCCACCATTGTCTGAATGCCGCCTTAGACATTGGCCAGGGCGCGACGTTGGGCGGCGCGGCGACGCCAGATCCGCAGCAAAGGCATGAACAGCATGATCGCCGTCAGGACCCAGCAACCGAAGGTGATCGGGCTCGACCAGAGGATTTCCAGCGCACCGTTGGAAATCGACAGGGCGCGACGCAGGTTTTGCTCCATCAGGCCACCCAGGATGAAGCCCAGCAGGACCGGCGACAGCGGGAAATCCAACTTGCGCAGGATGTAGCCGAAGATGCCGATGCCGATCATCAGGAACAGATCGAAGGTCGTGGCATGCACGGCGTAGACGCCGATCCCGGTGATGATCGCGATGACCGGCACCAGTGCCCAGTTCGGCACGGCCAGGATGCGCGTAAAGATGCGGATCATCGGAATGTTTAGGATCACCAGCATGATGTTGGCGACGAACAACGAGGCGATCAGGCCCCAGACGATGTCTGGCTGTTGTTGGAACAGCAGCGGACCGGGCGTGATGTTGTACAGCGACAGTGCGCCGATCATCACCGCCGTAGTGCCCGAGCCGGGAACGCCGAGGGTCAGCATGGGCACCAGGGCACCGCAGGCTGCGCCACCGATAGCGGTTTCCGGAGCGGCGAGGCCGCGCTTGTCACCCTGGCCGAACTTGCCATCGGCACCGGCGATGCGCTTCTCGGTCATGTAGGCCACGGCACTGGCCAGGGTCGCACCGGCACCCGGCAACACACCCATGATGAAACCCAGCACGCCACAGCGCAGGTTAACGGTAAAGACTGATGCCGCTTCCTTGAGGTTGAACATCATCCGCCCGGTGGCCTCCACGGCTTCCTGGCCGCGATGGGTTTTTTCCAGCAGTAACAGGATTTCACTGATGGAAAACAAACCCAGCACCAGCACCACGAACTGAATGCCGTCGGTCAGGTGAATGTTGTCACCGGTGAAGCGGTAGACGCCGCTGTTGGCATCGATCCCGACGCTGGACAGGAACAAACCGATCAGCGCCGCAATGAACGTCTTGAGCGGTCGATCGCCGGCCATGCCGCCCAGGCAAACAATGGCGAAGACCATCAGGACGAAATATTCCGCCGGTCCAAAGGCAATCGCCCATTTGGCCAGCAACGGTGCGAACAGCACCATGCCGCAGGTGGCAATGAACGCGCCGATGAACGAACTCCACGCCGACAGCGACAACGCCACCCCGGCCAGGCCTTGGCGAGCCATCGGGTAGCCATCGAGCGTGGTCATCACGGTGGAGGCTTCCCCCGGGATGTTGAGCAGGATCGAGCTGATGCGCCCGCCGTATTCGCAACCCAAGTACACCGCCGCCAGCAGGATCAGTGCTGATTCCGGCGGCAGCCCCAGGGCGAAGGCAATCGGGATCAGCAGCGCCACGCCGTTGATCGGGCCCAGGCCTGGCAGCAGGCCGACCACCGTACCGATCAGGGTGCCGCTCAGTGCGGTGACGAGGTTATAGGGGGTCAGTGCGACGCCAAAACCCTGGCCGAGATAATTCAGGGTATCCATATCAATTCTCCAGGACGTCGAGCAGGCCCAGGGGCAGCGGCACGTCCATCAGCTTGTCGAACAACAGGTAGAGACCAACGGCCATCAGGCTGATGATCACCACGCTTGGCACCCAGCGGCCGCCATACAGGCGCGCCATCGGCACGCCGATCAAGATGCTGGCAACGATGAAGCCCAGGGGTTCGAAGGTGCCGGCGAATACCAGCAGCAGAACGACGCAGATGCCGATCTTCTGCAGGGTTTCACGGTCCAGTTGCGGATCATCGTCGCTGTGTACGATCGGTGTGGGGCGAAACACCATGTACAGCAGCGCCAGGCCCATCAGTCCGAGCATCAGCAAGGGGAAGGCGCGTGGACCGACCGGTTCGTAGGAAAAGGCGGCCTGATACGGCCAAGCCATCAGCGCGAGGCCGATGCAGGCCAGCAGCAGCACCGCAGCAAAAATACGTTGGATGGTGAGCATGACTAACTCCTGGGCGGCGCCGGTGAGTGCCAGCGCCGCCGCGAGAACAGAGACGGTTACTGGATCAGGCCGAACTCTTTGGCCAGCACCTTGTAATCAGCTACTTGTTTCTTCACGTAGGTGTCCAGTTCCGGGCCGGTCATGGCAAACGGAAACAGCTCGCGCTGGTCACGCAGCTTGGCGAACTCTTCGGAGGCCAGCAGTTTGTCGAAGGCGTCTTTCCACCAGGCGTAGTCTTCGTCGCTGACCTTTGGTCCGAGGTAGAAGCCGCGGACCACTGGCCAGACGATGTCGTAGCCTTGCTCCTTGGCGGTTGGAATGTCTTTCATCTCTGGCTCGTCGAGGCGCTTCTCGGCAAACACGGCCAGCAGGCGCATGTCGCCACTCTGGATGTGCGGCATGGAGTCGGAGATGTCGGTGCTACCGACCTGGATGTGGCCGCCGAGCAGCGCGGTGGCGATTTCGCCGCCGCCTTCGAGGGCTACGTAGCGCAGGTCGCGCGGGTTGATGCCGGCGGCCTTGGCGATGAGTGCCGTTTGCATCCAGTCCTGACTGCCGACGGTACCGCCGGAACCGATGACCACGGAACCCGGATCTTTCTTCAGGGCCTGTACCAGATCGTCGAGATTTTTGTAGGGCGAATCGCTTTTCACCGCGATGGCGCCATAGCTGGTGCCGACGGCGGCCAGCCAGCGCACGGCGCTTTCATCGAAGCGACCGAACTTGCCCTGGGCCAGGTTCAGCAGCGAACCGCTGGACCACGCTACCAGCGTGCCGGCGTCGGCCGGACGTTGGGCGACCACTGCGTTGTAGGCCACCGCACCGACGCCGCCCGGCATGTAGGTGACACGCATCGGCTTGGTCAGCAGCTTCTGGTTGACCAGCGCGCTTTGCGCCAGTTTGCAGGTCAGGTCGAAACCGCCGCCAGGAGAGGCCGGTGCGATGCATTCGGGACGCTTCGGTTCGGCAAGCAATTGCCCGGCGAACATCAGGCATCCGGCGGCCAGGGCTACTTTACGCAGTGATAGGTTCATGATTGTCTCCACAGGAGTTGTTGTTGTGTGTGGTGCGAATAGGGTGCTGCCATGTCCGCGCTCTGGTCATCATCGAGGGCCGGCGCAGGCTGATGGTGGGTTTGAAGGCGTGGCAATTCATCCGCCTGAAGAATGGCGGCGCGGGCCGGGACGGCCTGAAGGAATGGGGTCGAGCGGGCAGGCATTGGGGCCTGGAGCTGCATGGACAGCATGGTGAATACTCCGCTTTTATTGTTCTTGTTTGACGAAAACGCTTCGAGGCGCTTTTCGTTCGCGATGGGCGTCGCGACCGGCAGTCGAAACTGTCCGCATAAGGACTCTAGCGGCCTAACCTTTCGCTAACCTTTCAAAAGCTTTCAGCAAGTTTTTGACTTCACAGCGGTGGATGCAGCTGTAAACTCCGCGCCAAAGAATGGCGCCGACCATCCCTGAATCGAGGAAAAACCCATGCGTGTCCTGCTCGTCGAAGACCATTTGCAGCTCGCCGAAAGCGTTGCCCAGGCGCTCAAGAGCACCGGTTTGACGGTGGATGTCCTGCACGATGGGGTGGCGGCCGACCTGGCCTTGAGCAGCGAGGAATACGCCGTGGCTGTCCTCGACGTGGGGCTGCCGCGCATGGACGGTTTCGAGGTGCTGGCACGTTTGCGCGCCCGGGGCAAGACGCTGCCGGTGCTGATGCTCACTGCCCGCAGCGACGTCAAGGACCGCGTCCATGGCCTGAACCTCGGCGCCGACGACTACCTGGCCAAGCCATTCGAACTCACCGAACTGGAGGCGCGGGTCAAGGCGCTCCTGCGCCGCAGCGTACTGGGTGGCGAGCGCCAGCAACGCTGTGGTGGCCTGGTTTATGACCTGGACACCCGCCGCTTCACCCTCGATGAGGAACTGCTGACCCTGACGTCCCGCGAGCAAGCGGTGCTGGAAGCGTTGATCGCCCGGCCGGGGCGGGTCATGAGCAAGGAGCAACTGGCGGCCCAGGTGTTCGGCCTGGACGAGGAGGCCAGCCCCGACGCCATCGAAATCTACGTTCATCGCCTGCGCAAGAAGCTCGATGGTCATGCCGTGGCGATCGTGACGTTCCGGGGGCTGGGCTATCTGTTGGAAAACCGCGATGCATAAACCCGACAGCCTGCGCTGGCGGCTGCTCCGCAACCTGGCGTTGCTGTTGGTGGTGCTGATGCTCGCCAGTGGCTTGAGCGCCTACTGGAACGGTCGCGAAGCCGCCGATACCGCTTACGACCGGACGCTGCTGGCCTCGGCCCGGACCATCGCCGCCGGTCTGTCGCAGCGCGATGGCAGCCTCAGCGCGGACGTGCCTTATGTCGCCCTGGATACCTTTGCCTACGACAGCGCTGGGCGCATTTACTATCAAGTCAACGACATCAACAAAAAGCTGATTTCCGGTTACGAAAATCTTCCCGGCCCGCCGCCCGGCACGCCACGCACGGACGACTATCCGGCCCTTGCACGCTTCTACAACGCCAGCTACCAGGGCCAGAACGTGCGGGTGGTGAGCCTGCTCAAGGCGGTGAGCGAGCCGAACATGAATGGCATGGCGGAAATTCGCGTGGCAGAGACCGAGGAGGCGCGGGTCAGCATGGCCCGCAGCCTGATGGCCGACACGCTGTTGCGCCTGGGCATGCTGGCGGTGGGAGCGTTGTTGCTGGTGTGGTTCGCGGTCAGTGCCGCGCTCCGCCCGTTGGAGCGCTTGCGCACCGCAGTGGAGGAGCGCCAGCCGGACGATCTGCGGGCGTTGCCGTTGGTGGAGGTGCAGCACGAATTGTGGCCGCTGGTACGCGCTCTCAATCATTTCACCGAGCGCCTGCGCGGGCAATTCGAGCGCCAGGCGCAATTCATCGCCGATGCCGCCCACGAACTGCGTACGCCCCTGGCGGCGCTCAAGGCGCGTCTTGAGCTGGGCTTGCGTGCCAGCGAACCGGCGATCTGGCGCGAAACCCTGGAAACCGCAGCCCAGGGCACCGATCGACTGACTCATCTGGCCAACCAGCTCTTATCCCTGGCGCGTGTCGAAAACGGCGCTCGGGCCATCGCTGAAGGTGGTGCGCAGTTGCTCGACCTTAGCCAATTGGCCCGGGAGTTGGGCATGGCCATGGCCCCGTTGGCCCATGCCCGAGGTGTGGCGCTGGCCCTGGAAGCAGACGAGCCGGTGTGGTTGCGGGGCGAGCCGACCCTGCTGAACGAGTTGTTGAGCAATCTGGTGGACAACGCGCTGGCCCATACTCCGTCCGGCGGCAACGTTATCCTGCGGGTCTTGACGCCGGCTGTGCTCGAAGTGGAAGACGATGGGCCGGGCATTCCGCCCCATGAGCGGGACCGGGTTTTCGAGCGCTTCTATCGACGCAACCAGCAAGTGGCCGGTACTGGCCTGGGGTTGGCGATCGTCGGTGAGATCTGCCGCGCCCATCTGGCACAGATCACGCTGCACGACGGGCAGGCGCGGGGGCTGAAAGTGCGGGTGAGTTTTATCCCAGGTTCAGATTAAGCCAGGTCGGCATCTGGCCCTGGTTGCTTGATTGTCAGCCAGGGCTCAATAAAACATCGACCGCGCTTCTTCAATATCGGCACAGCGGTCCTTGTTATCCGTGTCGATCCCCAGCTTCTTGAATGCCGGAACCCCATATACGTCGATCTTGCTCAAGGGATGGTCGGTGTCCTTGTAGCAATACAGCGCGGCGATCTGTACCAGGTCGACGTAATCGATTTGCTTCGATTCCCGGGTAAAGTCCAGATACAACCCAGGCAGCTTCACCAGCCTTTCCGGAAACTCCCAAACGCTGAGCAACTTGTCCCCAAGTATGGGATGAATCGTTTCGATGACATGGTTGAGGCTGACCGGGTCCGACAGCAATTCGTTGTTGTCCTGTGCATAAGTCAAGATCGGCAGCACGCCGATCTGGTGCACCAGCCCTCCCAGCGCAGCCTGGTCAGGCTTGAGCTGCGTATAGCCACGGCACAACGCATAACTGACGCCGGCGATCTCCAGGCTTTTACGCCAGACTTCGCGCATCTTGTGTTCCACCACTTCGGAGCGTGCATGGAAAATCTGCTCCATGACCAAGCCGATGGCCAAGTTGCTGCTGTAGTTGACGCCCAGCCGGGTAATGGCTGTATGCAGGTCGGTGACTTCCTGGGTGGCACGCAACAACGGGCTATTGACCACTTTTATCAGGCGTGCTGAAAGGGCCGTGTCGCGGCCAATCACTTTGCTCAGGTTGCTGACACTGATTTCCGGGTCTTCGGCGGCCCGGCGAATCTGCAGGGCCACTTCCGGTAAGGTTGGCAGAACCAGGTCATCGTTATCGATGGCCTCCACCAAATCCCTCAGGACCTTCTCCGCCAAATCGCTCATTTCGCTTCTCTAGAGTCTTGCGGCAATGCTGCGATCAACGCTGGATCTCGCGGTCGCGGTCCAGTTCGTAAGGCAGGTCCAACAGTTGAAGGCTTGGGCCTTCCAGAGCACCGAGGTGCAGATTGTCATCTTCCGCTGCTTCGGCCTGCAACACCGCCAGCAGTTCAATGTTTCGCTCGGCACGGGCCGCCATCACCACTTCGCCGACGGAACTGCCGTGGGTGGGGGAGAACAATGCGGTGCCCGGTTCAGGCAATTCGCTGGCGTCCAGTTGCAGCCGATACAGGCGTCGCTTGAGCTTGCCCAGGTACTGCATGCGGGCGACGATTTCCTGGCCGGTGTAGCAACCCTTCTTGAAACTCACGCCGCCAACGGCTTGCAGGTTGAGCATCTGCGGGATGAACAACTCGCGGGTCGCGGGCATGACCTGGCCGATGCCGGCGCGGATCTGACCCAGCAGCCAGCCGTTCAGGTCCGCCTCGGCCAGTTCGGCGCGCAGATGGGCCTTCAGTGTCTGCGCCTGTGCGACCGGCGCCCACAGTTCGGCGCGGCCCGGAGAGACGCGGATCGCGAGCAGGGCTTCACGACGAACCACGCTGTCCGTTTCGGTCGGCAGTTCGAGGCCCAGGCTGATCAGGGCCTTATCGGCATTCTCCAGGCCGAAGCGAACCCAGGCTGCGCTTTCGTCAGTGAGCTTGGATTTCGAGAACACGGCGTATTTTTTCAGGTCCGCCAGTTGCGGTTCGAGCAATTCGCTGGCCATGGCCATCAGCACGCCGTCGCCTTCGAGCAGGATGCGGAAACTCGATTGCATCCGGCCTTTCTGAGTGCAACGGGCACCGAGGCTGGCCCGGCTGTCGCTCAGGTAGTTGAGGTTGCAGGTCAGTTGGCCCTGCAGGAATTTGCCGGCATCCACGCCGCGGACCGCGAGAACGCCTTCGTGGGACAGGGTGCAGAAAAAAGCGGAATCAGCCATGGGTCATCGCAGGATAAAAAGTCTGGTGGACATCATAAGGGGACGCCTCTGAAATGGGTAGTTCACAAAGGATCGGTGGTGCCCGACCAAAGCGGTCTGTTCCGCCGCGGCGGGGCCTGTATACTTGCGTTCTATTTGAGGAGCGCTCCATGGTCGAAGATGTAGAACTCAATCGCCTCTACTGGCACAGCCGTCGCGGCATGCTTGAGCTGGACGTGTTGCTGGTGCCGTTCGTGAAAGAGGTGTATCCCCATCTCAATGAAGTGGACCGTGCGTGCTACGTTCGCCTGCTCGAATGCGAGGATCAGGACATGTTCGGCTGGTTCATGGAGCGCAGCGAATCCGAGGATCCGGAGCTGCAACGCATGGTCCGGATGATTCTGGACCGTGTCCAGCCCAAGTAATCGCTTCGAATGCCGCTGGCAAGCCTCCGGGCAGTTGCTGGCGGCCTACCTCGTGGCCCAGGCGTTCGCCCTGGGTTCGTTGTTCCTGTTGTCTGTCCCTTACGGGTTCATCACGCTTGGCGTCGCCTTGTGCCTGGCCCATGGGGCCTGGGTACTGCCACGGCATATCCTGCTGACCCATCGCCAAGCTTTTCGGGGCTTGCGTCGCAATGCCGCGGGTTGGCAGCTCTGGAGCAGGGCCGATGGCTGGCAAGCCGTCCAGTTGCGTCCAGATAGCCTGGCGCTGCCGCTGATCGTCGTGTTGCGTTTTCGCTTGCAGGGCGAGCGGCAGGTCCGCTCGCTGTGCGTGCCCCGCGACGCGCTGGCGCCGGATGTGCACCGGCGCTTGCGGGTGAGGCTCAGGTTCAGCCGGCGTAGGTGGGCGGCACCAGAATAGTATCCAGTGCCTCCGGCAGCAGGTTCGGATAGTCGAGGGTGTAATGCAGCCCCCGACTCTCCTTGCGCTCCATGGCCGAGCGAATCATCAATTCGGCCACCTGGGCCAGATTGCGCAATTCGATCAGGTCGCGGCTGACTTTGTAGTTGCTGTAGAACTCGTCGATTTCATCCAGCAGCAGGCGCACCCGATGCTGCGCCCGTTGCAGGCGCTTGTTGGTGCGCACGATGCCCACGTAGTCCCACATGAAACGTCGCAACTCGTCCCAGTTGTGCGCGATGATCACGTCTTCGTCCGAGTCGGTGACCTGGGTGGCATCCCACGAGGGCAGGGCGGCTGGAATGGCGATCTGCGGCAATTGCTCGAGGATGTCCGACGCCGCCGAGCGTGCATAGACGAAACATTCGAGCAGCGAATTGCTCGCCATGCGGTTGGCGCCATGCAGGCCGGTGAAGCTGGTCTCGCCAATGGCGTACAGGCCCGGAACATCGGTGCGGCCGAACTGGTCGACCATCACCCCGCCACAGGTGTAATGCGCCGCCGGTACCACCGGGATCGGTTGCTTGGTGATGTCGATGGAAAACTCCAGGCAGCGCTCGTACACCGTCGGGAAATGGCTCTTGATGAACGCTTCGGGCTTGTGGCTGATGTCCAGGTAGACGCAATCGATCCCCAGGCGCTTCATTTCATGGTCGATCGCGCGGGCCACGATGTCCCGCGGTGCCAGTTCGGCGCGGGAGTCGAAGCGTTGCATGAAGCGTTCGCCGTTGGGGAGCTTCAGGTGCGCGCCTTCGCCTCGCAGCGCCTCGGTCACCAGAAAGCTCTTGGCCAGCGGGTGATAGAGGCAAGTGGGGTGGAACTGGTTGAATTCCAGGTTCGCCACCCGGCAACCCGAACGCCAGGCCATGGCGATACCGTCACCACAGGCGCCGTCGGGGTTGCTGGTGTAGAGATAGACTTTCGCTGCGCCACCAGACGCCAGGATGACGAAGCGCGCCCCGTAGGTGTCGACTTCGCCGGTGCCGCGATTGAGCACGTAGGCGCCCAGGCAACGATCACCGTCCAGGCCCAGGCGTTTTTCAGTGATCAGGTCGACCGCGACGCGCTGCTCCAGCAATTCGATATTCGGTCGCTGCCGGGCTTGGGCGAGCAGGGTCTTGAAGATGGCCGCACCAGTGGCATCGGCCGCGTGAATGATGCGTCGGTGGCTGTGGCCGCCTTCGCGGGTCAGGTGAAATTCGAAACCACCGTCTTCGGTGCCGGACTGCTCGTCACGGGTGAAGGGCACGCCCTGGTCGATCAGCCATTGGATGGCTTCCTTGCTGTGCTCTACCGTGAAACGCACCGCCTGCGGATCGCACAGGCCGCCACCGGCATCGAGGGTGTCGTTGACGTGGGATTCAATGGTATCGGTATCATCCAGCACGGCGGCGACGCCGCCCTGGGCCCAGAACGTCGAACCGTTGGCCAGGTCGCCCTTGCTCAGCACTGCGATGCGCAGATGCTCCGGCAAAGTCAGTGCAAGGCTCAATCCGGCGGCGCCGCTGCCGATTACCAGAACATCGTGTTGGAACTGTTGGCTCATTCGAATGGTTTCCGCTCAAGGCGACCCGGGTCGGGGTTGGCGCAAGACACCGCTTAATTGGGTCAGGCAGCCACGCAGCCCACTAGTATATAGAGGGGGGGAGCGGCACAATAGCCGTGCGGTCATGGCAATGTGAAACCAGTGTGACAGGAAAAGCATGCGCTTCGTCGGATCGCGGTTCCGGTGGATGAGCGACATGACGCTTGTTTCGAGGAGAATCTCGGCATGGTTGCCTCAGATCCAATTCACAGTGCTACAAAGAGTGGGAACTTTTGCCAAGCGCCTACGTTCAATAGACGGTTGTCTGCAGAAGGGAGCAGCGTCGAGCTGGTGCAAGATTTCGATTGGAGTCTCTGCCGACAGGCTCGGCGACAGATTATTCGCGCAGCCGGGGAGTCTCGTGCTGCGTTTTTCGTGCGTGCCGAGATCAGAGCGCGCCGGAAACTTGCTTGAAAGGGGGAGAACTTTTGCGAAAAGCCCGAGTCTATGTTTGCAAGCCAGGTCAATTAGTAATGCAAGCCTCCTTCGAGCTTATCGAGGAGTGTTCATGCTAACCCAGGAAGAGGATCAGCAGCTGGTCGAACGCGTGCAACGCGGCGACAAGCGAGCTTTCGATCTGCTAGTGCTGAAATACCAGCACAAAATTCTCGGGTTGATCGTGCGTTTTGTGCACGACACCCATGAAGCCCAGGACGTTGCCCAAGAAGCCTTCATCAAGGCCTACCGCGCGCTTGGTAATTTTCGCGGGGATAGCGCGTTTTATACGTGGCTTTACCGCATCGCCATTAACACGGCGAAAAACTATCTGGTTTCACGCGGCCGCCGGCCGCCGGATAGCGATGTAAGTTCCGAAGATGCAGAGTTCTACGATGGCGATCACGGCCTCAAGGATCTCGAGTCACCGGAACGAGCGTTGCTGCGGGATGAGATCGAAGGCACTGTCCATCGAACCATCCAGCAACTGCCCGAAGATTTGCGTACGGCTTTAACTTTACGTGAATTCGACGGTCTGAGTTACGAGGACATTGCGAGCGTCATGCAGTGTCCGGTGGGTACCGTGCGCTCCCGGATTTTCCGCGCTCGGGAGGCCATCGATAAAGCCCTGCAACCGTTGTTGCAGGAAAACTGAGACAGCGGCGACAGCCAAGAGAGGAACGCCATGAGTCGTGAAGCCCTGCAGGAATCGCTGTCCGCAGTGATGGATAACGAAGCGGACGAATTGGAATTGCGTCGGGTATTGAATGCCTTTGACGATGTTGAAACCCGTGAGACCTGGGCTCGTTACCAGATCGCCCGGGCTGTCATGCACAAGGACTTGCTGCTTCCGCGTCTGGACATCGCTGCGGCCGTTTCTGCTGCATTGGCTGACGAAGCCGTACCGGCAAAAGCTTCCCGCGGACCATGGCGCAGCCTGGGTCGCCTGGCAGTTGCCGCTTCGGTCACCGTAGCCGTATTGGCCGGTGTACGGCTGTACAACCAGGATGAGATTGCCGGCGTGCAAATGGCGCAGCAGTCCAACCAGCCTGGCTTGGCCACTCCACAGGTCAAGGGCCCGGCGGTATTGGCCGGCTACAGCGAAGGTTCGGAAGCTGCTGGCCCTATGGTCAACGGTGTTCTGCAAGGTCAGCCAGGCTGGCATGACCAGCGTCTGCCCAACTATCTGCGTCAGCATGCCCAGGAAGCTGCCCTCAAAGGTACTGAAAGCGCACTGCCTTATGCCCGTGCAGCCAGTTTGGAAAACCGTTAAGGAGGACCATGCGCGCCATACCTCTATTTACGCTTCTGCTGGGTGGCTGGTGTGCTGTTCCAGCCTATGCAGGTGAAGCTCAGGATTGGTTGAACCGCCTGAGTCAAGCCGAGCAGCAGCAAAGCTTCCAGGGCACTTTCGTTTACGAGCGCAACGGTAGTTTTTCTACCCATAACATCTGGCATCGCGTCCAGGATGGCAAAGTCCGCGAGCGGTTACTCCAGCTCGACGGCTCGGCACAGGAAGTCCTGCGCATTGATGGGCATACTCAATGCGTCAGCGGCTCCTTGATTGCAGGGCTGGGGAATACTCCCGACAGTGCAGGCCATGCGCTCGATCCGCAAAAACTCAAGAATTGGTATGACCTTGCCGTCATTGGCAAGTCGCGCGTGGCCGGGCGTCAGGCCGTGATTGTGGCATTAACGCCCAAGGACCAGCATCGTTACGGCTTCGAGCTGCACCTGGACAAAGAGACCGGCTTGGCGCTCAAGTCGCTGTTGCTCAATGACAAGGGGCAGTTGCTGGAGCGTTTCCAGTTCACTCGCCTGACCGTAGGCGCGCCGACAGAGGGCGATCTGCAAGCCAGTGCCGAGTGCAAGGCGGTGACGCAGGATCAAGCCCCGACTGCGGTAAAGGCAGCCTGGCACTCGGACTGGCTCCCGCCGGGCTTCGTATTGTCCAGCAGCACCGCACGAAAGGATCCGGACACCAAGGTCCAAGTCAACAGCCTGATGTATGACGATGGCCTGGCTCGCTTTTCCGTGTTCCTCGAACCCTTGAATGGCGCTACCGCCACCGATACCCGAACCCAACTTGGCCCGACGGCCGCCGTCTCTCGTCGACTCACAACGCCACAGGGCGAAATGATGGTCACGGTGGTTGGCGAGATTCCTATCGGTACGGCGGAACGGATCGCGCTGTCCATGCGCTCCGACGTCACAGCGACTCAATAACACGCTGGGTGATTCGATTGTGCAAAAGGCTGATGGCGCCAGGGCTTGATCGAAATGCCGAAACTTCCTGTCAGCATTTTCATTTGCAAAAACACGACTTTTTTTCTATAGGTCAGAGCCGCTCGGCTCTGGCCTTGTCTGTTTCCGGAACAAAAATACCGGCGTATCTTTCTCCCGGTATTCCTTGTTCCATATCGCTTAACCATGCTCGTCGTAACGGGAGCCGTATGTCGATACCACGCTTGAAAACCTATCTCTCCATTTTCGCCACCGTGCTTGTGCTCGGCCAGGCTGTTCCCGCCATGGCGGTCGAGCTGCCTGACTTCACGCAATTGGTCGAGCAGGCGTCGCCCGCCGTGGTGAATATCAGTACGACCCAGAAGCTGCCGGATCGTCGCGTGTCGGACCAGCAGATGCCGGACCTGGAAGGGTTGCCGCCGATGCTGCGCGAGTTCTTTGAACGCGGCATGCCACAGCAGCCACGTTCGCCCAACGGTGGACGCCAGCGCGAAGCTCAATCCCTGGGCTCGGGTTTCATCATCTCCACCGACGGTTACATCCTGACCAATAACCACGTGATCGCCGATGCCGACGAAATCCTGGTACGCCTGGCCGATCGTAGCGAACTGAAGGCCAAGCTGGTGGGCACCGATCCACGCTCCGATGTGGCACTGCTGAAAATCGAAGGCAAGGATCTGCCGGTACTCAAGCTGGGCAAGTCCCAGGACCTGAAGGCCGGCCAATGGGTCGTGGCCATCGGTTCGCCGTTCGGCTTTGACCACACTGTCACCCAAGGCATCGTCAGCGCCATCGGGCGCAGCCTGCCCAACGAGAACTACGTGCCGTTCATCCAGACCGACGTGCCGATCAACCCGGGTAACTCCGGTGGTCCGTTGTTCAACCTGGCGGGTGAAGTGGTGGGGATCAACTCCCAGATCTACACCCGTTCGGGCGGCTTCATGGGCGTGTCCTTCGCGATTCCGATTGACGTAGCCATGGACGTATCCAACCAGCTCAAAAGCGAAGGCAAGGTCAGCCGTGGCTGGTTGGGCGTGGTGATTCAGGAAGTGAACAAGGATCTCGCCGAGTCGTTCGGGCTGGAAAAACCTGCCGGTGCGCTGGTGGCGCAGATCCAGGAAGGCGGTCCGGCGGCCAAAGGTGGCCTGCAGGTAGGCGACGTGATCCTGAGCATGAATGGCCAGCCGATCGTTATGTCCGCTGACCTGCCGCACTTGGTTGGCGCTCTCAAGGCGGGTGCCAAGGCCAATCTGGAAGTGATTCGTGAAGGCAAGCGCAAGAACGTCGAGTTGACCGTCGGCGCCATTCCTGAAGAGGGCAAGGAGCTGGATTCGCTGCCCAAGTCGGGCGTCGAGCGCAGCAGCAACCGTTTGGGCGTGGCCGTGGCCGAGCTGACCGAAGAGCAGAAGCGCACGCTGGAGCTCCAGGGTGGCGTTGTGATCAAGGAAGTGCAGGACGGTCCCGCTGCCCTGATCGGTCTGCAACCCGGCGACATCATCACTCACCTGAACAATCAGGCGATCGGTTCCGCCAAGGAATTCACCGATATCGCCAAGGCGCTGCCGAAGAATCGCTCGGTTTCGATGCGGGTTCTGCGCCAGGGGCGCGCGAGCTTCATTACCTTCAAACTGGCCGAATGACCGGCTAGCGGCTAAAAAAAACCGCCTCGAAAGAGGCGGTTTTTTTATGCGCGGTACAAGCTCAACCCATCATGTCCTTGACCATGCGCTCCTGCTCCATGAGCTCCCGTTGACGAGCATCGATGCGTGAGGACAGCGGGAAATTGGTGCCGGCGCGTCGCTTGGCGAAGTCCAACTGCTGGATCGCCTGGCGGTAATCGCCCACCAGTGCGAAGTACTCGGCACGCGCCTGGTGCAAGCCGATGATGTTGCCCGACAGCCCGCGGGTTTCGGCCACCATGTACCAGACGTCCGGATCGTCAGGGCGGGTCTTGAGCAGGTTTTCCAAGGCCTTCTCGGCGTCGGCAGGACGGTTCTGCTTGAGCAGCAGGTCGACGCGCACCTGATTGAGCGGATAATTGCCAGGGTACTGGCTCAGCATCCGGTCGACGCGAGCCTGGGCATCGGCCAGCTTGTTGTTGGTGATGTCCAGGTCCACCTGGGCCAGATTGTAGATAATCTCGTTAGGCGAACTGGCCAGCAGCGGCTTGAGGTTTTCCCTGGCTTCATTCAGCTGGCCACCCTTGATCTGGGCGATTGCCAAGCCATAGCGGGCCACGTCGTTTTTCGGGTTTTCGTCCAACTGCGCGCGGAATCGCTTCGCACCCAGGCCCGGAGTTTCCTCGTAGATCAACTGGACCCGTGCGCGAATCAGTTGATAGCGCACACTGTCCTCGATGCCGCCCGGCTTGGCCTGTTCGGCGCGGTTGCGGGTGTCGGCGATCCGCGATTCGGTCACCGGGTGAGTCAGTAAGAATTCCGGAGGCCTGGCATCGAACCGATACTGGCGCATCAGGCGCTCGAACATGGTTGGCATCGAGCGCGGATCGTAGCCGGCCTTCTCCAGGTTCAGGATGCCGATACGGTCGGCTTCCTGTTCGTTCTGGCGGGAGAAGCGCCGTTGTTCCTGGATAGCGGCGGCCTGGGTCCCGGCGATGGCGGCGATCCCGGCGTCGCCACCGCCAGCAGCGGCAATCACGATGCCGGTCAACAACGCGGCCATCATCGGTACCTGCATGCGCTGTTGGGCTTCGACGCCGCGGGCAAAGTGGCGTTGCGACAAGTGCGCCAGTTCGTGGGCCATGACCGAGGCGTATTCCCCTTCGGTCTGGGCATTGAGGAACAGGCCGCCGTTGACCCCGACGATGCCGCCGGGAGCGGCGAACGCATTGAGTTGCGGGCTATTGATCAAGATGAATTCCAGGCGTCGGTCATTGACCTGGCTGGTTTCCACCAGTTTGTAGACGCTGGACTCGACATAGTCCTTGAGCTGTGGGTCGTTGAGCTGCGACACCTGGCTGCGCAGCAGGGCCAGCCAGGCACGACCCAGTTGGTGTTCCTGTTCCGGCGATACGATGGCAGAACTGGCGTCGCCAAGTGACGGCAGGTCGTCGGCGAAGCCCGGTGAGGCAAGCAGGCAAGCGAGCGTCAGCAGGGTGGGGCGCAGAAATGTCATGCACGAAGCCTTAGTCGACAAAGACCTTACTGTAGCCGGACACCGGGCCCGGGACCAGATATTCTAAGCGGCTCAACGACCTGCTGCGGAGTGAACCAATGACCGATGCTGTAGCCCACGATGCCGAACTGGACGCCAGTGGCCTGAACTGTCCGTTGCCGTTGCTCAAGGCCAAGCTGGAACTCAATCGCTTGGCCAGCGGCGCCGTGCTCAAGGTCATCGCCACCGATGCGGGTTCCCAGCGTGATTTCCGCACCTTCGCCCGGTTGGCCGGTCATACGCTGCTACATGAAGAAGACGAAAACGGCGTTTACCGTTACTGGCTGAAAAAAGCCTGAAAAACCGACAGCGTCTCTTAAGGATTTTTAATGTTCAAAGTGTTACGCGACTGGATTCAGCGCTACTTCTCCGATGAGGAGGCCGTGGTCCTGGCAGTGCTGTTGTTCCTGGGGTTTACTGCCGTGCTCACCTTGGGCGGTATGCTGGCACCGGTGCTGGCGGGAATGGTCCTGGCGTACCTGATGCAAGGCCTGGTCGTGACGCTCGAACGTCTGCGGCTACCAGGCAGCGTGGCGGTCGGTCTGGTGTTTGCCCTGTTCATGGGGTTGCTGGTGGTGTTCATGGTGGTGATTGTGCCGCTGCTCTGGCACCAGTTGGTCACGTTATTCAACGAGCTGCCGGGGATGCTCGCCAAATGGCAGTCACTGTTGTTGCTGCTGCCCGAGCGCTATCCGCATCTGGTATCCGATGAACAGGTGCTGCAGACCATCGAGGTGGTGCGTGGCGAGATCGGCAAGTTTGGCCAATGGGCGCTGACGTTTTCACTGTCCAGTTTGCCGCTGCTGGTCAACATCATGATCTACCTGGTGTTGGTACCTATCCTGGTGTTCTTCTTCCTCAAGGACCGGGAAATGATCGGGCGCTGGGTCCGTGGCTATTTGCCGCGCGAGCGGGCGCTGATTACCCGGGTGGCTCAGGAGATGAATCGCCAGATCGCCAATTACATTCGCGGAAAAGTCATCGAGATTTTCATCTGCGGCGGCGTGACCTATATCGGCTTCGTAGCCTTGGGGCTCAATTACGCGGCCCTGCTGGCGCTATTGGTGGGTATTTCAGTGGTGGTGCCTTACGTCGGCACCGTGGTGGTGACCGTGCCGGTGGCATTGATTGCGCTGTTCCAGTGGGGCTGGAGCGATCAGTTCATCTACCTGATGGCGGTCTACGGGATCATCCAGACCTTGGACGGTAACGTGCTGGTGCCGCTGCTGTTCTCCGAGGCGGTGAACCTGCATCCGGTGGCGATTATCTGCGCGGTGTTGCTGTTTGGCGGGCTGTGGGGGTTCTGGGGTGTGTTCTTTGCGATTCCCCTGGCGACGCTGTTCAAGGCGGTGCTGGATGCGTGGCCGAGCAAGGAGCCGATTGTGGCGCCGTTGCTTTGATGGTCGGGCTTGAATTCTCTTGTGAGGCTCATGGCCTCTTCGCGAGCAAGCTCGCTCCCACAGGAAATTGATTAACACCATCAGCCCAGTGTGGGAGCGAGCTTGCTCGCGATAGCGCCAGTATCGACAGCGAAAGTCTCAGGCCTTGTTCAGCGCCTGGGCCGCCGCCAACACCGCATCCACATGCCCCGGCACCTTCACGCCGCGCCATTCCTGGCGCAGCACGCCGTCCTTGTCGATCAGGAACGTGCTGCGATCAACACCCAGGTATTCCTTGCCGTAGAGCTTCTTCAGCTTGATCACGTCGAACAGTTGGCAGACGGCTTCGTCCTTGTCGCTGATCAGCTCGAAGGGGAATTCCTGCTTGCACTTGAAGTTCTCGTGGGACTTGAGGCTGTCCCGGGACACGCCGAACACTTCGGTATTGGCGGCCTTGAACTGCGCATACTGGTCCCGAAAGCCCTGGCCCTCGGTGGTGCAGCCGGGGGTACTGTCCTTGGGGTAAAAGTAGACCACCACCTGCTTGCCCTTGAGGGCGGCGAGGCTGACAGTTTGCCCGCTGGTGGCAGGGGCCTGGAAATCGGTAACCGGCTGATCGACGGCAACGGCCATGAAAGCTTCCTTACATTGGGTTTTGTGGGCGCCACGGTTCGATCAGGGCATCCAGGTTCATCGCATCGGCGAAATCCAGGAACTGATCGCGCAGCCAACTGATCTGCGTGCCGGCCGGCAGCGTCACGGTGAACGTGGCGTTGAGCATGGTGCCGCCGGTCTGCGGGGCCTGGTAGGTGTCGCAGGTCAGGTTTTCCAGCTCAACGTGGTGGTCCATGAAGAACTGGCACAACTCGTTGATGATGTCCGGTCGGTAGGCCGAGCTCACATAGGCAACGTAGGGCAGGGCCTGGGGACGATTCTCCAGTGCGGCGCTGCGTACCACGTTGACGGTGAAGGCGTGCTTCTTGGCCAGCACCGGCAGGCTGCCCTCCAGGCGCGCCAAGGCGTCCCAGCTGCCGGAGATTTCGAGCACGAGCGCGCTGCATTCGCCGTGACGGGTCAGGCGTGAGGTCACGACGGCGCAGCGATTTTCATGGCTGGCGCGGCACAGGACGTTAGTCAGCTCCATGGGGTTGGCGCCAAGGGCACTGATAACAAGGAATTGTTCGCGGACTGTGGGGGTGGACATGCAGCATTCCTAAAGCGATGAGCGGTCGATACCTTTGCAGCTCGACACGGTGCCAGGCCTGCCAGAACACGTGCCTGAAGCCTTTTGCCCGGGGGTACAGTGCATTGCGCGGTGGCAGCAATGCCCTTGGAAAAACCCGGGAGCGGGGCTCGTGGCGGCGAAAACGGAGGCTGGAAACCGGCGTATGAGCCTATCGGTACCGATCAAAGCCTGAAGGGTAGCGAAAACCATCGCCAAGGGGAATGGTAGTTCGCTTGTACAAGCATCTTGGCGCCAGTACCATTACCGCTCTCTTTTTCCGGCAGGAGCGGTTTCATGATTGCGGGCAGTATGGTGGCACTGGTCACACCCATGGATGCACAAGGGCATCTTGACTGGGCCAGCCTCAGCAAACTCGTGGACTTCCACCTTGAAAACGGCACCCATGCCATTGTCGCCGTCGGGACCACCGGCGAGTCGGCAACCCTCGACGTCAACGAGCACATCGAAGTCATCCGTGCCGTGGTCAAGCAGGTCAATGGCCGCATTCCGGTCATCGCCGGCACCGGCGCCAACTCGACCCGCGAAGCCGTCGAGCTGACCCGCAACGCCAAGGAAGCCGGTGCCGACGCCTGCCTGCTGGTCGTGCCGTACTACAACAAGCCGACCCAGGAAGGCTTGTACCAGCACTTCAAGTACATCGCCGAAGCCGTCGACATCCCGCAGATCCTCTATAACGTTCCCGGCCGTACCTCTTGCGACATGCAGGCCGAGACCGTGATTCGCCTGTCCAGCGTGCCGAACATCATCGGTATCAAGGAAGCCACCGGCGACCTGAAGCGCGCCAAGGCCATCCTTGATGGCGTGAGCAAGGATTTCGTCCTGCTGTCGGGCGACGATCCGACGGCGGTCGAGCTGATCCTGATGGGCGGCAAGGGCAACATTTCCGTGACTGCCAACGTCGCCCCGCGTGAAATGGCCGACCTGTGCGAGGCGGCGCTCAAGGGTGATGCCGAGACCGCGCGGGCGATCAACGAAAAGCTGATGCCGCTGCACAGGGACCTGTTTCTCGAAGCCAACCCGATTCCGGTGAAATGGGCTTTGGTCGAAATGGGCCTGATGCACGAAGGCATCCGCCTGCCACTCACCTGGCTGAGCAAAACCTGTCATGAACCGCTGCGGCAGGCCCTGCGCCAGTCCGGCGTCCTGGTTTAATTGAGGAAGTACAACGCATGAAGCGAATGGCCGGACTTTCCGCACTTGCCTTGATTATCTCCAGCACCAGCGGCTGCGGATGGATCTGGGGACCGGAAGGTTACTTCCGCGACCGTGGTAGCGATTACCTGCAGGCGCAACAGACAGCACCGATGCAACTGCCGCAAGACGCCAACGTCGCCAAGCGCCTGGATCCGCTGCTGCCGATCCCGCGCAACGTCGCCGACGACAGCGTCAAGGGCGAATACGTCGTTCCACGTCCACAACCGCTGTCGGCCGTGGCCGATGCCAGCGACTACACCTTGCAGAAGAGTGGCGATTCCAGCTGGGTGATGGGCCAGCATCCACCGGCCGAAGTCTGGCCCGTGGCAATCCAGTTCTTCCAGGACAACGGCTTCCGCCTGGACGAACAGCGTCCGCAAACTGGCGAATTCACCACCACCTGGCAGCGCGCCGATGAACTGTCTGCCGCCATGGCCAAGCGCCTGGGCGCCGCCGGCGTCTCGGCCGACAGCGAAACCCGCGTGCGGGTGCGTATCGAGCCGGGCGTGCAGCGCAACACCAGCGAAATCTACGTGGTCAGCGCCCAACGTCCCGCAGGCAGCACCGCCGACGTCGCGTTCACCAACCGTTCGGTCAATACTGGCCTGGACGCTGCACTGGTGGACGACATGCTGGCGAGCATGAGCCGTACTGCGGAGCAGGGCGGTTCGGTGTCGATGCTGGCATCCAAGCAATTCGATGCGCCGAGCCGTGTCAGCCTGAGCGAAGACGGCAGCGGCAACCCGGTGCTCAACGTCGGTTCTGACCTGGACCGTGCCTGGTCGAGCGTCGGCCGAGCGCTGGAGCAGGGCGAATGGCGGGTTGAGGACATCAACCGCAGCCTGGGCTTGTACTACATCAACTTGGCTGAGAAAGCCGAGAAGAAGGACGAGAAGCCTGGCTTCTTCAGTGGCCTGTTCGGCAGCAAGCCGGACAAGGAAGAAATCGAAGCCCGCGCCGAGCGTTATCAGGTCCGCCTGAGCAAGGTAGGCGACAACGTCCAGGTCACCGTCGAGAAGAACATCAACACCGTGGCGCCGGCTGAAGTGGCGCGCAAAGTGTTGGGCGTGATTCAGGATAACCTGGGCTGATCCGATGCGTTTTGCCGTTCTCGGCAGCGGTAGCCAGGGGAACGGCACGCTGATAGCCAGCGCCGGCACGTACGTGCTGGTCGATTGTGGTTTCTCCTTGCGGGAAACCGAGAAACGCCTGTTGCGCCTGGGTGTGCACCCGGCGCAACTGAGCGCGATACTCGTAACCCACGAACATGCCGACCATGTGCATGGCGTGGGTTTGCTGTCTCGGCGCTACAATCTGCCGGTGTACCTGAGCCGTGGGACGCTGGATGGCCTGCGCAAGCCCATCGAGCCGGCGGGTTTCGTAGCCGGTGGCGAGCAGTTGCGCATTGGCGCCCTGGATATCAGCGTGGTCAGCGTCGCGCACGACGCGCGCGAGCCGACGCAATATGTGTTCAGCGACGGCGAGCGACGTTTCGGGTTGCTCACCGACCTGGGCTCGTATTGCGACAGGGTCATGGACAGTTACCGGGAGCTCGATGCGTTGATGATCGAGTCCAATCACTGCCGCGACATGCTGGCGCGGGGGTATTACCCGTACTTCCTCAAGCAGCGGGTAGGCGGGGAACACGGACATTTGAATAACCACCAGGCAGCGTTCCTGGTGGCCGAGTTGGGCTGGCAAGGCCTGCAACACCTGGTCCTGGCCCATCTGAGCAGCAAGAACAACCTGCCGCAGCTGGCCCGGCAATGTTTTGTCGACACCCTCGGGTGCGACCCGGACTGGCTGCAACTGGCCGATCAAGATTCAGGGCTCGACTGGCGACATATCGCCTAGCCCACTACTTAGCAAGCGGAGCCCATCATGGAAAAACGTGAAGAACTCTACCGCGGCAAAGCCAAGTCGGTTTACAAGACCGACGACGCTGACCGCTTGATCCTGCTGTTTCGCAACGACACCTCGGCGTTCGACGGCAAGCGCATCGAACAGTTGGATCGCAAGGGCATGGTGAACAACAAGTTCAACGCCTTCATCATGCAGAAGCTCGAAGCCGCCGGCGTGCCGACCCAGTTCGACAAGCTGTTGGGCGACAACGAATGCCTGGTCAAGAAGCTGGACATGATTCCGGTCGAATGCGTCGTGCGTAACTACGCCGCCGGCAGCCTGGTCAAGCGTCTGGGCGTGGAAGAGGGCATGAAGCTCAACCCTTACACCTTCGAGCTGTTTCTGAAGGACGACGCCAAGGGCGACCCGTTCATCAACGAATCCCACGTCGTGGCGTTCGGTTGGGGCACCGCCGAGCAACTGGTTCGCATGAAAGAGTTGTCCCTCAAGGTCAACGAAGTGCTGAGCAAGCTGTTCGACGACGCTGGCCTGCTGCTGGTGGATTTCAAGCTCGAATTCGGCGTGTTCCGTGACGGTTCCATTGTCCTGGGCGACGAATTCAGCCCCGACGGCTGCCGCCTCTGGGACAAGGACACCAAGAAAAAAATGGACAAGGACCGCTTCCGCCAGGGCCTCGGTGACGTCATCGAAGCCTACGAAGAAGTCGCCCAGCGCCTGGGCGTGCCGCTGTAATCGACGCAAGCATCTGATAGCACGGAAAAAAATTCGCTCGGGGGTTCGCTTCCGGCGAATGTGCTGGTATGATGCGCGCCACTGGAGAGATGCCGGAGTGGCCGAACGGGACGGATTCGAAATCCGTTGTACTGGCGACAGTACCTAGGGTTCAAATCCCTATCTCTCCGCCATACAAATGAAAGCCCCGTAGATCAAGGTCTACGGGGCTTTTTTGTTTTCCGATTGTACTACTTTGTTGTACTACTCAAGCCAAGCTGTTTTGAAGCGGTATGACACCGTTGGCATCAGGAAAATCAGGTAAAGGAAAGCCCGCTCAATGGCGGGCCCTTGGTCGTACGTATTCCACCCGCTACGCGCTCTTGACCACCCACGCTAACGGCGATTGAGGGTGCAGAACGTATGCCCGCCCGAGGGCGGATAACGAAACCTGATCACCCCAATTGGAATAGGAGATGGAGATCAGATTCCAATGGTAGAGAACGTCCATAGCGCCTTCATAGACCAACTGCGACAATCCAGCAGTTGAAGGAATCTGGCTTAGATACAGCCCTTCGTTCCTGCCGCCATGAATTGCAATCACTGCCAGGACTTGTTGGGCACTCTCGTTGAGGGGAGGAAGTGCGGGGTTAAACTTTGCATTTGCAGCGTTCAAATCCGAACCGAACGATGCGGCGATAAAGGCAAGAAACCCAATTGCCCCAACAACTACCAGCAGTGCCACAATGAATGACCACAGCGGGAACGCTACGGGGTGTGCAAGCCACGTAAAGAGTTCAAGTGTCCAAGTCCAAGCCGTGGAGATAAACGGGCGAAGGGAAGGCCACAGATCTGTCGTGAGCATTTTACCTGCACCACTGACGGCACCCAGAAAGAGTGTCCCAACGACACCTCCCAGCGACAGCAGAACCACTTTGCGTTTTGGTTTCATCCTTTTTTCACCTCTCGTTCCATCGCTGCCCCCATTCCGGTTGTTATTCCAAATGCTACCAGAGTGGCGACCACTCCAGCGGTACGGAGCCAATATCACAGGGGAGATTGCAAGCCAAAGCAAAGGGCTTCCCAGATTCGATATGATGTTTTGGGGGGGGCAGGAAGGTGGGGGGATGCGAGGGATGCACGCTGCGAAGGCGTTCGCTTCGCTCTTATATTATGCGACCGTAATACAAGTATCGGTATATGTCGGAACTTGTAAGTCTCGAATGCATTCTTGGCGGGTGCGATTTACGCACACTGAAAACCAACTCTACGCCAAGTAGCACAAGGCTTTCAGCCGATTCTGTCCGTGTGGATCACGTCTCTACAGGCGTGTTCATGCGTGCGGGTAGTTGATCTGCCACCAGTTGAACAAAGCAACGCATATGCTCATGCCTCCCAAAACGAAAGGGGTGACATGATCGAAGAACCAAGGCGACACAATCGCGCCTCTGGCAAAAACGTACCATTCGACCAACTTCGCAACGAGGCGAGAGGGCGTCGTCGTGAATGCCTGACCACCACTCTGATGGTGCTCGTTTCCACCTACCGTGTAATGGATGTAAAAAGAGTAGCGAATTTCGTTTCTCGTCCTGCTGTCCAGATTTCGAATTATCGCGAGTTGGTCTGGAGGCTCTGTGCCTTTTGGTGGGGTTCTTTCGAGGTGAGTCATCTTTCCCTTGGGTTTGAAGCTAATCAGTTTGGATTCGCCTTCAACAGTACCGGGTGCCTTTTCAATTAGCTCCAGAACATGATTTCGCATCTGTTTCTTACCTAGACGCCTGACCACTCCGATGAGTGTCTTCTCATACAAGTCATGCATTGCAAGGTCAAAACGGAAGCTACCTTCAGGGGTTCGTTGATACAGCCTCAACCACAGATAGGTGTTGATACCAGCCAGAACCATCCAGACGTTTTGAACGTTTTCCTTGAGTCTGATCTCATTCCCGAGCAGCTTGAAAGTCGAGAGGTCAGCACCGAAGTACCACAACAGCAGGACTACAGTTGAAAAGCCAATCAAGTAGCCTCGGGCTTTGTTGAAATCTGGCGTATCCGTTTCACCCACAATCTTCTCTCCTGGTTCTCAATAGCTCAATCGCAATCACATTAGAGATTGGCGTTTATGCATTCCTGATCTTTGCTTCGAAAAATGCTCGTGTGGGCTCGGGCAGTCCCCCGATGTCATTCAGCATCGGGATTAGGCGGGAGGTTTTGGCGGTGTAGTAGTCGATAATCGGAGCATATCCACCATCCTGCTGCTGGGGGTGGCGCTTAAGGAATTCAAACATCATTGAAACCTGATACCCCATTTCCCTGACCGCTGATTCAATCACTGCTCCGGGTTCATTTGAGATTCGCAGAAAATTTGTATAGGCGGGTGAATCACCAGCTTTCTTCGCTCCACGCTCGGCCTCTGCGACCATGTGTAGTATGTGAAGATCAATGTCTGATGTCTTCCCCACAAACGTCAACTGAAGAGATGAGAGACGGGCATCAATGTCTTTCACGACCTGCAAGATTTCGTCTGCCTTTTTGTCCAATGCGAGCTGCCTAACCTGCTTCATTTGCAGGTCAAGCGACCAAAGCACACCGAGAAAGGCAAACAGCGCAAATATCGGGTTCAAGATGCCGCCGAAGTAATCGCCGAAAGCGCCCCATTTCGCTTGGTCGTATACGCGATCAATACCGAACATACTGAGGTAGACGGCAACGACTGCCGCCATGAAGAACAAGGCTATGCCTGCGACAATCAGAAGAAATCTAGGATTCATGGTAACTCCCTGTGATGACGCTCGGAGACTAGCTGGAAGCGATTGAAATTCTCAGCCAATGCCATGCCCCGCCAAAATTTCTGGGGCACTTCGATAGCTGCGATATGTTTTTAGCTGGAAAATTAGCTTGTGGTTCTATCGAGGTGGCCTAGCCAAAGCGCGAGGGCCAGTCGTCAGCCCTAGAACCAGATGAATGTGCACTCATTGGACATTGGCGTCTTGGCGACATCACCGCGACCAGTGCAAGCCAAGGTGATCTTGTCGCCCGGTTTCAACGTGACAGCAAATTTCTCGTTGCTCTTCGCCAGTGCGAACTGAGGTTCCATAAACTGGTTAACGCCGCCTTTCATGGTGACGTATGGCTTGCCTCGGAAATCGGTGTTGATGCTGGCTATGGTGCCCGTCACCTTGAAAGGCTTCCCTTTAAAGGTCATGTCGGCAGCATAAGTGTTGCGGCTGTAAGCTTCTGCAATGTCTGCTGCGGTGAAGGATTCCAAGGTGGCAACCCGCTCTGCTTCTTTCTGTCGTTCAGCCATTTCATCGACATAGACGCCGTTAGATGCGGATGCTTTGGACTGCGATGTGTCGTTGGCTACGCCCTTGATTACGATGTACGCGAGGCCAACCGCAAGCACGATGCCGAGAGTCCTTTTTGCTGACATAGCTCATTCCTTGAAGTGATGATGAGGCCATATGGTGGCAGGATGGCATGGCGAGCGTCCAGTACGTGGCGTAAGCTCTGGACGGTACAGGCACTGTATCAAGGACGTGGTATGACAAAGCTTCGGGTGCAAAAGACGGCCAAGAAGAACATTCACATACACAATGACATCTCCAATACAGCTCATTACCTTAAGACTCGAATCGAGGAAAAGGAGGCGACAGGAGACCGGCATGGAATCGCTCTCGACATCACTGCCTGCCTCGTGATGTTGGCGTTCACTTTTGAATCGCGCCTTAACTTCATTGGAGAACAGAAGGTTGCGGATTTTAAGGAAAGGCGGTGGTTCGACAAGAAGGTTGAGATTGTATTGAAGGCACTGAGATTGGAACCTGACTTTTCAGTGCGTCCGTACTCTTCCATCAAAGAGTTGAAAAACTTCCGTGACACCATTGCACATGGCAAGCCGGACACCATCGAGGTAGATGAAACGGTGGACTTTGAACCGGGGAAGAACTATGACGATTTCGATCTTCGAGGCGAGTGGGAGGCATTTCTAACCGTCGACTTCGTGAGGCAATGTTCCGACGACATCGACCAAATCTGGAGCGAATGGATTGCGGCTGCTGAAATTGAATTGCATCAAACACTGACCTACGGCGAATACAGCATTTCACTGATAGAAAAACCTACGGTCTTTGGTGGCTGATCGAGTTGTGTTGGGGCAGACGACATAATGACTGGAGGTGTGTATGAATAATGAAACTACTTGCAGTAAATGTGGCTCCATCTACAAGCTCACAGGAGAAAAATTCCCTGTACGAGATCCGGGCTCTATAGATTGCAGCGTCTGCGGTGAAGAGTTGAAACGCTGGAGCGGGTCTACAGACTGGACTGCGGAACTCATTGAAAAGCACGAGAAGCACTTGCAGAAGTAGCCAAGGCAACAGGGAGAGCAAAGCGTGAGGGAAACAATTTACAGCTTCTACTTGATTGCAGACGCACAAGAAAGGGTAGGCTTTCTCGGATATATACGCTACGAAGTTGATGGCGCGGATGAAGACAAACTTGCGTACCTGAAAGCTTCGGTAGAGCGGGATTATCAAAAGGCAACACTAACGAAAGCTCCAGTAGGTTTGACAATCGGTGCGTATACTGCACGCTGTCGCTTGGGTACAGCGCTTGAACTATTCGAGCATGTATTTGAGCCGCACGAAACACGGACACCACTCTATGGAATCACAATAATTCTCGACGGAAAGCCCTCGATAAATTATGTCTCGGATCACGCTCCACTAGATATGGATGACGTGAATAAGGAGATGGGAGAAAAAAGCGTCATGGATGATTGGCTGGCAAAATATACAAGAGACAATACATTTCACTATGCCGATCTTATTAACGACGATTTTTTGTTGGCCTACAAACTCCTTTTCAATAACAAGCACTATGCATCTGCTGCCAAGCTATTCATGTCCTGTATCGACAGCATTGCACATGTTGAATATGGTTACGACAAGAAACCATCAGAGCGTGCCGTGTTTAGCAGATGGCTTGACGCTTATGTTGACTTGAAGCCTATAGGCGTCACCGCCGACGAACTTTGGGAGGTGAGAAATGGAATGTTGCATATGTCGAATCTTGATTCAAACAAGGTATTAAAGAAGAAGGCTCGACGAATTTCAATATCGATAGGAAGCGTGCCAGAGGAAGCACAAGGTGTAGGTGACATCTATTATTTCAATCTCCATCAATTCTATCTTGCTGTGTGCGAAGGGATAGGCAAGTGGCTTCAAACATATGCGGATGACTACAATAAATTTCTGATATTCATTGAGCGATGGGATAGAACGATATCTGATTCAAGGATGGCGCTCTACGATCCTGGCAGATAGCACGAAGGCATCTGGAAATTATCCCCCCCCTCCCCGATTTTTTTTGATGCGCTTCGATAGTCGTTTGGTTTTTTGGCTGGAAATATAATCTGGCGCCCCGTCACACCCACTTAACAAAAACCATAGTCCCCCATTGGATGCTGGTGCTTTTTGAAAATAAGTTGAAGCGTTCTCAAACACAGAGACGACAAAGCCCCGCGAAGGCGGGGCTCTAGGGCGTCGTGAAATCCTTTAGAGGGAGTCGCGGAGGTTATGAAGCCTTCCAGTAGCGCTTCACTGTAGTGAGGCCGATAGATAGGTGACGGACCGTCTGAGCTTGTGTCAGGCCGTTTGCCTTGCAGGCTTTCACACCTTCGATGGTGGCAGTTGCAACAGGGCGACCCAACGTCTTACCTTCGGACTTGGCACGGGCCAAACCCGCTTGTGTGCGTTCGATCAGCAAGTCACGTTCGAACTCAGCGACAGCGCCAAGGATTTGCATTGTCATCTTGCCCGCTGCACTTGTCAGGTCCACACCGCCAAGAGCGAGACAGTGAACACGGATACCTATTGACTCCAGATGTTCGACAGTGGCGCGTACATCCATGGCGTTACGTCCTAGACGATCCAGCTTAGTCACGATCAGCACGTCTCCGGCTTCCATCTTGTGCAGGAGGGATTGAAACCCTTTGCGTTCGTTGGCGCTTACCGAACCCGATACCGTCTCAACCACCACCCGATTCGCCTGCACATCGAACCCGGCACGTTGCACTTCTTGGACTTGGTTGTCAGTTGTCTGATCGCTGGTCGATACGCGGGCATAAACGAAAGTGCGAGACATTGTGTGGCTCCTATTTGACCGGGTGGGTCGCTTTAACGTGGGTCCATAATATCGAAGGGTCGATTTGGATTCAACCCTATTTTATGGCCCATCCAACTAGCTATTCCCGGCAGGTCCACTTGACGTTCGTTTGATGTTGCCAAATTACACATGATTCATGTGATCGACGTAAAGAACCGGCTAAACAGGGACTTTTTGTTCCGGATGGGGAATGGCGATACACACAGCAGAACCTACTCGAAAGCTTTTCTGCTTCAGCACTGCTGCTATTCCGTACTTCTTGAACTGATCCAGAATCTGCCGGGCAATGTTGTCGCAATAACAAATCATGCGATTGCCAATCGTGTCTCTCTTATCTGCCGAGGCATAGATCAGAGAAACATGGCTGGGTAGCAGATAATCGCCGTAATATGGAAGTTGGCGGGCATTGATTGCAGGGTGTGCTCTCAAGTCATGATCTACGACGACACCTAGGCGGCTTGAGCGTAGGTAGGGGGTGTCCATGTGCCGAGTCAAAGCCAGGTGCCAGCCCAATGGTTCGTGCGAAGCAACGAAGTCTGGATCTAGGATTAGAAAAGTAACGAGCGGTTGGAAGATCGATTTCTCGTGAAGGGATTGCAACGGCTCAGTGATCACGCTGACGGTGGCTGCACTCACCACGTAACCGTCGAATCTCGTCGGCCCTTGGTCATCAGCGATTGTGTTTGTGTCCACCGCTGCGAGGTAGTCGAAACGGGTCTGCAATTCCTGCGTATAGGTCCCTTGCAAGCTGAAATCATTTGCAGGGGTGGACAGAATGATCTTGTCACCCTTGGTCTTTGGGTGCGACAGCTTGCGGTGAATGGAACTGGGGTCAACTTCGGCTATAGTCAGGCCGCCTTTTGGATCAAATATCACTGTGAGTTGCGACACGAGATCGGTTGTGTGGCCATACACATAGTCGTCACGGGGGATCTCGGGGACACCGTTACGTTTCTTCGACATACGATTGTCTCCTTTGTGATGGTGTAATGCCATTGTGCGGCTGCTACGATGGGAAATCATCAAGCAATCGAGCGCGTGATTTGTGAACAAGCCCCGAGCACTGATCATCACCGTTGAAGGCAAGTGGGAGCACGAATATTTTGCTTAGAGTTAGATGCCGTCAGTCATCTAGCTCAGGAAAAGTGATTTTTCCCACAATCCAAGGTTCCACAATGTCACTATGAACCGTACGTAAAAACGATCCCCATTCCTTACGGTTGTGAGCGTCTGGCCCAATGATCGTCAGCAGTAGGTACGCATCTTTGAAGTCATCATATGCATAAATAAGCCAGAAGTCGTTGTCAGGGTTTTCCGTTAGGGCTGTGCGATAGTACTGGCGGCCGATTTGAGTCCAGCGAGCTTGTGTTTCTACAGTGCTCGCCAAATGGATGTGACACATATCGCTCAGATCGAGCTTTTCATCTCTGCCAAAGATAGCCGGAAGCTCGCCGCACACTTTGTAGTTATAAAAGTGTGCGGCAATATTTTTCCAGTTCTGTATTTCTTCAAAAAGTGCGGAAATTTTAACGTCTGGCATCCACGCCTACTTCGTAATAGGAAGCTTGCCAGTGATTACAAATTTATCGAACACTTTCTGACCATCACGTGCAGCTTGTCGAACGTCAAGAAATGTCAGCTCTTCGTGAGTGACTTTTCTGCGCGCTTTTTCGACTTTTTTTGTGGTAGCCATCGGAGCCTCCGAGGTGTGTGTATTCATACTGATCAGCTTATGTGATTAATGGAGTCCGGGCAAACGGGAGGGTTTCGGTGTAATCGAACCATGCGCGTTTTGACGAAATGGGCCCCGTGAGAGGCCCTTCAATACTAGGCCGGCTCTGCGTCCAAGCGTCGGGCGATGACATCAAGCATGTCGCAACCATCCCTCAACGGAATGCAGCACAGTTGTGCGAAATCCTGAAGGACTACCGAGTCACTCGGAATGTCTCCTCGCATTGCGAGGTTTTCTAGTAGTTGGGTGACCGCGCGAATTCTATAGCCTGCCGTATCAAGCAGTATGTGTAACGGTGCGGTGGTATCGACGAAGAGAGGTTGATCGTCGGCATTGCTGGTGAGAGCCATATATTTATTCATTTCAGTTTCCATTTGATTGTGAGCCGCCTTGAACGTCGCCAAACGACAAGGTGGTAGCTGTACGCGGGTTGGCGAACCGGAACAAATGGAGAAAGCCGGCAGACCCGAAGGTCTCCCACGCACAGCTACCGGAAAGCAGCATATTGCGCACAGACGCGTTCCGCAAACTCGCGGAAGCTTCTGAACATTTGTTTTCGAGTCGCCAAACCCGTGTCGACCGTATGTACGACCCCTGGACTATAGGGCTTCCTCCAGAAAGTCAGCAACAAGCTGATGCGTAGGACAATTCTGGAAATAAGGTAAGGGGCTACTGTCAGATAAAACTTCTGGTTCTCTTATCAATACCGCTGCGTTGAACGTGGCCAACCGCATCAGAAACATCACTTAAGCGCAGGCTCCTACTAACCCCTCGAAGCGCGATCAACCCTGTCACTTCTTTGTGACAATGCGACAAATGGGCTATAGCTCAATGCATCCATGCCGATGAGCTAGTCAATGCCATGAAAGGAGTCACCCCCATGCCGCGCTTCTTTGCCGATCTGGGTTTTCGCTGGAAAATCACCCTGCCCATTGCTTTCCTGGCGCTGCTGTTGGTGCTGATGGGCTGGTCGGGCATGCGCGGTATCGGCCAGGTGACGGAGTCCAGCACGCAACTGACCAAGCGTTATTTGCCGGCGATCAGTCTGTTGCTCAACGCCGATCGCGATCTTTACCAGGCATTCGTGGCCGAGCGGAGCCTCCTCGGTGGCAATGCGGGCAGTCATGTCGAGGCGCTGCGTGCCAGTCACCGAGACAATCTCAAGCAAGCTTATGATCGTGTGCAGAAGTATGCCGCGATGCAGCCCAGTGCCGAGGCTTTGGCGCTGGTCAGCCAGTTCAATGACCGTTTTGCCCAGTGGTCGCAGGTTTCGCGGCAAGTGGTCGAGCAAGCCACGAGCAATCCGCAGGCGGCCAGTGCGCTAAGTTTTGGCGACGGTGAAAGCAAGTTCGACACCATGCGTGATGCCATCGACAAGCTGGGCGAGTTGGAGGATGAAGCGTCGCTTCGTGAGGGGCAGGCGGCGATTGACCATGGCCAGGCTGTCGGCGTGCAGCAAGGGGGCATCCTGTTGATTGGGCTGCTGGGTTGCATCCTGCTGATTGTTGCCCTGCCGATGGTTGTGCTGCGTCCCATGCGGCGGCTGTTGCACCGCGTCGAGCAGATTGCAGAGGGCGGCGGTGATCTGAAGGGTCGCCTCGAAGTACGTTCGGCTGACGAGTTGGGGCAGCTCGGCAGTGCCTTCAATCGCTTTCTCGACAAATTGCAGCCGTTGATTGCCGAGGTGGGCCGGGTCACCGGAGAAGTTGATGCCGCCGCGCGGGCCATGGCTCAAATGGCCGCGACCAATGATCAACTGATCAGTAGCGAGCATGCTGCGCTCGATCAGGTCAGTACCGCTGCGACCCAAATGAGCGCCGCCGTGCACGAGGTGGCCCACAACGCGGTAGGCGCGTCCGACGCGGCGCAGCAAGCCAGCAGCCAGTCTCGCGATGGCGCCGCGGTGGTCAGCAGCACCATCGAGTCGATCCGTCAGTTGGCCCAGGAAGTGGAGAGCGCCTCGGGCACTATTGAAGCATTGGCCCAGGAAACTTCCAGCATCGGCGCCGTGCTTGAAGTGATCCGTGGCATCGCCGAACAAACCAACCTGCTTGCGCTGAATGCCGCCATCGAGGCAGCACGCGCGGGCGAGCAGGGCCGTGGTTTTGCCGTGGTGGCCGACGAAGTCAGGGCGCTGGCGGCGCGTACCCAGGATTCGACCAAGGACATCCAGGTCCGCATCGAACGCCTGCAATCCGGTGTGGCCAAAGCGGTGCAAGCCATGCAAGTGGGCAGCAGCAAAGCTCGGGACAGCGTCGAACGGGCCGCGGGTGTCGATCAGGTGCTCAGCGGCACCGGTGGTTCGATCCAGCGAATCAATGACATGGCCGCGCAAATCGCCAATGCCTGTGAAGAGCAGAGCAGCGTCACTGAAGAAATAGCCCGTAATATTTCTGATATCCGGGATTTGTCCAACGAGGCGGCTGCCAATTCTGCCCAGAGCATGCACGCCAGCCAGCAGCTTTCCAGCCTGTCGAGAAACCTGGCAGAGCTGACCGGCCGCTTCCGTACCTGAGGCAGGTGTGGCCGTGTCTGTCAGCGAGAATCTGCGAGCCCTGCACCGGGACGGTTTCGTCCTGCTGCCTGGGGTATTGAGCGCCGCACAAATTGCCGACCTGCGCCATGCCATCGACCAATTGCAGCCTCAGCATTGGGACTACAGCGGCGTGATCGATCACTACAAATGTGTGTTCAATCGCGATCCGTTCTGGCTGCCGTTCCTGGATGTGGGCGTAGTGATCGAACTGGCCGAGGCGGCCTTGGGCGATGATTGCCACATCATTGGCCAGACAGCCTGGCGCTGCCATCCCGGTTTCACCGGGGCCCCGTTGCACCTGGATTACCTGGCGATGCCATTGCCGCCAAGCCTGCTGGCCGAGCCTGGCTTTGAACTGCCGGTGCAGGTGTTTACCGCACAGTTTTACTTGGACGATATCGACACGGACTTGAGCCCCACACAGGTCATTCCTGGCAGCCACAAGGCCGGTCGGGCGCCGGTTGCAGGTGAAACGCAATGGCAAGGGCGTACCGCGCAACCGATACTGTGCCGGGCAGGGGATGTGCTGATATTGCGCAGCGAGCTATGGCACGCCGGCAGCGACAACCGGACCGCCGACCGCACGCGATACATGCTCCAGGTGCACTATGGTCGGCGGATGGTCGCACAGAAGTTTTCGCCTTATCTGCACTGGCGATTCAATCCCGAGGTCCTGGCCGCCGCGACACCTCGTCAGCGGCGGTTGTTGGGCGAGCATCAGGAAGCTGAATACGATTGAGCCTGGCTCAGTCAGATCCAGACGTCATTGACCGCCGTGCGCTCGTTGGTTTCTTCGCCGGTGTTGATGACACCGCGCGGCTCGATCAGTAGCAGTTTCACTTCCTGGGCGGCGCTGGGCTTATGCTCGACGCCCTTTTTGACCACATACATCTCGCCCGCGCCAATGGTCACGGCGCCGTCACGAAAATCGATACGCAGTTCGCCCTCCAGGACGATGAAGGTTTCGTCGGTATCGGCGTGGGTGTGCCAGATGAAATCGCCTTCGAGCCTGGCGATCTTGAATTGGTAATCGTTCATTTCAGCCACGACTTTCGGCATCCACTGTTCTTGGAAGAGCGCGTATTTCTGGGCGAAGTTGATCGGGGAATAAACGGTCATCGAGGCATACTCCTTGGTCTGTTGGTGCGTCCTACTTTATTGTCCGGGCCAACGTGAGTATTGGATGATCGTGCAGCTTTTTGCGGCGCGTAGCGGCTGCCTTAGCGCAGCATGTTCAGCCAGCGTGCCGGTGAGATGCCGAAGGCCTGGGTATGCAGCCGGGTCATGTGACTTTGATCGTAAAATCCACAAGCCAGGGCCACTTCGCTCAACGGTATGCCCTGGAACGCCAGGTGACGGGCTTGATTCAAGCGCCGCTGGGTGATGTAGCGATAGGGGCTGGTGCCGTACAGCGCACGAAAGTCTCGTGACAAGCTCCATCGGTCCCTGCCGCTTGCCTGCACCAGATCATCCAGCGTGATCACCTGGTCGAGGGCATCGTGGATGAACAGGCGGGCACGTTCCGCCGCCGGGTAGTCGATCAGCCGCCGTCCGCGTCGGCTGCCCGCCGCGATGTCGAGTGCTTGGGCCACGTCGTAGAGGGCGTCCTCTTCTTCTAGCGGATCGAGGGGATGATCCATGCCATTCAATAATCGACGGGTCGCGATGTTGAGGCGTGGGTCGCTGGACAATCCTCCTTCGATGAAGGGCAATGGCTTGCCCCCAAGTACTTGCTGGATCAGCGACGGTTCTATGTAGAACATCCGGTAGTGAAAACCTTCGCTCGTTCCAGCTTCGCCATCGTGTACCTCGTCCGGGTGCAAGACGATGGTGCCGCCAGGCTGGCTATGACGTTTGCTGTGGCGATAGTTGAAGCTCTGGACGCCGGAAAGCGTGATTCCGATGGCGTAGGTGTCATGGCGATGGGTGCTGTAGCCATGGCCACTGAAATAAGCCTCGATGCGTTCCATTTTCCGCGATTCGGGCGCACGCACCAGCCAGTCGCGATTGGGGATGGATCGAGTCATTGCACCGGGCTCCTGCTTTGGTTCGTATACCCTACCTGCCTGAAAACTTTCGTCACAGCAAAAAATCAGAATCTCTCTGGCGAGGACGCTTGTGCCCGCTGGGTTGCGAAGCGGCCCTGAAGCATCGCGCCTGCTGCGCAGTCGAGCGGGAGCAAGCTCCCTCGCCACAGTGATTCAACCCTCGATCAAGGCCGAGCTCCCACGGCGCTGTTCAGATCTCTTTTACCGGCGTCTCGCCCTGGACGTTCTTGATCAGGCCGATGACGTGAAGGCAGTCAGCCTTGTTCACATAGGATTCGCCACTGGCGATCGTTTCGTGGTTGCCGGCCCTCAGGCGCCAGCGCCATTGGCCTTTGCCAGTGTTCGGGGTGCCTCGGGTCTGTCGATAGATCTCAAAATACATGGGTTCGCTCCCTGCGATATTCAGTCATGACATGTGTGGAACATGTGGCTGCAAGCCTAGCCAAGTGGACGATTTTGGCCATGGGGAAATCGTTTCCATTGGTTATCAAGTGTTGCTGGGAGTGAGCCTGGATCGGTCATGCGACCCTTTGTAGGAAAAAGTCATGTTGCGAGCACCCGGTGGGTTGCGGTTCAGGTTTGATCCTTGCGTTGCCTTGTCCGCTCCTGCTTAATACGTTTCGACGCCAAGGGCCGGAAGCCCGATGGGACCAAAACACTATAAGAAAAAGAGCCATCAAGTGACTGAATATCCAGGAGCGGATCTACAGGGGCGTCTAGCGCTTTCGCTTGTCATTCCGGTTTATAACGAAGTCCAGTCCATCGATCTATTCATCGCCAGGATCGACCAGGTCTTCGCCCGTGAGTCGCTGGTTGACCTGGAGCTGGTGTTCGTCAACGACGGCAGCATTGACGACACCTTGGTGCTGTTGCTGGAACGGCAGAAGGCCGACCCGCGTATCCGCATCGTCGACCTGAGCCGCAACTTCGGCAAGGAGGCGGCGTTGAGTGCCGGCCTGCAAGCCGCTCGCGGCCAAGCGGTGGTGCCGATCGATGTCGATTTGCAGGACCCGCCCGAAGTGATCCTGGAAATGATTGCTCATTGGCGCAACGGCGCCGAAGTGGTGCTGGGACACCGAATCAACCGCGACTCCGACTCCTGGGCCAAACAAGTTTCGGCCAACGGCTTCTACCGTCTGCACAATCGAATCGCCGACCACAAGCTGCCAGAAAACGTCGGCGATTTTCGCTTGATGGATCGCTGCGTGATCGAGGCCTTGCAAACGCTGCCCGAGTCCCGGCGCTTCATGAAGGGGCTGTTTGCCTGGGTGGGTTTTCGAACCACCCATGTGGATTACGTCAGGCCCGAGCGCGCGGCCGGCGAAAGCAAGTTCAACGGCTGGCGCCTATGGAATTTCGCCCTCGAAGGCATCACCAGCTTCAGCACCGAACCGCTGCGTATCTGGACGTACCTGGGGCTTTGCGTTTCGCTGGTGTCCTTTGCATTCGCCATCTTCATCGTGCTGCGCACCTTGATTTCCGGGGTCGACCTGCCGGGTTATGCCTCGCTGATGGTGGCGGTCACGTTCCTGGGCGGTTTGCAACTGATCGGCATCGGCGTGCTGGGTGAATACCTGGGCCGTACCTATATCGAATCCAAGCGTCGGCCGGTTTTCCTGGTGCGGCGCGTCTATGACGCCAAGGACTGACCATGGATCTCAAGGAAACCGACATCCTGGGCCCTGATATCGACCGGCATTGGTATTACCGTTCGAAAGCGCGGGCCATGCTCCACATGCTCAAGGGCACCTCGGCCAGGACGCTGCTGGACGTCGGCGCCGGCTCGGGTTTTTTCTCCCATCATTTGTTGACCCATACCGATACGGCCCAGGCCTGGTGCGTGGACATCAGTTATCCCGCCGACTCCGATGCCAGCACCGCCGGCAAACCGGTCCGCTACCGACGGGCCATCGATGCGCTGGACGCCGACCTGGTGTTGCTGATGGATGTGCTTGAACACGTGGATGATGACTTGGGACTGCTCAAGATGTATGTCGACAAGGTGCCGTCCGGCAGTCGCTTCCTGATCACGGTGCCGGCGTTCCAGTTTCTCTGGAGCGGCCACGATGATTTTCTCGAGCACAAGCGCCGCTATACCCTTGGGCAACTGGAGCGCGTCGTGGCGCAGGCCGGTTTGCAGGTGCAACAAGGTGCATATTATTTCGGCCTGGTATTCCCCATTGCCGCCGCCCTGCGCCTGTTGCCGCGCGCCCGTTCCGAGGTGCCGGCCAAGTCGCAACTGTCGCGGCATTCTCCGTTGGTCAATGGCGTGCTGAAGTCATTGTGCAGCCTGGAACGTCCGTTCATGGGCGCCAACCGTATCGCCGGCCTGACTGTGTTCTGCCTGGCGCAGAAGCCGTGACCTGGACGCAATCGCCGTTGTTGCGACGTGCCTTGCGCTTTGCCCTGACGGGCCTGGTCGTTACCGGGGTGCACGTGGTGGCCGCTGTGCTGTTCATGCACCTGATCCTGGCGAATCCGCCGCTGGCCAATGGTTTCGCCTTCGTAGTAGCGACCGTGCTGTCGTATCTGATCAACACCCTCTGGAGCTTTTCCGCACGGTTGCATGGCCGCACCCTTGGCCGTTTCCTGGTGGTTTCAATTGGCGGTTTCTGGCTGGCGATGCTGGTTGCCTGGATCGCCCAAAATGCCGGCCTGGGTTACCTGGCCGGCATTGCAGCCGTCGCGCTGATCATTCCGGTGTTCACCTTCATTCTGCATAATTTCTGGACGTATCGATGATCGTTCGTGGCAAGCACTACCTGATTTCCTCGCTGCCCGTGCTGTTGGGTGTGTTGGCCTTTTTATTGGTGATAGGCCCCCGGGTGCTGGACCCGACGAACATTGCCTGGTTGGGGGAGGGCGACGCGGCGACCCACTACATGGGCTGGGCGTTCTTCCGTCATTCGCCCTGGACCTTTCCATTGGGAATGAACCCTTCCTATGGCCTGGAACTGGGCAACGGCATCATTTTTTCCGATTCCAATCCGCTGCTGGCATTGCTGTTCAAGCCCTTCAGCGCCTGGCTTCCCGAGACATTCCAGTATTTTGGCCTGTGGCTGCTGACCTGTTTCATCTTGCAAGCATGGTTCGCCTGGAAACTGGTTGGCCTGCTGACGCCGTCGGTGTGGATCAGGCTGTTGGGCGCGGGCTTGTTCGTGTTTTCGCCTCCGATGTTCCTGCGCATGGGCGGGCATCTGTCCCTGTCCGGGCACTTCCTGATCCTGGCCGCCCTGTACCTGGCGCTGCGGCCCGACTTGCACAGGCGCCGGCTGGCCTGGGGCGCGCTGCTGGCTGCGACGGCGCTGGTGCACGCATACCTGTTGGCCATGGTGGCGTTGATCTGGCTGGCTGACCTCGCCACTCAGGTCGTCAGGCGTCGGATGTCCCGAGGCGATGCGTTGATTGAACTGGCGGGACTGTTCCTACTCGTCGCGTTCTGCTGCTGGCAGGCGGGTTATTTCAGTGTTGGCGGCGGGACGGTGGCGGGCGGCTATGGATTGTATCGCCTGAACGTCATGTCGCTGATCAACCCCAGTGGCTGGTCGCACACGTTGCGAGACATGCCTCAGGGCCCGGGCGACTACGAGGGGTTCAACTATCTGGGGCTGGGCGTCTTGATGTTGGCGATCTGCGCCGGTGTGGCGCTGCTGCAAGGCAGTACCGGTCTTGTCCGCGCGGTGCGCCATAGGCGGTTATTGCTGTGGGCATTGATCGGGCTGACGCTTTTTTCCCTGACCAATACCCTCGGTATCGGCATGGTGAGTGTGCATTATTGGCTGCCAGACATTCTTGAAAAGGCGGCGAATGTGTTTCGCGCAGCCGGTCGGATGTTCTGGCCGGTGTTCTATGCCATCGTGTTTGCCGTGATTTTCCTGGTGATCCGCGGCAACAAACCGCGGGCCGCGGTGTGTCTGCTGGCGATTGCCGTGGTGGTGCAGATCCTGGATACCCACGCTGGATGGGCCGGCCTGCGCAAGAGTCGGATGATCGCGTCCGCCTCGAGTTGGCCGACCTCGCTGGTTGATCCTTTCTGGGCCAGCGCCGCCGGTCACTATTCAAAAGTCCGGACGTTGATGCCGCAGAACCAGCCGGACAGTTGGATGTTGAGCAGCCAATACGCCTTGACCTATGGCCTGGAGACCGATGGGGTCTACCTGGGGCGCATGGGCGATCGGGCGATCGAGCAAGCGCAGCGACATGCCGACCAGATGCTTGCCACGGGCCGATATGACGCGGATTCGCTGTACATTCTCGACAGTCGCGCCACGCTGCTGGCGGCGCAAACCGTCAATCGCCAGACCGATCTGCTGACCCGCATCGACGGCCTCGTGGTCCTGGCGCCGGGCTGGAAAACGTGCACCCAGTGCCCGCCGTTCGCCGACGAAACGCTTGATGTGCAAGTGAAGCTCGGCGAGCGCCAGGTTTTCAGTCGTAGCCATGGGATGCTGGTCGGCGGTTGGGGCCGCGTCGAGGAGTGGGGCGTGTGGTCCCAGGGGAGCGAGGCTGAGATGGTCTTGCGGGTGCCGCCAGAGGCCAGGGTCATTAGCATCGAGGCGGCGGCGTTCGTGCAGCCGCAGCACACGCGCCAGCGAGTCGAGGTTTCGATCAACGGCGTTGCGGCGTTGTCGACGCAGTTCACACGTATGCAGGACAACACCCTGGAACTGCCCCTGACGCCGGCCATTCGCGAAACGATTGGCGTGAATGGGCAGGTGCGCGTGCATTTTCGTTTGCCCGATGCAATCAGTCCCAAGGCCCTAGGCCTGGGTATGGATGAACGCATCATGGCCTTGGGATTGAAGTCCATGACGGTGAAGTGAGGCTTTCGGCGCATAGACGCGCAGCCCCCGGCCTTCCTACACTGCATTGGGTCAAGGAATCGGGGGCAGGGGATGAATCGCAACGAATTGCGCAAGGCCGACATCAACCTGATGGTGGTTTTCGAAACGCTGATGCTTGAGCGCAACGTGACGCGGGTGGCGGAAAAACTGTTCCTGGGCCAGCCAACCATCAGCTCTGCTCTCAATCGCTTGCGCAAGATGTTCAATGATCCGCTGTTCATTCGCGTCGGTCACCGCATGGAGCCGACGGCCCGGGCCGAGGAAATTATCCGGCATCTTTCGCCGGCACTGGATTCGCTGTCGGTGGCCTTGAGCCTGACGCACGATTTCGAGCCTGCCAGCAGCACCATGACGTTTCGCATTGGCCTGTCCGATGACGTCGAGTTCGGCCTGTTGCCGCCGCTATTGGGCAGCCTGCGGCAAGAAGCGCCGAACATCGTGTTTGTGGTCCAGCACGTCGACTACTGGCGTATCCCCGATTTGCTGGCATCGGGCGACATCACCGTGGGCATCAGCCAGACGCGCGGGCTGCCGGCCAATGCCAAGCGCAAATTGTTGCGACACATCCAGCCCCGCGTACTGCGCGCCGATGCGTCGGATACGCCGCTGACCCTGGATGAGTACTGCTCGCGGCCTCATGTGCTGGTGTCCCACACCGCCAACGTAGCCGGTTTTGCTGACGAATGGCTGGCCGAAATCGGTCGCACGCGCCAAGTGGTGCTCTCGGTTCCGCAATACAGCGCATTGCCGGCGTTGCTGGCCGGCACTGATCTGATCGCCAGTTTGCCGGACTACACCGCAGCCGCCATGGCCGCTTCGGGGCAACTGTTCAGCGAACCCTTTCCCTTCACGACCCCGGCGCTGGACTTGTCCATGGTCTGGCTGAGCCATGTCGACAGTGATCCGGCCGAACGCTGGTTACGCTCCCGGCTGGAGGCTTTCATGGGCGAGCGCGTCGTCTCGGCACAACCATGAAAGCGTGAAACGACGAAACAAAATCCTGCCTCAACGAAGCGAGTCGAGGTAAGGTTGTGCGGCTGAAACCACATCGTCATATTTTCGAAAAGGAGTCGAACACATGCCTCACCTGCACATGGAGTACACCGCTAATCTGGCCGGGTTGAAAGCCGATGTCGCACTGTTGCGCCTGAACAACGCGCTGGTGGCGTCCGGTCAGTTCGCCGCCGAGTCCGATATCAAGAGCCGGGCCGTGAAACTCGAGACTTTCCGGGTAGGCACGGGCATGGGGGAACGGGGTTTCGTGCACGTGAAGCTGGCCTTGCTGAGCGGCCGCTCGCCGGAAATCAAGAAGCAACTGGCCGACAGCCTGCTGGCCGTTGTCCAGGAACTCGGCCCATGGCCGGCCGATGTTTCGGTGCAGTTGTGCGTGGAAATCCTCGACATCGATCGCGGCCCTTATGCCAAGGCCTTGATCGGCAATTGACGATCAAGCGTCGCGTGCGACGCAGGCCTTGATGATCTGCTCGCGCAGCCAGGTGTTGGCGCTGTCCTGGTCAGCGGCCTGGCTCCACTGCATGTTCAAGGTGAAACCGGGCAGGCCTCTGGGCGCTTCGTGATGATTGAAGGTTGCCTCGCTGGCCAGCAGTTTCTGGATGCGACGGGGCAGGGTCAGGATGAAGTCGGTACCGGTGATCAATTTCAATGCGGCGCTGTAGCTGTTGGCGCGAGCGGCGATCTGCCGCTGTTGTGCCTGTTGCGACAGCCAGCCGTCCACCATGTTGGTGGCGGAGGCCCAGGGCGTCGGGAAAACGTGGCGGCGCTGGACGAAGGACTGAAGGCTCAGTTGCGGTTCCAGCGGCGTCGCCTGTTTATCCACGACGCAGACCAGGTCTTCCTCCAGCAGTTGCCGGGATTTGAAGTCGGCATGATTGCTGTGGAAGTTCGGACCGAAGCAGATCACCAAGTCCAGACTGCCGTCGCGCAGTTCCTGGGCGGGTATGTCGGCCTGTAGCTTGTGCACGTTGACTATCACCGGCAAATCGGCGTAATCGAAGCCCCGCAGCAGGTGCGGCAGGATCAGGTGTTCGAAATACTCCGGTGCGCAGATATTGAACGTGACGGCTTGCCCCGTCGGGTCGAACGTTGGCGCGCCGGCATGGCACAAATTGATACTTTGCAAAATGGCCCGCACATGGTCGTACATGCCCTCGGCTCGGTCGGTGGGGCGCATGCCGGTGCGGGTGTTGATAAACAGTTCGTCTTCGAAACAGGTCCGCAATTTCTTGAGGCAGTAACTGACGGTTGACTGGCTGACACACAATGCCTCGGACACGCCAGAGACGCTGCTTTGCTCGTACACGGCGCTAAACACCATGAGGTCTTGCATATCGAGCTTTCTGAGGGAATTACTGTTCAGCATCCGTTCTGTCTCTCGCTGTGCTTCCTTGCGCGGATCTTGCGCAAACCAGGCTGGTGATCCTAACGGAACGATGGTCCCAGGAAAATGCCATGCAGGCTATTTCACGGTCGGGAGTGGGACAGATAATGTAGGGAACACGACCTTCGATCAACGAGTGTTTGGTTTATCCCATTGTTTAGCCTGCCACGATCCAAGCTCCGTCAAATCCAGGTTTAAGCTCCCTGGGTGTCGTGCAACGCTTGCTCGATGTACTTCCTGTGATGCACTCATGGACGGTCGGCCTCTAACATTCTCGCACCCGTCATTCGCCGCGATTGATCCGGTCGGCAGACTCACGCCTGCCGGCACCCCATCCCTCAGTGCGTTGCCCTCCGAACTGGCCTTCTGGGCGCTGTGGCACTGTCGTCATGCCCGTCCTCCGGATTTTCGTATTGCCTGTTGATCCTTCGTGGTGCCCGTCGAAGACGGACACAGACTGACGGCGCCCTGTCGCCGTCCGACATGCAAATACGAGCCTGCTCATGAGCCTTGCCCAACTCTCTTTCGCACCCGTGCAACACGCCCACGCATTCCTTGAACAACACCCAGATATCGAATTGTTCGAGCTGTTCATCCTCGATAGCAATGGCGTGCCTCGGGGCAAATTGTTGCACCGGGACGAGTTACTGGCGGTCTACGAAAGTGGCCGACCGTTGCCCAGCACGATCCTCGGGTTGACCCTCAATGGCGATGACGTGGAAAACTCCGGATTGGTGTGGGACGTCGGCGACATCGACTGCCGCGCCTATCCCATCGCCGGTAGCTTGCAACGCATGCCGTGGCGGCTCATCCCGACAGCCGCCGTGCAGGTCGCCATGCACCCCCAGGAAGGGATGCCCGCGACGGTTGCCGATCCACGTTATCTGCTTGGGCGGGTGATCGAGGCCTTGCAGGCCGACGGTTATTACCCGGTGATGGCCGCAGAGCTGGAGTTCTACCTGCTGGACGCCCAGCGCGACAGCCAGGGCCGGCCGCAACCGGCGCGGGACGCCGACGGCGGCCGACCGCGCGCCACCCAGGTCTACGGTTTGCGCGAACTGGAACAGATCGAGCCGTTTCTGGCAGACCTGTATGCCGCGTGCAGGTTGCAAGGCATTCCGGCACGCACAGCGATTTCCGAATACGCGCCCGGACAGGTGGAAATCACGCTGCAGCACCGCCCCGATGCCTTGCAAGCCATGGACGAAGCGGTGCGCTACAAGCGGCTGGTCAAGGGCGTGGCGCACAAGCACGGCATGGTGGCATGTTTCATGGCCAAGCCATTCGATCACTTGGCGGGTTCCGGCATGCACATGCACGTCAGCCTGGCGGACCGGGACGGCAACAACCTGTTTGCCAGCGAAGCCGCCGACGGCACGCCGCTGCTGCGTCACGCGGTGGGCGGCATGCTCGACACCCTGCTCGATTCGCTGCTGCTGTTCTGCCCTAACGCCAACTCCTACCGCAGGTTCCAGAGCAACAGCTACGCACCGCTGGCTGCGACCTGGGGCGTAGACAACCGCACGGTCAGCCTGAGGGTGCCCGGCGGCCCGGCCTCGTCGCGGCACATCGAACATCGTATTTGCGGCGCAGATGCCAACCCGTACCTGGCGGCGGCGGCGATATTGGCCGGCATCCATCGCGGTATCCGCGAGCAATGCGATCCCGGCTCGCCGGTTGAAGGCAACGGTTATGCCCAGGCAACCGAATTGCTGCCGACCGACTGGCTCACCACCTTGCGCGCCCTTGAAGCTTCGAGCTGGGCGCGGGAAGCCTTTGGCACAGCGTTTCTGGACGTTTACCTGGCGGTCAAGGGCGCCGAGTACCGGCAATTCATGGGCGAGGTGGGGGAGCAGGACTGGCGCTGGTACCTGAATCAAGCTTGAAGCGGCGGCCGGCCGCACGCTGCAGACGGGTTAAAATTTGTGGCGTGCTGCTTAAAAAATTATTTAATGGCAACTTTTTCACGAAAAATTGATGGTGGGCTACCTAAAGTTTGTGGTGCCGTAGGAAACGAATTTTTCACATTCGCTACCGCACTTCTTTTTTAAAGAGCAACTTTCAGGAAACCGTCAATCACCATGCCGACAATCAAAGCCGTGCGCCCCGAGTGGGTGACGCTGGTCGCCAGTGCCTTTTTATTATTGGGCTTCAACGTCGTGCTCTGGCAACACTTGCAAGCGATCACGACGGCTGATGCCCGAGGCCTGCTGATGTGCCTGGCATTCGGTGTGATGATTTTCTGCGCGTTCAACCTGGTGTTGACGCTCGTGGCGTTCCGTCCAGTGCTCAAGCCTGTGCTGATGGTCCTGTTTCTGATCAGCGCTGGCGTGGCGTATTTCATGGCCCAATACGGTGTGCTGATCGATGCCGGCATGTTGCGCAACTTTGCCGAAACCAATGCCACGGAAGTTCGTGACCTGTTGTCGTTGAAGTTGTTTGCCTATATCGGCTTATTAGGCGTTTTGCCCTCCTGGTTATTGTTCAAGACTCCGATTAATTATCGGCGCTGGCCCAAGGATTTGCTAAGTAAGCTATTGGTCGGCGTGGCCTCGGCCGCGGTGATCGGCGTGGTTGCCCTGGCCAACTATCAGGGTTTGTCTTCACTGTTTCGCAACCATCATGAACTGCGGTTGATGATCGTGCCGAGTAATTACATCGGCGCATCGATCGGTTACCTGCGCGAGCAAGTCGCATCGGCCAAGCAGCCGTTCATCGCTGTCGGTGAAGACGCAAGCCGTAACCCGGCCTGGCAAACCCACGCACGCAAGTCCCTGACTGTACTGGTAGTGGGGGAGAGCGCTCGTGCCGAGAACTTCGGCATCCTTGGATATAACCGCGACACCACGCCGAAGCTAAACAAGGAAGCGGGCCTGATCGCTTTCACCGATGTCCACTCCTGCGGCACCGAAACCGCTGTATCAGTGCCATGCATGTTTTCCAACATGGGGCGCAAGAACTACGACGCCAGCAAGGCCAAGAATGAAGAGGGCCTGCTGGATGTGCTCAAGCGCGCCGGGCTGGACGTGATCTGGCGGGACAACCAATCCGGCTGCAAGGGTACGTGCGACCGGGTCACCTTGCAGGATGTCAGCAATCTCAAGGATCCGGCCCTTTGCGCCAGCAGTGAATGCCGTGACGAAATCCTCCTCCAGGGACTTCAGCATTTCATCGACACGCTTGATAAGGACACCGTGCTGGTGCTGCACCAGATGGGCAGCCACGGCCCGGAATACTTCAAGCGTTATCCCAAGGAGTACGAGCATTTCACCCCGGTGTGCGAAAGCAACGCGCTGAACAATTGCAGCCGCGAGAGCATCGTCAACGGCTACGACAACACCCTGGTCTATACCGACCACGTGCTGTCGACCTTGATCGACTTGTTGCGGGCCAATCAGGACAAGGTCGACACGGCCATGTTGTACCTGTCGGACCATGGTGAATCCCTGGGTGAATACAACCTGTTCCTCCACGGCACCCCTTACATGCTCGCCCCGGAACAACAGAAGCATGTGGCGATGCTGGCCTGGTTCTCCGACAGCTACCAGAAGTCCTTCTCGGTCGACACCCATTGCCTGCAGCTGAGTCGCGAGAAGCCCCTGAGCCAGGACAACCTGTTTCATTCGATGCTCGGGCTGTTGGAGGTCAACAGCAAGGTCTACAACCCGGACCTGGATATGTTCGCCAGTTGTCGCGGCGCGGTGATCGACGGCGTGCTGGCCCGGGAGTGATCGCCTACACCTTTTTTTCACGCAGTATTGGTTAACCTGTCATCCATTCATTTTCCAAGAGCTGTTCGTATGTCCGGGCCACCCCCATCCACCGTTGAGCTTGAGTTCGCCAGGCAACATGACCAGGAGCATGCGCAGGTTTGCTGCCAGCCGGCGCCTCGACGGTTGCGCCTGGCGCTCTGGCGTGACGATCAGATGGTGCGCAATGCCTTGAAAGCGGCCGGCGAGCCGGGGTTGGTGCTGGATGTGGCATGTGGGGCGGGGCGGTACTGGCCGGTGCTGGCCGAGCATGCCAATCGGGTGATCCTGGCGGCGGACTCGTCTGCGGACATGCTCGATCATGCGCTTACCCACCATGGCGGTGCGTTACTCGAACGGGTCAAGACGTTCCCCAGCTCGGCGTTCACCCTTGGGCTGTCGGCGAACGCTGTGGATTGCATTTTTTGTCTGCAACTGTTTCGGCACATCAGCGCCAGCGAGCATCGCCTGGCGTTGCTGCGCGAATTTCATCGGGTCAGTCGTGACACGGTGATCGTGTCGGTTCAAATCGAGGGGCGCCTCAACATCGGCCATTCGGCGCAACGAAGGCTGGCCGTCAAGGCCGAGATTGAAGCCGAGTTCCGCCAGGCCGGTTTCACCGTGCTGTGGCATCAGGATTTCCTGCCCGGTTTTGCGTTGACGCGGGTTTATGTACTTCGTAAGACCGGTTAGATCCGGATGTAGGACTATTCTTGCGTTTGCGAAGGCGATTTCTCTCAGGCTCATGCTCTATGGATGCTCGCAATCGCTGACGGCGATATATACTGCGCGCCATTCTTCAAGGGAGAGCCGTGTGGCCATCGATATTCATTGGATTCGCGACAACGATAGCCTCGGGCAGTTTTGCGCCGAATGGCAACAGTTGCCATTCGTCGCCCTCGACACCGAATTCATGCGGGTCGACACCTTTTATCCGATTGCCGGCCTGCTGCAGATTGGCGACGGCAAGCGTGCCTACCTGATCGACCCCTTGACCATCGACAACTGGCAACCCTTGGCCGCGCTCCTGGAAAACCCGGCGGTGCTCAAGGTGCTCCACGCGTGCAGTGAAGACCTTGAAGTGCTGCTGCGCCTGACCGGCAGCCTGCCCGCGCCCTTGTTCGATACTCAACTGGCCGCCGCCTACCTGAACCTGGGTTTCTCCATGGGTTACTCGCGGCTGGTGCAGGAAGTGCTGGGTATCGAGCTGCCCAAGGGCGAGACCCGGTCTGACTGGTTGCAACGGCCCCTGTCTGACACCCAGATCAGCTACGCCGCGGAGGATGCGGTGCATCTGGCGGAAGTTTTCGTACAGCTGCGTCCAAAACTGTCCGACGAAAAATCTGCCTGGGTATTGGAGGACGGTGCCGAACTGGTGGCCAACCTCCGTCGCGAAGTGGACCCCTATGAGGTTTATCGCGAGGCCAAGCTGGCCTGGAAACTTTCCCGGGCTCAGTTGGCCGTGCTGCGTGAGCTGTGCGCCTGGCGCGAACGCGAGGCGCGCGCCCGTGACCTGCCGCGCAACCGCATCATCCGTGAGCATTCGCTGTGGCCCCTGGCCCGCACGCAGCCGGATAACCTCGGCGCGCTGGCGAAAATCGAAGACATGCATCCGCGTACTGTGCGCCAGGATGGCGAGTTCCTGCTGGATCTGATCAAGCGCGCCGCCAGCGTACCGCCTGAGCAATGGCCCCCGGCCGTGGCCGAGCCATTGCCTATCGAGGCCTCGGCGCTGGTCAAGCGCCTGCGGGCGTTGGGGCAGGCTGAAGCCGAGCGCCTGGGTATCGCACCGGAACTGATGCTGCGCAAGAAAACCCTCGAAGCGCTGATCAAGAGCGGCTTCCCCGAGGGACCTTACCAATTGCCCGATTCGCTGCGTGGCTGGCGTCGCGAATTGATGGGCCAGGCGCTGCTCGACAGCCTGGCCACTGCCGGAGAACAGCCTTGAAACGTATCTGCTCCATCTACCGAAGCTCGAAGAAAAACGAGATGTACCTGTATGTGCTCAAGAGTGATGCCTTGAAGCGTGTGCCTGAGCCATTGATGGCGGCCTTTGGCAAGGCGATCCATGCCTTCGACCTGGTGCTGAGCCCCGAGCGGGAGCTGTCCCGGGAAGACATTAACAAGGTGCTGGAAAACCTCGACAGCCAGGGTTACCACCTGCAGATGCCACCGGCCGAGGATGAATACATCGAACACCTGCCCGAAGAGTTGCTGCGACGCAACGACCCGGTCTGACGGTATCCTCAGGCACCCGTCCTGGGGGCCTCTTGAAACACTGGAATGATTTATTGGCGATGCCCGCCTGGATGGAGCGACACTCCGTCGGCGGTCGTCCGCACTGTTTTTGAAAGGTTTGATTCATGCGCGTTCTGATTGCCGAACACGACCACGCGGTATACGCCCAGCTGTTGCGCCAGGCTGCACCCGAGATCGAAGTCCTGACCAGCGGCGATTCCGCCGAACTGTCGCGTCTGGCCGCCGATTGCCCGGTCTGGCTTGGTCAGCCCGATCTGCTGGCCACCCTGTTGCGTCAAAGTCACCGACCTCTCTGGCTGCAATCGACCTGGGCGGGCATCACGCCGTTGCTGGCCGAGGGCCTGACCCGTGATTATCGCTTGACCCGTGCGGTGGGCATTTTTGGCCAGGTGATGGCCGAGTACATACTGACTTATATGCTCGGCCACGAGCGCGAGGTGCTGGCACGCTTGGTCAGCCAGGTCGAGCGCAAGTGGGACAATCGCCAGGGGCAGGGCCTGGCGGGGCGCAAGGTGCTGATCGTCGGGACCGGCGATATCGGCCAGCGCGTGGCGCAATTTCTGCTGCCGTTTGGCGTGCAGTTGTATGGCATTGCCAGCGAAGCCCGTGAGTTGGCGCCATTCATCGAAGTTGGAGCGCTGCAGGATCTGCCTCGGCTGGTGGGTGAGGTGGATTACGTGATCAACTTGCTGCCCAACACCCCCCACACCCACGACCTGTATGACGCGGCGCTGTTCAAGCAGTTCAAGCCCAGCGGACTGTTCATCAACGTTGGGCGCGGCGTGGCGGTGGTGGACGCGGACCTGGTCCAAGCGTTGAAAGAGGGTCATTTGGCCGGTGCGGTCATCGACGTCTGCCGCCAGGAGCCGCTGCCGCAACGCCATCCGTTCTGGACCGCCTGGGGCCTGCTGCTGACCGGCCACAGCTCCGCTCCGACCTCACCGCCAATGATGGTGCAGTTGTTCCTGGAGAACCTGCAGGCCTACCAGGCCGGTGAAACGCTACGCGGGGAAGTGGATTTCAGCCGGGGCTACTGAACCACGATAAGATTCTGTGGGAGCGGGCTTGCTCGCGAAGGCGGTGTGTCAATCAACATATTTGTTGAATGTACTGGCCCCTTCGCGAGCAAGCCCGCTCCCACAGTGGTTGTTTCAGTGATCACTCAATGGGTTTACAAAGTGAAATCACCCTCAGCCACCAGCTCACTCAACGGCCGGCGCGGGCTTGGGGTTTCGCGGGCCTGGAGGTATTCGGCCAGCGTGGATTTGTCGCCCAGCTTGCCAATCGCCACGGCGGCGTGCAGGGCATAGCCTTGCGGGATCTTCAGTTCCTGGCGGGTCAGTTCCTGATCGAAACCGGCCATGCCATGGGTGTGCCAGCCGCTGAGGCTGGCTTGCAGTGCCAGGTGGCCCCAGGCCGCACCGGTGTCGAAGGTGTGGCACAGCGCCGCGGTTTCCTCGGTGGCGCCAGGCACGGCGAAAGTGGTTTTCGACGCAATGATCACCAACGCCGAGGCATGTTGCGCCCAGCCACGGTTGAATTCATTGAGCAGGCCCAGGAAACGCTCCCAGTTCGGCGTGTCACGGCGCGCATAAAGGAAACGCCACGGTTGCGAGTTGTATGCCGAGGGTGCCCAGCGCGCAGCCTCGAAAAAGCCCAGCAGGGTTTCTTCGGCAATGCCTTCGCCGGTAAAGGCGCGGGGCGACCAGCGCTCGATGAATTGGGGATGAATGGCGTAATCGGCAATGCGGGAGTTAGCGCTCATGGGGTTACCTGACCGGATTGAAGAAAGTGAATGAAGCAACCTACGTTCCGGCGCACGGCCTGACAAGCCCCGCCATACCGACAGTCGCCAATGCTTGGCCTTGAGAGGCCCCGGCACTAGACTGTCGGCCTTTTCACCATTTGATATTGATACTTGAACCATGGCCGCCAAAGTCGAACCGTTCTGGATACGCAAAACCCTCGATCAGCTCGATTCGCAGGAATGGGAATCGCTGTGCGACGGCTGCGGCCTGTGCTGCCTGCAAAAGCTCGAAGACGAAGACGACAACAGCGTCTATTACACACGCATCGCCTGCAAACTGCTGGACCTGAAAACCTGCCAGTGCACCGATTACCCCAACCGTCGGGACTTCGTTCCCGATTGCATCCAGCTCACGCCGGGCAAGGCCGATGAATTCAAATGGCTGCCACCGACCTGCGGTTATCGATTGGTCAGCGAGGGCAAGGACCTGCCTTTGTGGCACCACCTGGTTTGCGGCGACCGTGATGCCGTGCACCATGAACGCATTTCCCAGTCCGGGCGCATGTTGGCCGAAGGCAGCGTGGCGGAAGAGGATTGGGAAGATCATCTGATTTTCCGCGCCGGCTGAATCGCCGGGTATTGCACGACCAGGGAGAATTCATGGCAGCTGGATTGAAACGGATGCTGGCGGCCGGGCTGCTGGTGGTGTGCGGGCCGTTATGGGCGGCGCAGAAAGTCGATCTGGATTATCACGTGCACCTGTTGCCGCAAAGCGATCAGGCCGAGGTGCGCCTGACGTTGGCACGGGGTTCGGCGGTGCGCAGCCTGGATTTCGACCTGGGTGACGGCAGCCGCTACAGCGACTTCAAGGCAGACGGTCAATGGCAGTTGAGTCCCGGCAAGCAAGCGCGCGGCGTCTGGCGTCCAACGGCCGACAAGGCGAGCCTGAGCTACCGGGTGCGTATCGGTCATGCCCGCAAGAACGCCACCTTCGAAACCCGCATGACCCCGACCTGGGCCTTGCTGCGCGGCGATGACCTGGTGCCGTCGGCCAAGCTCGACCAGCAGGACGGCGTCGAACTGGTGGCCCGCCTGGACGTTGAATTGCCCGACGGTTGGACAAGCATCGAGACGCCTTGGCCGCGCATCGGCAAGCAACGCTTTCGCATCGACAACCCTTCGCGGCTGTTCGACCGTCCCACCGGCTGGATGCTTGCCGGCAAGCTTGGCAGCCGTCGCACCCGCCTGGGGGAAACCGAGGTCACCGTGGCCTCGCCCCGGGGCCAGGGCATGCGCCGGATGGATGTTCTGACGCTGTTGACGTTTGTCTGGCCGCAGGTGCAAGCGTTGGTGCCGCGCCATCCGGCCAAATTGTTGATCGTCGGCGCGGGGGACCCGTTGTGGCGCGGCGCCCAGGCCGGCCATGACTCAATCTATCTGCACAGCCGTCCGCCCCTGGTCAGCGAGCGAGGTGCCAGTCCGTTGCTGCGTGAATTGGTGCAGGCGCTTGCGCGTATCAACGACCAGGATCGTAGCGACTGGATCAGCGAAGGGTTGACCGAGTACTACGCCATCGAGCTGCTGCGCCGTGCCGGCGGTATGAGCGATGAACGCTATCAGGTCCTCAATGACCGGCTCGCCCGTGACAGTCGGAGCGTGACGACCTTGCGCGGCGAACAGATCGGCCCCGCGACGGTGGCCAAGGCGGTATTGCTGCTACAGGAACTGGACCGCGAGATTCGCCTGAAGACCCGCAACAAGCGTTCGCTGGATGATGTGTTGCAGGGGGCGATGCGCTTGGAGACAGTCGATACCAAGGAGTTTGTGCAGCTCAGTGAAAGCATCTTGGATGGGCCTTCTACTGTGCTTGATAGCCGGTTACTTCAGTAGTACCGCATTCGCGAGCATGCCCGCTCCCACAGTGGATCTTCAGTGAACACATCATTTGTGTATGACTGGATTACTGTGGGAGCGGGCTTGCTCGCGAAGAGGCTATCAGCCTCACCGCACCTATTGAATCAAAGGCCAGCCCGCGGTGAACTCAGCGAATCATTCCCCGTCACAGTAGCTGTACCCGTCGCCGCCTCGGCATTGGCTTTCATGCGAGTCAGCTCATCACCGGCCTGTTCGATCCGGGCGCGGGCGCTGTTCAGGTTCTGGCGATTCTTCTCCAAAAGCGACTTGGCCGAACAATGCCCGGTGATACCCCTTGCCAATGCCATACCGCCGATAGCCAGTTGAGCCAGACCGATCACACCGCCACGGCGCAGCCCCTTGCCCATCATCAGCACACCGCCAGCCAGTGAGCCAATGCGTTCCCAGCCATGCACGTTCTGTGGCGGATGGGATTGGAACGGGGTGCTCTCGATTGGCTCGAACGGATTGTTATCGCTCATGATCTGTCTCCAGTGTGGGGATTGGTATAAAGCTGACTGCCCGAGCGCTGGCCTTGTTCAATCGGATTTCGCACCGATCAGCGGAATTGCGGCCCCGAACGGGTGTTATTGCCCTTGGCCATGCGGTCGTACAGCACGACATTGACGGTGGCGGCCAGGTTCATGCAACCGGTGGTGGGGATGTACACCACGTCTTCGCACCAGTCACGAATGTCTTTGTCCAGCGAACCGTCTTCGGGGCCAAAGATATACAGCGCCCGGTCCGGGTGCGTGTACTCAGGCAGCGGACGCGCACCGTCCACCAGTTCCACCGCCACCGGCACGCAGCCCAGGGGCAGGATTTTCTTCAGGTCGTCAATGCCAATCAGCGGGATGTCGTAGTGGACCTTCTTGGTATCGGTGACAAAGTCGGCGGCGCGCTCGTAGCGCTTGCCGGTGTAGAACACCGACGCCACGCCGTAGCAGCCGGCGGCGCGCATGACCGAACCGACGTTTTCCGGTGACTTGGGGTTGAACAGACCGATGCAGCTGTAGCGTTTGTTGGCCACGGGCGGGTGCCTTTGGGGAAAAGGCGCGATTATACGGGGAATGCGGGAGGGTGGTCAGTTTCGCGATTGGTGGTGAAGGGTGCATCGCCTTCGCGAGCAAGCTCGCTCCCACAGGGTTTCGTGAGCGTTGGAGAGAGTCAATGGACCAAGCCCGCTCCCCAGGATGCTGGAAATCTCTGTGGGAGCGGGCTTGCTCGCGAAGGCGGCCTTACAGACTGGAAAGCTCTCTGGTAATGACAGCTACTCGTCTTTCTTCATCAACCCGGCCAGCGCCGCAAACGGGTTATGGGTGGCCTTGGCGATTTTCGGAGTGCTCAGGGAGCCGTCGCCGAAATATTGCTGGTCGGTGTAGCGCGAGTGCTCGTTGTCGTGGCAATACAGGCATAGCAGTTCCCAGTTGGAACCGTCCTGCGGGTTATTGTCGTGGTTGTGGTCGCGGTGGTGAACGGTCAATTCACTCAGGCGCTTGCCGGAAAACTCACGGGCGCAGCGGCCGCAGACATGGGGGTACATTTTCAGGGCTTTGTCGCGGTAGCCCATTTCCCGGTCGCGCTGGGCATCGGCGAGGATGCGGTCCAGCTTGGCGGTGTTGGACGGTGGCGTTGACGAACTCATGGGTTCACCTTTGTAGAAAAGACTGATGACGGTTGAGCACAGTTTAGCTTAGCCCTTGAGCTTCTCGGCAATCCAGATGGTGTGACGGGTGCCTTTGTTGCCATGGGCGAACACCTGCACCTCTTCGGCCTTGAAACCGGCCTTCTTCAGTTTGTCGGAAAACTGCCGATCGGCGCTGGCCGACCACACTGCCAGCACACCCTTGGGCCGCAGGGCCTTGGCGCAGGCTGCCAGGCCGCCGGCCGAATACAACCAGCTGTTGGCTTTCTGGGTCAGGCCTTCGGGGCCGTTGTCGACATCCAGCATGATCGCGTCGAAACCCTGGGGCTCGGCTTGCAGCACCTTGGCCACGTCTTCCATGCGAATCACGGTGCGCGGGTCCGACAGCGGTCGCCCGGCCTTTTCTCCCAATGGCCCCCGATTCCACTCCACCACCCCGGGCACCAGCTCGGCCACCACCACCTCGGCGGTCTTGCCCAGGTGCTTGAGCGCCGAGGCGAGGGTGAATCCCATGCCAAGGCCGCCGATCAGCACGCGCGAGCCAGGACGGCCGGCAACCTTGCGGCAGGGAATCTCCGCCAGGGCGTCTTCGGAACCGTGCATGCGGGTATTCATCAACTGCCCGCCGTCACCGCCCTGGATCTTGATGACGAAGTCTTCGCCATACTCGAACAGGCACAGGGCACCGCCGTTATCAGGGATGGGCGTGGTGTCGAGCAGAACGAAACGTTTCATGGATATCTCAAGAGGAGGGCAAACCGGCGCGGTAAGGACTAGCCTGAAGGTAGACAATAGCCACGGAGCCATTGATGAAGTGCATCATTCTAACGGCCATTGCCCTGGCGGCGCTCTCAATAAGTTGCGCACAGGCCCAGCAGCCGACGATTCCGGTCAGCCCCTCCAGCGTCCCTGGCTCGCCAGGCACCGCCACTCCCATGCCGTATCCGCCGGTCACGCCCAACGGCGTGCCCAAAGTGGCCCCGGGAAACGGCGGGCCGCCCTTGCTGCCGCCCATCGAAATGCCCCGGCCGCCCAAGGACCAGCCGATACCGGGCATGGAACCGAAACCGCCGAAGGCCAAGTCGCCGGGTGGCTAGCCCTATAAGCGATGGATTCCTGTGGGAGCGGGCTTGCTCGCGAAAGCGGTGTGTCAGGCAACAAGGATCCTGACTGATCTGACGTCTTCGCGAGCAAGCCCGCTCCCACAAGTCACCGGGTTTGCGGCTAGACCTGCTGCGACAGCAGCTGCCCATCGGCCATGCGCAGGCGCTTGGACAGGGAGACGGCGAGGGCGCGAATGATCTTGGCGGCGATCTTGGGTGCGTCGTTGAGCATTTTTTCCAACGAATCCTTGCCCAGGTTCAGCAACTGGCAATTGCTGGCGGCAATGCAACTGGCCGAGCGTCGCTCGCCATCGAGCACGGCCATTTCGCCGAATGCCCGGCCGCTGCGCAACGTGGCAATGGTCACCGGTTGGCCGTCGGGGCCGGTTTTCTGCACGGCCACTTGGCCGGTGTGGATGATGCACATGAAGCTGCCGGCATCGCCCTCGCGGAAAATCGCCTCGCCCTCGGCGATGGCACTGATGCTGAAATAGCCCGAGGCTGCGGCGAAGTCCACGGGCAGCAACTGGTCGAACAGACCGCAGTCCATCAGCCAGTCGCGGATTTCTTTGTTCAATAAGGTCGGTTCTGACATGTCGTCACGGTCTTTTTCTTGTGGCTGCTACGTGTTTGGGTGAAATACCTGTGGGAGCGGGCTTGCTCGCGAAGACGGTGTGTCAGTCGACACATCAGCTGAATGTCAGTCCGCCTTCGCGAGCAAGCCCGCTCCCACATTTTTGAGGCTGCATCGTTCCCTAAGACCGGGCCGCCCCACAGAGTTCCTCAGGCCAGCCCTAAAACCTTCAAGACAAATGCATATTCGAGCGCTACGTCACGCAATCCCTGGTAGCGACCGCTCATCCCGCCGTGGCCGGCGCCCAGTTCGGTCTTGAGCAGCAGCGGGTTGCCGTCGGTCTTGGTGGCCCGCAATTTCGCCACCCACTTGGCGGCTTCCCAGTACTGCACGCGGCTGTCGTTGTAGCCGGCGATGACCAGCAGCGCCGGGTACGCCTGGGCGCTGACGTTTTCGTAGGGGGCGTAGGCGCGTATCCGATCATAGACGTCTGGCTCCTGCGGGTTGCCCCATTCGTCGTATTCGGTGACGGTCAGGGGCAGGTCCGGGTCGAGCATGGTGTTGAGGACATCGACGAACGGCACTTCGGCGATCGCCACCTTGAACAGCTCCGGGCGCTGGTTGAGCACCGCGCCGATCAACAGGCCACCGGCGCTGCCGCCGCTGATCGCCAACTGCTCGGCAGTGGTGAAACCGTTGGCAATCAAATGCTCGGCGCAGGCGATGAAATCACTGAATGTGTTGGGCTTGTGCTCCTGCTTGCCGGCGCGGTACCAGGCTTCCCCCAGCTCGCCACCGCCGCGCACGTGGGCGATGGCAAACGCCACGCCACGATCGAGCAGGCTCAGCCGTGAGTGGGAAAACCACGGGTCGAGGCTTTCGCCATAGGCGCCGTAGCCGTACAGATACAGCGGCACAGGTTTGCCGAGGGCTTCGCGCTTGACCACCAGGCTGATGGGCACTTGCGTGCCGTCCGGTGCCGTGGCCCATAGCCGCTGGCTGACGTAGGCATCGGCGTCGAATGGGCCGAGCACCGGCGTTTGCTTGAGGACGACCTGTTCGCCACTGGCCAGGTCCAGTTGGCGGATCTGTGCCGGGCGGTTCAGGGCCTCGTAGCGCAGGCGAATGCGCTCGCTGACGAACTCCAGGCTGTTCTGCACATGCAGGCTGTAGGCCGCGTCCGGCAGTTGCACCCGATACGCCGGCAAGCCCTGTGGATGAACTTCGATGATGGGCAGGCCGCCTTCACGCAAGCTCAGGGTCAAGGCCCCGGCGTTCAGGCTCAGGCCGTCGATCATCACGGTGTCGCTGTGGGCGATCAGGTTCTGCCAGTCGGCCTCGGTCGGTGCCACGCCGGTATCGGCGGCCTGGTACAGCGCGAAATTGATGCCGTCGCGGTTGCTGCGGATCAACCACGCCCACTGGCCATCGAGCAGGCCGTGGTCGACGTCGTATTCATGGTTTTCCCGCCGTGGCGCCAGGCAGGTGAAGGGCTGCTGCGGTTGCGCGGCGTCCAGCACCCAGATTTCGCTGGTGGTCTTGCTGCCCAGGGACAGGATCAGTTGCCGTTCAGAGCTTGAACGGTAGCAATGCAGGAAGAAACGCCCGTCCGGCTCATGGAACACCTCTTCGGCGGCAGTGCCATCCAGGCGATAGCGCCAGAGTTTGTGCGGGCGGTGGGTCTCGTCCAGCTCGCCGAAAAACAGCGTCAGGCTGTCGTTGGCCCAAGTCATGCTGCCGTCACAGTCCTCGAAGGACAGTTCACTGACCTTGTCGTTGGATAATTCCTTCACGAACAGCGTGTAGATCTCATCGCCCGAGGTATCCAGGCTGTAGGCCAGGCGCTGGTGGTCGGGGCTGATGCTGAAGGCGCCGAGGGAAAAGAAACCGCCGCCGGCCAGCTCGTTCGGGTCCAGCAGCAATTGTTCGCGGCTTTCGTCCACGGTCAGGCTGTCGTCGGCCGGACGCGGGCAGCGGTAGTGGCGCGGGTATTCATCACCGGCCGTGGTGCGGGTGTAATACAAGTAGGGGCCCCAGGGCGAGGGCAGGGACAGGTCCGTCTCGAGGATCCGGCCCTTGATCTCCTGGAACAAGGTTTCGCGCAGTCCGGCCTGGTCGGCAAGTTGCGCCTCCTGATAGCTGTTTTCAGCCTTGAGGTAGTCGAGCACGGCGTCGGTGTCGCGCTCCTGCAGCCAGGCGTACGGGTCAACACCCGGGTCCTTGCGGGCGATCGGGGCGTTGGAAACGTGGGCAGATAGGGACATGGAAGACTCTCGAACATTGTACGAAAAAGGGACCAGCGGCCGGCCTGGTTAGTTCTGTCCAGTCCATCGAACCGGACACACCGGCCACTGTGCAGACACCGGGGCAGCCTGACGAGCGAAAAGCCGTTACTATAAGCGTCTCTTTGCCTGCCTTGCCATGGACACCATGACCGAGAACGACTATCTGATCGCCTGGGGCCTCTACGCCTTCGCCGCCCTGGGCTGCCTGCTGGTGTGGATGCGCATGACCCGCTGGATGTGGCGTTGGTTGCGCGAGCCGCTGCGGCTGTTGATGGCGGTGTTGCTGTTCAGCCCCACCATTGTCGACCCTGTGAAGGACAAGGTCGCCCCGGCCGTGGCCATTGTCGCCCTGGACGCGTTGTTCAAGGTTGGCAACAACGCCTGGCGGGCCGTGTCCGATCTGCTCATGTACGGCATGATCGCTTTCGGCCTCTACCTGGTTCTGGTGTTGATCCGCTTTCCTATCGAGCGTGCATCCAACGCTCGCAAGGAGCGCGCTGCCGCCGCAAAAGCCGCTGCCGCCGCCGATGAACCGCAAGACGAGCCGCCGTTCGGCGTGGCAGGGGATGATCGCTACGGTCGCCCGCCCGTGCCGAGCAACCCCCAGCGTTCGCGTATCGAACCGCGCCTGTAGCAGGCCTGCCCCTTGAAGCGAGAGTTCGAGCATGTGTGAGTTATTGGGCATGAGTGCCAATGTGCCGACCGATATCGTGTTCAGCTTCACCGGGCTGATGCAGCGCGGTGGCAAGACCGGGCCACACCGCGACGGCTGGGGCATCGCTTTCTACGAAGGCCGTGGTCTGCGCCTGTTCCAGGACCCGGCCGCGAGCAGCGAGTCGGAAGTGGCAAACCTGGTGCAGCGTTATCCAATCAAGAGCGAAGTGGTGATCGGCCACATTCGCCAGGCCAACGTCGGCAAGGTCTGCCTGTCCAACACCCACCCATTCGTGCGAGAGCTGTGGGGGCGCAACTGGTGTTTCGCCCACAACGGCCAACTCGCCGATTTCCAGCCGGGTGTGAGCTTCTATCGCCCGGTCGGCGATACCGACAGTGAAGCGGCGTTTTGCGACCTGCTCAACCGCGTGCGCGGGGCATTTCCGGAACCGGTTGAGGTCGAGCAACTGTTACCTTCGCTGCTTGAGGCCTGCGCCGAATACCGCAGCAAAGGCGTGTTCAATTGCCTGCTGAGCGATGGTGACTGGCTGTTCTGCTATTGCTCGACCAAACTGGCCCAGATCACCCGCCGCGCGCCGTTCGGCCCGGCGAGGCTCAAGGATGTGGATGTAATCGTCGATTTCCAGGCTGAAACCACGCCCAACGATGTGGTCACCGTGATCGCCACCGAACCCTTGACCGAAAACGAAAACTGGACCCGCTATGAACCGGGCCAATGGAGCCTGTGGCGACGCGGCGAATGCGTCAGTCACGGTCGGACCGAATAAGGACGTCACGTTATGCTGCTCAGTTATCTACGCCTGGTGTTGTTCGCGGTGGGCCTGCTGGTCGGGGTGCAAGTACCGGGCTTCATCAACGACTATGCCAAACGGGTCGAAGCCCACCTGATCGAGGCGCAGACCGGCCTGCAAGGGTTCCAGGGCACCGCCAATCAGTTTTTCAAAGGCGACATGCAGGCCCTGGTGGCTCATTACCGTGCCAGCGAAGACCCGATCTTTCGCAGCGACGCCGACAGCCTGAACACCTTGCTGGTGCGTCAGCAGGCCCTGGACAAGCAATTCCAGGCGATGCAGGGGCCGTGGTACATCCGCCTGCTGCAAGTGGCGTTGGCCGCCGATCCGGACATTCGCAAGGAAACCTGGAATGGCTACAGCTACCAGATCCTGCTCACGCCCGAGGCGATGATCTGGGGCATCAGCGGCGCCATGCTGTTGTCGTTCGGCCTGGAATGCCTGTTCCGCCTGATCGATTGGGTGGTGCTGGGTGGCAAGCGCCTGCGCCAGAGCCGACCGATTGAAGAGCGGGATTTGCGCGGGCTCTGATTGCACCGCGGTCGAAGTGCTTTTGTGGCGAGGGGATTTATCCCCGCTGGGCTGCGAAGCAGGCCTCAATGCAGCACTAGAAATGATCCTGCCTGACACATGTGGTGGCCTTATCAGGGCCGCTTCGCAGCCCAACGGGAATAAATCCCCTCGCCACAACGGTGTGCAGCTGGGCCACAACGGTGTTCAGTCAGACTCACCGATGCAACCAATCAACTTTTTCTTATGACCCAACCAAGGTTTTATTCGTTGGACGCGATGGCGTGCCCGCTCAAGAATCGGGGCATCCGGTCTCTACGTTTGCGTCGTCGAGGCTTAGAACAATAAAACTGCGGAGAACCACCATGAGTGCACCCGACACGCTCGGCGTCCCCACCCCCCAGGCCCGTTCCGGGCCGTTTGACTGGTATCGCAACATCAACCAGCAGGAGCGTCGGACATTCTGGAGTTGCAAGGTTGGCTACGCCTTGGACGGCATGGACACGCAGATGCTCAGTTTCGTCGTGCCGACGCTGATCGCGATGTGGGGCATCACCACCGGGCAGGCGGGACTGATCCACACCAGCACGCTGATCGCCTCGGCCATCGGCGGCTGGGTGGCGGGCATCCTCTCGGACCGCATCGGTCGGGTGCGCACCCTGCAACTGACGGTGCTGTGGTTCGCGTTCTTCACCTTCCTGTGTGGCTTTGCCCAGAGCTACGAACAGTTGCTGATCGCCCGCACCCTGATGGGCTTCGGCTTCGGCGGCGAATGGACCGCCGGTGCGGTGCTGATGGGCGAAGTGATTCGCGCCAAGGACCGTGGCAAGGCGGTGGGCATGGTGCAGTCGGGTTGGGCGCTGGGCTGGGGCATGACGGCGATCCTGTATGCGTTGTTGTTCTCGGTGCTACCGCCGGAAGACGCCTGGCGCGCCTTGTTCATCCTCGGCATCGTCCCAGCGATATTCGTGATTTTCGTCCGTCGGCTGGTCAAGGATCCGGAAGTCTATAACCAGGCCAAGGCCCGGCAAACGCCAAGCAACCCGGCCAAGTTCTATGAAATTTTCGCTCCCGGCATTCTCTTCACCACCATCCGCGCCTCGCTGCTGACTACCGGTGCCCTGGGTGGTTATTACGCGATTACCTCGTGGTTGCCGACGTTCCTGAAAAATGAGCGCGGCTTGAGCGTATTGAGCACCGGCGGATACCTGGCAATGGTGATCGTCGGTTCCTACGTCGGTTACGTCATCAGTGCGTATCTGTCGGACATCCTCGGGCGTAAGAAAAATTTCGTCCTGTTCGCTGTCGGCTCGTTCACTATTGTGCTGCTGTACACCCAAGTGCCGGTGAGCAATAACGTGATGCTCTGGCTGGGCTTTCCCCTGGGGTTCTTCGCGTCTGGGATGTTCAGCGGCATGGGCTCGTTCCTTACCGAACTGTTCCCTACGCGGATCCGCGGGTCGGGGCAGGGCTTCTGCTACAACATTGGCCGGGCGGTGGCGGCACTGTTCCCGCTGTTGATCGGCCTGCTGAGCCAGAAAGTACCACTGAGCGTGGGCATCGGCGCCTTCGCCGCGGTGTCTTACGGCGTGGTGATCCTGGCGGCCCTGAGCCTGCCGGAAACCCAAGGCAAGCAGTTGGAAGCCGAATAACCGATAAGCGGCGAGGCTGTTGTCCCGCTGTTAAATAAAAAAGATCCTACAGGAGCGTTCACCGTGAACCGCCTGCTATTGAACTGCGACATCGGCGAAAGCTTCGGCAACTGGACCATGGGTCTGGACGCCGAGGTGATGCCCTTCATCGATTGCGCCAACATCGCCTGTGGCTTCCACGCCGGCGACCCAAGCATCATGCGCAAGACTGTCAGCCTGGCCCTGGGCCATGGCGTGCGGATCGGGGCGCACCCGGCCTATCAGGACCTGGCAGGTTTCGGCCGCCGTTCCATGGCCTATGGCGCCCAGGAACTGCAGGACCTGTTGCATTACCAGATCGGCGCGCTCGACGGCATCTGCCGGGCCCAGGGCGGACGGGTCAGCTACGTCAAGCCCCACGGGGCGATGTACAACGACATGATGGCCAACCCGGCGCAACTGCGCGCGGTGATCCAGGCGGTGGCCGCCTACGACTCGTCGCTGCCCTTGATGCTCATGGCGACCCGGGACAACGGCGCAGCCCAGGCCTTGGGCGATGAATACGGCTTGACCCTGTGGTTCGAAGCCTTCGCCGATCGTGCCTATGACAGTGCCGGTCATCTGGTGTCGCGACAAACGCCGGGTGCGGTACACCACGATCCGGCGGTCATCATCGAGCAAGCCCTGACCATCGCTCGCGGCGATGCGCTGACCGCCAATGACGGCAGCGCATTGCACCTGAGGGCCAACACCTTGTGCGTGCACGGTGACAACGCCAGTTCCGTGGCCGCGGTGCAACGTATTCGCGAAGCCCTGGACCGGCAGAGCGCGCCATGAAGCCACGCCTGGAAGTGGTGGCGGTGGACTGCCTGATGGTGCGCCTGTTCGATGAAATCGCCGAAGCCAATATGCCGTGGATGCTCGCGGCCAGCGAGCGCTTGCGAGCCGTATTCGCCGAACATCTGATCGACCTGGTGCCGTCCTATACCACGCTGATGGTGCATTACGATTTGCTCGCCTTGACGCCCTCGCAGGCTCGGGAGCTGGTTCACGAAGCATTGAATGGTCTTTCACCCGATGCCCGCATGGCCGGCCAATGCCATGTACTGCCGGTGTGGTACGACCCTTGTGTCGGGCCAGAATTGGGCCTGCTGTCGAGCCGCAGCGGGTTGACGGTGGAGCAAGTGATCCGCCGCCACAGCGAGCGTGAATACCAAGTGTTCGCCCTGGGTTTCGCGCCAGGGTTCGCCTTCATGGGGCTGGTCGACGAAGTGCTGGCCGCGCCGCGCCTCGGCACGCCGCGCAAGCGCGTGGCGGCAGGTAGCGTCGGGATTGCCGAGCGTCAGACCGCGGCGTATCCGGTCGTGTCGCCTGGTGGCTGGAACCTGATCGGTCGCACCCCGGCCAAACTGTTTGATCGCGAGCGTGACGGCTACAGCCTGATGCAACCTGGCGATACCGTGCGTTTCGCTGCCATAGACCATGCCGAATTCGTTGCGCTGGGCGGCGATGACACACCGCTGGAGGTCCAGGCATGAGCCGTTTATCGATCCAGGCCAGCACCCCGCTGTGCCTGTTGCAGGACGCCGGCCGTTTCGGTGTTAGACATCTGGGCGTGACCCAGGGCGGCGCCGCGGACTGGCTATCGATGGCCTGGGCCAACTGGATGCTCGGTAATCCCTTGGGCGCGGCGGCGGTGGAAATCACCCTTGGCGGCTTTACGGTGCTGGCCGAAGACGATTGCGTGCTGGCGCTGGCCGGGGCGGACCTGGGGGCACGAATCGATGGCCAGCCAGTCGCTTCGTGGCGTTTTTTCAGCCTGCGTAAAGGACAGTCCCTGGCGCTTACCCAGCCTGTGCTCGGCGCCCGGGCCTACCTGGCCGCTCCCGGCGGATTCGATGCGCCGGCGGTGCTGGGCAGCCGGGCGACGGTGGTGCGCGAGGAACTGGGTGGCCTGGACGGCCGGGGCAGGGCGCTGGAGCGCGGTGCGCACCTGAGCTACTCAGGCTCGGCAACGCCGCGGCCCATGCCGCACAGGTTGATTCCGGATTTCCAACAGACCGCGCCGCTGGACTTGATCCTGGGGGCGCAGAATGGCGAGTTCGCGGGACAGAGCTTGTTCGATGCGTTCAACAGCCTATGGACGCTGGACAGCCGCGCCGACCGCATGGGCATCCGATTGCTGGGCACGGCGCTGGAATACCAGGGCCCGTCGATGATTTCCGAAGGCATTCCCCTGGGCGCCGTGCAGGTGCCACCGGACGGCCAGCCGATCGTGTTGCTCAATGACCGGCAAACTATCGGTGGTTATCCACGCTTGGGCGCCCTGACACCGCTGGCCCTGGCCCGACTGGCGCAATGCCTGCCGGGGGCGCAGGTGCGGTTGCGGCCGGTGGTGCAGGAGGTTGCGCATCGGCAGCAGGTGGAGTGTTTGCAGGTGTTTTTGAAGCGCTGAAAAGCTTCGCGAGCAAGCTCGCTCCCACACTGGATCTCCGTCGTACATAAGATCCCTGTGGGAGCGGGCTTGCTCGCGAAGAGGTCCTGTCAGGCAACAAAGATCTACTTGGAAAGAAACCGCATCCCTTCCTCCAACCCCCGCAAGGTCAGCGGGAACATCCGGTCTTCCACCAACTCGCGCACGATGTTGGTCGAAGCGGTGTAGCCCCAAGTGTCCTTGGGGTACGGATTGATCCAGATGAGCTTCTTGTACTTCTCCATGAAACGCTGCATCCACACGTAACCGGCTTCTTCGTTCCAGTGTTCGACGCTGCCGCCGGCCTGGGTGATTTCATAAGGGGCCATGGCGGCGTCACCGATGAAAATCACTTTGTAGTCGGCGCCGTACTTGTGCAGCAGGTCCTGGGTCGAGGTGCGCTCGGAGGTGCGGCGCAGGTTGTTCTTCCACACCGACTCGTAGACGAAGTTGTGGAAGTAGAAATATTCCAGGTGCTTGAACTCGGTCTTGCAGGCTGAGAACAGTTCTTCGCAGATCTTCACGTGAGCGTCCATCGAGCCGCCGATATCGAACAGCAACAACAACTTCACGGTGTTGCGTCGCTCCGGGCGCATCTGGATGTTCAAGAGGCCTGCGTCCCGGGCGGTGTGGTCGATGGTGCCGTCGATGTCCAACTCTTCAGCCGCACCCTGGCGGGCGAACTTGCGCAGGCGACGCAGGGCGATCTTGATGTTGCGGGTGCCCAGCTCCACTTGGTCGTCGAGGTTCTTGTACTCGCGCTGATCCCAGACTTTCACGGCCTTGCCTTGACGCTTGCCCGCGTCGCCGACACGAATGCCCTCGGGGTTGAAACCGCCGGAGCCGAACGGGCTCGTGCCGCCAGTGCCGATCCACTTGTTGCCGCCAGCGTGGCGTTCCTTCTGTTCTTCGAGGCGTTTCTTGAATTCTTCGATGAGTTTGTCCAGACCGCCCAAGGACTGGATCTGCGCCCGTTCTTCGTCAGTCAGCGAACGCTCGAATTCCTTACGCAACCAGTCTTCGGGAATCAGCGCCTGGAGATGATCGTCGAGTTTTTCCAAGCCGTTGAAATACGCGGCGAAGGCCCGGTCGAACTTGTCGAAATGCCGTTCGTCTTTGACCAGGATCGCCCTGGACAGGTAATAAAACTCGTCCATGTCGGCGAAGATCACCCGCTGTTTCAGCGCATTGATCAGGTCCAGCAGTTCGCGCACCGACACGGGCACCTTGGCGGCGCGCATCTCATTGAACAGGTTAAGCAGCATGGCAATCGCCCTCGCTCTTGTTAACGAAGAGGATCAGCGCGTGCCGCGACGGCTCATGAACGCCAGGCGCTCGAGCAATTGCACATCCTGTTCGTTCTTTACCAGGGCACCGGCCAATGGCGGGATGGCTTTGGTCGGATCACGTTCGCGCAACACCGCTTCGCCGATGTTGTCGGCCATCAACAGCTTGAGCCAGTCCACCAGTTCGGAAGTGGAAGGTTTTTTCTTCAGGCCCGGTACCTTGCGCACGTCGAAGAACACGTCCAGCGCTTCGCTGACCAGGTCTTTCTTGATGTCCGGATAGTGCACGTCGACGATTTTCTGCAGGGTGACGCGGTCGGGGAAGGCGATGTAGTGGAAGAAGCAGCGGCGCAGGAATGCGTCCGGCAGTTCTTTTTCGTTGTTGGAGGTAATGATGATGATCGGTCGCTGCTTGGCCTTGATGGTTTCATCGGTCTCATAAACGTAGAACTCCATCTTGTCGAGTTCTTGCAGCAGGTCGTTGGGGAACTCGATGTCGGCCTTGTCGATCTCGTCGATCAGCAGAATCACCCGCTCCTCGGACTCGAAGGCTTCCCAGAGCTTGCCCTTCTTCAAGTAGTTGCGCACGTCATGGACCTTGTCCACGCCCAGCTGGGAATCGCGCAGGCGGCTGACCGCGTCGTACTCATACAAACCCTGGTGGGCCTTGGTGGTGGACTTGATATGCCAAGTGATCAGTCGCGCGCCGAAGGACTCGGCCAGTTGTTCGGCCAACATGGTCTTGCCAGTGCCCGGCTCTCCCTTGACCAGCAACGGCCGCTCCAGGGTGATAGCGGCATTCACGGCCAGTTTCAGATCATCGGTGGCCACGTAGGCGCTGGTGCCTTCGAACTTCATCTGCAGTTTCCTCGAGCGGGGTCGACGGCCTGGCGGGGCAGGGCGCACGAAATAAATGACATGCCCCGACTATAACGCGAGGTCCCGCCGACTGTGAACGTAGACGCCGTATTCAGTCTCTGAATGGAGCGTCACATGTTGACTCAGTCTCGGCTGCTTGCCAGTATTGCATATCGCCAATTTGGCGATATGTTTGACGCATGACAACTAAATATCGATTCAAAAATACGTACCGCATTCAACTGCGCGAAAGGGATCACCCACCGCCCCATGTCCACCTCACCGGCGGCGGATTGGACGTGATCCTGAGCCTGGAAACCGTCGAAGTGATGGTGGGTCGGGCGCCGCCGTTGATCATCAAAGAAGCACTGGACTGGGTCAGGGCCCATCAGGTGCAAAATTGTTGGAGGATTGGCAACGATGCTATCGATGAAACGACCGCGGCTCTCGGCCGTGCAGGTTTTATTGCCGTTCAGTCTCGAACTGACGTTCATCAACGGACAAGAATTGACGCTGGACCTGAGCGTCGATGTGCAACGTTACCCAGGCTTGCGCCCGTTGCTTGAAGAGGAGGCGTTTGGCGGTGCGACCTTGGGCGACGATGGCTGGAGCGTGGAATGGCCCGAACTGGATATCCAGATCGGTGCCGATACGTTGTACCTGGACTCGCTGGCGCAAAACGCCGTGGATGAAAATACCCGCATCTTCATCAGTTGGCGCGCCCGTACCGGCCTGCCGCTGAACAAAGCGGCCGAAGCCCTTGGGGTCAGTGCTCGTAGTATCAGTCGCTACAGCAGCGGGCGTGAGGCGGTACCGCGTTCGCTGGCCCTCGCGTGCCTGGGTTGGGACTCGCTGCAGCGTGGAACGGCAATAGCGGCGGCGGAGTCGGCCGGCAGCTCTACTGTCACACGCAAGTCCTAGTCGTTGGAGGGCGCTGGCTGCTCGTAGCGAGCGTTGAACGCCTGGACGAAACCGTTGCGCAGGATTTGCAAAAAGGCTTCGAAGGCGCTGATGTCCTGCTGATGAACGTTGCCGCTGAGCTCCACCCGGGTTGCGAACTGGTTCTTGCGCTGGTTCTTCAAGGCCGTTTCGCCCGCCCCTACCAAGGCTTCCCAGACCGAACGGAAGATGTTCTTGTTTTTGTTTTCCACATCCTGCTGCCAGTCGAATACATCCACGTCCCGCAACAATGGCTTGATATAGCCGCTGAGCTTGGCGTTATCGGCCTGGGCCTCGATTACCACGTCGCCGTGGCCGGCATTGAAATCGAATTTGCCGTAGGCCGCGGCGAAATCGTTCAGACGCTTGAGTTCGATGTTCCGGGCCCGCAGACGGAAGTCGAAATCCTCGAAATTGCTCAGCGGGTCGAAGGTGGCTTGCACTTCAAGCGGCGCGTGTTCGGCCACCAGGGCCTTGCCCTCGAAGCGGGCGTCGCGCTTGCCTTCGGTGTCGACGACGTTGGTCAGGTTGTAGAAGCTGGCGTCGACGTCCGTGGCTCGCAGATTGACCGGTGGCTTGGAGTTGAAGTTGCGGAAGGTGAGCTTGCCGTCCCTGATCCGCACTTCGTTGAACGTGATCGGCAGCAATTTGCTCAGTTGCTCGCGCCAGTTGGTGCCCTGGCCGGTCTGGGAGTCCTGTCGATTGGTCCCGCCGTCGACGAAATTTACTTCGGGGCGGGCGAACTCCGCTTCGGCCACCACCGCATGGTCGTACCACAGCGAGTGCCAACTGACCGACAGATCGACCAGCGGCGCATCGACGAACGGTACCGGGACCTTGCCGTCGACCTTGACGATTTTCAGGCCGTTGATCCGATAGGCCCCGCGCCAGAGGGCCAAGTCCACGTCGGTGACCTGTCCGCGGTAATCGCCCATGTCGGCCAGCTTGTCGTTGAGGTAGTCGCGCACCAGGTAAGGCAGCGTGAAGTGCAGGGCCACCAGCACCGCAACGATGGCGGCGAGCCCCCACAGGGGCCAGCTGTATCGACGCTTCATGGCAATCAGTCTCCAGCGTTATTAAAGCCATTGACTGTTGTAACAACTGGAACGTTCGGTGCAACTGGACGCCCTTTAGCAACAGGCTTACCTTTAAGCGCTTAAATTCCCGCTGCATTAAGGACCCCAGCCATGAGCCGCATATTCGCTGACAACGCCCATTCCATTGGCAACACGCCCTTGGTGCAGATCAACCGCATTGCCCCGCGCGGCGTGACCATCCTGGCCAAGATCGAAGGGCGTAACCCAGGTTATTCGGTCAAGTGCCGTATCGGCGCGAACATGATCTGGGACGCTGAAAGCTCGGGCAAGCTGCGGCCTGGCATGACTATCGTCGAGCCAACCTCCGGCAATACCGGCATTGGGCTTGCCTTCGTCGCCGCCGCCCGCGGCTACAAGCTGACGCTGACCATGCCGGCCTCCATGAGCATCGAACGACGCAAAGTGCTCAAGGCCCTGGGCGCCGAGTTGGTGCTGACGGAACCGGCCAAGGGAATGAAAGGGGCCATCGAAAAGGCTGCCGAGATCCTCGCCGGCGATCCATCCAAATACTTCATGCCGCAGCAGTTCGATAACCCGGCGAACCCGGCAATCCATGAAAAAACCACCGGGCCGGAAATCTGGAACGATACTGATGGTGCGGTGGATGTCCTGGTCGCGGGCGTGGGCACCGGCGGAACCATTACCGGCGTGTCGCGGTATATCAAGAACACCTGTGGCAAACCGATTCTCTCGGTAGCCGTCGAACCCGAGTCTTCACCGGTCATTACCCAGGCGATGGCGGGGCAGGAGATCAAGCCCAGCCCTCACAAGATCCAGGGGATTGGCGCCGGGTTCGTGCCAAAGAACCTCGACCTGTCGATTGTCGACCAGGTCGAGCGAGTCACCGACGAGGAGTCCAAGGCCATGGCCCTGCGCCTGATGCAGGAAGAAGGCATTCTCTGCGGGATCTCCTGTGGCGCGGCGATGGCCGTGGCGGTGCGCCTGGCGGAAAAACCGGAAATGCAAGGCAAGACCATCGTCGTGATCCTGCCGGACTCGGGCGAGCGGTATCTGTCGAGCATGTTGTTCAGCGATCTGTTTACCGAGCAGGAGATTCAACAGTAACGGCAACGGATACGGTGGGCGCTCTTGTGGCGAGGGAGCTTGCTCCCGCTGGGGTGCGAAGCACCCCTAAACAGGCGATCCGCATCAAGTCGCAGGCGCCTGCTTCGCAGTCGAGCGGGAGCAAGCTCCCTCGCCACAGAAGCCCTTGCTCCTTGATGTGGTGGGCGGGATCGGGAAAGACGTTTGACCGACGTCAGCCAACGTTCAGGTCAAGCATGTTAAGAAGGGCATTGTTGCGTGATTTTCAACAGTGAATGTTGCGTCGGGCGGTTTCTTGGCCAGGCTGCGATCTATAACATGGCCGGCTGCTGCGTCGGGCTGATGGCGTTGCGTCAGTTGTTTTTGGACAAGGAGTTGTAAAATGACCGTTTCGTTTGTCGCCAAGGCCTCGGTGTTGCTGCTGTTTTTGGGCAGCACGCTTTATGTGCATCTGCGCGGTAAGGCGCGTTTGCCGGTCTTGCGCCAGTTCGTCAACCACTCGGCATTGTTCGCGCCCTATAACGCCTTGATGTACCTGTTTTCCGGCGTGCCCTCGAAGCCTTACCTGGACCGCAGCAAATTTCCCGAGCTGGACGTGCTCAAGGACAACTGGCAAGTCATCCGCGACGAGGCCATGCACCTGTTTGACGAGGGATACATCCGCGCGGCGGAAAAGAACAACGATGCCGGTTTTGGTTCGTTCTTCAAGAAAGGTTGGAAGCGCTTCTACCTCAAGTGGTACGACAAAGCGCTGCCGTCGGCTGAATTGCTGTGCCCCCGCACCGTCGAGCTGGTCAACCGGATCCCCAATGTCCGGGGGGCAATGTTTGCCTTGCTGCCGGGCGACAGCCACTTGAATCCCCACCGTGATCCGTTCGCCGGCTCCTTGCGCTATCACCTGGGGCTGTCCACGCCCAATTCCGATGACTGCCGGATTTTCGTCGATGGGCAGATCTATGCCTGGCGCGACGGCGAAGACGTCATGTTCGATGAGACCTATGTGCACTGGGTCAAGAATGAAACGCCGCAAACCCGCGTAATCCTGTTCTGTGACGTTGAGCGCCCGCTGAAAAGCCGGTTGATGACCCGTCTCAACCGTGCCATCAGCGCCTTTCTCGGCCGCGCTACCGCGCCGCAGAACCTCGATGACGAACGTGTCGGCGGGATTAACCGCGCTTATGCTTGGAGCAAGTCGTTCAGCGACGGCATCAGCGGTAGGGTCAAGCAATTCAAACGCAAGCACCCCAAGGCCTACCGGGTGATGCGGCCGATATTGGCGGTCGCGGTGCTGACGGCCCTTGGCTACTGGTTATTCGTTTAAACATTGCGTAACACTTCGAGCGCTGGTTATAGTCAGCGCTCTTGGGTTTTCGAACCCACCCTCCAAGAGATCGGCTCATGCCTGCATCCCCTGTCATCGCGGTTGTCGTTCCAGCGTTCAGCGCTGGCGTCGTGCCGTGCGGGAATCAGCAGCCTGCGCAGATCGGTCAATACCCCCCACCTGCCAGTAACCCACCGGTGTACGCCGTCGTATCACCGCCGGGTGTTGGCGCCAAGGGCTGATCGGCAACTGCTGTCATCCCCTGTGCTCGCCTGGAACAACTACTGGACTTCAGCCTCGGCTGAGTTGGCTTTTGCCTGACTACAGGTGGTATCTCATGTTTTCCGTTTCCAAAAACGCCTTATTGGCGGCGGCTTCCACGAGCCTGTTCGTTTTGCTATGGAGCAGCGGGGCGATTTTTTCCAAACTGGGCCTGGCCCATGCTTCCGCTTTCGCTTTCCTGTTGATCCGTTTTGCCATTGCGTTGAGCGCGCTGGTGCTGTTGATTCCACTGCTCAAGTTCAAGCTGCCCAAGCCCGGCAAACCGATGCTGTACGCGGCGGCCACCGGGTTGGTGCTGCTGGGCGCCTATCAGATTTTTTATCTGCTGGCCCTGCAAATGAACGTCACCCCTGGGGTGATGGCGACCCTGATGGGTGTTCAGCCGATCCTGACGGTGGTGCTCATGGAGCGTCAGCGTTCCTGGCAGCGGATGTTCGGCCTGATGCTCGGGTTGGTGGGGCTGGTCATGGTGGTGTACCAGGGCATCGGCCTGGCTGGCATGTCCCTGGCGGGAATGCTTTACGGGTTGCTCGCGCTGGTGAGCATGACGGCAGGTTCCATCATGCAGAAGCGCATCACCGACAATCCCCTGGGCACACTGCCGGTGCAATACCTGGCCGGGCTCGTACTGTGCGCGGTGTTCGTGCCGTTCCAGCCGTTTCACGTCGAGTACAGCACGGGCTTCATCGTGCCGGTGTTGTGGATGGGGCTGGTGGTGTCGGTGCTGGCAACGTTGCTGCTGTACCGTCTGATCGCCCGGGGCAACCTGGTGAATGTCACCAGTCTGTTCTACCTGGTGCCGGCGGTGACGGCGATCATGGACTACCTGGTGTTCGGCAACCGGTTGGCGTTGTTGAGCTGGCTGGGGATGGGGCTGATCATCGTCGGGTTGGTGTTTGTGTTTCGTAAAAGCCGCTGACCGTTAGATTTTTTGCTGACTGTTAAATCGCTTTCGCGGGCAAGCCCGCTCCCACAGGTCTTGTGCAGGCCTTGTGGGAGCGGGCTTGCTCGCGAAGGCATTTTTCGCCACACCGACACCCTACCGGGCCGGCGCCGCATCCGGTTTCACCGCCCCAGGCTTGAGCACCAACCACAACGCCGCCGCAATCAACACCCCGCCATACAAATGCGCCATGCCCAACGGCTCATCCAACAACAATGCCCCCCACAACACGCCGAACGGCGGAATCAGGAACGTCACGGTCATGGATTTCACCGGGCCGATGGAACTGAGCAAGCGGAAATAAAGGATGTACGCCAGCGCCGTGCACACCAGGCCCAACCCCAGCAGCGATAGCCAGACGCTCCAGCCGCCCCAACTGGCCGGCGGGTGGCTGATGACGCTGTAGCCAAACATTGGAAGCAAAAACACCGTGGCGCCGAACATGCTGCCCAGCGCCGAGAGGCGGCTGTCCAACCCGCCTTGATGATCGAGCCAGCGGCGGGTGAGGAACCCGGCGAAGCCATAACACGTGGTCGCCAGCAGACAGGCGAGGGCGCCCATCAGCAATTGCAGGTCGAACGCCACCGGGCCGGCACGGGTGAGGATGCCGACGCCGAGCAAACCAAGGAACACGCCGCTGACTTTGGCAGTGGTGAGTTTTTCGCTGAAGAACAAGCCGCCGATCAACACGCCCATCAGCGGCGTGGTGGCGTTGAATATCGCCGAATAACCGGCCGGCAGAACCTGGGCGGCCAGCGAGTAGAACGTCGCCGGAATGCCTGAATTGATCAGGCCCAGCACCATCACCACTTTCAGCTTGCCGCGAAAATTCCAGTCGACGCGCATCAGGGCCAGGATCACCAGCAGCCCGACGAAGGCGATGGACACGCGGAAAAATGCAGTGGGGATCGTGCCAATGACGGGGGCGATGATGCGCATGAACAGGAAGCTCGCCCCCCAGATGGCGGCCAGTGACAGCAAACGCAGGATATCGACGGGGTTCACGAGTCATTCCTTCCTTGTTTGGGGCGGCAAGTGTCGCCGCCCGAAAGACCGATGGCAATGGTTGCGTTGCCGCGCGATTGGCCTCTAAGCTCAGTCGCCAATAACAAGCATGACCCGCCGAGGTTCACCCTATGCCGCAGCCATGGCCCGCCACCGATATCGCCCGTTCGATCCTCGAAGGCTTCGATGATTATCGTGAGCATTTCCGGCAGATCACCGACGGCGCCCGCGCCCGGTTCGAACAGGCCCAGTGGCTGGAGGCGCAAACGGCCTCGGCGGCGCGCATCAACTTGTATGAAGAAAAAGTCTTCGAGACCGTGGCGCGACTGCGCAAGGCATTCGAGCCCGACGCGCTGATGGACGTGGGCTGCTGGCCGCTGGTCAAGAGCGCCTACATCAGCTTGATTGACTTGCGTTTTGACGATGAACTGTCGGAGACCTGGTACAACTCGATCTTCTGCGGGCTGTTCAGCCACGACCTGATCAGCGACGGCACCATGTTTATCCACACCACCCGGCCCAGCTTGCGCCGGGCCCGTGCCGCCCAGACCCGCACCTACAAACCCCAGGGGCAACTGGACCGGATGTTGACGGAAATTTTTGCCGACTACCGTTTCAGCCAGGATTACGCCGATTTGCCGGGCGACCTGCAACGCCTTGAAGCCCAACTGCGAGAGAACCTGCCGGACTGGGTCTGCAAGGACCCGGAGCTGACCGTGGAGCTGTTTTCTTCGGTGCTCTATCGCAACAAGGGCGCATACCTTGTGGGCCGGATTTTCACCCGGGATGACCAGTGGCCGCTGGTGATTCCATTGCTGCACCGTGAAGGCCGGGGCATCCAGATCGATGCGCTGATCACCGACGAGGCGCAGGTGTCGATCATTTTCTCGTTCACCCGCTCGTATTTCATGGTGGACGTGCCGGTGCCGGCCGAATTCATCGGTTTTCTCAAGCGCATCCTGCCGGGCAAGCACATCGCCGAGCTGTACACCTCCATCGGGTTCTACAAGCATGGCAAGTCCGAGTTCTACCGGGCCTTGATCAATCACCTGGCGAGCACCGACGACCAGTTCATCATGGCGCCGGGCGTGCGCGGCATGGTCATGAGTGTATTCACGCTGCCGGGTTTCAACACGGTCTTCAAGATCATCAAGGACCGCTTCTCGCCATCGAAAAACGTCGACCGGGCCACGGTGATCGAGAAGTATCGCCTGGTGAAAAGTGTCGACCGGGTCGGGCGCATGGCCGATACCCAAGAGTTTGCCGATTTCCGCTTTCCCTTGAGTAAATTCGAGCCGGCGTGCCTGGAAGAACTGCTGGACGTGGCGCCCTCGACGGTGTCGGTGGAAGGCGACACGGTGCTGATTCGCCACTGCTGGACCGAACGGCGCATGACGCCGCTCAATCTTTACCTGGAAAACGCCAACGAGGCCCAGGTGCGCGAGGCGCTGGAAGACTATGGCCTGGCCATCAAGCAACTGGCGGCAGCGAACATTTTTCCTGGCGACATGCTGCTCAAGAACTTCGGCGTGACCCGCCACGGCCGCGTGGTGTTCTACGACTACGATGAAATCTGCTTCCTGACCGAGGCCAACTTCCGGCACATCCCCCAACCTCGCACGCCGGAAGACGAAATGGCCTCCGAGCCCTGGTATTCCATCGGGCCACTGGACGTATTCCCCGAGGAATTCCCTCCGTTCCTGTTCGCCGACGCGGGGCAGCGCAAGTTGTTCGACCAGTTGCATGGCGAGCTGTACAACGCCGATTACTGGAAAAGCCTGCAAGAGGCGATTCGGGCGGGGAAAGTGATCGACGTGTTCCCGTATCGGCGAAAAGACCTGGACAACGAATAACCCGGCAGACAAACGAAGCCTCATGTGGCGAGGGAGCTTGCTCCCGCTGGGTCGCGTAGCGGCCCCAAGTTTTTGCGGCTGCTGCGCAACCGAGCGGGAGCAAGCTCCCTCGCCACAAAAGCCTGCTTGACCATTAAACGGGTTGCATTCGTCGTCTTGCGCACAAATCTGCGACAATCCGCCCCCTGCACAAACCGACGACCCCTGCGTACCTGATGACTGACCAAGCCCCCGCTATCGACAAGCTGCTGAAAAACCTCGACCACGCCATGCTCGCCGACCGTCACCGGTTGCGGCGTCAGTTGCTCGAGCTGCGCAAGAAGCCCGATGAGGCCAAGCTGGCCCAATGGGTGGTGCGCATGCAAGCATCGTGCGACCAGGTATTGGCGCGCAAGGCCAGCCTGCCGGTGATCCGCTATGACGACAATTTGCCGATCGCCGCCAAGCGCGACGAAATCAAGGACGCCTTGCTCAAGCATCAGGTCCTGATCATTGCCGGCGAAACCGGTTCGGGTAAAACCACCCAGTTGCCCAAGATCTGCCTGGAAATCGGTCGTGGCCAGCATGGCCTGATCGGCCACACCCAGCCGCGCCGGATCGCCGCCCGTAGCGTGGCGAGCCGTGTGGCCGAGGAGCTGGCGACGCCGTTGGGGGCGCTGGTGGGTTATCAGGTGCGGTTCGAGGACCAGAGCGACGCCAACACCCTGATCAAACTGATGACCGACGGCATCCTGCTGGCCGAGACCCAGAACGACCGCTACCTCGAGCGCTACGACACGATCATCGTCGACGAAGCCCACGAACGCAGCCTGAACATCGACTTCCTGCTGGGTTATCTCAAGACTCTGCTGCCGCGCCGTCCTGACCTTAAAGTCATCATCACTTCGGCGACCATCGACCTGGAGCGCTTCTCCAAACACTTCGATGACGCGCCCATCGTCGAAGTCTCGGGGCGCACCTTCCCGGTGGAAACCTGGTATCGCCCGCTGACCCTGGAGCAGGACGAGGAGGGCAACCGCGTCGAGGACGACCTGACCGTCGACCAGGCGATCCTCGCCACCCTCGACGAAATCGCCGCCTACGAGCGCAGCGAGCGCCGCAGCCCTGGCGATGTGTTGGTGTTCCTGCCGGGCGAGCGCGAGATTCGCGATGCGGCGGAGATGCTGCGCAAGGCCCAGCTCAAGCACACCGAGATCCTGCCGCTGTATGCGCGCCTGTCGCCGGCCGAACAACAACGGATCTTCCAGTCTCACCCGGGCCGCCGTGTAGTGCTGGCGACCAACGTCGCCGAAACCTCGCTCACCGTGCCGGGCATCCGCTACGTGATCGACAGCGGCACCGCGCGTATCAGCCGCTACAGCTATCGCGCCAAAGTCCAGCGCCTGCCCATCGAAGCGATTTCCCAAGCCAGCGCCAACCAGCGCAAGGGCCGTTGCGGGCGCGTCGAGCCGGGGATTTGCGTGCGGCTGTACAGCGAGGAAGATTTTCTCGGTCGGCCCGAATTCACCGACCCGGAGATTCTGCGCACCAACCTGGCGGCGGTGATTTTGCAGATGCTGCACCTGCGCCTCGGCGAGATCACCGACTTCCCGTTCATCGAGCCGCCGGACGGCAAGGCCATCAGCGATGGTTTCAACCTGCTGCAAGAGCTGTCGGCGGTGGATCGCAACAGTCAACTGACCCCGCTGGGCCGCCAGTTGGCGCGCTTGCCGGTGGACCCGCGCATGGGCCGCATGCTGCTGGAAGCGGCGAAGCTGGGCAGTTTGCAGGAAGTCTTGATCGTGGCCAGCGCCATGTCGATCCAGGATCCGCGCGAGCGTCCGCCCGAGCGCCAACAGGCTGCCGACCAGGCCCACGCCCAATGGAAAGACCCGGACTCGGATTTCGCCGGGCTGGTCAATTTGTGGCGCGGTTTCGAGGAGCAGCGCCAGGCATTGACCGCCAGCCCGCTGCGCAACTGGTGTCGCAAGAACTTCCTCAACTACCTGCGTCTGCGCGAATGGCGCGATTCCCATCGGCAATTGAGCCTCATCTGTCGGGACATGCAACTGAGCCTCAACAAGGAGCCGGCGGATTTTCCGAAACTGCATAAAGCGGTGCTCTCGGGTCTGCTGAGCCAGATCGGCCAGAAAACCGAAGACGGCGACTACCTCGGTGCCCGCCAGCGGCGCTTCTGGGTTCATCCCTCGTCGGGCCTGGGCAAGAAGCGCCCACAGTGGCTGATGACCGCCGAGCTGGTGGAAACCACCAAGCTGTACGCGCGTATGGTGGCCAAGATCGAACCAGACTGGATCGAGCCGCTGGCCGGGCACCTGATCAAGAAAAACCACTTCGAACCCCATTGGGAGAAGAAACGTGGACAAGTGGTGGCCTATGAGCAGATCACCCTGTTCGGGCTGATCGTGGTCGGTCGCCGACCGGTGCACTACGGGCCGGTCGACCCGGTGGTGTCCCGTGAGTTGTTCATCCGCGAGGCGCTGGTGCGTGGCGAGATCCAGTCCAAGGCCAAATGCCTGAGCGCCAATACCCGCTTGCTGGAACAGCTCGACGAGCTGGAAGCCAAGGCCCGTCGCCGTGACATCCTGGCGGACGAGGAAACCCTGTTCGCCTTCTACGACGCACGGTTGCCGGCCGAGATCCACCAGACCGCGACCTTCGACAGTTGGTACCGGATCAACAGCCAGAAAGATCCACAGTTGTTGATCATGCGCGAAGAAGACGTGCTGGCCCGCGAGGCCAGTGAAGTCACCGCCACGCATTACCCCGACACGTTGCGCGTCGGTGACCTGACCTTGCCGCTGAGCTATCACTTCGAGCCCAACCATCCGCGCGACGGCGTGACCTTGCGCGTGCCGGCGCCGTTGCTGCCGATGTTGCCGCCGGAGCGCCTGGAATGGCTGGTGCCGGGGATGATCGAGGCCAAGTGCATCGCCCTGGTGCGCAACCTGCCCAAGGCCTTGCGCAAGAACTTCGTGCCGGTGCCCGACTTTGTCAAGGCGGCGCTGCAACGCATCACCTTCGCCGAAGGTTCGTTGCCACAAGCCCTGGGCCGTGAGCTGTTGCGCATGACCGGCGCAAGGGTCAGCGACGAAGCCTGGGCGGAAGCCGCGCAGCAGGTGGAAAGCCATCTGCGCATGAACCTGGAAATCGTCGACGCCCAAGGCAAATTCCTGGGCGAAGGCCGTGACCTGGCCGAACTGACGGCGCGTTTTGCCGAAGCCAGCCAGGCGGCCCTGGCCGTGCCGCAAACGGCCAAGAGCCAGGCGCCGGTGGAGGCAAAAGTCTTCGCGCCGGTGGCCGAGAAGACCCAGCAGAAGATCGCCGGGTTGTCGATGACGGTCTATCCGGCGCTAGTGGAAGAGGGTGGCGTGGTCAAGGAAGGCCGTTTTCCCACACCGGCCGAAGCCGAATTCCAACATCGCCGCGCGTTGCAGCGCTTGCTGATGCAGCAATTGGCCGAGTCGGCCAAATTCCTGCGCGGCAAGCTGCCGGGGCTGACGGAACTGGGCCTGCTGTACCGCGACTTGGGCCGCATCGACGGCCTGGTGGAAGACATCCTGCTTACCAGCCTCGACAGCTGCGTGCTCGAAGGCGAAGCGAGCCTGCCCCGCGACGGCGCCGCGCTCGCTGCCCTGGCCGAGCGCAAGCGTGGCGGCTGGACCGAGCATGCTGAACGCCTGGCGAAGCTGACCCTGGACATCCTCAAGCTCTGGCACGGCCTGCAAAAGCGCTTCAAGGGCAAGATCGACCTGGCCCAGGCCGTGGCACTGAACGACATCAAGCAACAGCTTAGCCATCTGGTGTACCCGGGCTTCGTGCGCGAAACCCCGCATCAGTGGCTCAAGGAAATGCCGCGCTACCTCAAGGCCATCGAGCAACGCTTCGAGAAGCTGGGCAGCCAGGTGCAAAAGGACCGGGTCTGGAGCGGCGAACTGTCGAACCTCTGGGCCCAATACCAGGCCCGCGCCAGCAAACACGCCCAGGAAGGCAAGCGCGACCCGCAGTTGGAGCTGTACCGCTGGTGGCTGGAGGAATACCGGGTATCGCTGTTCGCCCAGCAACTGGGGACCAAGGTGCCGATTTCCGACAAGCGCCTGGGCAAGCAGTGGGGGTTGGTGGAGGGTTGAAACCCAATCAGCTGAACACCACCGGACCCCTGTGGGAGCGAGCTTGCTCGCGAATGCAATTGCACATTCAACATTGATGCAAGCTGACCCACCGCTTTCGCGAGTAAGCCCGCTCCCACAGGGGTTATGGCGTTAAGTAAGGGAGAATGAGCCAATCCCCCCGGGTTTATGGCAAACTTCGCGCCTATAAATGCCGGTCCCGTGGTTTTGAGCTTCAATGCCACGGGCGGATCGGAATAAAGCGATGCCAGGGCTGCTTCCCGGGATGGGAAAAGTCCCTTTGCGTATTGGTACGTCGGTGCCAATACTTTCTGCCTGAACAGATCAGAGACACGACCATGCATAACGTCGTCATCAGCGGCACCGGCCTGTACACCCCGGCCAACAGCATTTCCAACGAAGAGCTGGTGCAATCTTTCAATACCTATGTCGCCCAATTCAACGCCGACAACGCCGACGCCATCGAGCGCGGTGAAGTCGAGGCATTGACCGAATCCAATGCGGCGTTCATCGAAAAGGCTTCTGGCATCAAGAGCCGCTTTGTCATGGACAAGGACGGCATCCTCGACCCGCAACGCATGACGCCGCGCCTGCCTGAACGCTCCAACGACGAATGGTCGGTGCTCTGCGAAATGGCTGTCGGTGCCGCTAAACAGGCTTTGGAACGCGCCGGCCGCACCGCTGCCGACATCGACGGGGTGATCGTCGCCTGTTCCAATCTGCAGCGTCCGTACCCGGCCATCGCCATCGAAGTTCAGGAGGCCCTGGGCATCGAAGGTTTCGGTTTTGACATGAACGTGGCCTGCTCCTCGGCAACCTTCGGCATCCAGGCGGCGGCCAACAGTGTGCAACTGGGCCAGGCCCGGGCGATCCTGATGGTCAACCCGGAAGTGTGCACCGGCCACCTGAACTTCCGTGACCGCGACAGCCATTTCATCTTCGGCGATGCGGCCACCGCCGTAATCATCGAACGGGCGGACCAGGCGACCTCGCCGTACCAGTTCGACGTGGTCAGCACCAAACTGCTCACCAAGTTCTCCAACAACATCCGCAACAATTTCGGTTTCCTCAACCGCGCCGCCGAAGAAGGCATCGCTAGCCGCGACAAGCTGTTCGTCCAGGAAGGCCGCAAAGTGTTCCGCGACGTCTGCCCGATGGTGGCCGAATTGATCGGTGCCCACTTGGAAGAAAACCAACTGAGCGTCGGCGAAGTGAAGCGCTTCTGGCTGCACCAGGCCAACCTGAGCATGAACCACCTGATCGTGCGCAAGCTGCTCGGCCGCGAAGCCACTGAAGAGGAAGCACCGGTGATTCTCGACCGTTATGCCAACACCAGTTCGGCTGGTTCGGTGATTGCGTTTCACAAATACCAGGACGACCTGCCCAGCGGCGCTGTGGCGGTGCTCAGCTCGTTCGGCGCTGGTTATTCGATTGGTAGCGTGATCCTGCGCAAGCGTTGATCGATCGCTTTTGTGGCGAGGGAGCTTGCTCCCGCTGGGCTGCGAAGCGGCCCCAAGATTTTGCGGCTGCTACGCAACCGAGCGGGAGCAAGCTCCCTCGCCACATAACATCGCCAGGCAACGGGTTTTGTATGACGGTCACCACTGACACCCAACTGCTCACACGCCTGCTGGCCGGCGAGCAACAGGCCTACAGGGAACTGGTCAGCACCTACCAGGGCGCTATGCGCGCGGTAGCCTATGCCATCGTCGGTAGCCGCCATGCCGACGAAGTGGTGCAGGACGCTTGGCTGTCGGTGGTGCGCAACCTCAATGGCTTCCAGGGACGTTCCAGCCTCAAGACGTGGTTGTTGACCATCACGGCCAACGCTGCCAAAGGGCGTTACAAACAAAACCGTCGGGAAGTGCCGCTCAATGATCTTCCGTCACCCCACGGTACCCTGGGCGATGATCGTTTCGCCGCCGACGGCCACTGGCTCCAGGCGCCGTTCGCCTGGCACCAGGACACGCCGGAAGCACTGTTGACGATGGACGAACTCCGCGATTGCCTTGAACATACTTTGCTCAGCCTCTCGGAACTGCAAGGCAGCGTGCTGACGCTGCGTGAACGCCAGGGCTTGGAGCCGGAAGAGATTTGTAATCTACTCGACATCTCGCTCTCCAACGTACGCGTGCTGCTGCATCGCGCCCGACTGAAGGTCTTCGCGACCGTGGAACATTTCGAGGAGACCGGCGAATGCTGACCTGCAAGGAACAAGTCGCGCGCTCCAGCGATTATCTCGACGGCCAACTGAGTTTCCGTGAGCGCCTGATGGTGCGCCACCACCTGATGTTCTGCCCCAACTGCCGGCGGTTTATCCGCCAGATGCGCCTGATGCAGGCGACCCTCAAAAAGCTGCCTGAAGCCCCGATTCCCAACCTGGATCACCTTGCCGAAAAACTCGCGGCTGAACGTAAGCGTCACCACTCATAGTTCCTGTAACCACCCCGACTGCTCTAACTTGCCCCTTGCAGCTCACCCCTTGCCGCTGCTTCTCAGTTATTTCCATTCGAAGTAAAAAGTTCCACTGTCATAAAATCTTTATCTGATGGCAACTTGCCTGACATCACCCATCGCCAAGATCCCCTCCCAACACCAGCGGGCCCAGTTCCGCGTGTTTTCTAACGCATAGACTACCAACAGGGGAATTCTTCGATGATCCGTAAGCACTTCGCAGGTGTTGCCGCCAGCGCACTGGCAATGGCAGTAACCGCCCAGGCTTTCGCCGGCACCGTCACCACCGACGGCGCCGATATCGTGGTCAAAACCAAGGGCGGCCTTGAGGTCGCTACCACCGACAAAGAGTTCAGCTTCAAGCTCGGCGGTCGTGTGCAGGCTGACTACAGCCAGTTCGACGGTCTCTACACCAAGAACGGTGACACCGCCGACGCCGCGTACATCCGTCGCGCCTTCCTGGAACTGTCCGGCGTGCTGTACACGGATTGGGCCTACACCATCAACTACGACATGTCCCACAACAGTGGCAGTTCCGATGACGGCTACTTCGACGAGGCGTCCCTGGCCTACAACGGCTTCAAACCGGTCTCGATCAAAGTCGGCCGTTTCGACCCCGACTTCGGCCTGGAAAAAGCCACCAGTTCCAAGTGGGTCACCGCACCCGAGCGTAACGCGGCCTACGATTTGATCGACTGGGCCAACAGCCATCAGAACGGCATGGGCTTGCAGGCGTCCAGCACCTTCGCCGATTCGTTCTACGCGTCGGCCGGCGTGTTCAGCAAAGACAACAACGACACCGACGGCAACAGCGTCAAGCAGGTCAATGGTCGCTTCGTTTTCGCGCCGATGCATGACGCCGGCAATGTCCTGCACTTCGGTCTGAACGTAGCTTCGCGTGATGTTTCCGACACCGTGTTCGACGCCCGTTATCGCTCCCGCCTGGGCATGCGCGGTGTTGAAACCCTCGGCGGCAACGACGCCGGGACTAACGGCAACCGTCCGGTACTGGGCGGCGCCAACAACTCGCCGGCCGGTTCCTACGACCGCGACACCGCGTTCGGCCTGGAAGCCGCTTTCGCCATGGGCCCGGCGTCGATCCAGGGTGAGTACATCACTCGCAAGACCAAGGCGGATGCCGACGGCTTTGAAGACATCAAGGGCCACGGCTTCTATGTCCAGGGTGCCTACACCCTCACCGGTGAATCCCGCGGCTATAAAGTCGGCAAGTTCGACGCGATCAAGCCCCAGAACAAGTCCATCGGTGCCTGGGAAGTGTTTTATCGCTTCGACAGCATGACCGTCGAAGACGACAACATCACCACCGCCAGCGCCACCCGCGACGTGGGCGATGCCGAAGCCAAGGTGCACAACCTGGGTGTGAACTGGTACGCCAACGAAGCGGTGAAAATCTCCGCCGCCTACATCAAGGCCAAGACCGACAAAGTCACCAACGCCAATGGCGACGACGACGGCGACGGTTTTGTCATGCGCGCTCAGTACGTGTTCTAACCCGTGCTGATTTGATACAGCGTTCTTGCTTCATCCGTTAAAGCTCCTTTGAACCCCGCCTTTGGTGGGGTTTTTTTACTCCGTATTTGCCTGAAGTGCTGTATGGGCAACCACCTGTCAACCCTGACAGTTTCGCCGTATCCGGAAAGCGTGCTTACTTCCTCAGGCCACCATAGCTCACCTGGAGAGTCGATCATGGCGGATTCAGATCTTGGGTCCAATCACCCCATTACCAACTTCGGTGTCTCGCCCGATGAGCCGACCACCCGCTTTCACTACGACGCACTCGATAGCTTGATCGGGCGCACTACGTCCGAGGGCAAAGAGCATCGGTTCTACCGAAACGATGAGCTGGCGAGTGAGGTCAGCGGGACTGTCAGCACAACCTTCGTGCGTGCAGAGGGCGTGGTGCTCGCCGAGTGCCAAACCGGTGGTGATGCCAGTCCCATATTGCTGATGGGCGATGATAAGAACAGCGTGATGGGTGAAGTTACTCGGCGGGGACTCACGAGTATTGCGTATTCACCCTATGGCCATCGGGTTGAAGGCAGCTCGGCGAACAGTCATTTGGGTTACAACGGCGAGCGGCGCGAAACGCAAAGCGGTTGGTATTTTCTAGGCAATGGCTACCGGGTCTTCAACCCGCGATTGATGAGGTTTCACAGTCCGGACAACTTGAGTCCGTTTGGTAAAGGGGGCTTGAATGCTTACATGTATTGCGAAGGGGATCCGATTAATAATGTGGATCCGACGGGGCATGTTTCTTTTGGGGGTCTTATAAGGTTTTTCACTAATACCACGGCGTCCGCTAAATACCGTCCCGGATCTACAAGTATTCCTGAGAGTTTTCTAAGAACTAATCCAGATAAAGCAGGGTTAGGCATTGCAAGTCCAGCGTCCATAAAAAAAATTAGACCTAAAGATGTAGCGGTTCTCAAGAAGAGAATGGGATTCTATGAAGATGTCGCCGATTCTCGGAGAGCGGATTATTTAACTTATGAGTTCTATAGTCATCCTGGGCTGCTGGATGAAAAACTTGCTGCGATGGCTGAGTATCAACGCAGTGTCAAGGTGTTGGAGGCTGCCAAGGTGGAGTATCAGTTTGCCAGAGATCACATATATAAATCCGGAGTGACCAGGCATAGTCTGAGGGATTTTAGAATCATTGCAGGGACTGACAAAAAAATGATCGCATTAGCAAAGGGGGCGGAACAGGAAAAATACTTTAAGAATTTAAATCTCGGAGCGGCGGAAATGAAGAATATTCGCAAATAAGGAAAGGGGCGACCTCTAATAACTGATTTTCTCGAGCAGCAAGGTATCGAGTAGTACCGCCAATATCCTATTTTGGATCATTCATCACCCAAGCCCGTAAAAAAGTACCCTGCATCTCGTTCCTACCGTCCGGATCGGCGATACTCGCTCCATCCATTGTCTGGATATCGAGGAACTGCATGCCGCTTCACGTACTGGACACCCTATCCACCATCGCGCCGCAAGAATGGGACGCCCTGGTACCCGCCAATCAACCGTTCCTGCGCCACGCCTTCCTCAGTACCTTGGAAGACAGTACCAGCCTCGGCCCGCAATCCGGTTGGCAGGCCGAGCATTTGCTGTACATCGAAGACGGTCGTCTGTTGGCGGCACTGCCCAGTTATCGCAAGTGGCATTCCTACGGTGAATACGTGTTCGACCACGCCTGGGCCGATGCCTGCGCCCGGGCCGGGATCGAGTATTACCCCAAGTTGCTGACGGCGGTGCCGTTCAGTCCGGTCAGCGGCCCGCGATTGCTGGCGGCCCGTGTCGAGGATGGCCTGGAACTGCTGGGCAGCCTGCCGGGTTATCTGGAGATCGAAGGGCTTTCCAGCGCCCATATCAACTTCACCGATGCCTTCACCGATGCGGCGCTGGCCGGACAGGAAGGCTGGTTACAGCGGATTGGCTGCCAGTATCACTGGCAAAATCGTGGTTACCGGGACTTCCAGGACTTTCTCGACGCGCTCAGTTCTCGCAAGCGCAAGCAGATGCGCAAGGAACGTGAACAAGTGGCGGGGCAGGGCATCGAGTTCGAGTGGTTCGAAGGCCATCAACTGGACGAGGCCCAGTGGGATTTTGTCTACGCCTGTTACGCCAACACCTACGCGGTGCGACAGCAGGCGCCGTACCTGACCCGGGCGTTCTTCAGCCTGCTGGCCGAGCGCATGCCCGAGGCCATACGAGTGGTGCTGGCCAAGCAAGGTTCACGGCCGGTGGCGATGGCGTTCAGCCTGGTGGGCGGGGACAGTTTCTACGGGCGTTATTGGGGCTGCCTGGCGGAGTTTGACCGTCTGCATTTCGAAACCTGTTTTTACCAAGGCATGGACTACGCCATCGCCCAGGGTTTGCAGCGCTTCGATGCCGGTGCCCAAGGCGAACACAAGCTGATTCGCGGGTTCGAGCCGGTGATTACCCGCTCGTGGCACTACTTGCGGCATCCGGGGTTGAAGGCGGCGGTGGCGGACTTCCTCGTGCGCGAGCAAGAGGGCGTGCTGGCCTATGCCGAAGAGGCGAAAGCAGCACTGCCCTATCGACAGTGCTGATCTTCGCGGGTGTGAGTCAGCTTTCTTCGTTGGCCAACCAGCGGTACGAGACACCGCCGATGACAGCACCCAACAGCGGTGCCAGCCAAAACAGCCACAATTGCTCGATGGCCCAGCCGCCGACGAGCAACGCCGGACCGGTACTGCGGGCCGGGTTGACGGAGGTGTTGGTGACCGGAATCGAGATCAGGTGAATGAGCGTCAGGGCCAGGCCGATGGCAATCGGTGCCAGCCCGGCCGGTGCGCGTTTATCGGTGGCGCCGAGGATGATCAGGATGAACATCGCCGTCATGACCAGCTCGGTCACAAAACCGGCCGCCATTGAATAGCCACCGGGCGAATGCTCGCCGTAGCCGTTCGAGGCCAGGCCGGACGCGGCCAGGTCAAAGCCTTCCTTGCCGCTGGCGATGACGTAGATCAGCGCGGCGGCCAACACCCCGCCGATGACCTGGGCGATGATGTAGGCAGGCAATTCCTTGGCCGGAAACCGCCCGCCCACGTACAAGCCCACCGACACGGCCGGGTTCAGGTGGCAGCCGGAGATATGCCCAATGGCGAACGCCATGGTCAGCACCGTCAGGCCGAACGCCAGGGCCACCCCCAGCACGCCAATCCCGGAAGCGGCCAATACCGCGCTGCCGCAGCCGCCCAACACCAGCCAGAACGTACCCAACAACTCAGTCGTTGAACGTTTGAATAAAGACATAAGCATCCTTGAAAAACAGTCGTGATAATCGGTTATGCATCCAGCAGATTACGACAGGTTCATCTCCAGAACCTGAGCTGAGTACAGCAGAGTGTGGCGACAAATCCAGCGGCATAAAAAAACCGCCAGCGTCATGGACGGTGGCGGTTTTGGCCGTGGTCGGCGGGGAGTATGCCGTGGCTGTGTGGGCAGGATGATTGCTGGACAGAATTTTTCAGAAAGGCCTTGGTTGTTGGGTTGACCTTGTCGATTCGCACAAGACTATGTGGCGAGGGAGCTTGCTCCCGCTGGGGTGCGAAGCGCCCCTGAAAATCGAGCGTCACCCCATAGAGCCGGGTGGAGCTCAACCTTGTTGGGGCTGCTGCGCAGCCCAGCGGGAGCAAGCTCCCTCGCCACAGGGGGCAACTGTGTCAGGTAGGCATCAGTCTATCCCTACGAACCCGCCGGTCTGGTGCTGCCACAACCGGGCGTATAACCCGCCATGGGCCAGCAGCTCGGCGTGGCTGCCGGTTTCGGCGATGCGGCCGTTTTCCAACACCACCAGGCGGTCCATCCGAGCGATGGTGGAGAGGCGGTGGGCGATGGCGATCACCGTCTTGCCTTGCATCAGGGTCTCGAGGCTTTCCTGAATCGCCGCCTCGACTTCCGAATCCAGCGCTGAGGTCGCTTCGTCCATGATCAGGATTGGCGCGTCCTTGAGCAGCACCCGGGCGATGGCGATGCGCTGGCGCTGGCCGCCGGAGAGTTTCACGCCGCGCTCGCCGACATGGGCGTCAAAACCGGTGCGGCCTTCAGAGTCCGACAGCAGTGGGATGAACTCATCGGCACGGGCCTTGTGGACCGCTTCCCAGAGTTGCGCGTCAGTGGCGTCGGGCTTGCCATAAAGCAAATTGTCGCGAATCGAGCGATGCAGCAGCGACGTGTCCTGGGTGATCATGCCGATGCGCTCGCGCAGGCTTTCCTGGCCGACTTCGGCGATGTCCTGGCCGTCGATGAGAATGCGCCCGCCCTGCACGTCATAGAGGCGCAGCAGCAAGTTCACCAACGTGGACTTACCCGCGCCGGACGGGCCGATCAGGCCAATTTTTTCGCCCGGCTTGATAGTCAGGTTGAGATCGCCGATCACCCCGCTTTTCTTGCCATAGTGGAAATCCACGTGCTCGAAACGCACCTCGCCACGGGCCACCGTCAGGGGCTTGGCCTGATCGCGGTCGGTGACGCTGACCGGTTGGGCGATGGTCTGCAGGCCGTCCTGGACCATGCCGATGTTTTCGAAAATGCCGTTGACCACCCACATGATCCAGCCGGACATGTTGACGATGCGAATCACCAGCCCGGTCGCCAGGGCAATGGCGCCCACGCTGATCAACGACTGGGTCCACAGCCACAGGGCCAGCCCGGTGGTGCCGACGATCAGCATCCCGTTCATGCTGGTGATGACCACGTCCATGCTGGTCACCACACGGCCTGCCAGTTGGGCTTTTTCGGTCTGTTCCTGGATCGCTTCGCGGGCGTATTGCTGCTCGAAGTTGGTATGGGCGAACAGCTTCAGGGTGGTGATGTTGGTGTAGCCGTCGACGATCCGGCCCATGAGCTTGGAGCGGGCGTCGGACGATATCACCGAGCGCTCCTTGACCCTCGGCACGAAGTAACACAGCGCGCCGATATAGGCGGCGATCCACATCAGCAGCGGAATCATCAGGCGCCAGTCGGCTTCAGCGAACAGCACCAGCGAGCTGACCGCATAGATCAGCACATGCCACAAGGCGTCCACGGCCTGTACGGCTGAATCACGCAGCGAGTTGCCGGTCTGCATGATGCGCTGGGCGATGCGCCCGGCGAAGTCGTTCTGGAAAAAGTTAAGGCTCTGCTTGAGCACATAACTGTGGTTCTGCCAGCGGATGAGGCTGGTCATGCCGGGGCTCAGGGTCTGGTGCACCAGCAGGTCGTGCAGGGCCACGAAGATTGGCCGCAAGACCAGCGCCACCACCGCCATCCAGGCCAGTTCCAGGCCATGGTCCTTGAAGAAGTTGACGTTGGGCGCACCCAGGGTCAGGTCGATGATGCGGCTCAGGTAGCTGAACAGCGCGACCTCGATCAGCGCGCCAATCAGGCCCACCACCAGCAGCACGGCGAAGCTGGGCCAGACCTGTTTCAGGTAATAGGTGTAGAAGGGGAGGACCCGGTTCGGCGGGGCCGAGGTTGGGGCGTCGCGGAAGATATCGATCAGTGTTTCGAAGCGGCGATAAACCATCTGTAAATGCCCTGGCAGGGGCTCTCCTTTTTGCTATGAGCGGCACGGGATTGCCGTCGCCGCTCAGGCTTGCCGTGTGCCGCCTCAGTCGATGCGCTTGGCCGACTTGATGAGCACAGGGTCGATCGGCACGTTTTGCATGCCTTGTTTGGTAGTGGTCTGGGAATTGACGATGATGTCCACCACGTCCATGCCCTTGACCACTTTGGCGAACACCGCGTAACCGGCGTCACGGCCCGGGTCGAGGAACGCATTGTCGGCCACGTTGATGAAGAACTGGCTGGTGGCCGAGTCCGGGTTGGACGTGCGGGCCATCGACAAGGTGCCGCGAACGTTGTGCAGGCCGTTACTGGCTTCGTTCTTGATCGGCGGCTTGGTTTCCTTTTGTTGCATCTGTGTGGTGAAGCCGCCGCCCTGGGCCATGAAGCCTGGGATCACGCGATGGAAGATCGTGTTGTTGTAGAACCCGCTGTCCACGTACTCAAGGAAATTCTTGGTGCTGATGGGGGCCTTGACCGGGTCCAGTTCGATTTCGATCTGGCCGTTGGTGGTGTCCAGCAATACGTGTGGCGCTGGCGCGGCCATCAGGTTGGCGGCAAACAGTACGGTGCCGGCGGCGAGGGCAATTTTTTTCAGCATGGGGTCAGTGGTCCTGAGTGGTGGAGTCGACTGCGGTCAGAAATTCGAGCAGGGTTTGGTTGAAACGTTCGGGTTGATCCAGCGGGGTAGCGTGCCGGGAATCGGCGATCACCACCAGCCGAGCATCGGGCAGCAGCTTTACATAGGCTTCTTTCAGCGCCACCGGGGTGTAGTCGTGGTCGGCGCAAATGACCAGGGTTGGACAGGCCACTTGCGACAGCCGTTCCTGCACGCCCCATCCGACGATGGCATCGAAGCTGGCGAGATAAGCACGTTTGTCGTTTTTTGCCCAGCGCCGAGCCATTTCCAGGCGTAACTCGGTTTGCTCGGGCTTGGGAAATAATTTCGCGCCCAGGGCCTTGCCGATGGTCTCCAGGCTGAGGATACGCATCAGGCTCCAGCGCTTGAACCATTGCCAACAGTCATCGGGCGTGCGGACTTTGATTTCGGGCGCGCTGTTGACAATGCACAGGCTCTTGATGAGGCCGGGTTGGTCCACCGCCAGTTGAAAGCAGATCATGCCACCCATGGACCAGCCCACCAGATGCACGGGGCCGAGGTCCAGATGTTCGATCAGGGCGATCAAGTCGGCGCTGAACCCTTCGATGCTGTAGCGCTCGTGCGGTTTGTCGGAACGCCCATGACCGCGCACGTCCACCACGATCAGGTGATAACGGGCAGAAAATACCGGGATCTGGCTTTCCCAGTCGCGGGTACTGGAGCCCAGCCCGTGAACCAGCAGCAAGGGCGCGCCGTGGCCGTATTCCTCGTAGTGCAAATTGCAATCTTCGTGGGCGAAATAGGCCATCGGCGAAGTCCTTGTCAGGCTTGTTCAGGGGCGGCGAACGGAGCATCCAGCGGCGCGGTGTCGAAGGTGCGCAGCAGTTCGATGAGGATCTGCGTGGCCGGGCCCAGGGGCTTTTCCTTGTTCGAGAACAGATAGAAGGTGGAATTGCGGGTGCCTCCCTGTTCCAAGGGTAGACGCTTGAGCAAACCCTCTCTGAGTTCCCGTTCGATCATGTGCCGAGGCAGCCAGGCGAAGCCCAGGCCGCTGCCGACAAACGTCGCGGCGGTGGCCAGGCTGCCCACCGTCCAGCGCTGTTCGGCGCCGAGCCAGCCGACATCCCGTGGTTGCTGGCGACCGGAGTCGCGGATCACCACTTGCAACTGGCTTTCCAGGTCTTGGAAGTTCAGCTCGCGATTGAGACGGTGCAGGGCATGCTCGGGATGGGCCACCGCGACGAACTCGACATCGCTCAATTCCGCGCCCAGGAAACCGGGAATACTGAAGCCGCTGATGGCCAGGTCGGCCACGCCTTCGAGCAGCACTTCTTCGACACCGGACAACACCTCCTCACGCAGGCGCACCCGGCAGCCACGGCTTTGCGGCATGAACGCGGTCAAGGCGCGTACCAGGCGGGCGTTGGGGTAGGCGGCGTCGACCACCAGGCGCACCTCTGCTTCCCAGCCTTGTTCCATGTGGTGGGCAAGGTCCTCCAGCTGGCTGGCCTGTTTAACCAACTGCCGGGAGCGGCGCAGCAACACGCCACCGGCCTCGGTCAGCACAGCCTTGCGTCCGTCGATGCGCAGCAGCGGCACGCCGAGTTGATCCTGCATGCGGGCCACGGTGTAGCTCACCGATGACTGGGAACGATGCAGCACTTCGGCGGCCTGGGCGAAACCACCGTGGTCCACCACCGCCTGCAACGTTCGCCATTGATCAAGGGTCACGCGGGGCGCTTTCATATTGAGCTCCTCTTGTCCTAAGCTGGCGGTCCCTTGTGGAGACTGCCGAATGAAGAAAATCTGTTGTGCGCTGCTGGCCTTGCTGCCGCTGACTGCGTTTGCGTACCCGATCGATGTGGAGAAACACCTCAACGGCCTGAGCATCGACTACACCGCCTATGACACTGATGCCGACATCGGCTCCATCCAGGTCAACAACTACGGCAGCACCGACGCGGCCTGCACCGTGGTGTTTCGCAACGGCCCCGAAGCGCCTCGCACCCGCCGGATCGAAGTCGCCGCCGGCAAGTTCAAGAACGCCACGGCCAAGTTCAACCGCAATATCATCAAGCTGCGTATCCAGCTGACCTGCCAGCCGAAATAGGCCAGAGCAGGCAGCGACACTGCTTGCTTCGCTTATAAACGAAATTATCGATGCTTTACAGCAGTTATTTGCGCTTTTTCATCGATATGCTCGCGTTTAACCTTCACTCCATCGACTGACAACATTCTCAGATGGAGCCTACAAGCTATGTCCCGCGTTCTGATCATCGAAAGCAGTGCCCGCCAGCAAGACTCGGTTTCCCGCCAACTGACCCAGACCTTCATCAGCCAGTGGAAAGCCGCGCACCCGGCCGATGAAATCAGTGTTCGGGACCTGGCCATCAACCCTGTGCCGCACCTGGACGCCAATCTGCTGGGTGGCTGGATGAAGCCCGCCGAGCAGCGCAACGACATCGAAAACGCCTCGCTGGAGCGCTCCAACCAACTGACCGACGAATTGCTGGCCGCCGACGTGCTGGTGATGGCTGCACCGATGTACAACTTCGCCATCCCGAGCACTCTGAAAGCCTGGCTCGACCACGTGCTGCGTGCCGGGGTGACGTTCAAATATACCCCCACTGGTCCCCAGGGCCTCCTGGCCGGCAAGCGCGCCTTCGTGCTGACTGCTCGCGGTGGCATCCATGCCGGTGGCAGCACCGACCATCAGGAACCCTACCTGCGCCAAGTCATGGGCTTCATCGGCATCCACGACGTGACCTTCATCCATGCCGAAGGCATGAACCTGGGCGGCGACTTCCAGGAGAAGGGCCTGAATCAGGCCAACGCCAAGCTGTCCCAGGTCGCCTGATCCGTTAATCCTCGGGTAATCGCCAGGTGGTCTAGTGACCTGGCGCTTCCCTTCAAACCGTTCTGCGCATCGAACCTCCCTTCGCACTTGTTGCTCCTGAGTGCATCAGCCCGATTGAACGCTTTAGCGAGATCGGGCTTTTTTTTGCCTGGGATTCCATGGCTCGCCGCGCAACCCTTGTGGGAGCGGGCAAGCTCGCTCCCACAGTGTCCAGTGCTGGTCTGGCTATTGCGGTTAGCGACAACCACCAAAACCCGCTATCTTCGCCGCCATTCGAAACGAGGGGCGTATGGGCTATCTACTTTTTGTGACGCTGATCCAGGCGTTTTCCTTCAGCCTGATCGGCGAGTACCTGGCTGGGCATGTGGACAGCTACTTCGCCGTGCTGGTGCGGGTCTTACTGGCCGGGCTGGTGTTCATTCCGCTGACACGCTGGCGCCAGGTGGAGCCGGCGTTCATGCGCGGCATGCTGTTGATTGGTGCCTTGCAGTTTGGCGTGACCTACGTCTGCCTGTACCTGAGCTTCCGAGTGCTGACGGTGCCCGAGGTGTTGCTCTTTACCATCCTGACGCCCCTGCACGTGACCTTGATCGAAGATGCGCTGAACCGCCGCTTCAATCCCTGGGCGCTGATTGCGGCCCTGGTGGCTGTGGCCGGCGCGGCGGTGATTCGCTACGACCGGATCAATCCGGATTTCTTCATGGGTTTTTTGCTGCTGCAACTGGCCAATTTCACCTACGCGGCGGGGCAGGTGCTGTACAAGCATTTGGTGGCGCGCCATCCGAGCGACCTGCCGCACTACCGGCGTTTCGGCTATTTCTACTTGGGCGCGCTGGCCGTGGCGCTGCCGGCCTTCCTGCTGTTCGGCAAAACCAACTTCTGGCCTGAAGCGCCGTTGCAATGGGGCGTGCTGGTATTCCTTGGCCTGGTCTCCACTGCGTTGGGGTTGTATTGGTGGAACAAAGGCGCCTGCCTGGTCAATGGCGGGACGCTGGCGGTGATGAACAACCTGCACGTGCCCGTGGGGCTGCTGGTGAACCTGCTGATCTGGAACCAGCATGAGGCACTGGGGCGGCTGTTGCTGGGCGGGTCGGTGATCCTGGCGGCGGTGTGGATCAGTCGGTTGGGGATCCGCCAATCGCCAGCTACACGCTGATCCCTGTGGGAGCGGGCTTGCTCGCGAAGGCTTCGTTTCAGTCGATATATCCGTTGCCTGAAACTCCGCTTTCGCGAGCAAGCCCGCTCCCACAGGGTGATGTGTTTTAGGTTCAGACCACCTGCTTCTGCGGCTCTGAAATAGAACTCGCGCCCAGCATTGCCGGCAGCAACCCCGAGCGCAGATCCGTGCCGCTCGGCTGCTGATACAGGTTCAGCCCGAACTCCGGCATGACCGCCAGCAAGTAATCGAAAATATCCCCCTGGATGCGTTCGTAGTCGGTCCATGCAGTGGTGCGGGTGAAGCAATAGATTTCCAGCGGGATGCCTTGGGCGGTGGTCTGCAGTTGGCGGACCATGCAGGTCATGTTCGGCTGTACCTCCGGGTGGCTTTTCAAATAGGCCAGGGCATAGGCGCGGAAGGTGCCCAGGTTGGTCATGCGCCGACGGTTGGCCGACATTGCCGCGACGTTGCCCTGGGCTTCGTTCCAGGCCTTGAGTTCGGCTTGCTTGCGGCCGATGTAGTCGGTCAGCAGGCGAACCTGGGTCAGGCGCTGCTCTTCCTCGTCATGTAAAAAACGCACGCCGCTGGCGTCGATGAACAGGCTGCGCTTGATCCGTCGTCCGCCAGACTGCTGCATGCCGCGCCAGTTCTTGAACGACTCGGACATCAACCGCCAAGTGGGAATCGAGACGATGGTCTTGTCGAAATTCTGCACCTTGACCGTGTGCAGCGTGATGTCCACCACATCACCGTCGGCGCCGACCTGAGGCATCTCGATCCAGTCGCCGACCCGCAACATGTCGTTACTGGTCAGCTGCACACTGGCGACGAACGACAAGAGGGTGTCCTTGTAGACCAACAGGATCACCGCCGACATCGCACCCAGGCCCGACAGCAGCAACAGCGGCGAACGGTCGATCAGCGTGGCGACGATGATGATCGCGCCAAACACATACAGCACCATCTTCGTCAGTTGCACGTAGCCTTTGATCGAGCGCGTGCGGGCATGCTCGGTACGGGCGTAGACATCCAGCAGGGCGCTGAGCAAGGCGCTGAAGGCCAGCACCATGAACAGAACGGTGAAGGCTGTGGCGATATTGCCGAGAAAAATCAGACTCGTCTTGCTGAGCTCCGGCACCAGGTGCAGGCCAAACTGGATGATCAGCGACGGCGTAGTCTGCGCCAGGCGATGGAAGACTTTGTTCTGGCGCAGGTCGTTGACCCAATGCAATGCCGGTTGACGGCCAAGCAATTTGGCCGCGTGCAGGATCAGGTAGCGCGCCACGCGTCCGAGCACCAAGGCAATGACCAGCAGCAACATCAGGGCGAGGCTGGAATGCAGGAGCGGGTGCTGGTCAAGGGCACCCCAGAGGTCTTGGATGTTGACCCAGAGTTGTTTGATGTCCATGGACGAAACGGTTCTTCTATAGAGACGCGACAGGGCGATTAGAGCATTTAAGCCCGCAGAAGTGACTGTTGATGAAGAATCGCCCTATAAAAATCCATTGATTTACTGCCGTTTGTATAAAGAAACTCGGCCTTCGCGCTCGAAACCGTTACCCTATGCAGCTGTTTTTTTGCATTTCTTCGAGGTAGCACCCGTGTTTTCCCAATTCGCCCTGCACGAACGCCTGCTCAAAGCCGTGGCCGAGCTTAAATTTGTCGAGCCAACGCCGGTGCAGGCAGCGGCTATTCCGCTCGCGCTCCAGGGGCGTGACCTGCGGGTGACGGCGCAAACCGGCAGTGGCAAGACCGCCGCGTTCGTGCTGCCGATCCTCAACCGCCTGATCGGCCCGGCCAAGGTCCGCGTCAGCATCAAGACGCTGATCCTGCTGCCGACCCGTGAACTGGCCCAGCAGACCTTGAAGGAAGTGGAGCGCTTCTCGCAATTCACCTTCATCAAGTCCGGCCTGATCACCGGCGGCGAAGATTTCAAGGTCCAGGCCGCCATGCTGCGCAAGGTGCCGGACATTCTGATCGGCACGCCGGGGCGGATGATCGAGCAATTGAACGCCGGCAACCTCGACCTCAAGGAAGTCGAAGTGCTGGTGCTGGACGAAGCCGACCGCATGCTGGACATGGGCTTCTCCGAAGACGTACAGCGCCTGGTGGACGAATGCACCAACCGCCAGCAGACCATGCTGTTCTCCGCCACGACCGGTGGTTCGGGCCTGCGCGAGATGATCGCCAAGGTGCTGAACAACCCCGAGCACTTGCAGCTCAACGCGGTGAGCCAGCTCAACTCCACCACTCGCCAGCAGATCATCACCGCTGACCACAACCAGCACAAAGAGCAGATCGTGAACTGGTTGCTGGCCAACGAGACCTACGAAAAAGCCATCGTGTTCACCAACACCCGGGCCATGGCCGACCGCATCTACGGTCGCCTGGTGGCCCAGGATTACAAGGCGTTCGTGCTGCACGGTGAAAAGGACCAGAAAGACCGTAAGTTGGCCATCGACCGCCTCAAGCAAGGCGGCGTGAAAATCCTCGTCGCCACCGACGTCGCCGCCCGTGGCCTGGACGTGGACGGCCTGGACATGGTCATCAACTTCGACATGCCCCGCAGCGGCGACGAGTACGTGCATCGCATTGGTCGTACCGGCCGTGCCGGCAACGATGGCCTGGCGATCTCGCTGATCTGCCACGGTGACTGGAACCTGATGTCGAGTATCGAGCGCTACCTCAAGCAGAGCTTCGAGCGCCGCACCATCAAGGAAGTCAAAGGCACCTACGGCGGACCTAAAAAGGTCAAGGCCTCGGGCAAGGCTGTCGGTGTGAAGAAGAAAAAAGTCGACGCCAAGGGCGACAAGAAAAAAGCCGGCGCCAAGGGCCCGACCAAGCGCAAGACCGCCAACCGCCCGAAGAGCGACACCCCATCGCTGGTGAGCAAGGACGGTTTGGCCCCGCTCAAGCGCCGCAAGCCAGAAGCGCCAGCCGCTGAATGAAGCGGCAGTAATGCTCCATAAAAAAACCGGACCTTGGGTCCGGTTTTTTTATGGCTAATTAAACCTTGTGGTGAGAGAGCAAGCTCGCTTACCACAAAAGCTGGCGGTGTTAGGTCTGGGGAGTCACTCCGCCTTCTTCTGCGCTTCTTCCAGCTCATGCATGCGCCTATCGATCAACTGGCATTTATCCGGCACGTCCTTGCTGGAGGTTTCCAGATCCATGGCCTGCAACTGGTCATTCATCTCCTTGGCCTTGGATGGGTCCTGTTCGGTGAGCTTGGCGATTTTATCCGCCAGTTGTTCACGCTTGATGGTCGCTTCCTCAGGCGTGCAGTTAGCCCAGGCGGGCAGGGCACAAGTGAGGGTGGCGGCGAGGGTGAGTTTCAACAGGGTTTTCATGAGAGGCCTCGTATTCCTTGTTGGGCAGGTAAGGGGTTGAGGCCGGGGTTGGCTGGAAAGTTCATTGACGGCGAGCTGTTGGCCTGTCTGTCCGTTTCGCAGGAGGTTTCTGGCTCTGCCTGGGATCTTTCACACATGTGTACCGGAGGCTTCTGATTTCAGATGAACGGTTTCAGCAATAGCCTTGAAGTTCAAACCATTTAGTTGACGCCAAAATGATGGCTCATTAACATCGCGCCACTATTTTGATGTCACTTTTGTTCGAGGGATCGACCATGTCCTCACCCGCCTTTTGGGCGAGGTTGTGCCTGGCTTTGCTATGCCTTTCTCCGCTGACCCTGGCTCACGCCGCCCCCACGCCTGGCGACACCGACCTGATCCGCGAGCGCCAGAATCGTTTGCTCGAAGAGCAGCGCCGTCGTCTCGAGGAACTCCAGGACCTGCCGGGCAAGGCCGCTGCGCCGATCGAGCCGACCGCTCCGGCGCAGACTCGCTGCTTCCCGATCAAGACCATCGAGCTCAAAGGCGCCGACAGCCTCTCCGCCAGCGAGCGCGAGGGACTGCTCAAACCCTACATCGGTCAATGCCTGGGCGTGCCGCAGCTCAACGAGTTGCTCAAAGTCATCACCGACCACTACATCGACAAAGGCCTGGTCACCAGCCGCGCCTATCTGCCACAGCAGGATTTGTCTTCTGGACATTTGAATGTACTGGTGGTGGAAGGACGGCTTGAAGGGCTCAAGGGGGCCGAGAACAGCAAACTCTCGGACCGCGAATTGGCGATGGTATTCCCTGGCAAGGCCGGCGACCTGGTCAACCTGCGGGAGATCGAGCAGATGGTGGACCAGCTCAATCGCCTGCCGTCGAACCAGGCGAAGATGGAGCTGACCCCTGGGCAGAGCGTCGGTGGCAGTGAAGTACGTGTGACCAACGAACCGAAGAAGCCTTGGCGCGCAGGCTTGTCGCGCAGCAACGACGGCCAGCGCAGCACGGGCGAGCAGCAGTGGGGCACCAGCTTCGAATGGGACAGTCCGCTGGGCTTGGCCGATCAGCTGATGTTGCGCGGCGGTCATGACGCGATGACCGACCACCAGCACACCTCCAACAACGCCATGCTCAATTACAACTTGCCCTTGGGTTGGTGGAACGTCAGCTACACCTACAGCCAGAGCGAGTATCGCTCGCAAATCCCGGCCAACGGTTTCAATTTCAAGCAGACCGGCGACAGCCAGAACCATCAGTTGCGGGTCGAGCGGGTGATTCATCGCGACGCCCTGAGCAAGACCTCCCTCAACACTGGCCTTGCGTACTTGCGCACCAACAACTTCATCGAAGACAGCAAGTTGGCGGTGAGCAGCAATCGCTTGAGCGAAGCCCAGTTCGGCATCAACCATGGCCGTCGGCTCGGCAATGCCTTCGTCAACCTGGACTTGGGTATGCAGCAAGGCATCGGCGCTTTTGATGCCCAGGACGACAACGATCCCGGCCCCGGCCAGGCCAACGCCCGCTATCGCAAATACACCGCCACCGCCAGTTACTTGCAGCCCTTCAAGCTGTGGGACGAATCCTTCAGCTTCAGCAGCCTGATGACCGGCCAGCGCAGTGAAGACGTGCTGTTCAGTCCGCAGCGCATGAGCCTGGGCGGCCAGTCGTCGATTCGCGGCTACAAGGACTAATCCCTCTCCGGTGACAGCGGCGGCTACTGGCGCAACGACCTGCGTTGGAGTCGCCCGGTAACCCTGGAATGGCTGCGCCCGGTGTTCGCCGAGTACGGCACCAGCCTCGGTTATGACCAGGGTGCGATTCGGGGTGACCGCTACAACGGTGACCAGCACGGGCGCATGTCGAGCAACGCGGTGGAGTTGTTCGCCCGTGGTGAGCACCTGAGTGCCAGCGTCACCTTCGCCCACTCCCTGGAGCGCCCGGATGCCCTGACCGAGCGCGAAGCGCCGATCTACTTCCGCGTGGATGCATTCCTCTAATTTCGCTGCGACGAGACTTGATCATGGACGACCGCCAATACACTTTCCTGGCCCGCCAACCTTCTGCTGCCTTGCAACCCCGCGAGCAATTCTGGGGCATGCCCAAGCGTGGCCTGGCGTTCCTGTTGGCCAACGTCATGTTCTGGCAGCCGATGTGGGCCCAGGCCGAAGGCATTGTGGTCAGTGCGCCGGGCACCGGCCTGGACCGGGCAGGCAACGGCGTGCCCATCGTCAACATCGCCAAGCCCAACGGCAACGGCCTGTCTCATAACCAGTTCAGCGATTACAACGTCGGCAGCAACGGTGTGATCCTCAACAACGCCACGTCCCGCACCCAATCGACTCAGTTGGGCGGGATCATCCTCGGCAACCCGAATCTCAATGGCACGGCCGCCACGACCATCCTCAACGAAGTCAACGGCGGCAACCCCAGCCAATTGCGCGGCTATACCGAAGTAGCGGGGCAGTCGGCTCACGTCATCGTCGCCAACCCCTACGGCATCACTTGCAACGGCTGCGGCTTCATCAACAGCCCGCAAGTGACCTTGAGCACCGGTAAGCCGATTGTCGAAAATGGCCAATTGAACCGCTATCAAGTGGACCAGGGCAGCGTCGCCATCGAAGGCGCGGGCCTCAATGCGAACAATGTCGACCGTTTCGAAATCATCACCCGCAGCGCGAAAATCAACGCCGAGATCCAGGCGAAAAACCTGACCATCGTCGCCGGCCGCAACGACGTCGACGCCAACACCCTCAACGCCACCGCCCGCGCGGATGATGGCAGCGCCAAACCGCAACTGGCCATCGACTCTTCGGCGCTGGGTGGCATGTACGCCGGGGCCATCAAACTGGTGGGCACCGAGGCCGGTGTCGGGGTGAAGCTGGACGGCAAACTGATCGCCAGCGGCGGTGATATCCAGCTCGACGCCAACGGTCAGTTGAGCCTGGCAGAGACATCCGCCAGCGGTGCGGTGAGCGTCAAGGCCGCCAGTCTCAACGCCCAGGGACCGGTTTATGCCGGCACTGCGCTGAACGTTCAAACCCAAGGTGACCTGACCAACCAGCAAACCCTCGCGGCGCGCGACAGCATCGTGCTCAACGCCGGTGGGCTATTGAGCAACAACGGCATCATCGAAGCCGGCGTCAACGCCGATACCACGCGCAATGCGACGGGTGATGTGAGCGTTACGGCGCAGAACCTGAACAACAACGGCAAGAGCATCGTCGCCAGTCGTAGCCTGACGGCCAACGTTGCGCAAACGCTGAACAACCAGGGCGGGACGTTGAGCGCCGGGCAAGCCACCTCGGTCAAAGCCGCGACTCTGGACAACCAGAACAAAGGGCGGGTGCTGAGCAGCAACACCCTGGATTTAACTGCCGATAAGCTCATCAACGTGCAAGGCCTCGTCAGCAGCAATGGCAGCCTGACGGCCAATATTGGGCAGTTGAATAACAGCAGCGGCCAACTCAACAGTCTGGGTAACGTCACGTTGCGCGTCGCTGCCCTGGATAACGTGGCGGGCCTGGTATCAGCCGGGCAAGTACTGGACATCAATGCCAGCGGCCAGGTGAACAACCAGAGCGGTCGCCTCACCGCCACCAAGGGCGCCCGACTCAATGCTGCGTCGCTGGATAACACCGCCGGTCGTCTGCTCAGTGACGGCGCACTCACGGCCACCCTCTCGGCGCAGTTGCTCAATCAGGCCGGTCTGCTCTCATCGGCGGGGCTGCTGACCCTCAGCGCGGCGAGCCTGGACAATCGCCAGGGCGGCGTGGTCACCACCACCCAGGCTGCAGGCCTCAACGTCGGCAAGCTCGATAACCGAGGCGGCGAAGTGTCGAGCCAGGGTGCTTTGGTGCTGGCCGGCAGCGAGCTGGACAATAGCAGCGGCAAATTGATTGCCTACGGCGACCTGCGCCTGACGCTCGAACGCCTGATCAACCAAAGCAAGGGTCTGGTTTCCACCCGTGCCACTTTGGCCGTTGAAGCGAGTCAAGTGGACAACCGCCAGGGTTCGCTTTATGCCCAACAAGGTTTGAACCTGGCCCTGCGTGGTCAGTTGCTCAACGCTCAAGGCAGCGTGAAAAGCGACACCACGGCCAGTATCAAAGCAGCCGGGGTGAATAACGACGCCGGTCAAATATCCAGCATCGGCGCATTGAACATCGACAGCGCCGCGACCCTGAGCAACCTCGGCGGTAGCGTCATCAGCGGCGACACATTGCGGCTAAAGGCAGGCCAGGTGAATAACGCCGACGGTCGCATAGCGAGCGCCAAGGCCCTGGAGGCCAGCGTCACCGGTGTGGATCAACAGAACGGCCAATTGGTCAGCAACACCAGCCTTGCCCTCGACCTCAACCACGGGCAATTGAATAATCTGGGCGGTCTGATCACCACCCCGGGTCTGCTGGTGTTGAAAAACCTGGCGGCGGTCAACAACCGCGAGGGTGAGATATCCAGCGACAAGGCCTTCAGCCTGGTCGCCACGAGCCTGGACAACAGTGCCGGCTCTATCGTCAGCAAGCAGAGCCTCAACCTGGTTGTTGCCCAAACATTGAGCAATGCCAAAGGTCTTGTCTCGGCCAATGGCCTTGAGGTGCGCGCAGCCAGTCTGGATAACAGCGGTGGCACCTTGGGCAGCGACGCCGACCTGACCGTCAATGTTGACGGGACGCTGAACAACCTGGATGGCGAAATCTCCAGCGCTGGCCTGACCCGGCTCAACGCGATGGCGCTCGATAACAGCAACGGCCAGGTCCTGGGCGACAATGCCTTGAACGTCACCCTTGGCGGAGCGCTGGACAACCGCAACGGTGTGCTCGGTTCGGGCAAGGTCGTGAGTATCCAGGCGGCGAGCCTGGACAACCGCAACGGCGGACAGCTGATCAGCGACGGCACCCTGACCGCGCGCATCAGCGGCCTACTGGACAATCAGCTGCTGGGTACGGTGGCTGCCAAAGGCGTGCTCAATCTGCAAACCGGCCGTTTCGACAACCGTGGCGGTCGTCTGACCGGCAATGACCTGTTGACCGTGCGCAGCGATTCGCTCGACAACCGCGGCGGCAACATTCGCGCTGATAAAGCGTTGCAACTGACGGTCGCGCAACTGGACAACCGTAACAACGGCCTGATTACCGGCAAGGCCGGCATTAACGTCGAAGGCACGCGACTGGATAACAGCGGCGGCCTGTTGACCAGCGTCGGCCCGCTCAACCTCAAAGCCGCCGAAGTGCAGAACGGCCTCGGTCGCATCTCCAGCCAGACCGACCTCACCGCTGTCATCGATACCTTGCAGCAGCAGGGCGGTGCACTGGTGTCCCAGGGTAATCTGAACCTGACCGGCAGCACACTGGATAACCGCAACGGCGGATTGGTCGGCACCACAAAAGCGCTGAGTGTGCAGGTCGGGCAGATCGATAACCGCGCGGGCGAACTGTCCGCCGGTTTGGGTGTGAAGGTCGGCGGCCAGCGGCTGGACAACAGCGCGGGCGGCAAACTGATTGCCGGCACTGACCTTGAATTGAAAGTCGATCAGCTCATCAACCAGAGCAAAGGCCTGATCCACGCCCAAGGCAGCATAAGCGTGATCGGTCGCACATTCGACAACAGCGAAGGCGCACTCGATAGCCTAAATGGCTTGGTGATCACGCTCGATCGCGCACTGTTGAACAGCAAAGGCCTGATCAGCAGCGAGGGCGAACTGACAGTCAACGCGGGCAGCGTCGACAACTCTGCTGGCAGCCTGGGCAGCGCGGGTGCGTTGACGATTACCAGCGCGGATGGATTGATTAACCAGGGCGGCTCCATCAGCACCGATGCCACCTTGACCCTCAAAAGCGCCAGTCTGGACAACAGCCAAAAGGGCCTGGTTTCGGGCAAGGCCGCGACCCAAGTCACCACCGGTGCGCTTGACAACAGCCAGGGTGGGCGCCTGACCTCGGGCAATACGCTCAAACTCACTGCAGCCCAGGTGAATAACGCCGCTGGCCGTATCGCCAGCAGCCAGGCCTTGACCGCGTCGGTCACCGGGCTCGATCAACAGCTAGGCGAATTGTTCAGCAACACCAGCCTGAGCCTGGACATGAATCAGGGCCAGTTGAATAACCAGGGCGGCTTGATCAACACCGCCGGTGTGTTGCTGTTGAGCAACCTAAAGGACGTCAACAACCAGAACGGAGAAATCTCCAGCCAACAGGCATTCACCCTGGCGACGCAGAACCTCGATAACAGCGGCGGCAAACTGATCAGCAACCAAGGCCTGACGCTCAGAACTGCGCAGGCGTTGAACAACGCCAAAGGGGTCATCTCCGCCGCGTCCGTGGACAGTCGCAGCGACAGCCTGGACAACAGCGACGGCCTGATCAGCAGCCGTGCTCAGCTTGACCTGAACGTTAAAAACACACTCGACAACCAGCGCGGTTCGTTGATTGCCGACGGTGCGTTGCTACTGGTTGCCAATCGCCTGGACAACCGTGCCGGCAGTATCGCCGGCAAGACCGGGCTCACCGCCACCGTCGCCACAATGGATAACCGTAAAGGCACGCTGGTCAGCACCGACGCCCTGACGCTGAAAGCGTCGAGCCTCGACAATCGTCAGGCCGGTCTGGTCGGCGCGACAAAAGCGCTGGATCTCAATGTTGATGAGCTCGACAACCGTGGCGGCGAGCTGACGGGCACTGCCGACATCACGCTGACCGGCCAGAGCTTCGACAACAGCGATGGCGGCCAGGTGTTCGCCGGCCAAACGTTGAAGTTGACCGTGGACAAAGTGCTCAACCGCACCAAAGGCTTGCTCAGTGCCAAGGCCCAGTTGAGCCTCGACGGCGGATCGTTGGATAACAGCGGCGGCTTTTTGATCAGCCAACAAAATCAACGCATCGATCTGAGCAGCGATCTGATCAACGCCCAAGGCCAGCTCAGCAGCGAAGGCACGTTGAAGGTCAGCGCGGCCAACCTGAGCAACACCGGGGGCAGTCTCTCCAGCGCGGCGGACCTTACCGTGCAGAGCCTGGGGCGACTCGACAACCAAGGCGGCGAGCTGGTGACTGACGGCGCGTTGCTGCTGACCAGTACCTTACTGGACAACCGCCAGCAGGGCAGCATCAGCGGCAAAGGCGCGGTCACCGTTACCACCGGCGCGTTCAATAATAGCCAGAGCGGCCGCCTCAACAGCGGCAGCACGCTGGGCCTCAACGCTGCCCAGGTCACCAACCAGGACGGCGGACGCATCGGCAGCCAAGGTGCGTTGACCGCATCGGTGTCCGGCCTGGATCAACAGGGCGGTCAACTGTTCAGCAACACCTCGCTGAGCCTGGACCTGAACAACGGCCAGCTCAACAATCAGGGCGGCTTGATCAATGCCCCTGGCACGCTGTTGCTGAAAAACCTCAACGGCGTGAACAACCAGGGCGGTGAAATCTCCAGCGCCCAAGCCTTCACCCTGACGGCTAAAAACCTCAACAACGATGCCGGCCGGCTGCTCAGCAACCAGGGCCTGACCCTGCGCATCGCCCAGGCACTGAACAACGTCAAAGGCATGATTGGCGCGGCCAGCGTCGATGCCCAGGCGCAAAGCCTGAACAACAACGGCGGCACGCTCACCAGTCGCGGCAATCTTGTCCTGGCGATCGATCAGCAACTGGATAACCAGGCACAGGGGCTCATCAACGCCGCGCAGTTACTGACAATCAACAGCGGCAATTTGAACAACCAGGGCGGCAGTGTGCTGGCGGGCGACGCGTTGGTCCTCGATGCCATGGCGCTGAACAACAGCGCCAACGGCCTGATCAACGCCCAGGCCAACCTCACCCTTCGCGCCGACTCGCTGGATTCCAGCAACGGCGGTGAGATGTCGACCAAGGGCGACATGAACCTGACCTTGGCCGCATTGACGCAAAACGGCGGGCGCTTGCTGGGCGAGAAGGCCCTCACGCTGAACCTGGGCAATCATGACCTGAACAACCGCAATGGCCTCATCACCGCAAAGGGCCCGCTGACCCTCAACGGCCTGCGCAACCTGGACAACCAGGGCGGCGAGATTTCCAGTAGCCAAAGCTTCACTCTCAGCGGCCAGAAGCTCGACAACAGCGGCGGCAAGCTGATCAGCAGCCAGAACCTGAGTCTCGACGGCGACACCTTGCTCAACCAGAACGGCTTGATCTCCGGCTGGCAGGGTGTGGATGTCAACGGCACCAGCCTCGACAACCGCAACAACGGCACGCTCTCCAGCCGCAATGGAGACATCGGCGTGACCCTCAGCGGGGCGCTGCTCAACAGCGGTGCCGGTGCGCTGGTCGGCCAGAACAAACTCACCGTCAGCGCCGCCAGCCTGGACAACCGTGGCGGTATTCTGTCCAGTGGCAGCGACCAAACCCTGACCGTCACCGGTGGTTTGCTGAACAACGCCCAAGGCGGCTTGATCGACAGCGGCGCTCTGTTGGTCATGAATGCCATGGCCCTGGGCAATGCCGGCGGCACTGTCAACGCCCTAAAAGCCCTGAGCTTCACCGGCACCAGCCTGGATAACAGCGGCGGCAACCTGATCGGCAACGCCGCCGTGACCTTGGACTTGCTCGGCGCCCTGACCAACACCAATGGCAAGATCGCCAGCGCCGGCCCACTGCGCGTCGAACGCGCTACGCAAATCAACAACCAGGGCGGCCAGATCGCCAGCCAAGGCCTGCTGACCCTGCTCACCGGCGGCCTGGACAACCGCAATCGCGGCACCGTCGCGGCCAATGATCAACTCATCCTGAATACCGCAGGCGCGGTGCAGAACGACGCCGATGGCTTGATCTACAGCCAGAACGGCGGCGTGCAAATCGACGCGGCCAGCCTTGGCAACGGCAAGGGTGTCGTGCAAAGCCAGGGCGCTTTGAAACTCACCGTGGCTGGCGATATCGACAACCAGAGCGGGCGCATTCAAGCCAAGGCCGGTGACGTGACTCTAGTCGGGCGCGATGTCGATAACCGCGGCGGCGTACTCGCCAGCCTGCAAGGTCTGCTCACCACGCAACTGACCGGCGTGCTGAAAAACGGCTACGACCTGAACAACAACCGCCAGGGCGGCATCACCCAGGCCCAACGCCTGAGCCTGACCGCGCTGGGCGGAGTCGACAACTACGGCGGGCGCATCTCGGCGCAGACCGGTGACGCCATCGTCGCAACCCGCAACTTCGATAACCGCAACGGCGGCCTCTATGCCAAGGGCAAGGTCAGCGTCACCGGTAACGACTTCGATAACAGCGGAGATAACGACGGGCAGATTGCCGGCAGCCAGATCGATCTGAACCTCACCGGCGCGTTGAACAACCGCCTGGGGATTATCGAGAGCGACAGCACCCTGGCGATCAAGGCGGCGAGCCTGGATAACCAGACTGGGCAGTTGCGGGCGTTGGGTAGCGGTGGCAAGACCGACTTTCAGATTGGTGGGTTGTTTGATAACCGCAACGGCACGGTTGAAAGCGCTAACAGTGACCTGATCCTCAACGCGTCACGCTTCCAGAACCTGGGCGGCAGCCTGTTGCATGTGGGCAGCGGCGTCTTTGATATCTCCACGGCCAACATCACCAACGCAGGCGGCAGCCTCGTCACGCGTGGCGGGTTGACGCTGACCGCTGACAACTGGACCAACAGCAGCGTAATCCAGGCGGGGCGACTGACCGTCAACGTGAACAACCTGACTCAAACGGGTTCTGGGCAGTTGCTGGCTTCTACCAGCCTGGTGGGGAGTGGGGGGAATTGGAGTAACGATGGGCTGATTGCCAGTGATGGTTCGATCAGTCTTACGTTGGGTGGGGGCTATGATGGCAACGGGCGCTACAGCAGCCTGGGTAACCTGGCCCTGACGGCAGCCTCGATGAATCTGGGCAGCGGGGGCAGCATCGCCAGCGGGGGAGACGCCACACTCAATATCGGTGGACAACTCAACAACTACGGTCGCATGACTGCCGCCTCCGCCCTGACTGTCAATGCCGGCTCAATCAACAACTACGGGACGCTGGGCAGCGGCGGCAACCTGCGCCTGGTCGCGTCCAGCCTGCTCAACCAGAATGGCTTGATCTTCAGCGGCGCGGACATGGCGTTGCGCGTGAACGACTTCACCAACCGTTTTGCCGATGTCTATGGCACGGGCAATATCAGCATCAGTCGCGATGACAGCAACGCCTGGAGCGCTTCGATTGCCAATATCTCGGCATCGATTGAAAGCGGCGGCGACTTGAACCTGGCGGCGGATCGTATCGAGAACCGCAAGGATGTGTTCGAGGCTACGGGTGGGTTGGTGTCGGGTGCTATCGGGGTTCAGTGTTATTCGTGTTCTTCGTTTGATGGCTTTCAACCGCACTTTCCCGGATATCTGGTTTGGGTGGAGAACTACCACTCACAAATCGTCCAGGACTCTGCATCCGCCAGTATCGCGGCAGGTCGAAATTTTACGGGCAACGGTCGAGAGCTGCTCAACAACGCCTCGACCATCAGCGCAGGCAATGACCTGACGTTGAACCTGCAGAGCTTCACCAACGAGGGGGCGGCGGTGGGCGATTACAGCGTTAGACGCTCGCTCTCGGCCCCCGGCGACAACTTGTCACGGTGGCATCAGATCATGGATTACAACGCCGCCAATGACCCTTCCTATGATTCGGGAGCTGCCGGATATCGGGATGGCGACTTTATTAGCCCAAATTTGCACGTATGGAACAGTCAGGGTGTTGAGTCCATCTCCCGTGTAGGGGGACGCCTCAGTGGGGGCGAAGCGATGCGTTTCTTCAACTTCGGCGGGATATGGGCGGAGTTTGCCGGTGGGCACTACAGTTTTACCCCAGCACATTACAGCGACGGCGTGCGCACCGACGCTCCCGCTTTTGTAAAGAACGGTGTCTTCTTTGAAAACACCATCACCTACGATGGTCCCTCGAACTTCGCCAGTGCCGTCGTACAGGCCGGCGGTGCGGTGCACATCAATGCAAGCCAAAACCTCACCAACAGTGTAGTGCGTGAAGGTGTCACTTTAACCGGTGGTGCCTCCAAAGTTGGCTCGACCCAACTCAGCGGCCAGGTGACGCCGGCCGTTATACAGATCAATGGTCAGCTCCCGCCCAACCTCGCACAACAACAGGTCAATCCATTGACTCTGCCGGGTTTCACTTTACCCACGGGGCAAAACGGTCTGTTTCGCTTGAGCGGCCAAGGCGGGTCGGCTCAAAAGGCGACCCAAGTCAACTCCGGGCCACAAAGCTGGAGCATGAACAGCGCCTCGATCAGCACCGCCCAGCGTCAGCAGGACCTGCCTGATACACAGGCGCGTAGCGTACAGATCGGTGCTAGCGCCCCAGTGGCCTCCAGCGATCGACAACTGATCGCGACCATTCGTCAAACCACCGACAGCAATGTGAGCGTCAGTGCGCTCAACGTCAGTGCCCCCGTTGAAAGCGGCGGCCACTCTACACCAATGCCCGCCCGCCACAGCGGCTCTGTCGCCGTTACCCAAGTGGAGGCTGTCAATGTCGACGGTACCAGTCTGAACCCAACGACCAACCTCGTCCCGCTGGCCGGTAATGTGGTCACCACACCAATGGCCGCCCTGACAGTCACTCGGGTTCAAGGCTTACCGGACACCTCTTTCAAATCCAAGCCGCAAAAATACCTGATCGAGACCAATCCGGTGCTCACCGACCTTAAGTCATTCATGAGTTCGGATTACCTGCTAAAAAATCTAGGCTACGACCCGGATGTAAGCGCCAAGCGTCTGGGCGATGGTTTCTATGAGCAGAAGTTGATCCAGGAAGCAGTAGTTGCCCGCACCGGCCAGCGCTTTATCGACGGCCAAACCTCAAATGAGGACATGTTCAAGTACCTGATGAACAACGCCATCGCCAGCAAACAGGAACTCGGCCTGTCGGTGGGCGTGACGCTGACCTCGGAACAAGTCGCGGCGTTGACCCATGACATCGTCTGGCTGGAAGAGCATGAGGTGAACGGCGAAAAGGTGCTGGTACCAGTGCTGTACATGGCCCAGGCCAATAATCGCCTGGCGCCGAACGGGGCGTTGATTCAGGGGGCGGATGTCAAGCTGATTGCTGGTCAGGATTTGATGAACGCCGGTACTTTGCGGGCGACTAACAACCTTAGTGCTTCGGCGGGTAACGATCTTGTTAACAGTGGCCTGATCGAAGCGGGTGCGCGGTTGGATCTGCTGGCAGGCAATAACATCATTAATAAGGCCGGTGGTGTTATTGCTGGACGTGATGTGAGCATGGTCACCCTCTTGGGAGACGTGATCAATGAGCGTTCTGTTGGCGCTACTGGTGACAACACGCATCTGCATCGAGAGTTCGTCGACAGTGCCGCGCGTATTGAGGCTGCAAATGACCTGAGTATCAATGCTGGGCGGGATTTCATCAGCAATGGTGGTGTGCTCGATAGTGGGCGAGACACGCGCATCGATGCCGGTCGAGATGTGAGTATCGTCACCGCTGAGCAGCGCAACAGCGGAAACCTCGGAAAGCAGACCTCCAGTATCATTCAATACGGTTCTTCGCTCGACATCGGTCGGGACATGACTATCCGTGCGGGTCGAGACATTGCTGAAATTGGCAGTCAGATTGACGCCAAGCGTGACATCGGTATGACGGCCGTCGAAAACATTCTGCTGAGTTCCGCAGCGGATGAAACCCATTCCTATTCCAAATCCAAGAAACTCACGACGCAAGAGGATCACGTCAAGCAGGTTGGTAGCAGTTTGACGGCGGGTGGCGACGTTACCCTCGATGCCGGCAAGGACATGACGCTGATCTCGACCCGCATCACTGCTGGCGACGAAGCCTACCTGGTAGCCGGTGACAAACTTGAACTGCTGGCTGCACAGGACAGTGATTATTCGCTGTATGACAAGAAGAAAAAAGGTAGTTGGGGCAGTAAGCAAACACAGCGCGACGAGGTTACAAAGGTCATCAATGTCGGAAGCGAGATCACTACGGGGGGCGATCTGACTCTGGTGAGTGGAGGAGACCAGCGGTACCAAGCGGCGGAACTCAACAGCGGCAATGACCTCATCATAGACAGCGGTGGCGACATCACATTTGAAGGTGTTAAGGACCTGCGTCAAGAGAGTCATGAAAAAAGCAAGTCCAGTGCCGTCTGGTTCACCATGAAGGGCAAAGGTCGTACCGACGAGACCCTTCGTCAGAGCGAACTGACGGCCCAAGGCGACCTTATGATCAATGCGGTGGGCAAAATCCACGCGGACGTTCGGCAGATCAACAAGCAGACGGTGACCGAATCAATCGATGCGATGGTCAAGGCCGATCCGAAGCTAGCGTGGCTCAAGGAACTGGATGCACAGGGCGGTGTTGACTGGCGACAGGTACAAGAGATCCATACCAGCTTCAAGTACTCGAACTCCGGTCTGGGCCCGGCAGCTCAGCTGATAATTGCCATTCTGATGACCGTCCTGCTTGGCCCTGCTGGCGCTGGCCTGAGCGGTGCAACCCTGGCAGGCGCCGCCAGCCTGGCAACTACCGGCACGGTTGCGACCATCAACAACAAGGGCGACCTGGGTGCCGGGTTGAAAGCGGTGGTCAGCAAAGACGGCCTTACCGACGCGGCTATCGCGACCATTACTGCCGGTGTGGCCGATAAGTATCTTGGCAATATGACCATGACCAAGCAGGTCAATGGCAAGACGGTAATTGACTTAGGTTCGATCGAAGCCGTCAGCCATTTTGCGGGTCAGCAACTGATCAACAACGCATCTGCGGCTGCGATCGCCAAAGCTTTCGGTCGGGACGTTACGTTGGCGAGCATCCTGCAGTCGACGGTCTACAACACCCTGGCGGCATACTCCTTCGATCAGGTAGGTAACCTCGACCTGAAGACCGGCAGCCCGGAAAAGATCGCCCTACATGCGTTGGTAGGCGGCATGATCGCTGAAGCGTCGGGCAGCGACTTCGCTGTCGGTGCCATGGCGGCAGGTGTGAACGAGACGTTCGCTAACCAATTGCGGCGGATGTCGGCTCAGATGAGTCCGGAGTATCGCGACCACCTGATGCTGATGGCCTCGCAACTGCTAGGCGTAGTGGCCGCTGCCGCCGTAGCTGGCGACGATGCGAATAGTTTGCAGACCGGCTCGTATGTGGCTGGCAATGCGACGCAGTACAACAACCTCAACCACCACGACATGAGTGATTTCGTCGGGGATATGAACGCTTGTGGTACTAACGAGACTTGTCAGAAAAACACGTGGGTAGGAGGGAAGTACGAACAAAGAAGTAATGAAATTACTGATTGGTCTGAGAAGGCCGTAAGCGGAGCTTTTGCTAAATCCTTGCTTACCTCGATTCAGGGCGGCTTGACTGCGTTGCAGGATCTTAAATGTACAACTCCGACCTGCACGCAATATAAGGATACGTTGACCGAGCGTGCATTGGATGACTTGACGAACCTGGCGAAGGTCACTGACCAATGGGAAAATGCAACAAGCTTGGCTGCGTTGGTGATACCGGGCTCCGGTGGTGCACGCGGTCCTGGCGCTGGCGAAGGAGGTGTTTCTCCTAGGGTTCAGGCGGCTCTTGATAAATTCCAAGAAGCCAAGGCTGTTCGCAATGGAGCGTCTACGGGCAAGAATGGTGGTATTGCGGAACAAGCCACTCTGCCGACAGGCTACCGAGAAGGTACTTCAGCAGGGGCCGCGTTCAACACGACGGGCGGCTTGCCCGACGGCTATCGCAGAGTCATCAACACCAAGACCGGAAATACGGAGGTTTTGGCGGCGGACGGCAAGCTCTATCTTGAGACTAGCAATGGACTGACTCCGAAGGCTGGGGGTAATCTTAGCGGGTTGGTTGAGGCGGAAAATAGTATTGCTGGTGCAAAAGGAGTGTCAGGTTCGACTCTGACAAGAGACGAATTGATCTCGGGCTTGCCTGTAGGCACTAAGATCACACCAGAAAATGTGGTTGATATCCGTAGACTGCCAGACGGCCGAACCGTCTGGCTGGAAAATGGTACTGATGCCGCCGGGTTGCAACACATCTACAAGCGACACGAGGTCGACTTTATCAATAAAGGGATCTCCCGGGATGACATTCCAAATGTTGTGATGAATGCTCTTGAGCGTGGAAAAGTTGTCGGGACCAATGGTTCGGCTAACGTTTATCGCATCACTTACAATGGTGTTGAACAAAATATTGCTGTTGGGGTTGGCTCAAACGGCTTCGTGGTTCGAGCTAATCCGGTCAGCTCTTGGAAGCCATTGCCATGATCAGGTTAAGACTAACAAGTGAGTATTTGGCTGGGCCGATATTCTGCCCAGATCCGGATAGAATGGGGCACATTGATATTGAAGATCTGCCGATTTCTCAAGAGTTGAGGGCCAAAATCAGTAAGTGGGACGGTGAGTATCAGGCGACGTTCAACAGTGACTACCCGCCAGATTCTGGTTTTACCACGCCTGAGGCAGAGCTTCGGCACATAGCCGAAGGGATGCAACTGGCCAAATCGATACAACAAGAACTAGAGAGTGATTATACGGTGGAGTACTGCCCATAGCCGATAATTAGTCGGTGCAAAAGGAAAAAAGGGGACAGATTTGAATGGCACTTCCTTAGCGGCTAAACGCTTGAACTGAAAGCAAAAAATGAAGAGGGGCTGGTCTTGGACTACGGTGATAGTTGCGAACACACACCAGCAAACCAAGGACACAGCCCCAATGGATCGTAGACGGCAAATTCTTCAGCATCAACAGCAACGTTTTCACCGACACGCCTCGAACTGCGACGCCTATGCATTTTTCAATCTTCTCACCGCTCCCGAACTGTTACAGCGCGTCGAGTCAGCCCTGCCAGAACATCGGGAACGTCTGTTTCCGCCGACTGAAACACTCTCCATGTTCTTAGCTCAAGCGATGAGTGCCGATCGCTCCTGCCAGAACGCCGTCAACGACTTGGCCGTCAAACGGTCTTGTAGTGGCATGAGACCCAATAGCGCCCATACGGGCGCCTACTGTAAGGCCAGAAAGCGCCTGCCCGTAGAGATGGTATCCACGTTGGTTCGGCACACCGGCTCTGCAATAAGTGATCAAGCACCGTCGTCATGGCGTTGGATGGGCCGGCCCGTACGCCTTGTAGACGGTACGACGGTCACCATGCCAGACACCGCCGCCAATCAGGGGGCCTATCCGCAATCTCGGGGTCAGAAAGTCGGTCTTGGTTTTCCGCTTTGTCGAGTGGTGGGTATCGTTTGCCTGTCCAGTGGTGCCGTTTTAGATGCTGCCCTTGGGCGTTTTCGAGGCAAGGGCGGCGATGAGCAGACATTGCTCAGATCGATGCTCGACACGCTGAACACAGGCGACATTCTGCTGGGCGACGCTTACTACGCCACCTATTTTCTGTTGTGCGAGTTGCAGCGTAGAGGTGTGGATGGAGTGTTCGAACAATACGGCGCTCGGCGGCGCAGCACGGACTTTCGTCAGGGACAAAGTCTCGGTTCGGAAGATCATCTGATCGAGTTGAAAAAGCCTGAGCGCAGACCGCCTTGGATGAGCCAAGCGCATTACGAACAGGCACCTGAAAGACTGACAGTACGAGAGCTGAAGGCTGGCGGAAAGACGTTGGTGACCACGCTGCATTGTCCGAAGCAAACACCGAAAACAGCCCTTAAATCGCTCTACAAAGGGCGATGGCATGTCGAGTTGGATTTGCGCAATCTCAAGTCCACCCTAGGACTTGGAAAGCTAAGCTGCAAAACCCCGGGCATGGCGGTCAAGGAACTCTGGGTCTACCTGCTGGCACACAATCTGATCCGAATGCTCATGGCACAATCGGCCCTTTTAGCAGACTGCTTACCTCGTGAGCTGAGCTTCAAACACAGCCTTCAGCTGTGGTTGGCGTTGCGACAATATGGGAGTTCTGAAGAAGAGGCTGGTATGGCACATTTGCTGAAGTTGATCGCACAAAGACGCGTTGGGAACGAAAAAAAAGGGGACAGATTTATTTTTAAATCCTCTGCTAAGCTGAAAGCTTCCACGGATGGAGGAACCCTTTATGCCCAGAGTGGGACGTATTGTTTTACCGAATTACCCGCATCACGTAGTGCAGCGGGGCCATAACCGGCAAGTAGTGTTTGCGGTAGCAGAGGATTATCAGCGCTATCTCTCTGATCTGCGCGAGCTAAAAGATGCATTCGGGGTGAAGGTCTACGCCTACTGCCTGATGACGAATCATGTCCATTTGTTGCTAGCCCCTGGGGAATCAACCGCTGAACTGGGGCGCTTAATGAAAGCGCTGGCTGCCCGCGCGACGCGCTATCGCAATCGGTTGGAAGGGCGTTCAGGCACCTTGTGGGAAAGCCGTTACAAATCCAGTGTGGTGCAGTCGGATTCATATTTGCTCGCTTGTAGCCGTTACATTGAATTGAATCCTGTGCGCGCTCGCATGGTCGCCGATGTCGCAGACTATGCATGGTCAAGCTATCGAAGCCGGGTAGGTGATGAGGCTGGTGGGGACTGGTTAGATGCTGATCCGTGCTTCTTGGCCTTGGGTGATACTTCAATGGAGCGGCGGCTTCGGTATGAGGAATTTGTGCGTCAGGCCATTCCGACTGAGCAGCTTCGATTGATCCGCGACGCTTTGCAGCGAGGTCAACTGACGGGTACAAGCCGTTTCGTAGATGAGGTCGAGCGGATTGTTGGTGTGCGGGTAGAGCAGCGAGGGCAGGGGCGGCCGAGGGCAGAGTCGGGAAAATAAATCTGTCCCCTTTTTTATCCGGTGCGCTCACTGGGGGCGATGCATTTAACGCTGCGGTGGGTGCTGGGACGGCGAAAAATGCTGTCGAGAACAATCATCTGAGCGATATAGAAAAGCTCTCGCTGACGGCGCTGCAGAAAGAATATGACAAGTCGTGCCAAGGCTCTACGTCAAAGGATTGCCAAGGACTGTCTGATGACATTGCGGCGCTGATTGTCAAAGATGCCAGCGTGCTCAAGGAAGAACCAATCGCAGAGGATGGTGACTTCACACGTGCTTATGTGTGGACGACCAATCCCGGGGACGTGGTCTCCTGCGCTACTTCGCCAAATGGCTACTGCGTCGCTACCGACAAGTCGATCACGACGAGTCAGGGGGAGGAGTGGATTTTGCAATCTGCCTCGTTCGAACAGGCGACGGAAGGGAAGGCGAGAAGCGATCTGGCTAAAGCAACTGCGACGGGGCAACTCAAGGGGCTTTCCAACGAGCTGTTCTCGGCGGGCTGTGGCGGGGCTGGTTTGGTTGGTATAGGGTGCCAGGGCTACATGGCGGCGGGTGGTGAGAACCCCGTTACTGGGGAAATTGCCAGTAATACCGAGCGGGTCATGTGGGGAGCCCAAAGCCTATTGAATGCATGGGGGCTGGGTAGTTCGATATTCAGCGTGGGTACGCAAGGCAGAGTTGCGCTGGACGAGGTAGCCGGGACCGTTGACGATACGATCAAGGCTTTGCCTGGACCTCGGCAAATAGATGCGTCTTGGGGAGTAAGCACTTATAAAAAAGGAGGCTTAATGACCGGCATCGAACACGTATTTTACCGTCATGGAGCGGATTCTGGCTTCGTTGGCGTAAGCAAGTTTGCAGAAGGAACCTCCTTGCGAGACGTTTCAAGCTATGTCGATAGAGCGTTGAGATATGGAAAGGTAACTCCTAACGGGCCAGGCGGATTCATTGTTGAGTACGATTTAGGGAGAGTGATCGGTACTAATGAAATGGGAGTGGCGACCACAAATATTAAGATTAATGTCCGGAATGGGATTATTAATACGGCTTTCCCAAAGTGAGGGGGAATATGGAGCTTAATAGTTTGATTGAGCGGTTTGTTGCGCAAGAGTTGAGTGATCACGTTCGTACGGTGTTAAGGGAAGCTCTTCGACAAAGAGCTGAATCCGATAAGGTTTTATTCAGGCAATGTGAATTTAATTGCTTTGAGGTTGAATTTGATTTTTTAAAAGGAATTGTGGTTGTTCAAGATATTCTCGACTCGGGCGAAGAGAGTAGCGTAGAAATGCCGATATCAGAATTTGTTGTTTTTTGTGGGTTGGATGATCAGTAGGGTGGTGTTAGCTCTATAAAAAAATCGGCTTTTATAGAAAAGGAATGGATCGGTTTTTGAGTCTGCAGGGCTAAAAATAAAACAGTTATTTTCGAGGGTGCAATTTTGCTCTGCTAGGTTTGTCACTCAGTTGCGTGACGAGGGTTGATTGTATAATTTTCAGCTTTGATTTGTTGGCAAAGTTAGAGTATGAATGAAGTGGTCGGAGCATTTATGAAGAAAACTATCCTACTGTTGCTGACCTTTATCCTGACATTGCCAGCCTGCAAATCCAACGTCCGAGACTCTTCTCCCACCTTGCTTAACAACGGTATCCAGCTCCAGCAGAACAAGGTGTCAAGCGACGGCAAGCATGTCAAGGTCATCATGAAAGCGTCGGGCGGCACGCTCCCAAAAAAAGGGGACAGATTTATTTTTAAATCCTCTGCTACGCTGAAAGCTTCCACGGATGGAGGAACCCTATATGCCCAGAATGGGACGTATTGTTTTACCGAATTACCCGCATCACGTAGTGCAGCGCGGCCATAACCGGCAGGTGGTGTTCGCGGTGGCAGAGGATTATCAGCGCTATCTCTCTGATCTGCGCGAGCTGAAAGACGCATTCGGGGTAAAGGTCTACGCCTATTGCCTGATGACGAATCATGTCCATTTGTTGCTAGCCCCTGGGGAATCAACCGCTGAACTGGGGCGCTTAATGAAAGCGCTGGCTGCCCGCGCGACGCGCTATCGCAATCGGTTGGAAGGGCGTTCAGGCACCTTGTGGGAAAGCCGTTACAAATCCAGTGTGGTGCAGTCGGATTCATATTTGCTCGCTTGTAGCCGTTACATTGAATTGAATCCTGTGCGCGCTCGCATGGTCGCCGATGTCGCAGACTATGCGTGGTCAAGCTATCGAAGCCGGGTAGATGATGAGGCTGGTGGGGACTGGTTAGATGCTGATCCGTGCTTCTTGGCCTTGGGTGATACCTCAATGGAGCGGCGGCTTCGGTATGAGAAGTTTGTGCGCCAGGCCATTCCGACTGATCAACTTCGATTGATTCGTGACGCTTTGCAGCGGGGACAACTGACAGGTACAAGCCGTTTCGTAGATGAGGTCGAGCGTATTGTTGGTGTGCGGATAGAGCAGCGAGGGCAGGGGCGGCCGAGAGCTGAGTCGGGAAAATAAATCTGTCCCCTTTTTCCGCATCACGTAGTGCAGCGCGGCCATAACCGGCAGGTGGTGTTCGCGGTGGCAGAGGATTATCAGCGCTATCTCTCTGATCTGCGCGAGCTGAAAGACGCATTCGGGGTAAAGGTCTACGCCTATTGCCTGATGACGAATCATGTCCATTTGTTGCTAGCCCCTGGGGAATCAACCGCTGAACTGGGGCGCTTAATGAAAGCGCTGGCTGCCCGCGCGACGCGCTATCGCAATCGGTTGGAAGGGCGTTCAGGCACCTTGTGGGAAAGCCGTTACAAATCCAGTGTGGTGCAGTCGGATTCATATTTGCTCGCTTGTAGCCGTTACATTGAATTGAATCCTGTGCGCGCTCGCATGGTCGCCGATGTCGCAGACTATGCGTGGTCAAGCTATCGAAGCCGGGTAGATGATGAGGCTGGTGGGGACTGGTTAGATGCTGATCCGTGCTTCTTGGCCTTGGGTGATACCTCAATGGAGTGGCGGCTTCGGTATGAGAAGTTTGTGCGCCAGGCCATTCCGACTGATCAACTTCGATTGATTCGTGACGCTTTGCAGCGGGGACAACTGACAGGTACAAGCCGTTTCGTAGATGAGGTCGAGCGTATTGTTGGTGTGCGGATAGAGCAGCGAGGGCAGGGGCGGCCGAGAGCTGAGTCGGGAAAATAAATCTGTCCCCTTTTTCAATATTTTAGTCCCGTCAGTACCTTTCAAAGAAATTTTTCAGGTGAGGTTGTTGTTCCTCGGAGTGCACTTAAGTGAAATTAAATATCGACTTCCCTGAAAACATGATCACGGATGAATTACTCAGGCAGGAACGAATACCCTGCTTTTGCAAGGTTTCAAAAGAATTTGAAATTTCGTTTTCGGATACTGTTCCTGAGTCATCGGGGGTGGTATCAGAATGGGATCGTAGAGAGCTGGAGTTAAGAGCCGTTGCAGGGGCGGGCGGTCGATATACGCATTTCGCTAATGGTTTGATTACATTGCAGAAAATTAATGAAGGCGTTTACAAGATCCTTGATCTTGAGATGTTTTATAGAAGTTACGGCTGGTGCGCTGTCTTACGGGGTGGGGAGTATGCGCCTCCCGGAAATTTTTGGGATGAAGAGTAAAGACTTTCTGATGAATGCTAGGCTGGGGATTCAATCACGCTCACGTCCCTTTCGGAGCGCTGCCGTGCCGCGTTTTCTTCCCCTGATGTTGTTGCTTTTCCCTTGCCTGGCTTCGGCACTTCCCGCCCTTGAAAACACCGAGCTTTACAACGGCACGGCCAGCGATTGTCACGATGTCGACCTCGTTACCTGGCGGCATCCAACTCGCACAGTGTTGGAGAAAAATGACATCAAGCTGGAGCGGGTGCAGCTGTGCAATGGCGGGCACTATCCGATTTTTCAGGTGCAATTGCCCTATGACCCACGGGGCCAGACCAAAAATTACTTTTTGGAGTTGTACGAGCAGATGAGGAAGGCTAACGGCAAATGGCCCTATGCCTTGGTCGCCAGCAGCGATGCGGTGGTGGTGTATGTCAGCTACTCGAAAGACGACAGGATCGCCTTGGATTACGAGAGCTATGCGGTGCCATAAACATTCCTTCCTGAAGGATCAGTACCGCTATTCGCGGGGCACGCCGGTGTCCCGCCTCGGTTCGGTCATCCCTTTGGCACGTGCGACGGTTCCCATCGCTTTGGCAACATAGCTTGCATCGCCGGTTTCCAGGGCATCACTCATGAACTCCGCAATGATCTCTGATGTGCTGAGATAGTCTGCGGGATCAAATTCTGTGAAGGTCTCAATCATTCTGTGCTCTGCACGCATGTAAAAACGGCGACCCAAAGGTCGCCCGTTTTCATTATTCTGCTGCCTGCGCCCGCAACCGCCTCCCAATCACATCCATCACATCACACCCATCGCGCAACGCTATCGTCAGCATTTTGCAGAAGTCGGAAAGCACTACCGTATCGGAGCTGATATCTGAACGAAACGCGATGTTTTCCAGCAGTTGGGTCACGGTGCGAATGCGATAGTCGGCAGTTTCGAAGAGAACGTCGAGCGGGGCCTCAGTGTCGATGAGCAGGGTAGCGGGGGTACAGTCAATGCCGGTGATGGGCATGTATCTGGTCATATTCAGAGCCTCGAAAATTAATGAGTCTCTCTGTGGATCGGGTCGCCAAACCCGGTCGCCTTTTGGGGGCGACGAGGGACTATAGGCCGATCCGTTCTCGAGCTACAAGACGCCGCTTTCCGAGCTTTGTGTAGGACCTTTGGCCTTGCAGCGGTGGGCTTTGGCGCTGCGACAGGTCAGGCAAAGCAGGCGACTGCTGCGCAGTCGAGCGGGAGCAAGCTCCCTCGCCACGGAGCGGTGCTTGGCCTAAGGATTGTGTTTAGCCGTATCAGCAGCCATGTGGCTTAGCCTCTTCCTACTTCATCACGATAGCGGAGCAAGTCCCCGTTTCCTTCACTACGACCTGCTGTAATTCTGTCCGTCTGTTTCGCAGGAGGTTTCCACGTCTGTGCAGGATCTTTCGTACTTTTTTACGGGATGCTTCTGATTTCAGAGGGACGGTTTCGGCAGTAGTCTTCGGTGAAGAGGCACCCTGCGTCGAACCATCGGCTTGATCAAAGCGATGATTGGCGTGGTCGTGTACACCGAACGGCGGGACGGATGTCGTCCGCATCATCTCCGCCGAAAAGCCACTAAGCAGGAGACCATACGTTATGTCGAAAACGTCGAAAACTGACTGGGGACGCCTGGCCAAGTTGAATGATGCGGAAATTGACACCAGCGATATCCCCGAACTGGGGGAGAATTTCTACCGTCGCGCCGAGCTGCGTGTGCCGGTAAAGCAGGCGATGACTATTTGCCTTGATGCCGATGTGCTGGAGTACTTCAAGGGGCAGGACGAGGGTTATCAGGCACGCATCAATCAGCTTCTTCGCCATTACATACAGGCCCAGCAGGGCCGCCGGGGATGAACTATTTCGTGCTATGAAATGGCCGCCCTACGAGTCGCTCGTTTTCATAGTTTTCCTTTTCGATCCTCCCTCAATCTGGCTCGTCGTTAAATAAATATCTTGAGCGTTTCGAGGGGCATCATATTTTTGTTGCGTGTTGCGCAACATGCTAGGCTTTCCCATGATCAAGTCTTTTCAACACAAAGGGCTACGCAAGCTCTTCGAAACGGGCAGTACGGCAGGCGTGCAACCCGCTCATGCCAAGCGACTACGAATGCAGCTAGCGGCCTTGAATACAGCCATGACGATTGATGATATGGACATTCCCGGTTTCCGCCTTCACCCGCTAAAAGGCGAAATGCGTGGGCGCTGGTCAGTCATGGTGAGTGGCAACTGGCGGCTGACGTTCGAGTTTCGCGACGGAAACGCTTATGTCCTGGACTACGAGGATTACCACTGATGAACATGCACAACCCTCCCCACCCTGGGGAGTTTATTACCGAGATTTATCTGGAACCGAACGGCATCAGCGGCCGTGAGCTGGCAGAAAAACTCGGTGTAGCCCCCTCGACACTGAGCCGTGTCTTGAAGGGCACTAGCCGCGTTTCGCCTGAAATGGCGTTGCGGCTGTCTGTAGCGCTTGGCCGCTCGCCGGAGAGTTGGCTGGCCATGCAGGATGCTTACGATCTGTGGGTGGCTCGTCAGCATGTTGATTTGTTGCAGGTAAGAAAGCTCGCTTTCGCCTGAGTCGTCCCCAGACGTCGCCGGAGTTGGGGATTCGAGACAGACCAAGCGAGATCGGCCTGTCTTTTTAATCGTAGTCTGGTCCGGTTCTCGTCTGGAAAACAGGCGTCCCTCGGTTGCCCATCCTTTCATTACCCCGCTATTTATGTCGGCAGGCAGCGCAGGCGCCTGCTGCGCAGTCGAGCGGGAGCAAGCTCCCTCGCCACGGGGACCGCGCTCGACTTGTGCGGGTTAGCGCATCAGCCATGGCAGCAGCTGTGGGGCTTGGCATCTTCGTATTTATCGTGATGCCGCACCCAATCCATGATTTCTTCTTCGTTGCGGCCCTTGGGTGTCAGGTCGAGGTAGTTGTAGGTGCCGACCAGAATGTCCAGACCGCGGGCGTAGGTGGAGTAGGTGTGGAAGATGTCGCCCGCTTCGTTGCGATAGAAGACGCTCAGGCCGGGGAGTTCACCTTCGGTGCTGTCGGATTTTTCGTAGTTGTAGGTGGCTTTTCCAGCTGCGACGTCTTCGGCATTGAGGGTGACGCCGAAGTCGTGGTTGAAGTCGCAGCCGTTCGATGAGACCCAGTCGAAGGCCCAGCCCATGCGGCGTTTGAATGGTTGGAACTCGTCGAACGGCGCGCGGGAGACGGCGACGACGGCGACGTCGTGGTGGGGCAGGTGTTGGTTGGCGCCGTCGATGTGGTCGGACAGGAATGAGCAGCCTTTGCAGCCTTGTGTCCAGCCGGGGCCGAACATGAAGTGGTAGACGATCAGTTGGCTGCGGCCGCCGAACAGGTCGGCCAGGCTCAGTTCGCCGTGGGGGCCTTGGAAGCGGTAGGGTTTGTCGATTTTTACCCAGGGCAGGGCGCGGCGTTCGGCGCTGAGTTTGTCTCGTTCGCGGGTGAAGGCTTTTTCCTGGGCCAGGTGCTGGCGACGGGCTGCGAGCCATTCTTCCCGCGAGACGACTGGATGATTCTCTACGTTCATAGTGATTTCTCCTATATGGCAGAGCCGCTGAGTGGGCGCTTCAGCAACTGGTCGTTTGGCCTTCGGTGAATTCGACAGGCCGTTGGTCGGTTCAAGGTATAGACCGCCCGGAAACCCGGCTGAACGGCGGCGTAGCGCCTCGGTCACAACCTAAGTACGCATCTCACTCTTTGGAGGATGGACCAGGATGACGACTTATAACTGGGACTTGATCGAACGGTTGTTGCACGAAGTGCAGAACGGCGCCGGCCACAGCTTCACCCCTCGCCCTTACGCGGAGCAGTATGCGGCGCAGAAGGCAGCCGCAGGCGAGGAGATCGAGAACCTCGATCATCTGAAAGCGGTCGCCGGGGAGTACGAAAAGTTACTGCTGGAGCGCGGCTATATCGAGCCGCGGCCGGAAGAAGAGGGCGGTAATGGCGAGAACTTTGTGCTGACGCCTCGTGGCTCGCGGTTGTTGAGCCTGATCGACAGCAGCATTCCGGGCAATGATCATCCGCGCCAGGTGCTGGATGAGCAGGACGATGCGCTGGATGAGTTTACGTTTGATGATTTGGCTTCCAAGGCGCAGATTGCCTGACAGCTAAACACAGACCTCTGTGGGAGCGGGCTTGCTCGCGAAGGCGGTATGTCAGTCAGTAGTTATTCCGACTGATGTGCCGCCTTCGCGAGCAAGCCCGCTCCCACAGGGGATGTGTGTTGGTTTTAAGATCGAGCCGCTTTTAAACACTTCAAATCACTGAAATCCTTCTTCACGCCATCGATTTTCTTCAGCAACTGCTCCCGCTGGGGCGGCGTGCTTTCGGCCATCAGGTCCACCAACAGGCTGCGAGCCTGGGCTTCGGTCTTGTCATAGGCTTCGCGATAAGCCGGGGTCCAGAGGCTTTCGCGGTTGACCAGCAGTTGCTCGATGCGTTTCGGAAAGTCAGGGCTGTGGCGCTGGGCCACGGCTTCGCTGAACTGGTTCTGCCAATGGGCGCGGTTGGCGATCCATTGCTGGTTCTGGTCGCCCAGGGCCGTTGACCAGGCCACGACTCGCTGGCGCTGGGCAATGTTGAGCGGGCCGAGCCAGTCGTTCAGGCGTTTTTCCATGCGCTCGCTGCGTTCCTGGATCTGCTCCTGCAAGGTCGGCTTGAGGTATTGCTGCTGGCGTTTACGCTGGTCTTTGACGAAAGCGGCGTCCATGTCATCGACTTGGTCGTCGCTCAAGCCTTGCAGCAGTTCGATGGCCGACGGGGTGATTTCCCGGGCGGTTTCGGCGATGGCGGCTTTGGCTTCCCGGGTGCGCTGTTGCAGGGCTTCGTCGGTTACCTGATTGGTTTGCACCATGGTCTTCAGGCGGTCCAGCCAGTCCAGGTAGCCGGGCAGTTGTGTGGTGCAGTGCCAGGTCAGGTGTTCCCTGAGGCGTTCGTTGAACCAGTCTTTTTGCTCGCCCTTGATGTCCAGGTAATCATTGAGGGTCCAGGGGATGATCAGGTCGAGGTTGCGATAGGCCAAGCCGATGCGGCTGCAGGCCGTGACGCTCAGCAGCAGGGTAAGGAGCATGGCGGTACGTATTAACCAGCGCGACATGAGCGAGTCCTTGCGAGGGCATGGTTGCGAAGGTGTAGCTGTTTTGTTTGAGCATCGCAGGCGCGCGGCAGTTCAGCCGACTAATGAGTAACGCTTAGTAAAAAGGGTGCGCCATCTTGAGGGTCAGCAGACTGTCGCATTCACTGTTGTGGCCCGAATATGCCGAGCAACTGCTGCCACGCAGGTTTGAGTCGCTGTAGATCAGGTCCAAGTCGATCCCTCTCCATGGACGGGAAATTTTCAACGACCAGTCGCTGAAGCTGCCTACATAACCGTTCTCGACCGAGACCGGCGTATTGAGTTGGTGGGTGGTGTATTTGGCGCTGACTCCGATGCCGAACGGCACATTACCGCCGAGGTCGGCGAACAACGTGCTGTTCTGTTTGTCCGGGTCGTTGCTCAGGGCTGCGCCGAAGCGGCTGCCGAGCACGGTCAGGCCGCCGTAGAACTCCTGGCTGTCGAGGGTATCGGCGGTGGGATAGCTGTAGTGGATCAGGCCGACTTCGTAGCCAAGGGTCTGGTCGAAGGGTTGTTTAAAGCCCATGTAGGAATCGACCTCAAGGTCAGCAGAGTAGCCGGCGCTGGGTGACCACTGGCCGACGTACCAGCCGCTGTCGTGGCTCAGGTCCAACCCACCATGAAACGAGCCGGTACTCGATGGCGTGACCAGGCCCTCGGCCATGCTGCGGCTGGGGGTGGTGCCGAGCTTGAGGTCGAAGTCGCCGAGTTCGCGCTGGAACACCTGCCCGTGAGCCAGCGAGCAGGACAGCAGGCTGATCAGCAGAACAATGGAAATACGCATGCTTCACTCCATGAAATAGCGAGGAGCAGGAAGGGTCAGTAAGCTGAAACGCTTGAGCTAGAGAGGTGCAAGGATACCGGCGAATGCTCGGCAGCGGAGGCCGTTCGTCGATTGATGGAAAATGAAGAGGGCGGAGAGGGCTTCCAGTCCAAGCGCTTCGAAGCTCAAAGCGCTTTGGGACCAGGTGACGCGCAGGTTACTTTTTGCCCAGGCTGATCTGCTTGGACGGGCCGAATGTCTGGCCGCTGACGCCTTTGGCAATTTGCTGGATCTCGCCGCCGGACTTGAGGAACGCAGCGATCTGGTCGTTGATCGACTCGCTGGTTTCAACGGCTGGAGCTGGCTTTGCTTTGCTGTTGGATGCTTTTACGCGCATGACGGCCATTAACCTGTAGATAATTAATTGGGCCAGGCATAGTACAGGAAATACTTGACAATAGCTTGGCAAATATCCTCCTGAATTATTCGTGCCCACGATTGATGCAGCGCCGATTTATGCTGCAATTATTGCCTAACCCACTGTTTTAAATAACAACCTCAGAAAAAACCTGGCGCCGATGGCACGCGGTACGAACCGCTATCTGGCTGACGAATGGCCGGGCACTGACCAAAAACCCAGGAAAATCAATGGCTGCGCTGGGCTTGCCTGGCAAACCTTGCCGGCAGCCACGAATCGCACGGCAAAACCGGGTAGAATGCCGCCCACGCAATGAGGGTATTGGAAATGGCTTTAGTCGGGCGCTACAACAGTTTGCAAGTGGTTAAACACACTAACTTCGGTTTATATCTGGATGGCGGTGCGGATGGCGAGATCCTGCTGCCCAATCGTTATATCCCCAAGGATATTCCCAGTGAAGATGAAGATTGGCTCAATGTTTTCATTTATCTGGACAGCGACGACAAACTGATCGCAACCACAGAGAAACCAAAAGTCCAGGTCGGTGAATTTGCCAGCCTGAAAGTGGTTGAAGTCAACAGCATCGGTGTGTTCCTGGACTGGGGCCTGCCCAAGGATCTGTTGCTGCCGTACTCCGAAGAAAAGCGTCAGATGAGCGCAGGCGAATACTGTGTAGTGCACGTCTATCTCGACAAACACACCCGCCGCATTACCGCCACGGCGCGCCTGGATCGTTATCTGGACAAGACGCCGGCCAACTACACGCCGGGCCAGGAAGTCGATTTGCTGGTTGCCGAAGCCACCGACATGGGCTTCAAGGCGATCATCAACAACAAGCACTGGGGCTTGATCCACAAGAACGAAATCTTCAAGTTCATGCGTGCCGGCAAACAGGAAAAAGGTTTCATCAAGGAAATCCGTCCGGACGGCAAGATCAGCCTGAGCCTGCAGCCGGTGGGCCAGGAAGCCGCCACCAGCCTCAACGCCAAGATCCTCGCCAAGTTGCGCGAGAACAACGGCACCCTCCCGGTCAGTGACAAGAGCGACCCGGTGCTGATCAGCAGCCTGTTTGGCGTGAGCAAGGGCAACTTCAAGAAAGCCATTGGTGCGCTGTACAAGAATGGGCAGATTGTCATTCATGCCGATCGCATCGAATTGAGCTAACTGCACACAATTCCTGTGGCGAGGGAGCTTGCTCCCGCTGGGCTGCGAAGCAGCCCCAAACCAGGTGCACTCAATCCAAGCTGACACACCGAGGTGGCATGTTCGAAGGGGCCGCTTCGCGCCCCAGCGGGAGCAAGCTCCCTCGCCACAGGTTGACCTTCGCTGTATACAAAATCCTGCACCTTTAGCATGCACCCGCGCCCTTTTCGTGGGCGCATGCCTGCTCTTGCCCGGCTTTAACCGTCGCTGCACACCCCGGCTTGTCTCACATTTAGCCGCTATGGCACGCATTCTGCGTAGCAACGCGTATACAAACCATGCCGGCTCCCGTGCGCAGTATGGTGAGCAGGTCGACCCGGGGGCACGGCGGTACTCAAAAGGAGCCCCGCAATGTCCGAGCAATTGCCCAACGGCTACAGCCCCCGCCTCTATAACGAAGACCTGGGCCCGCTGCCGCAGAAATGGAATTGGTACAACATCTTCGCGTTCTGGATGAGTGATGTGCACAGCGTCGGTGGCTATGTGTTTGCCGCCAGCCTGTTTGCGTTGGGGTTGGCGAGTTGGCAGGTGTTGATCGCCTTGTTGGGTGGGATCTGCATTGTGCAACTGATCGCCAACCTGGTGGCCAGGCCGAGCCAGCAAGCGGCGGTGCCGTACCCGGTGATCTGTCGGCTGGCGTTCGGGGTGTTCGGGGCGAATATTCCTGCGGTGATCCGCGGCTTGATCGCCGTGGCGTGGTACGGGATTCAGACGTACCTGGCCTCCAGCGCGCTGATCATTGTGGTACTGCGGTTTTTCCCGGCAATGGAAGTTTATGCGACGCCACATTTTGCCGGTTTGTCCTACCTGGGTTGGTTCGGTTTCCTCAGCCTATGGTGCGTACAGGCCTTGGTGTTCTGGACGGGGATGGAGTCGATCCGTCGCTTTATCGACTGGGCCGGGCCCGTGGTGTACGCCGTGATGTTTTTGCTGGCCGGCTGGATTGTCTGGAAGGCCGGTTGGAGCAACATCAGCTTCACCCTGGCGGAAAAGTCGCTGTCCGGCTGGCAGGCGTTCGGCCAGGTGATCGTGGCGACGGCGCTGGTGGTGTCGTACTTTTCCGGCCCGACCCTGAATTTCGGCGATTTCAGCCGTTATTGCCGAAGCATGTCTGACGTGCGCCGGGGCAATTTCTGGGGGCTGCCGGTGAATTTCCTGGCGTTCTCCCTGGTGACGGTGGTGATTGTGTCCGGGACCTTGCCGGTGTTTGGTGAAATGCTCCATGACCCGATCGCCACCGTGGCGCGTATCGACAACAATGTGGCCGTGTTGTTAGGCGCCTTCGCTTTTGTGACCGCCACCGTCGGCATCAACATTGTCGCCAATTTCGTGTCCCCGGCCTTTGACTTCGCCAACGTCGCCCCCAGCAAGATCAGCTGGCGCGCCGGGGGCATGATCGCCGCCGTGGCATCGGTGTTCATCACGCCGTGGAACCTGTTCAACAATCCTGAAGTGATTCACTACACCCTGGACGTGCTGGCGGCGTTTATCGGCCCGTTGTTCGGCATCCTGCTGGTGGATTATTACCTGATCAAAAAACAGCAGATCGACGTGGATGCGCTGTTCAATGACGGGCCGAGCGGGCGGTATTACTACAGCGGCGGCGTCAATTGGACCGCCGTGAAGGCGTTGCTTCCGGCGACGCTGATGGGCGTGGCGATCACCTTCACGCCCGTGCTGCAACCGATGGCCAATTTCGCCTGGTTCACCGGTTGCTTCCTCGGCGGGGTGTTGTATTTCGCCTTGGCGCGACGCGAGCCGGCCACGCTCCTCGACAAAACCCTCAGCGCTGCCGGCCAGGCCTGATCAGCGCAGGGCGGTTTGGCTGCATCGGCTCGCCGCGCCTTGCTGGACGGGCCGCAGCAGCAAGCCGCCGGCCAGTACCAAGCCACTGCCGGCAACGATCAGCGCCGGCTGCAAGCTACCGTTGAAATGGCTGCTCAGCGCCGCCAGCAGCGGGCCGCTGAGCTGGCCCACGGCAAAGCAGGCGGTCAACAGCCCGGCGTTGCGCTGGGTGGCGTGGGGAGCCAGTTCCCGGGAGCGCTGCATCACCAGTTGCATGCAAGCCAGGAACGGCGCGCCACACAGGATCACGCCCAGCGCCAGGCCCGGTCCGCTGCCCAGCAGGCAGGCAAATACGCCGGCGGCTTGCAGCCAAAGCGTGCCGATGAGCCAGTATGCTGTGGTGTTCGAGGCCGGCCGCCGCAAGCTCACCAGCAGCACGCCGATGGCGGCGGCCAAGCCGAAGCAGGGCCAAAAGAGGTCCGCCTGCCATTGGCCGTGGAACTGCGCCGAGGCCATTTGTGAGAGGAACGTCGCTGGAATGATGTAACCCACGCCGTACAAGGCGTACACCACGCCGAGCCGGGCGATGCCACGGTTTGGCGAAGAGGTGGGCGGCGCCGCCACAGCTACCGCCGCGGTTGCACTGGTTTGCGGCAGGATTGGCAAAATCATCAGCAACATCGCCAAGGCCACGCCGGCATACACCAGCCACAAAATCGCGGAACGCTGGCCCAGCAGGTTCGATCCCAGGGCGAGCAAACCCGTCAGGAAAATCCCCAGCCCCGGGCCGGCAAACACCAGTGCGCCGAGCCGTGGCCGTCCGGCCGCCGCTGCCAAAGGTTGGCTGAGGGCCGTGATCATCACCAGCACCCAGGCGCTCGCCACCCCGGTCCCGAAGCGCAGCGCCAGATGCGGCCAGAATCCCCACGCCCAGAACGATGCCAGGGTCAGCAGCACACAGAGCCACAGGCCGCCTAGCAGTCGTCGGCGCACCTGTTCCGGACGACGGGCGAACATGGCGTCCAGCGCGCCGAGGAAATAGCCCAGGTAGTTGGCGGCGGCAATCAGACCGGCGGCGGTCAAGTCGATCTGACCTTCGCCGATCAAATGAGGTAACTGGGGCGTCAGGGCAAAACGGCCGATGCCCATGGCCATCATCAGTGCGATGAAGCTGCCGAGCAGACGAATAAGAGGTGACATAGTCGTTCTCCAGCATTGAGGCGAATGACCGTCAGGCTAGGACTGATTGACTTTCATTAAAAATGAATAATAGTGAGTAACTTGTTCTTTTTTGGAGAAGGTTATGGAGTTCAGCCAACTGCGGATATTCCAGGCTGTGGCCGAGGAAGGTTCCATCACCCGGGCCGCCGAGCGCTTGCACCGGGTGCCGTCGAACCTGTCGACCCGGCTGAAGCAGCTTGAAGAGCAATTGGGCGTGGATCTTTTCCTGCGCGAGCGTCAGCGTTTGCAGTTGTCACCGGCGGGAAAAGTCCTGTTGGACTACGCGACCAAGCTTTTCGCCTTGCATGACGAAGCCCACGCGGCCGTGCAGGGTGGGCAACCCGCCGGCGATTTTGTGCTGGGCACGATGTACAGCACGGCGGCGATTCATTTGCCGGATCTGCTGGCCGGTTATCACCGCGCGTATCCGGCGGTGAATTTGCAAGTGCAATCCGGGCCCAGCGGTGAGTTGCTCGAAGGCTTGCTGACCGGCCGTCTCGATGCCGCGCTGGTGGACGGTCCGCTGGAACTGGCGGGGTTGGATGGCGTGCCGCTCTGTGACGAGCGCTTGGTGCTGATCACCGAGGCCGATCATCCGCCGGTGCGCAGCGCTTTGGATGTGCAGGGGCGTTCGGTGTTCACCTTTCGCCAGGGCTGTTCGTACCGCATGCGGCTGGAGGCCTGGTTTGCCCATGACCATGCGAGCATGGGCCGGGCGATGGAGATTGAGTCCTACCCGGGGATGCTGGCGTGTGTGATCGCCGGGTCCGGGGTGGCGCTGATGTCCGAGTCGATGCTGGCCAGCCTGCCAGGCCGCGAGCGAGTGGCGGTGCATCCGCTGGCGGAGCCGTTTGCCAGCGCGACGACATGGTTGATGTGGCGCAAGGGCATGGTCGGGGCCAACCTGAACGCTTGGATCGAATTGCAACAACAGGCTTGGCCGCGAGCGCCCCTATTGGCGGCAAAATCGGCTTGAACTCCCGGCGTTGGATTTGGATCAATTCAGTAACAGATCATTGCAAACACAGACGAGCATTGCGTAGCACATCGGACTATGATCAGAGCGAAGGGGCCATAGCATTCTGCCGCTCGTACCACCCTGAGGGGGCACCACGATGAAAGAGAAAATCCAGAACTGGCTTCACGACCTCGGTGTCGCGCTTGGCCTGATCGAACCGCCACTGCAACCGGTGCCGATCCGCACGGATGACGAACAACGTCGCCGCCAGCCGCGTCGTCGGTAAATACACCCGAATATTGGAGAGATCGCAGTCTTCGACCGTTTCAAACGAGACGGCCGAAGACTGCGATCTTTATTTTGTATGCAATCTTTGGCGAGGGAGCTTGCTCCCGCTGGGCTGCGAAGCAGACCCCAATCAGCTCCTCCGTCCTTTCTGACACACCGAGGCGCCTGGCTTTGGGCGCGCTACGCGCACCAGCGGGAGCAAGCTCCCTCGCCACGGGTACTGCGTCGTACCGGTTAGATCGCCTTCGCCACCACATTCGCACGCGGCGACAACACGCTCACCAGCACAAAACTCACCAGCGCCACGCTCAGGCTGTAATAGATCGGCGTGTTGGCGTCCAGGCCGTCCTTGAACATGAAGAGCAGCGCGGTCAGGAAGCCCAGCGACATGCTGGTAATCGCACCGGCGGTGGTGGCGCGTTTCCAGTAGATGGCCCCGATCAGCGGAATCAGCATGCCGCCCACCAACAGGTTGTAGGCCAGGGTCAGGGCACTGATGACATCACTGACCACCAGGGCGATAACCAGTACCACGGCGCCCATCAACAAGGTGGCGATACGGTTTTCATGAACGTCGCCACTGCCGCTTTCCCGGCCGTTGCGCAGACGCGGCAGCAAGTCCTGGACCACCGTGGTGGATGCTGCCAGCAGGCCAGCCGCGGCGGTGGACATCAGGGCCGCCAGGGCCGCGGCGATCACCAGCCCACGAATGCCGCTGGGCAGGCTGGTCTGCACCACGCTGGCGAAGGCGTTGTTGACGTTTTCCAGGTCCGGCAGCAACACCTTGGCGGCCATGCCGATCAACGCGCCCGCCAGGCCGTACAGCACGCAGTACAGGCCGGCGGCGGTGCCGGCCACTTTGGCCACGCCTTCGCTGCGGGCGGTGAACACGCGTTGCCAGATGTCCTGGCCGATGAAGATGCCGAAGAAGTAGATCAGGAAGTAGGTGAGGATGGTGTCCCAGCCAATCGCGGTGAAATCGAAATAGCTGGCCGGCAACGCCGCCACCATCGCATTCCAGCCGCCCGCGTCGTTGATGGACATCGGCATCAGCAGGAACACCAGGCCAACGGTCATGATCAAGAATTGCACGATGTCGGTGAGGGTCAGCGACCACATGCCGCCGATGGTGGAATACAGCACGACGACACCGCCGCCCACCAGGATCGAAACCCAGAAGGGCAGGCCGAACAGCACCTGCATTACGGTGCCGATGGCGATGGTCGAGGTGGCGCCGATCATCAGCGCGTAAACCAGCATGATCAGTGCGCTGGCTTGACGAGCGGCCGGGTTGTAGCGGCGCTCCAGCACCTGGGTCACGGTGTAGATTTTCAGTTTGAGCAACGGCTTGGCGAGGAACAGGCTCAGGCCAACGATGCCCAGGCCGATGGCGCCACACAGCCAGAAGCCGGAAATGCCGTGGACGTAGCCCAGGCGCACGGTGCCGATGGTGGACGCGCCACCCAGGACGGTGGCCGCCATGGTGCCCAGGTAAAAGCCCGGGCCCAGGTTGCGCCCGGCCACGAGGTAGTCGTCACGGGTCTTGGCGCGGCGCATGCCGTACCAGCCCAGGGCGATCATGCCGGTGGCGTAGAGAAGAACGACGATTAAATCCAAAGCCATGATGAGGGTCTCCGATTGTCTTTTTTATAGTGAGGGCGGCTGATTGATGCCCTTGTGGCGAGGGAGCTTGCTCCCGCTCGACTGCGCAGCAGTCGCGATTAAGGGCTGCGTTGCAGCCCAGCGGGAGCAAGCTCCCTCGCCACATATATTTCGTTGGCTCAGGTCAGGCGGTCTGTCTGAGGGAGGCTTTATCGATAGGCACCGAAAAGTCCTTGCTACGCGGATCCTGCGGCCCATACACCGCCGCCGGCTCTGGGAACAGCCCAAGCAGCACCAGGTACACCAGCGAAGCCAGGCCCAGGGTCACCGGCAGGCTGATGTCGATGCCGCCGGCCAGCTCGCCCAGCGGCCCGACGAACTGCCCCGGCAAGTTGACGAAGCACAGTCCGACCAATGCGCTGGGGATCCACGCTCCCAGGCCGCGCCAGTTCCAGCCGTGGCTGAACCAGTAGCGTCCACCGGTTTCACCACGGGTGAACACTTGCAGGTCGTCGGGGCAATAGAAGCCGCGTCGCACCAGCAGGCCGATGATCATGATCACCATCCACGGTGTGGTGCAGGTGATGATCAGCACGGCGAACGTCGACACGCTCTGCACCAGGTTCGCGGCGAAGCGCCCGATGAAGATGAAGGCAATCGACAGCAAGCCGATCAGCAACGTCGCCTTGACCCGCGACAGGACCCGAGGGAACACGCTGGACATGTCCAGACCGGTGCCGTACAGCGACGTGGTGCCGGTGGACATGCCGCCGATCACGGCAATCAGGCACACCGGCAGGAAGAACCAGCTCGGCGAAACCGCCAGCAATCCGCCCACATAGTTGTTGGCGGCGATGTAGTCCGGCGCCTTGATCGCGACGATGGTGGCGGTAGCGAGGCCGAACAGGAACGGGATCAACGTCGCCAGTTGCGCGGCAATCACCGCCAGCATGATGCGGTGCTTGGGCGTGTTGCGCGGGATGTACCGCGACCAGTCGCCAAGGAACGCGCCGAAGGAAATCGGGTTGCTCATGGCCACCAGCGCCGCGCCGATGAAAGCGGCGTAGAAGCCCGGTTGGCCGAGGCTGACCGTGCCGGCGAACTGGCTGTCGAAGGTCGGCGCGAAGGCCAGGATGCCCAGCAAGAACAGCAGGCTGGCGGCCCATACGGCGATGCGGTTGACCCACAGCATGAAGCGAAAGCCATAGATGCACACCGTCAATACCAGCAGGGCGAACAGGCCGTAGGCCAGGCCCAGGCTCAGGTCGGTTTCCGGGACGCCGACCAGCCGCTTGGCGCCGCCGATCAATGCGTCACCCGAGCTCCATACCGAGAGCGAGAAGAACGCGATGGCGGTCAGCAGCGACAGGAACGAACCGACGATCCGCCCGTGCACGCCAAAGTGCGCACCGGAAGACACCGCGTTGTTGGTGCCGTTGAGCGGGCCGAACAGGCCCATGGGGGCGAGGATGATCGAACCGACCAACACGCCCAGCACAATTGCCCAGACGCCCGCCTGGAACGACAGGCCGAACAGCACCGGGAAACTGCCGAGTACGGCGGTGGCGAAGGTATTGGCGCCGCCGAAGATCAGGCGAAACAGGTCTCCCGGGCCGGCGGTTCGTTCGTGGTCCGGTATCTGTTCGACGCCGAAGGTTTCGATTTGCGTAAGGCCGTTGTCGTTATTGTTATTCATGATCTGCTCCGATCATCGAGGCGCGCCCATCGAATGTGAGCGTCGCCTGTTTTGGCTAAGGGGGTGGCAGCCCTTCCGGCATTGCGGACAAATGTTCGTGGCAGGCCAGCCATAGGCCTTGTTGTTCTTGGCGAAACACAATGGTTTCGCGCTCCTGGCTAAAGTGTCGCTCCCCTTGCATGCGCAGCTCGGTGGCTACGTCATGGATGAAAATCGCCACGTCACCTTGGAGGCTGACGAAGGCGTTGCACGAGGTGCAGTTGAGCACCTCGAAGCCATCCTCGGACCGCCAGCGATCCCACAACGCTTGGTAGGCGTCACGGGACAGCAAGGGCTGTTCGAGGGTGTAGAACACGAAACTCGCATCCGCGGTGAACGCGCCGAAGTAGGCGGCGCGGTCATTGCGGGCGAAGGCCGACACCAGTTCGGCGGCGGCGTGTAGAACCTGCTCCTGTTCGTTCATGGGCGCACCTCAGCGATGAACCACGCCGGGCAGTACGCAGAGCATCTCGTACAGCAGGTTGGCGCCCAGCAGCGAGGTATTGCCGGTGGTGTCGTACGGCGGCGAGACTTCTACCAGATCGCAACCGACCAGGTCGAGGCCCTGGCAACCACGGACGATTTCGATCGCCTGGATGGTGGTCAGGCCACCGATTTCCGGAGTGCCGGTGCCAGGAGCCCAGGCTGGGTCAATGCCGTCGATATCAAAACTCAGGTACACCGGTCCGCCGCCGACTTTCTCCCGCACTTCGGCCATCAGCGGGGCCAGGGATTTGTGCCAGCACTCTTCGGCCTGGACCACACGAAACCCCTGGTTGCGGCTCCAGTTGAAATCATCGGCGGTGTAGCCCTGGGCCCGCAGGCCGATCTGCACCACGCGGTCGCAGTCGAGCAGGCCTTCTTCCACGGCGCGGCGGAAGGTGGTGCCGTGGGCGATCTTCTCGCCGAACATGTGATCGTTCACGTCGGCGTGGGCGTCGATGTGCACCAGGCCGACCTTGCCGTGTTTCTTGTGGATGGCGCGCAGGATCGGCAGGGTGATGGTGTGGTCGCCGCCCAGGGTCAGGGGGATGACGTTGTGTTCGAGGATCTTGTGATACGACTCTTCGATGATCCGCACCGCGTCCAGCAAGTTGAAGGTGTTGATCGCCACGTCACCGATGTCCGCCACCGACAAGGAGTCGAACGGCGCGGCGCCGGTAGCCATGTTGTAGGGGCGGATCATCACCGATTCGGCGCGGATTTCGCGCGGCCCGAAGCGGGTGCCGGCGCGCAGGGAGGTGCCGATGTCCAGCGGCACGCCGACGAACGCAGCGTCCAGGCCGGCAGCGGTTTGCAAATGGGGGAGTCGCATCATGGTGGCGATGCCGCCGAAGCGCGGCATTTCGTTGCCGCCCAGTGGTTGGTGAAGAATCTTGTCCACGGGTAGGGCCTCATCGTTGTTTTATTTATCAGGGGCCGATTCTGCGAAAAGCCGTTGCGGTGAAGAATCGCTGGGGGCAAATACTTAGTTCAGATTTTTCTAAACTAATGGCGGGCGGGGCGATAGACTCCCAATCAGTGCAGTACTCCGTGTGGCCTGGTGGACGTGGTGCCCCTGTGACGAGGGAGCTTGCTCCCGCTGGGCAGCGAAGCGGCCCCAAAACCATTCACCTCGGTGAGTCAGACAAACTGCGTCGCCAGGGTTTGCGACGGCTGCGCCGCCGAGCGGGAGCAAGCTCCCTCGCCACATAGGCCTCTGCAACTCCATACATCCAGCGTTCAGGAGCATCTGATGGCCAACGCTCTACCCGACCTGAAACTGCTGCGCATTTTCGTCAGCGTGGTCCGGCATCAGGGGTTCGCCAATGCCCAGCACGAACTCAACCTGTCCACGTCGGCCATCAGCACTTACATGAGCCAGTTGGAATCGGCCCTCGGCCTGGTGCTGTGTCATCGCGGCCGAGGCGGGTTCAGCCTGACCAGCAAGGGCGAGTTGTTCCATCAGGAAACCCTGCGCCTGTTGGGCGAGCTCGAAGGCTTCGAGCAATACGCCGCAGCGCTCAAGGGCGAATTGCGCGGTACGCTGAACCTGGGGGTGATCGACTCCACCGTCAGCGACAAAGCCCTGCCGTTCGCCGAGGCCATCGGCGCCTACAGCCAGGAACATCCAGCGGTGCACCTGCACCTGTCGGTCATGAGTCCTTATGAGTTGCAACTCGGCGTGCAGGACAACCGTCTGGACCTGGCCATCGGTGCGTTTTCCACGCGCATGAGCGGGCTGGTCTACATGCCGCTGTACCGCGAGCAACACTGGTTGTATTGCAGCAACCGCCACCCGCTGTTCAACGAGCGGCGCATTCCCGAACAAGTCATTACCCAGCAGCGCATGGTCGGGCGCGGTTACTGGAGCCAGGCCGAACTGGCCCGCCATGGCTTCAAGCACAGCGCGGCGACGGTGGAAAGCATGGAGGCGCAACTGATCCTGGTGCTCTCAGGCGCCTACGTCGGTTACCTGCCCGAGCACTACGCCCAGGCCTGGGTCGACAAGGGCGATTTGCGCGTGCTGTTGCCGGCGACCTTCGGTTACCAGGCGCCGTTTTCAATGATCGTGCGCCGTGGCCGCAGCCGCGAACCGTTGATCCAGACGTTCCGTGATTTGCTCAAAGCTCAACTGAATCAGGCCTGACCATGTCCAGAATCCAATGCCCGCGCTGCCAGCGACCGCAAAGCCATTGCCTCTGCCCGTTGATCCCCAGCCTCGACAGCCGCACCCGAGTCTTGCTGTTGCAGCATCCCAGCGAAGTGAACCATGCCTTGAACACTGCCCGACTGGCAGCCCTGGGGCTCAACAATGCCGAGTTGATCGTGGGCGAGGTGTTCGAGGATTTGCCTGGGTTGCTCAATCAACCGGGTTATCAGGCGCGCTTGCTGTTTCCGGGTGAAGACGCGCAACCGATGCAGGCCTATGCCCCCTCGGATGATCCACTGCTATTGGTCGTGCCCGACGGTACCTGGCGCAAGGCGCGCAAGCTGCTGCACCTCAATCCGCTGCTGGCGGCGTTGCCGAGGGTGACCCTGGCCGAAGGTGGCGTGTCCCGTTACCGCTTGCGCAAGGCGCCGGGGCCGGGGGCGTTGTCGACGGTGGAAGCGATTGTCCAGGCGTTGCAGACCCTAGAGGCGCCGATCAGTTTTGAGCCTTTGCTGAGGCCATTCGAGGCGTTGATCGAGGGGCAGATCGCGGCGATGGGGGAGGAGGTTTTTCGGCGTAATCATGCTGAAAAATGAGGTTGTTCTTGCGGGCCTCTTCGCGAGCAAGCCCGCTCCCACAATGGATCTGCGACGGACATGAATTTTCGTACACAGGAGATCAAATGTGGGAGCGGGCTTGCTCGCGAAGGCGGCCTATCAAACAACGAATTTTTCCGAGGATATCAACGCTCGCGCATCGCCTCGGTCCGCGCCTTCAACACCGGCTTGAGCAGATAATCCAAGACACTTTTCTGCCCGGTAATAATGTCCACCGTCGCCACCATCCCCGGGATGATCAGCAACGGTTTGGCATCCCCGCCCAAGTGGTTTTTATCGGTGCGCACCTGGATCAGATAGAAGCTGTTGCCCTTGTCGTCGGTGATGGTGTCGGCGCCGATCAGTTCGAGTTTGGCGCTGAGCCCGCCGTAGATCGTGTAGTCGTAGGCGCTGAACTTGACCATGGCTTTCTGGCCCGGGTGCAGGAAGGCCACGTCCTGGGGGCGGACCTTGGCTTCGATCAGCAGGTTGTCTTCCAGGGGCACGATTTCCAGCATGTCGCTGCCTGGCTGCACGACGCCGCCGATGGTGTTGACCTTCAGTTGCTTGATCACGCCATGCACGGGCGAGACCACCGTGGTGCGAGTCACGCGGTCGTCGATGGCGATGCTCGATGCCGTGATTTTCGACAGTTCGGTGCGTTTCTCGTTGAGGTCCTTGGCCGCGTCGGAGCGGAAGGTCTGTTCCGATTCGTCGATCTTGCTCTTGATTTCATTGATCGCCGATTCGGCCCGTGGGATGGCCAGGGTCGTGGCATTGAGCGAGCCGCGAATCTCCACGGCGCTGCGTTTGAGCCGCAGGATTTCCACCGGTGACACCGCCCCGGTGCCGACCAGCGGCGCGGACATGTTCATTTCTTCCTGAAGCAATGCCAGGGCGGAACTGAACTGGCCTTGCTTGGAGCGAAACTCCGCGAGCTCCTGGGTCTTCTGCCGCAGTTGCTCGGTCAGGGTCCGTTGTTCGCTGGCCAGGCGCCGCTGGCGTTGTTCGTACAGGGAGCGCTCGTCCTCGGCCACTTGCGGGGCCTTGGCGATCACCTCCGCCGAAAGCTTGAAGGGCCGCCCCTCGGCTTCGGCCGACAGGCGCTCGACCTGAGCAGTCAAGGCATAGCGGTCGGCTTCGCTTTCGCCCTTGTTCGATTGATACCGCGTGTCGTCCAGGCGCAGCAGGGTGTCGCCCTTGTTCACCATCTGGCCTTCACGGACGAAAATCTCGGTGACGATGCCGCCCTCCAGGTTCTGGATCACCTGGACCTTGCTCGACGGAATCGCCTTGCCTTCGCCCGTGGTGACTTCCTGCAAGACGGCCAATTTGGCCCACACCAGCCCGGTGATGATCAACCCGGCCGCCAGCCATACGGTGACGCGCGAGCGGCGGGGCGAGTCCTGTAACGCAGCGCCGGCGGTTTCCGGCATGAACTCGCTCTCGGCGCTTTTACTGAAACTGCCGAAGTAGCTTCGGGCGACTGGATCCGGTGCTTGAGCAGACATGGAGCGATACCCGTTGGTTAAAGGAAATAAAGCCGGTCGTAGCTTTTGTGGCGAGGGGATTTATCCCCGTTGGGGCGCGAAGCGGCCCTAAAACCTGAAAGCTCGGTGTGCCAGGGAAATGGTATTGGGGCTGCTTCGCAGCCCAACGGGGATAAATCCCCTCGCCACAAGGGATATGTGGTTGTTTCTAAACCGCCGCAGACCCCACCCGTCCCTTGCGCAATGCATCGATAACCACATCTTTGGGCCCATCCGCCACGATTCGGCCGTTATCCAGCACCACCAGACGGTCCACCAGGCTCAGCATCGAAGTTCGGTGGGTGACCAGCAGCACCGTCTTGCCTTGCACGTAGGTATGGAGTTTCTGCCGCAAGGCGTCTTCGCTGCTGTTGTCCATGGCGCTGGTGGGTTCGTCCAGCAGCAGGATCGGCGGGTCGAGCAGCAGGGCGCGGGCCAGCAGCACGGCCTGGCGTTGGCCGCCGGACAGCAATTGCCCACGCTCGCCCACCGGGCGGTCAAAGCCTTGGGGATGCTGGCGGGCCAATTCGGTCACCCCAGTCATTTGCGCCACTTCGAGCATGCGCCCGTCGCTGACATAGCAGGCGCCGAGGGTGAGGTTGTCCCGAAGGCTGCCGGCCAGCAGCGGCAGGTCATGGGCGACATAGCCGATCTGTTGGCGCAGGTCGGCGACATCCAGTTGCCGCAGGTCCAGGCCATCGAGCAATAACTGGCCTTCCTCCGGTGCATAGAAGCCCATCACCAGGCGCGCCAGGGTGCTTTTGCCCGAGCCGCTGCGGCCGATGATGCCGACCCGTTCGCCGGGCTTGAGGCTGAAGCTGACGTTATCCAGTGCCGCTGCGTTCTGGCCGTTGTAGTGGAAGGTCACGCCGTTGACGTCCAGTGCACCCTGCAATTGAGTGCGATCCAGGGGCCGCTGCTTGGGATCGCGTTCCTGGGGCAAGGCCATCAAGGCATCGGTGCTGCGCATGGTGAGCTGGGCTTGCTGGTAACGGGTGATCAGCCCGGCGATCTGCCCGAGCGGAGCCAGCACGCGGCTGCCAAGCATGTAGGTGGCCACCAGCGCGCCGACGCTGAGGTTGCCGGCGATGATGCTGTAGACGCCAGCTACGATGGTTGCCATGCCCGCCAGTTGTTGCAGGAACAAGGTGCCGTTGGTCGCCAACGCCGAGAGGTTGCGCGCATGGCTGTCCAGGCGGGTGAGGGCGCCATGGGTGCTTTCCCATTGGTGCTGGCGTTCGCTTTCGGCGCTGCAGGCCTTGAGGGTTTCCAGGCCGCCGAGGGTTTCGATCAATAACGCTTGGCGCTGGGCACCGAGGGCGAGGCTTTTTTGTACGGTGTCGCGCAGGCGTATCTGGATGATCATGGCGAAGACAATCGTGATGGGAAACGCCACCACCGGAATCACTACCAGCCAGCCGCCCAGCAGGCCGATCACTACCAGCATCAGCAGGGCGAAGGGCAGGTCGATCAGGCTGGTGAGGGTCACCGCCGTGAGAAATTCACGCAGGCCTTGGAAGTCGTGGATGCTCTGGGCGAATCCGCCGATGGTCACCGGCTTGGCTTTCATCGCCATGCCGGTGATGCGTTCGAACAGAGTGGCGGAAAGAATCACGTCGGTTTTCTTGCCGGCCGTGTCCAGCAGGTGCGCACGCACCACCCGCAATACCAGTTCGAAGCCAGTGCCGATCAACAGCCCCACGGCCAGCACCCACAGGGTTGAGGTGGCCTGGTTCGGTACCACGCGATCGTAAGTCTGCATCACGAACAGCGGCACCATCAGCCCCAACAGATTGATCAGGAAGCTCGCCAGGATCGCGTCGCTGTAGAGCCAGCGCGACAGTTTCAAGGTGTCGCGGAACCACGCCTCGACCCGCGGCACCAGGGGCGAACGCAGGTCTTCGAGTTCATGGCGTGGCCGGGCGAATAACGCCTGGCCACTGTAATCGGCGGTCAGTTCCTCGCGGCTGACCCATTGTTCGCCGCCATCGGCTTCGCTGGGCAGGATCAGCGCCTTGCCGTCCTCGCCCCAGCGCCGCAACACCGCGCAGCGGCCTCCCGCCAGGATCAACATCACCGGCAGGTTGAGCGGCGAAATGTCGCCCAGGTCGCGGCGCAGCAATCGCGCCTGCAAACTGGCCCGGGCCGCTGCGCGCGGCAGCAGGTCCAGGCTCAGACGTTGGTGCGCCATAGGAAGCCCGGCGCTGAGGCTGGCACGACTGGCTGTCGCGCCATGGAGTTTGCAGAGGATCAACAGTCCGTCCAGCAAGGGATCATCGAAATTCAGGCGCGGGTCGGCGCCGGGCGTTGCGGGTTCCATGCTGGTCACGTTGATCGCTCCCACTTTTTTTGGCGGGGCTACTTCAGTTCGGGCAGCCGTGCTTGGTTTTTGACTTCGGTCTGGGCGATTGCGTCGGCCGGCAGCACGATCCGTTGTTTGTGCAACAGCAGGCCCATGTTCGCCAGCACCCGGTACATCGAGTATTCCTCGGTGTAACGCACCTCGGTGTAGCGACGGTTAGCGTTGTACAGCTCGTTTTCGCTGTCGAGCAGGTCGAGCAGGGTCCGTTGGCCGAGGCCGAACTGGTCCTGGTACGCCGCGCGCACGCGGGCGGTGGTGTCGGCGTATTCGCGCGCGGTGGGGGTCTGCTTGCGGGCGTTGGTCATCGCGTTCCAGGCCAGGCGCGTGTCTTCGTTGAGCTGGCGCAGGGCGTTGTTGCGGATGTCCATGGCCTGGTTGATCTGATGCGCATTGGATGCCAGCCGCGCCTTGTCGCTGCCGCCGCGCAGCAGGTTGTAGTTCATCACCACACCGACCCGCCAGTTGTTGTCATGGCCTTCTTCGCCGCCGATGTTGTTGTTGGCGCCTACCGCCGCCTCGGCGTCGAAACGCGGATAGAACGGCGATTTGGCTACTTCATACTGGCTTTCGGCGGACTGTATGTCGGCCTGGGCCGATTTCAGGTACGGGTTGTTATCCACCATGCTTTGCTGGGCTTCGCGCAAGTCAGCAGGAATTTCGCCTTTGGTCGAGGGCGGTGCTTCCAGTTCATCGGGCATGCGCCCGACCACGCTGTAGAAGTTTGCCTCGGCGTCGGCCAGGTCCACTTCGGCGGTATCGAAGTTGTTTTCCGCCAGGGCCCGACGGGCATTGGACTGGTCGGAGTCGGCATTGCTGCCCACGCCGCGCTGGGTACGCAGGCCGATCTGGTCGTTGACCCGCAGGTGCGCTTGCAGGTTGTTCTTGGCCAGGGTCACCAGTTCGCGGCGCTTGAGCACCTCCAGGTACACCTCGATGGTGCGCAGCGCCAGATCCTGAGCGGTGCCTTGGGCGTAATAGGCCCGGGAATTGACCACCCCCTTGGTGCGCTCCACTTCATTAGCCGTGTTGAAGCCGTCGAAGATCATCTGCCGCAGGCGCAGCTCCGACTGGGTGTAAGTGAGGATATTGGTGTGATGGTTGCCCAGCGCCCGGGTATTGGTGTTGTCGCTGTAGCCGCGACCATAACCAGCGTTCAAGTCCACCGACGGGAAAAAGCCACCCCTGGCGACCTTGACGTCTTCATTGGCCGACAACCGACTGTCTACCCGTTGTGCCAGCTCCGGGTGAGTCGCGATGGTGCTCTGGATCGCTTCGGTCAATGACATGGCCTGCGCCTGAGAAGAGCAGGCCATGGCCAGCAAAACCGCGCTGCAGAGGGGGGTTAGAACGCGCATGGGGTGCATCTCCTTGGTCCGTAGTGCTTGGCTGTCGCCAAAATATTGACGTAAAAAAGATCAAAACCGTTTCAACCTTGTAACAACACAGCTAAGAACATTCTAGAGAAAGCCTAAGAAGAATTTCTCATAACAGTTATGCCGAAAAAAACTTATGCCCTAGGAAAAAACCGGCACATTGTTCAAAGCGAAACCCTTTCAATTGGCGGGTTCTGACGGCTTTCAGACGTCAAATAAAAGTTCCATTCATATTTCGAAGCGATGTGAAGAAGTGCCGAACGGGCGAGGAAAAGGGCGATTTAGAGCGACGGTTTTTTGTCGGTGTGGCAAACAGCTAGCGTTTCTTGCCCAGTCAAAGCTGGCAGATTTTCCAGCATTTTTTATCGCCGAACGAAGCACGGATTCTTCACCCAGACAGGTGCCGACTGCGGTTGGCAACGGAGGAAAGGCACATGGCAGCGCTCATCGGTACCGTCAGCAAAGTGGTAGGTCAGGTTTTCGCAGAAGCGGCCGGTGGTTTGCGGCGGCCCCTGGTTGAGGGCGATCGGCTCTATGCCGGTGAACACCTGGTCACCGGTGCCGAAGGGGCCGTGGCGGTGCATCTGCAGAACGGCCAGTCGTTGACGCTGGGTCGCGGAAGCGATCTGACCCTCACTCCTCAGTTGCTCGCCAACCATGCGCCCCATGTCGACACACAGGACGCTGCAGCTCCCAGTGATGCGCAACTGACCGATGTGCAGAAACTGCAACAAGCCATCGCCGCCGGTGCCGACCCGACCCAGACCGGCGAAGCCACCGCTGCCGGCCCCGGTGCCGGTAACGCAGCGGGAGGATTGGGCGGCGGTCACAGTTTCGTGCTGCTCGAAGAAGTCGGCGGGCAGGTCGATCCGCTGATCGGTTTCCCCACGGCCGGGTTCAACGGGATTCCCGAATTCCCAGTGCTGCGCCTGGCGGCAGAGCCGGACAACGGCAATGACGCAACCGTACCGCCAGTGACCCCGCCAACGCCGGATAACCCTGTGACCCTTGATGGGGTAAATGTGGAAGGCGGTGAACTGACCACCAACGAGGCCAACCTGGCCGATGGTTCGGCCAGCAATCCTGGGGCGTTGGTGCAAAGCGGTACTTTCACCGTCTCCGCTCCCGACGGGCTGAGCAGCCTGAGCATCGGTGGCATCAGCGTCATCGCCGGCGGCGTACCCACGGGGTTTCCTCAATCCGTCACTTCGGCGCTGGGCAATACGTTGACCATCACCGGTTATAACCCTGCTACCGGCGTGGTGAGCTACAGCTATACCCTGACGGACAATGAAACCCATCCTGCAGGCGGCGGTGCCAACAACATCACCGAACAATTCCCGGTTGTGGCAGTCGACACCGACGGCGATACCGCCACCGGTACCCTGGACGTCAACATTACCGACGACGTGCCCCAGGCGATCGATGACAGCCACGCCAGCACGGCCTCTGAAACCCTGGTTACGCTCACTGGCAATGTATTGACCAATGACCACCAAGGCGCCGATCGTATTCCTGTCGGGCCCGACAGCGGGCCGATCATCGGCGGGACGTTCACCGGCACCTACGGCACCCTGGTGCTCAACCCCAACGGCACGTACACCTACACCCTTAATACCAGCGATCCACAATTCGTCGCCTTGCACGGTGGTGGAAGTGGAACCGAAACCTTCACCTACACCCTGACCGATGCCGATGGCGACACCAGCACCGCCAATCTGGTGCTGCAAATCCACAACAACGATGACCCAGTGGTGTTGGTGGGCCTGGACTCTGAGGGCGGTGAGCTGACGGTCCAGGAGAAAAACCTCAGCGACGGCAGCAGCCCCGATGCGCCAGCGCTGACCCAAAACGGCACCTTCACCGTGACGGCGTTGGATGGCGTGCAGACCTTGAGCGTCGGTGGCATCAACGTCGTCACTGGCGGTGTGGCCGCCGGTTTCCCTCAATCGATCACCACGGCGTTGGGCAACACGCTGACCGTTACTGGCTACAACGCCACCACCGGCGTGGTGAGCTACAGCTACACCTTGCTGGACAACGAAGCCCATCCAAACGCCAACGGCGCCAACAGCCTCAGTGAGCAATTCGCGGTTGTGGTCACCGACGACAACGGCACCACCGCCAACGGCAACCTCGACGTGAACATCGTCGACGACCTGCCAAAAGCCGTGGACGACAGCAACGCCAACACCGCCTCGGAAACCCACCTGACCCTGACCGGCAGTGTGCTGACCAACGACACCCAAGGCGCCGACCACGTCGCCTCCGGTCCGATTACCCCCGGCACGTTCACCGGCACCTACGGCACCCTGGTGCTCAACGCCGACGGCTCCTACACCTACACCCTCAACACAGCCGATGCCGACTTCAAAGGCCTGCACGGCGGCGGCAATGGCAGCGAAACCTTCACCTACACCCTGACCGATGCCGATGGCGACACCAGCACCGCCAACCTGGTGCTGCAAGTCCATAACAACGACGACCCAGTGATCATCACCGGCCTCGACACCGAAGGCGGTGAGCTGACGGTCCAGGAAAAAAACCTCAGCGACGGCAGCAGCCCCGATGCGCCAGCGCTGATTCAAAACGGCACCTTCACCGTGACGGCGCTGGATGGCGTGCAGACCTTGAGCGTCGGTGGCATCAACGTCGTCACTGGCGGTGTGGCCGCCGGTTTCCCTCAATCAATCACCACGGCGTTGGGCAACACGCTGACCGTCACAGGCTACAACGCCACCACCGGCGTCGTGAGCTACAGCTACACCTTGCTGGACAACGAAGCTCATCCGAACGCCAACGGCGCCAACAGCCTCAGTGAGCAGTTTGCGGTTGTGGTCACTGACGACAACGGCACCACCGCCAACGGCAACCTCGACGTGAACATCGTCGACGACCTGCCAAAAGCCGTGGACGACAGCAACGGTACCGCCTCGGAAACCCACCTGACCCTGACCGGCAGCGTGCTGACCAACGACACCCAAGGCGCCGACCATGTCGCCTCCGGCCCAATCACGTCCGGCACGTTCACCGGCACCTACGGCACCCTGGTGCTCAACGCCGACGGCTCCTACACCTACACGCTCAACAGCGCCGATGCCGACTTCAAAGGTTTGCACGGCGGTGGCAATGGCAGCGAAACCTTCACCTACACCCTGACCGATGCCGATGGCGATACCAGCACCGCCAACCTGGTGCTGCAAGTGCACAACAACGATGACCCAGTGATCATCACCGGCCTCGACACCGAAGGCGGTGAGCTGACGGTCCAGGAAAAAAACCTCAGCGACGGCAGCAGCCCCGATGCGCCGGCGCTGACCCAAAACGGCACCTTCACCGTGACGGCGCTGGATGGCGTGCAGACCTTGAGCGTCGGTGGCATCAACGTCGTCACTGGCGGTGTGGCCGCCGGTTTCCCTCAATCAATCACCACGGCGTTGGGCAACACGCTGACCGTTACTGGCTACAACGCCACCACCGGCGTCGTGAGTTACAGCTACACGCTGTTGGACAACGAAGCCCATCCAAACGCCAACGGCGCCAACAGCCTCAGCGAACAATTCGCGGTTGTGGTCACTGACGACAACGGCACCACCGCCAACGGCAACCTCGACGTGAACATCGTCGACGACCTGCCAAAAGCTGTGGACGACAGCAACGGTACCGCCTCGGAAACCCACCTGACCCTGACCGGCAGCGTGCTGACCAACGACACCCAAGGCGCCGACCACGTCGCCTCCGGCCCAATCACGCCCGGCACGTTCACCGGCACCTACGGCACCCTGGTGCTCAACGCCGACGGCTCCTACACCTACACGCTCAACAGCGCCGATGCCGACTTCAAAAACCTGCACGGCGGTGGCAATGGCAGCGAAACCTTCACCTACACATTGACCGATGCCGATGGCGATACCAGCACCGCCAACCTGGTGCTGCAAGTCCATAACAACGACGATCCAGTCGTCATCACTGGCCTCGACACCGAAGGCGGTGAGCTGACGGTCCAGGAGAAAAACCTCAGCGACGGCAGCAGTCCCGATGCGCCGGCGCTGACCCAAAACGGCACCTTCACCGTGACGGCCCTGGACGGCGTGCAGACCTTGAGCGTCGGCGGCATCAACGTCGTCAGCGGCGGTGTGGCGGCGGGTTTCCCTCAATCGATCACCACGGCTCTGGGCAACACCCTGACCGTTACTGGCTTCAACGCCACCACCGGCGTGGTGAGCTACAGCTACACCTTGCTGGACAACGAAGCCCATCCAAACGCCAACGGCGCCAACAGCCTCAGTGAGCAATTCGCGGTTGTGGTCACCGACGACAACGGCACCACCGCCAACGGCAACCTCGACGTGAACATCGTCGATGACCTGCCTACCGCTCATGCCGACTCCGCTTCAGTGGATGAGGGCGGGACAGTCAGTGGCAATGTTCTGAATAACGACGTGGGCGGTGCCGACGGGCCAGCCGCGAGCGGCGCGGTCATTGGCGTGCGCGCCGGCAGCGACACGTCGACGCCGGCGAACGGCGGCCTCAACACCCAGATCAACGGCACCTACGGTTACCTGACCCTGGATGCCAATGGCAACGCGATCTACCACAGCAACCCCGATAGCGTCAGCGCACCGGGCGCCACCGATGTGTTCACCTACACGGTGCGTGATTCCGATGGAGATGAAAGCACTACCACCATCACCATCGATGTTCACGCCAGTTGCCTCGTCGCCACTTCCGATCAGGAAGTCATCGTCTACGAAAAAGCCCTCGACCTGAACAAGGACGGCCAGGACCTGGCCCCTGGCACCGTCACTGGCAGCAACCCGAGCGCTACCAGCGAAACCGCCACCAGCAGCCTCGCCGGCTCGGTCAGCGGTGCCGTCGGCGCAGTCACCTTTGCCTTGGTGGGCAGTGCCACCGGAGCCTATGGTCAACTGCTGCTTCATCCTGACGGTTCCTACACCTATACGCTGACGTCACCCGCGACAACGACCCCCAGCGCCAACGATGGGCCGAACGTCCTGACTGAAAGCTTTACCTATCAAGCCACGGATTCGCTCGGCAACACCGCCACCAGCACCATCGTTATCAACATTGTCGACGACGCGCCGACGGCCCATGCCGATTCCATCTCGGTGGTGGAGGGCGGGACGGTCAATGGCAATGTACTGGGTAACGACGTGTTGGGTGCCGACGGTGGCGTGGTCATCGGCGTGCGTGCCGGCAACGACACATCGACTTCGGCGAGCGGCGGCCTGAACACCCAGATCAACGGCACCTACGGCTACCTGACCCTGGACGCCAACGGCAACGCGGTCTATCACAGCAACCCGAACACTGTCGGCGCACCGGGTGCCACCGATGTGTTCACCTACACGGTGCGTGATTCCGACGGGGACGAAAGCACCACCACCGTCACTGTCGATGTCCACAACAGTGTGCTTGTCGCTCAAACCGATCATGACATCACCGTCTACGAAAAAGCCCTGGACCTGACCCAGGACGGCCAGGACCTGGCCCCTGGCACCGTCACCGGCAGCGACCCGGGCGCCACCAGCGAAACCGCCACCGGCAGTCTTGTCGGTTCGGTCACCGGTGCCACTGGCGCCGTGACTTTCACCCTGGTGGGCAACGCCACGGGTGCCTACGGTCAGCTATTGCTTCACCCGGACGGCTCCTACACCTACACCCTCACTTCACCCGCCACGACGACGCCCAATGCCAATGATGGGCCGAATGCGCTCAGTGAAAGTTTCACCTACAAGGCCACCGATGCTTCGGGCAACAGCGTCACCGGCAGTCTGGTGGTGAGCATCGTCGATGATGTGCCCAAGGCTGTCGCATCCGAGCGTTCGGTGACGGCGGTGGAGATCGACTCGAACCTGCTGATCGTCCTCGATGTGTCTGGCAGTATGGCCGACGATTCAGGCGTGCCGGGGCTCTCGCGCCTGGACCTGGCCAAGCAGGCCATCAGCGCCTTGCTGGATAAATACGATGACCTGGGGGATGTGAAAGTCCAACTGGTGACATTCAGCAGCAGCGCCACCGACCGGAGTTCTGTGTGGGTGGATGTGGCCACCGCCAAGACGCTCCTCACAAGCCTGTCGGCGGGCGGCGGCACCAACTACGACGCGGCAGTGGCGGCGGCCAAGACCGCGTTTGTCACATCCGGGCAACTGACTGGGGCGCAGAACATCGGCTACTTCTTCTCCGACGGCAAGCCCACCTCGGGCCAGGAAACCGGTACCGCAGACGAGGCGGCGTGGAAGGCGTTTCTCGACGCGAACGGCATCAAGAACTACGCCATCGGCCTGGGCAGCGGTGTCAGCAACACCAACCTCGACCCGCTGGCCTATGACGGCAGCACCCACACCAATACCAACGCGGTGGTGGTCACCGACCTGAACCAGCTCAACTCGGTACTCTCCGGCACCGTGCAGGGCGCGCCGGTCACCGGCAACCTGCTCGGCGAGGGCGGTTCGTTCGGCGCCGATGGCGGGTTCGTCAAGAGCCTGGTGGTCGATGGCACCACGTACAGCTACAACCCGGCGGCCAACGGCGGCCAAGGCGCGCTGACCGCCAGCGGCGGGGTCAACCACGGCACCTTCAATACCGTAACCAATACAGTGAGCATCGCCACCGACCACGACGGCACCCTGGTGGTCAATCTGGACACGGGCGCGTTCAGCTACACCTCGCAGACCGCCACCAGCACCTTGATCACCGAGACTATCGGCTACACCGTCAGCGACAACGATGGCGACCTGGCCAGTTCCACCCTGGTGGTCAAGGTCGTTCCCAACAGCCCGCCTGTGGCGGTCGATGACAACGTCATTACCAACGTGCTGTCGGGCAACATCGTGGTACCGGGGGAGCTGTTGCTCGGAAACGACAGCGACGCCAACGGCGATCCGCTCACGGCGTCGCCCACCAGCTTCAATACGGGTTGGGTCGCCAAAGGTGCGGACTTCACCGGCAGCACCGGCACCGCCAGCTTCACCGGCAACAATGTCCAGTCGATCAACCTCAATCGCAGCGCTTTTGTCGCCAATACCGCGGCCATGACGGCGGTCCTGGTGGTCAGCGGCGCGCTGGGGGCGGTTTCCAACAATAACGTCAATGATGAAGACCGGCTCAACATCAGCCTCAAGCAGGGCGAAACCCTTACCCTGGATCACAACTTGGCGGCCGGGCATATCACTCTGGAATATTCCCTCAATGGCGGGCCTTTCATCGCCATCGCCGATGGCGCCTCGTTTACGGCCGCAGCCGACGGGGACTACCAGATCCACGTCACCAACATTGCCAATGCCAGCGGCGGCAACCCCAACGGCGCGGAAAACTATCAACTGACCATGACCGTCAATTACGCTGGCGCCCATGACATCACGCCGGATTACCACGGTACCTACACCACCAGCGACGCCCATGGCGGCAGCGACAGCGCAGCGGTGGGCATCAGCTACCAGGCGGGGAATACCCTGACGGGCACTTCCGGGGACGACGTGCTGCTGGCCGGCAACGGTGACAACGTCCTCAACGCCGGCGACGGCAACGACATACTCAGTGCAGGCTCGGGCAACAACACCTTGCACGGGGGGGCAGGCAATGACTTGCTCTACAGCGGCACGGGCAACGACCTGCTCGATGGCGGCACGGGCACCGACACGGCCAGCTACGCGCACGCCGGTTCGGCCGTCACGGTGAACCTCGGCCTGTTGGCTGCGCAGAACACCTTGGGCGCTGGCACCGATACGCTGAGCAGTATCGAAAACCTCGTGGGTTCGAACTTCAACGACACCCTCACCGGCGACGGGGCCAGCAACCGCATCGACGGCGGCCTGGGTCATGACGTGCTCAACGGTGGCGGTGGGGATGACCTGCTGATCGGCGGCCTGGGCAACAACACCCTCACCGGAGGCAGCGGCGCCGACACCTTCCAGTGGCAGGCCGGCAACAGCGGCCATGACGTAATCACCGACTTCACGCTGGGTACCGATAAACTCGATCTGTCACAGCTGTTGCAGGGGGAAAACGGCAGCGCCGCATCGCTGGACGACTACTTGCACTTCACCGTCAGTGGCAGCGGGGCGTCGGTGATGACCAGCATCGATATCAGCGCCGTTGCTGGTGCCACGGCGAACCAGACCATCGACCTGGCCGGCGTCAACCTCGCCAGCCACTACGGCGTCACGCCAGGGGCGGGCGGGATGATTGCAGGCGGGGCGGACACGGCCACCATCATCAACGGGATGTTGAACGATCATTCGTTGAAGGTGGACACGGTTTGAGGTGAGTTGAAACGACAAAACCCGCCATCTCCAGTCTGGATGTGGCGGGTTTTGTTCGTTTGGCGAAAACAAGTCTGTGGGCAGGCCCGCCGCTTTCTGAAGGCAGGAAGGCCCTTGCCACAGTGGGAATCAGGGCCGACGCAACGTCTTCTGCCTGAGGATATAAACCGTCACCAACACCGCGCTGGTGAGCATGAACCCTCGGGCCCACGGCAGGGGTACCAGATAGCAAGAGAAGAGAATGCTCGCCCACATCAGCCCGATGGCGTAGACCTTGCCTTTGAGCGGGATGCCATGGCCGCTGAGGTAATCGCTGATCCACGGGCCGAGTCGGGGATGTTCGACCAGCCATTGGTAGAAGCGCGGCGAGCTGCGGGCGAAGCAGGCCGCTGCCAGGAGCAGGAAAGGGGTGGTGGGCAGTACGGGAACGAAGATACCGATGACCCCCAGCACCACGCTCAGCCAGCCGATGGCCAGCAGAGCGTAACGCACGATCAGGGGGCGGTTGCCGAGGGGCGCGGGCACCCGGTCGCTCAGTGGTGACGTGGCTTGAGGATCGCCGGTTTTTCGTCCGGGGCGTTGCACAGCAGGTACAGGGCGGTGAGGGCTTCCGGGATCTGTACGATCATGTCGTCCATCAGGTTGGCGTCGGCGGCGATGTCGGAAAACTCCGGTTGCTCGTCGAACAGGCCGGAACCGACCATGATCGGCAGCAGCATTTCGCTGACTTCTTCTTCCGCGGTTTCGAACCAGGCGGCTTCGCGCAGGAACACGCCTTCCATGAAACCGATGCACCAGCCGCGCAGTTCCGAATCGTCCGGGTCATCGCCCAGGTCCAGTTCGCACGGCAACTCGAATTCCTCGTCGGAAGCCAATTGACGGGCGATATGGGCCTTGAGGCCAACCAGGGTCGCTTCGATTTCGGCGCGCTGGGCTTCGTCGCTGTAGTGCGGCTCTTCGGCGAACAGCGCGTCGATCCACTCGCGATCCGGCACCTCTTCGGAGCAGATCGACAGGGCGGTCAGGTAGCCGTGAGCGGCCACGTAGTCCAGCGCCTCTTCGTGCAGCTCATCGGCGTCGAGGAAGACTTGCAGGCGGGTCAGTTGCTCAGCGAAGGACATTACGGGCTACCTTGGGGAATAAACAATGCGGGAATTCTAGGCCTTCTTGAGCGCCCAGGCCAGCCGCGCGGCGTATTTGCCTTGCCGGTAAGGACCGGATTGGCCTCCCGCCAGGCGCGTACCCCCCGTGGCGAGGGAGCTTGCTCCCGCTGGGGCGCGCAGCGGCCCTGTTTTTGGGGCGGCTTCGCCACCCAGCGGGAGCAAGCTCCCTCGCCACGGGGTTCGCGCCTCTCCAGCACATCTCTCACGCACCTCTTGTCAGCAGCGCCCTTTGCAGCGAAGGCCTCGGGTATACTGCCGCGTTTTGTGATGCCCTGCGGCGTCCCGCCGGTTCGAAACGCGCCCTTACGATTTGCCGGTGCAGCGTTTGTGATTCTGAACCAGCCTTGCAGGGATGTTTCGGTGATTTTTGGAGTTTCTATGCTCGAACAGGCTCAACGCGTCCTCAAGGACATCTTCGGCTACGACAGTTTCCGTGGCCGCCAGGGTGCCATTATTGAGCGCGTAGCCAGCGGTGGCGATGCCCTGGTGCTGATGCCCACCGGCGGCGGCAAGTCCTTGTGCTTCCAGGTGCCGGCGTTGTTGCGCAACGGCCTGGCGGTGGTGGTTTCGCCGCTGATCGCGCTGATGGACGACCAGGTCGCGACCCTCGAGGAACTGGGTGTCGCCGCCGCCGCGCTGAACTCCACCCTCAGTGCCGAGCAGCAGCGAGACCTGGCGGCGCGAATCAAGCGCGGTGAAGTGAAGATGCTGTACCTGGCGCCGGAACGCCTGGTGCAACCGCGCATGCTGGCGTTCCTTCAAAGCCTGGACATCGCCCTCTTCGCCATCGACGAAGCCCACTGCGTCTCCCAGTGGGGCCACGATTTCCGCCGCGAATACCTGCAACTGGGGCAACTGGCGGAACTGTTCCCCGACGTACCGCGCATCGCCCTGACCGCCACCGCCGACAAACGTACCCGCGAAGAAATCGTCGAGCGCCTGCACCTGCAGGACGCCGAGCGGTTCCTGTCCAGTTTCGACCGACCCAATATTTTCTACCGCATCGTGCCCAAGGAGCAGCCACGCAAGCAGTTGCTAGCGTTCCTGGCCGAACGCCGCAGCGATGCCGGCATTGTCTATTGCCTGTCGCGCAAAAAGGTCGATGAAGTGGCGGCATTCCTCTGCGAGCAGGGTTTTCCAGCGTTGCCATATCACGCCGGCCTGCCCAACGACCTGCGGGCGTATCACCAGAAGCGCTTCCTCAACGAGGAAGGCTTGATCATGGTGGCCACCGTGGCGTTCGGCATGGGTATCGACAAGCCCAACGTGCGCTTTGTCGCGCACCTGGATTTGCCAAAATCCCTTGAGGCCTATTACCAGGAAACCGGGCGAGCCGGCCGTGACGGCTTGCCCGCCGACGCCTGGATGGCCTACGGCCTGCAAGACGTGGTGATGCTCAAGCAAATGCTGCAGAACTCCGAAGGTGACGAGCGCCATAAGCGCCTGGAGCAGCACAAGCTCGACGCCATGCTCTCGCTGTGCGAAGAAACCCGTTGCCGTCGCCAGACCTTGCTCGCCTATTTCGATGAAGACATGCCCCAGCCTTGCGGGCATTGCGACAACTGCGTCGATGGTGTGGAAACCTGGGACGCCACTGAACCGGCCCGCCAGGCGTTGTCGGCTATTTTTCGCACCGGCCAGCGCTATGGCGTGGGGCACTTGGTGGATGTATTGCTGGGCAAGGACAACGAGAAAGTCCGCAGCTTTGGCCACCAGCACCTTTCAGTGTTCGGCGTAGGCAAGGCCCGCACCGAGAGTGAATGGCGATCATTGTTCCGACAACTGGTGGCCCGCGGTCTGGCCGACATCGACCTGGAAGGCTACGGCGGCCTGCGCCTGAGCGCGAGCTGCCGGCCTTTGCTCAAGGGCGAAGTCACCCTTGAGCTGCGTCGTGATCTCAAGCCGGCCACGGCAATCAAGAGCAGCAAGAGCCAGGCCAGCCAACTGGTGCGCGGCGAAGAGCGCGATCAATGGGAAGCCTTGCGTGCCTTGCGGCGCAAACTGGCCGAGGAGCATGGCGTACCGCCCTACGTCATTTTCCCTGACTCGACGCTGCTGGAGATGCTGCGCAGCCAACCCGCTTCCCTGGCCGACATGGCCCGGGTCAGCGGCGTGGGTGCTCGCAAACTGGAGCGCTATGGCGAGGCGTTCCTCCAGGTATTGGGCGGCGAGGCCGAGGCTCCCAAGGCTGTGGCCGACATACGCCATGAGCTCATCACGCTGGCTCGGGCCGGCATGACGCCACTGCAGATCGCCGGGCAATTGCAGTGTTCCGAGAAAAACGTCTATTCGATGCTGGCCGAGGCCATCGGCCAGCAGCAATTGTCCCTGGAACAAGCGCTGGACCTGCCTGAGGAATTGATGGGCGAGGTGCAGGATGCATTTCTGGATGGCGAAGGCGAGTTGCCGCCGGTCTCGGACGTTGCCGCGCTGTTTGTCGGTCGGGTTCCGGAAGGCGTCCTGTACTGCGTCCGCGCCGCGTTGCAGTCGGAATTTGAAGTTTGATCAATCAGTTAGACGCCTTTAACGATTCAGTACGGGGTGAAACCTTGCCTGAATCCAAAGCTCATGCTTAGCTGACTAATAATTAGTTTTTCTCTATTTTCGATCTGATGAGTTCTTATATGCCGTTAACCGATCAACACCGATTTGGCATGCAACTGGCGCAAATGTCTCGTGGCTGGCGCGCCGAGCTGGATCGTCGCCTGGCCGGGCTGGGGCTGTCCCAGGCACGCTGGCTGGTGCTGTTGCACCTGGCCCGTTTCGAACAGGCGCCGACCCAGCGCGAACTGGCCCAGAGTGTTGCCGTCGAAGGCCCGACCCTGGCCCGTTTGCTCGACAGCCTGGAAACCCAGGGGTTGGTGCAGCGCCAGGCAGTGGCGGAGGATCGCCGGGCGAAGAAAATCGTGCTCTGTGCGCCGGCCAGGCCGTTGATCGAACAAATCGAAACCATCGCCACCCAACTGCGCCGGGAGTTATTCGAAGGCGTCGACGAGGCCGACATGCGCGTGTGCATGCGGGTCCACGGCACGATCCTGGCCAATCTGGAAAAATCCTGAGGTAAATCCCAGCCTTCCGTCTTTTGAGATTCGGCGGTTAGCGAACTATAACCAGTACTAAGCGTTCGTATCGGATGCGTTTCGCTCAGTCTGGTAATCGAAAGGGATGCCCATGCTTGGAAGTCTGCAGTCCACGTTGCGCCGTTGGGTCAACGTGTCGGTCGTCGTGGGTATATTGGGATATCCGGCCCTGGCGGCTGCGCTTGGGTTGGGTGAGATCACCCTCCACTCCGCCCTGAACCAGCCATTGCGCGCCGAAATCGCCCTGCTCGATGTGGCCGGGCTCGGCGAGGGTGATCTGTCGGCCAGCCTGGCGAGCCCGGACGATTTCAGTCGTGCGGGCGTGGAGCGACTGTTTTTTCTCAATAGCCTGCGCTTCACGCCGGTATTGCGCGGCGAGCGCAGCTTCATCCAGGTAACGTCCAGCAAACCGGTGGAGGAGCCATTCCTCAATTTCCTTGTGCAGGTCAGTCAACCCAACGGCCGCGTGCTGCGGGAATACACCGTGTTGATCGATCCGCCGGGCGCGCCGGGCATCGTGCCTGCCCGCGAGGATTCTTCCGCAGCCCCACAGCCTTCAATGCCGAGCCAGGCGATACCTGCCCGCAAGCCGCCAGCAGCGGTACAAGGCAAGCGCTACACGGTTGTGCAGGGAGACAATCCCTGGGTCATCGCCAAACGCTTGCACGATGCCGGCAGCAACGCGTCGGTCAACGAGTTGATGCAGGCCATCCAGGCCTTGAACCCCGGCAGCGACCGGCTCTCCATTGGCCAGCGCCTGCTGCTGCCCGATTCGGCGGTGTTGCCGACGGCTGCTGCCGGAGCCGCTGCCAGCCCGGCTTCCGATGCTTCCAACGAACAATTGGCCGCCAGCGTGCTGCAAAACCAGCAGCAACAGAAAACCATCGACCAGTTGCAAACCCGGCTCCTGGCCCAGGACGAGGAAATCGCCAGTCAGCGCAAGCACATCGATGAACTACAGGCCCGACTGGCTGAAACAGCGCCGGCCCCGGTGACAGCGGAGCAGCCGCAAGCGGTGCCTGCTGCACCAGCGGCGGTAGAAAACGCGCAGCCCGTCGCAGAGCCGGCCACGGAGCCGGAAGGCATCGATTGGCTATGGATGGCCGGGCTGGTGGGCTTGCTGGGGGGGCTCGCGCTGTTGCTGTTCCTTCGCCGTCGGCAGCAGCAGGCCGACTCGCAGCCGATGTCCCTGCATCCCGAGCCGGTGATGGACGAGGCGGCCGATACCTATGCGTCGCCCTCCGGCAAGGAACAGCACGAGACGGCCGCATCGTTCAATAATGGTGATGCGCCCTTGGGCGACGTACTGGAAGGTGTCGGGATCTACCTGACCTACGGTCGTTTTACCGAAGCCGCCGGGTTGCTGCGCTCCGCATTGCTGGCGGAGCCGGAGCGTACCGACCTGGGCCTGAAGTTGCTGGAGGTACTGGGCAAGCAGGGCGACGTGATTGGCTTCCAGGTGCAGGAACAGCATTTGCTGGCCCAGGGCGTCGATGCGGGAACGCTGGCGGACATTCGCGGACGCTACCCCAAGGTCGCCCCGATCACCGCTGCGGTGGTGACGGCGCCAGAATCCTCGACACCGACACCGACACCGACACCGACAGCTGAGCCTGAGCCTGAGCGGATCGCCAGCGACGAGTTCGAGCTCGACCTGGACGCGCTGTCCATGGAAACCAGCTGGGACCTGGCTGATGACCCGGATACGTCCATTGAGAAAAAAAACGCGGCGCCGCCCGTTGTCGATGTTTCCGAGAGCCTGTCGCTCTCAAGCTTCGACGAACCCGAGCTGCAGTGGGAAGCCCCCTTGGAAACCGAGTCGCTGGACGATAACTTCCTCGATGCGTTCGCTGATGAGGAACAGTCGCTGCAGCTGGAGCCGTTGCCCTTTGAGCCTGTCACCTTCGATGGCATGGCCCTTGAACCCGAGTCACCGGAACCTTCGGTCAAACTGGAGCAGGCACAGAACTGCATCGATGATGGCGACCTGAAGACCGCTGTGGCGCTGCTTGAGGAACTGCTTGAGGAGGGCGACGAACCGCTCAAGCAGACTGCCCGGGTGTTGCTGGCAGGGATTCGCTGAGTTTCCTGGATTTGATGTTGCGTCTGCTGGCCTCATCGCGAGCAGGCTCGCTCCCAAGGGCTAGAACAACGTGTGGGAGCGAGCTCGTTCGCGATGGCGGCCTGCCAGTCTCCGATCATTTCCAGCCAAACGCCCAGCCCATCAAAACGTTTGCCCCAGGTTCAGGTAGACCGCCTGCTCGTCATCGTCATTGAAGCCATAGCTGAAATTCAGCGGCCCCAATGGCGTGTCAAAGCCCAGGAAAACACTGGCGGCACTGATGTAGCCGCTGTCGAAGTCGTTGTCGTTGTTCCACGCCCGGCCACGCTCCAGCGAACCGCCGATGTACAGCGGGAAGTCCAGCGGCAGGTAGGCCCGGGGCGTGAGCCGGCGGTAATACACGGCGCGCATCAGGCTCATGTTTTGCCCTGATACCCCGTCTTCACGAAACCCCGACAACTGCCGTGCACCTCCGAGTACGAAGCTTGAGGTCACCACTTCGGCTGTATCCAGGGTCCGGCCGTAGCGCCCACCGAGGATGAAGGTATCCGGGCCACTGCTCAGGGCCTTGTCCAGTTTGAATTCCCATTGGCGATAACGCTGGTCGGAGCCCAGCCCCGGTTCGTACTGGCGCCAGGTCAGGCCAATGTCTTCGCCTTCATGGGGGAAATACACGTTGTCGAAGGAATCGAACGAGTATTTCAGCTCGTAGAAACCTTCATTGAAGTTCTCGCTGGGCTGGTCGTGATCGCCAATGCGCACGTCGGCCTTGCCCCAAGCCTGGCCCACACCGAAGCGGATTTCGCCGCTGTTGCCGATCTGACGGCCCACGTTCAGGCCAAAACCGTAGCGCTCGACCCGGTATTGGGCCACCGGGTCGTTGTCCAGGATCGACTCCACGTTGCGCGATTCGAATTGCCCGTAGGGGGCGATGAAGTAGCGCGAACCCACATCCAATGGCTGGTAGAACTCGCTGTACAGCTCCTGCTTGTCGCCGATCTGCGCGCGGGTCAGCCACTCGGCGCCCAGGCGATTGATACCGTTGACCCGGTAGCTTGCGCCCAGGTTGAAGGCACTGTCGCCGCGCATGTCGTCCGACAGGCTCAGGCCCAGTCGCAGGTAGTCCGTACCGGTGCGTTTGCCTCGCGCGCTGATCACCAGTGTTTGATCCGCGCCCTTGTGCACCACGCGGTATTGCACTTGCTCGAAGTAATCCAGGCCGTACAACGTGCCCATGTCGGTCTGCAAGCGACCCAGGTCCAGCGGCTCGCTGATCTTCTGGCGAACGTAGTAGCGAATCACGTCGTCGCCGACTTTCGAGTCGTTCTCCACCCGAATCGCGGTGATGACCGGCGTGCGCTCACTCGGGGCGCGTGCCGCCATCAATTCGGCGTCGGGCGGCTCGGCGGGGCGCAGGCGGGCCAGGCGGGCATCGAGGATGTGTGTGGCGCGGTAACCGGCGTCGATCATTTCCCGGGCCCGGCCGAAGTCGGTTGAGCCGAAGCTCGCCAGGGCCGGCTGGATCAGTACGTCGTCTTTTTTCAGTGTCGCCAGTTGTTCTTCCGAATTGCGCCGGGTCATCAAGGTGGTCGACTGGTTCAGCACGTCCACCACTGTGATCAGTTGCTTGCGGTTGCGCAGTGGCGTGCCGATGTCGACCACGATGGCCACATCGACGCCCATTTCCCGGGCCACGTCCAGCGGGATGTTGTCGCTCATGCCCCCGTCCACCAGCAGCCGTCCGTCCAGTTCCACCGGGGCGAACACCGCCGGGATCGACATGCTGGCGCGAATCACCTTGGGCAGGTGGCCTTTGCGGAACACCACTTTTTCGCCGCTGGCGATGTCTGTCGCTACCGCGCGAAAAGGGATTGGCAATTTGTCGAAGTCGCGGGTATCGCTGGCGTGGGCCAGCAGGCTTTCGAGCAGCAGGGCCAGGTTCTGCCCCTGGATCACGCCCAAGGGCAGGCCGAGACTGCCATCATCGCGAAAGCTCAATTTCTGCTTTACCAGAAAATCCCGGTCGTCTTGCTTGCGCCGGAATGGCACGTCCTTGCGCGGCGGAGCGTCGGACAACGCTTGTTGCCAGTCGATGCCCAAGGCGAGCTTTTCCAGCTCATCGATCTTGTAGCCGGAGGCGTACAGCCCGCCGATCACCGCGCCCATACTGGTACCGGCAATGGCATCGATCTTGATGCCTTGCTCCTCCAGGGCCTTGAGCACCCCGATGTGGGCCAGGCCTCGGGCCGCACCACCGGACAACACCAGGCCAACCTTCATGCGTGGCGCGTCGACGGCCTGGGCGAACAGGGGCAACAGCAACAGAAGCAGGCAAGGCAGCAGGCGGCGCATCGTCAATCTCGGGTCGGTCGGTCAAAGGCGGGTATTATAACGACGCCTTTGAACTCAGGAGTCCGTTGCAATGGCCGAACCCAAACCGGAAGTTGTCATTACCTATTGCACCCAGTGCCAATGGTTGCTGCGCGCCGCCTGGCTGGCCCAGGAACTGCTCAGCACTTTCGGCGACGACTTGGGCAAAGTGTCCCTGGTGCCGGGCACCGGGGGGATATTCCACATCAGCTGCGACGACACGCAGATCTGGGAGCGCAAGGCCGATGGTGGTTTTCCCGAGGCGAAGGTGCTCAAGCAACGGGTTCGCGACCAGATCGACCCGGAGCGGGACCTGGGCCACAACGACCGGGTTCAGTGAGAGGCGGCTTCGGCGCCCGCGCTGGTTTTTTTCGAGCCGCCACCCAGTTGGCTCGACACGATGATTGCCAGGATGATCACGGCGCCGCCCACCAACATGCGCAGCGTCGGGTTTTCATCGAACAGCAGCCAGGCCATGGCGATGCCGTAGACCGGCTCCATGGCGAAGACCACGGCTGCGGTGCGCGCCTTGATCACCGCCAGGCTGGCGACGAACAGGCTGTGGGCCAGGCCGGTACAGAACACGCCGAGCAACGCGATCCACAGCCAGTCGAGAGGGCGCACGTCGTTCAGTTGCGGAGCGGCGATGGGCAGCAGGCACAACCCGACCACCACGTTCTGGCACAGCGCAGCCTGCACCGCGGGCACGTGAGCGGAGCCGGCGCGGTTGGTCAATGACAGCAACGAGAACAGCAGGCCCGAGGCCACGGCCCACAACAGGCCGGTGGTAGCGCCGCTGGCCAAGTCGAAGTCCGGCGTCACCAGCACCAGGCCGATGCTCACCAACACCACCAGGAGGATTTCGTTGGCGCGAATCCGCTCGCGGAAAATCAGTCCCTCGAGCAGCACCGTAAAGGCGGGGAAACTGGCGAACCCCAACGTGGCGATGGCCACCCCGGCGATTTTGACCGCCATGAAAAAACTCACCCAATGCCCGGTCAGCAACAGCCCACCCAGTAACAAGCGTCGACCGTCCTCTGCCCGCAGTTTCTGCCAGCGGGTGTTGCTGGCGAACCGGGCAAACACCGCCAGGGCCAGCACGGCGAATACGGCGCGACCGAACACGATGATCGCCGGCGAAGCGGCGGCAAGTTTGCCGAACACACCGGTCAGGCCAAACATGAGTGCGCCGATGTGGAGGGCGCCGAGGGCGGTACGGGGAGTCATTGCGATCCTTTGGGCAGATAAACCAGAACTGGCGATGGACACAATGGGGCAATGTGAGCGTTTTCTGTGGGGGCGAGCTTGCTCGCGAAAGCGGTACTTCAGGCAGCGCAGAGGTTGACTGACACAAAGCAATCGCGAGCAAGCTCGCTCCCACGGGATTGCCCCTCGCAGATTGCGTTATTTAAGCGTGGCTGAGGCGGCGGTGTCTGTCGCCAACCTGGCGATTTTTAGCGCGATTCTAGCGCTGTCGTCGCAGTTTACCCGGCGAAGCCCCGAATTCACGCAGTACCGCGGCGGCAAAGGCGCTCTGGGAGCTGTAGCCGACCTGATGGGCGACTTCACCAATGGGCAGGTCCGAATCGCGCAGCAACATGACGGCCTTGTGCATGCGGCGACTGCGAATGTAGTCCATCGGCGTTTGTCCGCATTCGGCGACGAAACGGGCGTGCAGGCGGGCGCTGGAAAGGCCGGCGACCCGCGCCAGGTCCGCCACTTGCAACGGATAGGCGGCGTACCGGTCGATGTGGGCGTCGAGCGCGGCGTAAGGCAGGCGCCGGCCGCCACTCGTTTCCTGGCGGATGCCGTTGAGGCTGGCCAGCAGCAGCACCGCGCCTTGCTGGGCGATCAGCGGGTCCTCCACGGGGCTGCCCGCCAGCCAACTGACCAGTTGGCTTTGCCCAGCGTCCAGGGGCAGGCGCGCGGTGTTGTCGAGCAATCGGCGACTGGCGTCGGCATGATCCCCCAGGGATTGCCCGACCCATTCGTCGCTCGGCACGTCCAGCACCAGGCAACGACTGCCGTGAGGGCTGTCACAGGCGTGATGGGCGCCGGCCGGCACCACCACGAAACTCTGTTGCACCACTTGGCTGCCGCAACCTTCGACCTCGAAATCCAGCGCACCGGACAGCCCGAACACCAATTGGGCATGGTCATGGCTGTGGACAATCAAGTCGTGGCTGTATTGGCGTAGCGTGAGGATCGGTCTCATCGCGGTCTCCCGTGGCAGGCCGCCAGTCTACACCGAGGGGGCGGCTACTCGCGCTGTCATGCAATCGACTTTTGCCTGTCATGGGCCATTAACCGCTGGCGTGCACAGTGGTCCAAACGATCAGAGGGTTGCCCATGACCAGCGCCGAGCTTGCCAGACCCAGCCGCAAACAGCGTGTCCGCACCCTGTGGATTTCCGATGTGCATTTGGGCACCCGAGACTGCCAGGCTGAACATCTGTCGCAGTTCCTCAAGGGCTACCATGCCGACAAGATTTACCTGGTGGGCGACATCATCGACGGCTGGAAACTGCGCGGTGGCATGTACTGGCCCCAGGCCCACACCAACGTCATTCGCCGCTTGCTGACCATGAGCAAGCGCGGCACCGAGGTGATCTACGTCACCGGCAACCATGATGAATTCCTGCGACGCTACTCGAAGCTGATCCTGGGCAATATCCAGTTGGTGGACGAGGCGGTGCACGTCACCGCCGATGGTCGGCATCTGTTGGTGATCCATGGCGATCAGTTCGATGTCATCACCCGCTACCACCGCTGGTTGGCGTTCCTTGGCGATTCGGCCTACGAGTTCACCCTCACGCTGAACCGTTGGCTCAACCATTGGCGGGCCCGTTATGGCTACGGTTACTGGTCGCTGTCGGCGTACCTCAAGCACAAGGTCAAGACCGCCGTCAGCTTCATCAGCGACTTCGAGGAAGCCATCGCCCATGAATGCGTCAAGCGTGAACTGCATGGCGTGGTATGCGGGCACATCCACCATGCCGAAATCCGCAAAGTGGGCGAGGTGGAGTACCTCAACTGCGGCGATTGGGTCGAGTCGTGCACGGCACTGATCGAGCACTGGGATGGGTCGATCGAGCTGTATCGGTTGGCAGAGGCCCAGGCGCGGGAGGCGTTGCTCAAGGCTGAGTTGAAAGTTGCCGAGCCGGTGTAGGCCGGTCGGACACCTTTCGAGCAACTATTTACTCCCGTGGCGAGGGAGCTTGCTCCCGCTGGGCGGCGAAGCCGTCCCTTCCAGACAGGGCCCAAAAAAACAGGGCCGCTTCGCGCCCCATTCAGGGCGGGGGTTGGTCCGCCATCGCGGCCTTGTAGATCGACTGCTTCGGTGTGGCGAATACCCTTTCCAGCATCGGCTCGAAGAAGCTCAGCGGCAGCGTGTCGTAGTCGGCGTCGAACGCTGCGGCGTCATACCGGGCGCAGAAGTCGATGGTCGCCTGGTAGTGCGGGTGCTCGCGAAATTGCTCGCGCAGGTGCCGGTCCATGCCCAGGTGATGGAAGAAGTAGTAGCCCTGGAAGATCCCATGCTTTTCCACGATCCACAGGTTTTCGGCGCTGACAAAGGGCTTGAGGATGGCGGCGGCGATGTCGGGGTGGTTGTAGGAGCCCAGCGTGTCGCCAATGTCGTGGAGCAGGGCGCAGATTACATATTCCTCATCACGGCCGTCACGGTAGGCGCGGGTCGCGGTTTGCAGCGAGTGCGTCAGGCGGTCCACCGGGAAGCCGCCGAAATCCCCGTCGAGCAATTTCAGGTGTGCCAGGATCCGGCTGGGCAGTTGCCGGGCATAAGCGCTGAAGTCGGCCGCGATGATCGCCCAGTCTTCCTCGGTGCCGTCCTGCATGTGGGTAAAGCGCGCATGGGTATTCATCGAAAGTCCTTTGGCTGCAGGGGCATCAATGCCTAGAACGCGACCTTGCCCAGCCACATGTCGCGGTACATCACGAAGTCGCCAAGCAAACTGTAGAACGGATGCTGAAACGTGGCGGGGCGGTTCTTTTCAAAGAAGAAGTGCCCGGGCCAGGCGAAGCCATAACCGGCCACAGGCAAGGCGATCAGCCACCACCCAGTACCTGCGACGAATGCCAGGGCAAGAATCACCACAAGCAGGGACGTGCCGACAAAGTGCAATCGTCGGCAAGTGCTGTTGCTGTGTTCGCTGAGGTAGTACGGGTAGAACTCAGCGAAGGTATTGAATCGTCTGGTGTTTTCCACGACTGCGGGCTCTGTGGTTATTTTTCTTTGATTAAAGTCTAGAGCGATCGTGGGCGACGGCCAGTGACAATGGGCGCCACTCTAGTGTCCTGTGTTACAAATACCCTTGCTTTTTGTAGTGGAGGACGCTGGTATCCTCCGCAAATCCAGCCGTACCCCGCGGCTCGTCATGCAAGTAAAACGTCATGCGCGAACGAACGACTTCTTCTAGCTGGGCGATGGGGATCGTCAAGGCGTTGGAAATGGATGGCCTGGATTGCCGGCTGCTGTTCAAGCAATTGGGGCTGGACTTTGACGCGCTGGACGATCCGGATGCACGTTTTCCCCAGGATTCGATGACCCGCCTGTGGCAACGGGCGGTGGAACTGTCGGGCAACCCGGCCATTGGCTTGAACATGGGCAAAGTGGTGCGCCCGGCCTCGTTCCATGTGGTTGGCTATGCCTTGATGTCCAGCCGAACGCTGGCGGAAGGCTTCCAGCGGCTGGTGCGTTATCAGCGAATAATCGCCGAAAGCGCCGACCTGAGTTTTCGTCGGCTGGAGGAGGGCTACGGGCTGATCCTGACGGTGCATGGCGACCATCTCCCGCCCACCCGTCAAAGTGCCGAAGCGTCCCTGGCGTGTGCGCTGGCCTTGTGCAACTGGCTGACCGGACGCCCCCTGCACCCGGTCAAGGTATTGTTGCAGGGCGCCGAGCCGGTTGACCTGTCCCCTTATCGACAAGCGTTCCCTGCGCCCCTGGCGTTCGGTGCGCCTTATGACGCGCTGATCTTCGAACGGGCCGATATGGAAGCGCCGTTGCCCACGGCCAACGAGGCCATGGCGCAGCTTCATGATCGGTTTGCCGGTGAATACCTGGCGCGCTTTTCCGAGAGCCGCGTGACCCACAAGGCGCGCCAGGTGCTGTGTCGGCTGCTGCCCCAGGGCGAGCCCAAGCGAGATGTGGTGGCGCAGACGCTGCACCTGTCCCAGCGCACTCTTCAACGGCGCTTGCAAGAGGAGGGCACCAGTTTCCAGAGTTTGCTCGACGACACCCGTCGCGAGCTGGCCGAGCAATACCTGGCGCAGCCGACCATGACGCTGCTGGAGATTGCCTATCTGTTGGGGTTCGCCGACCCGAGCAACTTTTTCCGGGCCTTTCGTCGCTGGTTTGACGCCACGCCCGGCGAATACCGGGCGCGGATGGCAAGCGTGGCCAAACCGGTCAATGACGCCAGAACGCTGGAATACACAACACGAACACCGTAATGATCTCCAATCGTCCCAGCAGCATGCCCCCCGACAGGATCCACTTGGCCGCGTCCGGCAGTGGCGCAAAGTTGCCGGCCGGCCCGATGGTTTCCCCCAACCCCGGGCCGACGCCGGACACGGTACTGGCCGCGCCGGTCAGCGCCGTCATCCATTCCACGCCCAGCAGCGACAGCAGCAGGGCGATCACGCAGATGGTGATGGCGAAGAAGAACGAGAACGTGAGAATCGAACGCACGATTTCCTCGTCGAGGCGGTGGCCGTTGTATTTCTGCTTGATCACCGCACGAGGATGAATCAGTTGATTGAGGTTGGCCCGAAGCAGGATGTAGGCGACCTGGAAGCGGAAGATCTTGATCCCGCCAGCAGTTGAGCCGGAGCAGCCGCCGACGAACCCCAGGTAAAAGAACAACATGAGTGAGAAATTGCCCCACAGGCTGTAGTCCCCCAGGGCGAAGCCCGTGGTGGTGACGATGGACGTCACATTCAGCGCCACGTGCCGCAGCGCGTCCAGCCAATGCAGGTCGGTGGTCGCCCAATACCAGGTGCCGAGCACCAGCCAGGTCACCAGCAGCACCCCGATGAGCCCTTGGACTTGCTGGTCCTTGATCAGCGCCCGGCGATTGCCGCGCAGCATCGAGACGTACAGGGCGAACGGCAGGCTGCCGAGGATCATGATGACGATGGCGACCCAATGCACGGCCGGCTGGGTCCATTTGGCCAGGGACAAGTCCGAGGTGGAAAAGCCGCCGGTGGAGATCGCCGACATCGAATGGTTGATGGCATCGAACAGACTCATCCCGGCCCACCAGAGCGCCAGGGTGCCGACGATGGTAATGCCCACGTAGGACGCCACGATCAGGCGCGCCACCATGTGGGAACGGGGCATGACCTTTTCCGAGCGGTCCGAGGACTCGGTCTGGAACAGCCGCATGCCGCCGATGCGCAGCAATGGCAGGATCGCCACCGCCATGCCGATGAAGCCGATGCCGCCGAGCCAGTGCAGCAGCGAGCGCCACATCAGGATGCCGGGGGACATGGTGTCCAGGCCGCTCAGCACGGTAGCGCCGGTGGCGGTGATGCCCGACATGCTTTCGAAGAACGAATCCGTGTAGCTGATGTGCTGGGTCAGCAGGAAGGGCAGCGCGGCGAAGATACACACCACCAGCCAACTGCTGACGGTCAGCAGGTACATGTCGCGCGGGCGCAGGTGTATGTGTTCCGGGCGCCCGGGAAGGATCAGCGCCAGGCCGGCGACAAACGTGATCATGCTCGACCAGAGGAACGATGGCAGATCGCGGGTGCGTTCGAAAATCACCAGGGTGGCCATCGGTACGACCATGAAGATCGCCAGGGTGATCAGGAAGATGCCGATGATGAAACCAATGATCCGCAGGGTCGGCAACGCCATGAAATCTGCTCGGGCTGAGGGGAAGGGCGCCATTCTACCTGCGGCAAGGCTCATGTAAACCGACACCCGGTGGCGCTGGCGTGGCATGGAATCCTGGTTGCGGAATTTGAACTAACCAATGAGCCGTACAGCCACTAGAATAGTCGGACATTTTTTCTGGAGGTGGCCGATGCAGGCTCTCGACGCTTTGCTCAACCGTGTTTCCGTCCCGCGCCTTGTGGACCCGGCACCTACGCCCGAACAGCGCGAAGTCATGTTCGCCGCCGCCATGCGGGCGCCGGATCATGGCCAATTGCGGCCGTGGCGCTTTCTGACCGTCGAAGGACAGGCTCGTCATCGCATGGGCGAACTGCTGGCCGAAGCGGCGCGATTCAATGACCCGCTGGTGTCCGAAGCCGTTGTGGAAAAAGCCCTCAACGGCCCGCTGCGCGCACCGCTGGTGGTGGTCGTGATCGCGCGTTTGCAGGACCATTTCAAAATCCCGAAAGCCGAGCAGTTGCTGGCGGCGGGCTGTGCGGCCCACGGTATCTTGCTCGCCGCTTATGCCCAGGGCATCGGTGGTGTGTGGCGCACCGGTGAGCTGGCCTATTCACCGCATGTCGCCAGGGGGCTGGGTCTTGAGGATGGGGAAGAGGTGATCGGTTTCCTCTACCTGGGCACGCCGCAGAAAGAAGCGCGTACGGCGCCGCAGGAAGATGTCGGGCAGTTTGTTCGGGAGTGGACGGGCCAGTAACCGCCCAAGGAACGGCGGGTGGCTTGGGGCTGGTTCGATCCACTGTGGCGAGGGAGCTTGCTCCCGCTGGGCGGCGAAGCCGCCCCCTGTGGAGCAATCGGATCTTCCAGGGAACCGCGCCAGGCCTGATTACGACTGCTGCGCAGCCGAGCGGGAGCAAGCTCCCCCGCCACGCAACTTCAACAGGCGACGGGTGATGTTACCTGCACGCATCCGCAATTGCCTCGGCCAGCAAATCCAGGCGCGTGGCATCGATGCCCGCCACGTTTGCCCGGCCCGTGCCGACCATGTACACGCTGTGGCGCTCGCGCAGGTGCTTGACCTGTTCCGGTGTCAGGCCGGTGTAGGAAAACATCCCGCGTTGCACGCCGATGTGGGCGAAGCGTTCTCGCAAGCCATGAGGTTCGAGGGCTTCCAGCAGGCCGCTGCGCAATTGGGCGATACGCAGGCGCATGGCCTCCACTTCATCGGCCCAGCGACTTTTCAGTTCCGGGTTGCCCAGAATCGTCGCGACCACTGCTGCGCCATGGTCCGGCGGCGTCGACCATAGGTTACGGGCGATGTTCGCCAGTTGGCTGCGGATGTCCAGCAGTTTCCCGGCATCCCCGGCGCAGACGATCAGCGCACCGGTGCGGTCGCGATACAGGCCGAAGTTTTTCGAGCAGGAACTGGTGATCAGCACTTCCGGCAGCGCATCGGCAAACAACCGAACCGCCCACGCGTCTTGCTCCAGCCCGTCGCCAAAGCCCTGGTAGGCGAAGTCGATCAGCGGCAGCAGGGCGCGACTGCGCATCACATCCAGCACCTGGCGCCATTGTTCATGGGACAGGTCGAAGCCGGTGGGGTTGTGGCAGCAGGCATGCAGCAGCACCACATCACCCTTGGGCACCTGGTTCAATGTCGCCAGCATCGCCTCGAAATCCAGACGATTGTCGGCGCCTACGTATGGGTAATGGCTGGCCTTGACGCCTGCGGCGGCGAAGATGGTTTCGTGAATTGGCCAGGTCGGGTTGCTCAGCCAGACGCCACGGCCCGGCAGGCATTGGGCGATGAAGTCGGCGCTCAGGCGCAGGGCGCCGGTGCCGCCCGGGGTCTGGGTAGCGCCGGCACGTTTTTCTTTGATCAAGGCGGAGTCGACGCCCAGCACCAGCTCACTGATCAGCTGGCCGAACGCAGCATCGCCGTGACCGCCGATGTAGGTCTTGGTGGTCTGGCGATCCACCAGCCACTGTTCGGCCCGCTTCACCGATTCAAGAATCGGCGTCAGGCCCTGGGCATCCTTGTAGACGCCCACGCCCAGGTCGAACTTGCTCGGGTTGCTGTCCGCCCCGTAGGCTTCCATCAGGCCGAGGATCGGATCGCCGGGCACCCGGCCGATGGCGTCGAAATGCATTACTTGCGGCCCTCGGCGGTCTTGGCTACGTCGTCGGTACGGGCGGCCATGATGAAATCGTTGCGATGCAGACCCTTGATGGAGTGGCTCCACCAGGTCACGGTGACCTTGCCCCATTCGGTGAGCAGGCCAGGGTGGTGGCCTTCGGCCTCGGAGATCTCGCCGACGGCGTTGGTGAATGCCAGGGCGTGCTTGAAATTCTTGAACAGGAAGACTTTTTCCAACTGCATCACGCCGTCGCGCACTTCGATGTTCCAGTCCGGGATCTGCTTGATCAATACCGGCAGTTCTTCGTCGCTGACTTGCGGGGCGTCGGCGCGGCAGGCTTCGCAATGGGCTTGGTTCAGAGTGTTCATGGTGTGTTCCCGGATCGAATATTTAAAAACGTCGATGCACCCACGCTAAAGCAAAGCAGCGCTGTGCAACAGACTCAATTGAGATCAAAAATCGCGGTTCAGGCGGCTTTCGGTGGAAATTTCGGCGTGTGCAAGCCCAGTTCTCGACCGCGCTTGACCATGCCCATGATGTCTTCGTGGGCCAGATCGAACAGGCGCTTGAGCTCGGGCAGCACGAAATACACAGGCTGCAGGATGTCGATGCGATACGGCGTGCGCATGGCTTCCAGCGGGTCGAACGCTTGATGCTCCGGCTCGTCGGACAGGCAATACACGGTTTCCTTGGGTGACGACAGGATGCCGCCTCCGTAGATGCGCCGACCCTGGGGTGTTTGCACCAGGCCGAACTCGATGGTCATCCAGTACAGGCGCGCCAGGTAGACGCGTTCTTCCTTGGAAGCTTGTAGGCCGAGTTTGCCGTAGGTGTGGGTGAATTCGGCGAACCAGGGGTTGGTGAGCAACGGACAGTGGCCGAAGATCTCGTGGAAAATGTCCGGCTCTTGCAGGTAGTCCAGTTCTTCACGGGTACGAATGAAGGTCGCCACTGGAAACTGCTTGTTGGCGAGCAGTTCGAAAAAGGTCTGGAAAGGGATCAGCGCCGGTACGCGGGCGACCTGCCAGCCGGTGGTCTCGCCGAGCACTTTGTTGATCTCGCCCAGTTGCGGGATACGGTCGTGGGGCAGGCCAAGCTTGTCGATGCCGTCCAGGTACTCTTGGCACGCGCGGCCTTCGATGACTTTCAACTGGCGGGTGATCAGCGTGTTCCACACCGCGTGTTCTTCGGCGGGGTAGTGGATAAAACCTTGCGCATCGGGCTCGCGGGCCACGTACTGCGTCTGCTTCATGCTGCTCTCCTGCTGATTTCCCTCTGGGGGAAGACGTGTTTGTTGTTATGTCCAGCGATGCATTAGAGATAACCCGAAGCAGGCGCTGGTGCAGCAGAGGGACGCGGGCCTGCGAAGTCGAGAACTTATGATTTTGTAAAGTTTTCGTTACGTCTTGAGGCGTATGTCGGCAGGGGCGGGATTTTCGAGTGGGAAATGGCCTACAACTGTCACATAATCTTGACGACTATTTGTGCGCCCAGACAAAAAATCCGACACAAAACACCGTGGCGAGGGAGCTTGCTCCCGCTGGACTGCGCAGCAGTCCTAAAAACGGGGCCGCTTCGCAGCCCAGCGGGAGCAAGCTCCCTCGCCACAGGATGTGTGTTGGGCTTGAATGGCGCCTTTCTATCTCATCTGCACCCGGGCCTTTTTCATGCGCATCAAAGTCCATTGCCAGAACCGCATCGGCATCCTGCGGGACATTCTCAATTTGCTGGTGGAGTACGGCATCAACGTCGCCCGGGGGGAGGTCGGCGGTGAGCATGGCAACGCGATCTACCTGCACTGTCCCAACCTGATCAACATTCAATTCCAGGCTCTGCGTCCGAAATTCGAGGGCATCGCCGGGGTGTTTGGCGTCAAGCGTGTCGGACTGATGCCCAGCGAGCGTCGGCACATGGAACTCAACGCCTTGCTCGGCGCCCTGGAGTTCCCGGTGTTGTCCATCGACATGGGCGGCTCCATCGTCGCGGCCAACCGGGCGGCGGCGCAGTTGCTCGGAGTGCGGGTGGACGAGGTGCCGGGCATCCCCCTGTCGCGGTACGCCGAGGATTTCGACCTGCCGGAACTGGTACGCGCCAACCAGTCGCGCATCAACGGTCTGCGGGTCAAGGTCCGGGGCGATGTGTTCCTGGCTGACATCGCCCCGCTGCAGTCGGAGCACGACGACAGCGAGGCCATGGCCGGTGCGGTGCTGACGCTGCACCGCGCCGACCGTGTGGGCGAGCGCATCTATAACGTACGCAAGCAGGAGTTGCGCGGCTTCGACAGTATTTTCCAGAGTTCCAAGGTCATGGCCGCAGTGGTCCGCGAGGCCCGGCGCATGGCCCCGCTGGACGCACCGCTATTGATAGAGGGTGAAACCGGCACTGGCAAGGAGCTGCTGGCCCGGGCCTGTCACCTGGCGAGCCCGCGCGGGCAATCGCCCTTGATGGCGCTCAACTGCGCCGGGCTGCCGGAGTCCATGGCCGAAACCGAGTTGTTCGGCTACGGTCCCGGTGCCTTCGAAGGGGCTCGGGCCGAAGGCAAGCTTGGCCTGTTGGAACTGACCGCTGGGGGAACGCTGTTTCTCGATGGGGTAGGAGAGATGAGCCCGCGCTTGCAAGTGAAATTGCTGCGCTTCTTGCAGGACGGTTGCTTCCGTCGTGTCGGCAGCGACGAAGAGGTGTATCTGGATGTCAGGGTGATCTGCGCCACCCAGGTGGATTTGTCCGAACTCTGCGCCCGGGGTGAATTCCGTCAGGATTTGTACCACCGCTTGAATGTCCTTTCCCTGCACATTCCGCCCCTGCGCGAATGCCTCGATGGTCTGACGCCACTGGTGGAGCATTTCCTCGACCAGGCCAGTCGCCAAATCGGCTGTGCATTGCCAAAACTCGCACCGGCGGCGATGGACCGACTCAGCCATTACCACTGGCCGGGCAACGTGCGGCAGCTGGAAAACGTGCTGTTCCAGGCTGTTTCCCTGTGCGACGGCGGGACGGTGAAAGCCGAGCATATCCGCCTGCCGGACTATGGCGTGCGCCAGCCCCTTGGCGATTTTTCCCTGGAGGGCGGGCTGGACGAGATCGTCGGGCGTTTCGAGAAAGCGGTGCTGGAGCGTCTTTATTCCGAACACCCCAGCAGCCGGCAGTTGGGCAAGCGGTTGGGGGTTTCACATACCACCATTGCCAATAAGTTGCGGGAGTATGAGGTGGGTAAAACGGAGTCATAGCTATTCAGCTGTTGTGTTTTGCTGGCCTCATCGCGAGCAATCTCGCTCCCACGGGATTTTGCACACTTGAGGCCCATGTGGGAGTGAGCTTGCTCGTGATGGCCCTTGCCCAAGGTCAAGCGTTGCCGTAAGCGGCACAACACCGCCGGTTTTTCGTCTTCGATACATTCCTCCAGAACCCTTCGAGACTCCCAAAGCCTTTGTTTACCGGGCCCTGGGGCGCCAGAAAAAAGTTGGTCTGCAAATTGCTTGAGGCTGTGCAATACAGCAGTGGGCGGCAAACGTCCGGCATGCAGAGGAACGACAGTGGACAAGTACCTTTATGTGGCAATGACCGGCGCCAGCCAGAACGCACTGGCGCAAAGGGCTCATGCCAACAACCTGGCGAACATCTCCACCAATGGTTTTCACAAAGACCTGGAGCAGGCACGGTCGATGCCGGTGTTCGGCGACAGCTTTCCGGCGCGGGCGTTTGCCCTGTCCGAGCGTCCTGCTACTGACTTCACCCCGGGTGCGCTGGTGGAAACCGGTCGTGACCTCGACGTGGCGGTCAGCGGGCCAGGCTGGATGGCCGTGCAGAATCCCGACGGCGGTGAAAGCTACGTGCGCACCGGCAGCCTCAATGTTGACGCCCTGGGCGTGCTGCGGGCCGGCAACGGCATGCCGGTGATGGGCAACGGTGGCCCGATTGCCGTGCCGCCGGAGCAGAAAATCGAAATCGGCCAGGACGGCACCATCAGTATCCGCGCCATGGGCGAAGGCCCGCGTGTGATGGCTGAAGTGGACCGTATCAAGCTGGTCAACCCGGACCTCAAGAACATGAACAAAGGCCTGGATGGCTCGATCCGTACCAAGGACGGCCAGCCGGCGCCTGTCGATGCCAACGTGCAGTTGGTATCGGGCTTCCAGGAAGCGAGCAACGTCAACGCCGTGGATGAAATGACTTCGGTGCTGGCCCTGGCCAAGCAGTTCGAGCTCCACGTCAAGATGATGAACACCGCCAAAGAAGGCGATGAGGCCATGGCTCGGGTCTTGCAAATCTAATCGTTAATTACAGCGTCGCGCCGAAAAACAGGCGTACGAGGAGAATCGAATGCTTCCGGCTCTATGGGTTGCCAAAACAGGTCTGTCCGCCCAGGACACCAACCTGACGACCATTTCCAACAACCTGGCGAACGTGTCGACCACGGGTTTCAAACGTGATCGTGCCGAGTTCCAGGACCTGCTGTACCAGGTAAAACGCCAGCCTGGCGCCCAGTCGACCCAGGACAGCGAATTGCCGTCGGGCCTGCAAGTGGGTACCGGTGTGCGCATTGTCGGCACCCAGAAAAACTTCAACGCCGGCAGCCTGCAAACCACCGAGCAACCGTTGGACATGGCCATCGACGGTCGCGGTTTCTTCCAGATCCTGCAGCCGGACGGCACCACGTCCTACACCCGTGACGGTACGTTCCACCTCGACTCCAACGGCCAGATCGTCAACGCCAGCGGTTTCGCCCTGGAACCTGCGGTCATCATCCCGAACGATGCCCAGACCTTTACCGTGGGCCGTGACGGCACCGTGTCCATCACCATTGCGGGCAACCCGGCCGCCCAGGTGATCGGCAACCTGCAGACCGCCGACTTCATCAACCCAGCCGGCCTGCAAGCGGTGGGCAACAACCTGTTCCTGGAAACCGCCGCCAGCGGTGCGCCACAAATCGGCACCCCGGGCCTGAACGGTTTCGGCACCACGCTGCAGAACACCCTGGAAACGTCCAACGTGAGCACCGTTGAGGAGATGGTCAACATGATCACCACCCAGCGCGCCTATGAGATGAACTCCAAGGTGATCTCCACCGCCGACCAGATGCTCTCGTTCGTTACGCAGAATCTGTAATCACGTCTATGGGGCGGCCTGAGGTCGCCTGCAACACCAAGAGGTAGGGTCATGAAACGCTTCGTATCTGTTCTGGCACTGAGTGGGATCACCGCACTCGCGGGCTGTGTCGCGCCGACACCCAGGCCCAATGACCCGTATTACGCTCCGGTGTTGCCGCGCACGCCATTGCCGGCCGCTGCGAACAATGGCTCGATCTACCAGGCCGGTTTCGAACAGAACCTGTACAGCGACCGCAAGGCTTTCCGGGTCGGTGACATCATCACCATCACCCTGAATGAGCGCACCCAGGCCAGCAAGAACGCCAACTCGCAATTGGACAAGACCAGCAAGACCAGCGTTGGCTTGACCTCGTTGTTCGGCTCCAGCCTGACCACCAACAACCCGATCGGTGGCAATGACCTGAGTCTCAACGCAGGCTACGGCTCCGACCGCGCCACCAAGGGCGACAGCAAGTCCGGCCAGAGCAACAGCTTGACCGGTTCGATCACCGTCACCGTTGCCGATGTATTGCCCAACGGCATCATTGTCGTGCGCGGCGAGAAGTGGCTGACCCTCAACACCGGTGACGAGCTGGTGCGCATCGCCGGCATGGTTCGCGCCGATGACATCGCCACCGACAACACGGTTTCCTCGACCCGTGTGGCTGATGCGCGCATCACTTATTCGGGCACCGGTGCGTTTGCCGATGCGAGCCAGCCAGGCTGGTTCGACCGTTTCTTCCTCAGCCCGAAGTTCCCTTTCTAGGTGGCCCAGTTGAATCTTAAGCAGCTGTTGATGGGTGCCTTGGTGATGTCGGTGGCCTTTACCGCTCAAGCCGAGCGCCTGAAGGACATCGCCAGCATTTCCGGCGTGCGTTCCAACCAGTTGATCGGCTACGGCCTGGTCGTGGGCCTCAATGGCACCGGCGACCAGACCACCCAGACCCCGTTCACCCTACAGACCTTCAACAACATGCTGTCGCAGTTCGGCATCAAGGTGCCGGCGGGTTCCGGCAACGTGCAGTTGAAGAACGTCGCGGCGGTGTCGATCAGTGCCGATCTGCCGGCGTTCGCCAAGCCTGGCCAGCAGGTGGATATCACCGTTTCGTCCATTGGTAACTCCAAGAGCCTGCGGGGCGGCACCTTGCTGTTGACGCCGCTCAAGGGGATCGACGGCAACGTCTACGCCATTGCCCAGGGCAACCTGGTGGTGGGCGGTTTCGATGCCGAGGGGCGTGATGGTTCCAAGATCACCGTCAACGTTCCGTCGGCCGGTCGCATCCCTGGCGGCGCATCGGTGGAGCGTGCGGTGCCGAGCGGTTTCAACCAGGGCAACAGCCTGACCCTGAACCTCAACCGTTCCGACTTCACCACCGCCAAGCGCATCGTCGACAAGATCAACGACATGCTCGGCCCAGGCGTGGCCCAGGCCATCGATGGCGGCTCGATCCGCGTCACCGCACCTTTGGACCCGAGCCAGCGGGTCGACTATCTGTCGATCCTGGAGAATCTCGAGGTCGACCCGGGCCAGGCAGTGGCGAAAGTCATCATCAACTCGCGTACCGGCACCATCGTGATCGGCCAGAACGTCAAGGTTTCCCCGGCCGCCGTGACCCACGGCAGCCTGACGGTGACCATCACCGAAGACCCGATCGTCAGCCAGCCTGGACCATTGTCCAACGGCCAGACCGCAGTCGTGCCGCGTTCGCGGGTCAATGCCCAGCAAGAAGCCAAGCCAATGTTCAAGTTCGGCCCGGGCACTACCCTGGATGAGATCGTCCGGGCGGTGAACCAGGTCGGCGCGGCACCGGGCGACCTGATGGCGATTCTCGAAGCCTTGAAGCAGGCCGGCGCGTTGCAAGCCGACCTGATCGTGATTTGAGGACCCGGCCATGGATATGCGCAAGGGTGCTTTGACCAGCGGCGATTCGGGTTCCTATTCGGACCTGAACCGCTTGAACCAGCTCAAGGTTGGCGACAAGAACAGCGACGGCAACCTGCGCAAGGTGGCGCAGGAATTCGAGTCGCTGTTCCTCGGCGAAATGCTCAAGTCCATGCGTTCGGCCACCGAGGCCCTGGGCAAGGACAACCCGATGAATACGCCAGAAGCCAAGCAGTATCAGGAAATGTACGACCAGCAGTTGGCCGTTTCCATGTCCCGCGAAGGCGGTGGTATCGGCCTGGCCGACGTGCTGCTGCGCCAGATGTCCAAGAACAAACCGCTGGCGCCCGGCGAAGCCGCGACGTTGTCGGCCGCCAAGCAGCAAGAGGCGTTGGACAAGGTCGCCAAGGCCGTACCAACACCGGTGGCTGCCGGAACCGTGGCTACCGATGGCCCGTTGTCGCGTACCAACGGCCAGCGGCCGCTGTGGGCTTCGCGGGCCGTGAGTGCGCCGCAAGGGGCCGAGGGTGTTCACCGCAACGACATGGAACTGCTTAACCAGCGTCGCCTGGCCCTGCCGCCCAAACTTGCCGATCGCCTGCTGGCTGGTCTGGTGCCTTCGGCCTCGGTCAATGATGTACCTGCGCAAAATCTGCTGCCTGATCGCGCCGTCGCCGCTGTCAAGCCGGCCACCGGCGAACTCGCCAATGGCGACTGGCTGGCCGCGCTCAAGGCTGCCGAGCCGAAAGGGGATATGCAGGTTTATGGACGCGCCGTGGCGCAGCCGCCGCTGGCACCGGCCCGCAAGGCCTTCCGTGATGCCGACGAATTCGTCAATGCCATGCTGCCGATGGCCAAGGAAGCCGCCGACCGCATCGGTGTCGACCCACGTTACCTGGTGGCCCAGGCGGCCCTGGAAACCGGTTGGGGTAAATCGGTCATGCGCCAACCCGATGGCAGCAGCAGCCACAACCTCTTCGGCATCAAGGCCAGCCAGGGTTGGAAGGGCGATTCGGCACGGGCAATTACCAGCGAATTCCGCAACGGCGAGATGGTCAAGGAGACGGCCGAGTTCCGTTCCTACGCCTCGTATCGCGACAGCTTCCATGACTTGGTCAATCTGCTGCAAAGCAACAGTCGCTATCAAGATGTGCTGAAGTCGGCCGATAAACCGGAACAGTTTGTACGCGAGTTGCAGAAGGCCGGTTACGCCACCGACCCCAACTACGCCAAAAAGATTTCGAATATAGCCCGGCAGATGACGAGTTACCAAAACTACGCCGCTGCAGGCGCCACCACGACTTTATAAGGTCTGAACCATGAGTTTGCTCAATATCGGGATGTCGGGTCTGTCTGCAAGCCACAGCTCGTTGCTGACCACCGGTAATAACATTGCCAACGTCGATACCGCCGGTTATTCGCGTCAGCAGACCGTGCAGACCACCAAGGCGTCCAATCAGTACGGCAACGTGTTCATCGGTTCCGGTACGACCTTGGCAGACGTGCGCCGGGTATACAGCAGCTACCTCGATGCGCAACTGCGTACTTCGACATCGCTGGACAATGACGCGCAGATCTACTTGGGGCAGGCCTCCCAGGTGGACAAATTGCTGTCTGACAGCGGCACCGGCGTAACCAAGACACTGCAGTCATTCTTCGCCTCTTTGCAGACATTGGCGGGTAACTCCAACGACAGCGCTGCGCGTCAGGCGCTGTTGACCAATGCCCAGGGTTTGAGCGGTCGCTTCAATGCCATCTCCCAGCAGTTGACCCAGCAGGGTAACTACATCAACGACCAGTTGGATTCGATGACCCAACAGGTCAACAAGCTGGCGAGCACGGTTGCCGCGTACAACCAGAAAATCAGCGACGCTACGGGCCTGGGGACGGGCAGTATGCCCAACGACTTGCTGGACCAGCGCAACGAAGCCGTTCGCCAACTTTCCGCGCTGGTTGGGACTCAGGTCACCGAAACCGACGGCAGGATGGACATCTACCTGGGCAGCGGTCAGCCGCTGGTCGTCGGCAACACCGTCAATACTTTGCAGGTGGCGGCCGACAAGAATGATCCTTCCCGTTCCTCGATCATCATGACCCGTGGCAGCTCGACGATCGACATTACCTCCGTGACCAGCGGCGGGCAGATTGGTGGCCTGCTGCGTTACCGCAACGAAGTATTGACCTCGGCGGTCAACAGCCTCGGTCGCATCGCCATGGTGGTGACCGACCAGGTCAACAGGCAACTGGGCCAGGGCCTGGACCAGAACGGTAATTTTGGTGCGGCGTTGTTCAACGACATCAACAGTGCCACGGCCATCAGCCAGCGCAGCATTGCCAATGGCAACAACAATCCCGCGTCCGGCAACCTGAACGTGACCATCAACGACACCAGCAAGCTGGCCGCCAGCGATTACCAGGTCACCTTCAACAGTGCGACGGGTTACAGCGTACTTCGCCTGTCAGACAACACCAACATGGGCGCTTTTACCCTGGGGGCAACGCCTGCTCCAGTGATTGACGGCTTCAGCCTGAGCCTTAATGCCGGACCGGTGAATGCCGGCGACACTTTCAAGATCACCCCGACCCGCAGTTCCGCTGCGGACATGAACGTTGTCATGACCGATGCCAAGACCTTGGCAACTGCGGCCCCTCTGACATCTACCAAAGCGTCTGGCAATGACGGCACCGGCGCTATTGGCCAGCCGGCCTTGTCCACGGTCCTGGACATCTATGACCCGGTCCAGCGCCTGGAAGTACAAACGGCCGTCAAGAATTCGATGCCGGTTCGCGTACTGATGACCAGTGCTACCGCCTATCAGGCATTCGATGCCAAGGGCAACAGCATCGGCACCGGCACTATCGTGCCGGGCCAGAACAACGATTTGAACATTTCAGTGCCTTATATCGATGGGGGCGGTGCTGCGAAAACGTTCAATGTCGCGATGACCCTCAGCGGCAGCCCTGCGGCGGATGACAGCTTCAACATTTCCCTGACCCCGGCCAGCAGCACTGACAACCGCAACGCGCAGGGGCTACTGGGTCTGCAAACCAAGGCCACGGTGGGCGCCAATGCCACCAGCCCCGGCGTGAGTTTCTCCGATGCCTACGGCGGACTGGTTTCGTCGGTGGGCTCGCAGGCCAAGCAAGGCCAGCTCGATGCCACGGCTACCGGCACCATCCTGACCCAGGCGCGCAGTTCCCGTGACTCGATGTCGGGCGTCGATCTCGATGAGGAGACCGGCAACCTGGTCAAGTACCAGCAGTATTACTCGGCTTCTTCGCAGATCATCAAGGCTGCGCAGGAAACTTTCAGCACTCTGATCAACGCCCTATAAGGAGCCGTAAACATGCGTATTTCTACAGCACAATACTATGCACAGACGGCGGCCAACTATCAGCGCAACTTCAACAACGTGGTCAAGACCGCCGAGCAGGCCAGCAGTGGCGTAAAGCTGGAAACGGCAGCCGATGATCCTGTCGGTGCGGCCCGCCTGCTGCAACTCGATCAGCAAAAAGCCATGCTCGGCCAGTACACCACCAACATCAGTACGCTGAACACCGCCCAAGCCCAGGAAGAAGCCGTCCTGGACAGCATCAACAATGTGCTGCAAAAGGTCAGTGAGTTGACCGTGCGTGCCGGTGGCGGCTCGTTGAACGATGACGATCGCAAGTCCATTGCCGCCGAACTCGGTGCGTCGGAAGACCAGCTACTGAGCCTGATGAACAGCAAGGATGCCAACGGTAAATTCATTTTTTCCGGCGCCAGCAACAACACTGAGCCTTTCGTGCGCAACAGCGATGGCACCTACAGCTATCAGGGCGACCAGACTCAGTTGCAACTGAAGATCGGTGACTCGATGTCGCTGGGGCTCAACGATACCGGCTGGGACGTGTTCCAACAGGCAGTCAACGCCAGTCGCAGCACTTCGACAATGACCGCGCCGGCGGTCGATGACGGTCGCGTAGCCCTGTCCAAAGGCTTGGTCACGTCGGGTCCGAGCTTCGATGCGAACTTCCGCAGCGGCCAACCCTACACGCTGTCGTTTACCAGCAGTACGCAGTTCGTGATTACCGATGGCTTGGGTAATGACGTGACCGCCGAGGCGAGTCAGGCTGGGGTGTTCGATCCGAAGAAAGAAGGCGGTTCCGACATCAATTTCCGAGGTGTGTTGTTCAAGCTGGACATCACTTTCCAGCCCGGTGACAACCCCGCTGACTCCGCCGCTGCCGACGCGGTGATTGCCGGCCACAGCTTCCAGTTGGCAGCCAAGCCAGACAGCTTTGTCGCCAACCGTGCCCCGGGCAACGGATCGACGGCTGTGGTCAGCCAGGCCTCGGTGACGAACGCAGCGGACTACAAGAGCTTTTTCCCGGAAGGCGGAGCAGTTCTCAAATTCACCAGCCCGACAACGTTCGACCTGTACGCCCGGCCTTTAACCAGCACCAGCACGCCGGTTTCTTCCGGCGCCGTGGCGGCGGGTGTAGCGACAGCAGCAGGTGTCAGCTTTACTCTCGGTGGCGGCGCACCCGCTGCAGGCGATCAGTTTGATGTGGCGGTCAATACCCACCAGACCCAGAACGTGCTCGACACCATCAGTCAGTTGCGCCAGGCACTGCAGACGCCGACGCAGGGCAACGCCACTGCACAACGGTCCCTGGAAGACACTATCGCCTCGGCCCTGTCCAACCTGAGCAGCGCCAAGAATCAGGTCGACCTGGCCCGGGGCGCCATCGGTGCCCGGGGTAATGTGATGGACATGCAGAGCGAGCAGAACCAGAGCACCAGCCTGATCAACGATTCGACCCAGAACGGCATCAAGAACACCGATCCTGCGGAAGTACTGACCCGCCTGACGTTGCAACAGACCATGCTTCAAGCGGCGCAATTGGCCTTCTCGAAGATTTCCCAGTTGGGCCTGTTCAATAAGCTTTGAGTCGGTCTTGACCGCTCGCGGCCAGCCTCTCTAACAGGAGGCTGGTTTTTTTTTGAGTTTTTTTGACGATATGACCATTTGTCGGGCCGTGGTGCGGAACTTGCAATCCGGTTCCAGTCGCTCATTGAGCGTCAAGTTTCCATACGACTGTCATCAAGCCTGTATTGACTGACGACAGGGATGGCACGAAATCCAAGGGAGAGGGATACCAGTTGAAACCCCATAACGCCGTCAGTGCGCCTATTGTCGCGCCTTCATTGAAATCGTTACTGCGTCGGGGCCTGCTCGGCGCTGCGCTGTTCTCCGGTGTGATCAATATTCTGGCGCTGATTGGCCCGGTGTTCATGTTGGAAGTGTATGACCGGGTCATTCCGAGCCAGAGCGTGCCGACATTGATAGCGCTGGGTTTGCTGGCGTTGGGGGTCTATGCGCTTTCGGGGTTGCTGGATGTCATTCGCTCCCGTGTCATGGTGCGAATCGCTTCTTCGCTGGATCTGGCACTGTCCACCCAGGTCTTCAAGGTGATTGCCGGTGCGTCGCTGAAAACGCCGATTACTGGCGATGCCCTGAAACCGGCCCAGGAACTGGACCAGATCCGGAACTTCATAGGCGGTCCGGGTCTGGTGGCGTTTTTCGATTTGCCCTGGATGCCGGTTTACCTCGCGGTGTGCTTTTACATTCATCCGCTGTTCGGTCTTTTGGCCGCCGGCCTGATGGTCATCCTCATCGCGCTGACCGTAACCACTGACCGGCAAACCCGCAAACTGATGCAGGCTTCGGCTGATGCACTGAACAAGCGCAATCATCTGGGCCAGCAAGCCCACCAGAACGCCGAGGCCCTCAAGGCCATGGGCATGTTGGCTAACACGTCGAATGTCTGGCAGAAGAATCACAGCACCTTCATCACCCTGCAACGACGCTCGATCGACATCGGTGGTTTTTACGGTGGCATTTCCAAAACCCTGCGCCAGATCGTCCAGTCGTCCGCCCTGGCGCTGGGGGCGTGGCTGGTGATCAAGGGGGACATGAGCGGCGGCACGATGATCGCAGCCTCGATTATTGTGGCGCGGACCCTGGCGCCGGCGGAGCAGGTGATTGCCACGTGGCGCAGCCTGTTGGGTGCCCAGATTGCTTGGAAGAAGTTGCTGGAAGTGTTTTCCATGTTCCCGGATGCCCAGAGCAAGACCGAGCTGCCCGTTGCCCATCGCAGTTTGCAGGTCGAAAGTATTTTTGCTGCGCCGCCCGGCGCGCAGCGCCTGACCTTGCAGAATATAAACTTCATGGTCGCCGCAGGCACCGCCGTTGGCGTGGTGGGGCCGAGTGCATCGGGCAAGTCGTCATTGGCGCGCGTGCTGGTCAACGCCTGGGCGCCGGCGCGGGGGCATGTCCGGCTCGATGGGGCGCCGTTGGACCTGCTGACCGAGCAGGCTCGCGGCAAGCTGATCGGTTATCTGCCGCAGAGCGTTGGTTTGTTCACTGGAACCGTCGCCCAGAACATCGCCCGGCTAGATCCTTCGGCACTGGACAGCGCGATTGTCAGCGCTGCGCAATTGGCCGGGGTTCATGAGCTGATCCTGCAGTTACCCCAAGGCTATGAAACCCAAGTGGGCGAGGGTGGGGTCAACCTCTCGGCCGGCCAACGCCAACGGGTGGCCCTGGCCAGGGCATTGTTTGGTGATCCGTTCCTGGTGGTCTTGGACGAGCCGAATTCAAACCTCGATGCCGAAGGCGAACAGGCGCTGGCCAAGGCCATCCTGGCGCTCAAGGCCCGTGGCGCAATCGTGGTGGTGATTGCCCATCGCACCAATATTCTGGCAGTGATCGATCAGGTACTGATCCTCGAAAACGGCGTGCAAGTCGCTTACGGCCCCAGGGATGTCGTCCTTAAACGACCTCCCGTAGCGCCTCCCAAGCCTTCCAATAATGTGGTGGAACTGGGAGCGTCGAACTGATGCATACCGATCAAGAAGTCACCCTGACCGCTTCCTTGTCCCGTCATCTGCGCTGGGGGGCGATCTCATTGGTGGTGCTGCTCGGTGGAGGGTTGACCTGGGCGGTGTGCACCAATCTGTCCGGCGCAGTGATCGCCACGGGCGTGGTGGCTGTGGAGGGGAGCGTCAAGACTATCCAGCATCCTACCGGCGGCGTCGTCGCCGAACTCCTGGTCAAGGAAGGGCAGGCAGTCGCTGCGGGGGACGTGCTGTTGCGCCTCGATGCCACATTGCCCGCTGCCAGCCAGGCCATCGTCAGTAAATCATTGAACCAGGCCTGGGCCCGTCTGGCTCGCCTGGAGGCCGAGCGGGACAATGCCAGCGAAGTGGCGATACCCCAAGAGTTGTTGACCCGCATGAGTGTGGATGAGGCCAAGGCTGTAATGGCCATCGAGCAGCAACTGTTCCTCGACCGCCGGGCTTCCCGCGAAGGCCAGAAGAAGCAGCTGCGTGAGCGTGTCCAGCAGCTCAACGAAACCATTGCCGGCCACGACATCCAGCAGAAAACCAAGCAAGAAGAAATCGAGCTGATCGACAGCGAATACCAGGCCGTCAAGAAACTGTTCGACAAAGGCATGATGACCCTCGACCGGGTCAATGCCTTGGCCCGGGGGATTGCCCGGCTGCGTGGGGAGCGGGGCCAGCTGATGGCCTCCATTGCCGAAGCGCGGGGCAAGATCGCCGAAACCGAATTGCAACGCCTTCAGGTTGACCAGACCTTCCGCAGTGAGGTGTCCCAGGAGTTGCGTGATCTGCTTGCCCGGCAGGGTGAGTTGATCGAGCGGGAAATCACTGCCAGCGACCAGCTCAAGCGCGTCGACATCATCTCGCCTATTGCCGGCCGCGTGCAGCAATTGGCGGTGCACACCATTGGCGGCGTGATTTCCCCTGCCGAAGGGTTGATGCAAATCGTCCCCGCCGATGATGAATTGCTGGTGGAGGCGAAAATCAGCGCCCAGGACATCGATCAACTGACGGTCGGGCAGTCGGCAATCTTGCGATTGAGCGCCTTCAACCGCAGCACCACGCCGGAACTGACCGGCACCGTGGTGCGCCTGTCAGCGGACTTGATTCAGGACGAACGTACCGGAATTGGCTTTTACCGGGCGGGCATCAAGATTCCTAAAAGTGAGTTGGCAAAACTCCAAGGGCTTGCCCTGGTGCCGGGGATGCCCGTGGAGTCGATGATCCAGACCGGCTCCAGGAACGTCATGTCTTATTTGCTTAAACCGATCAGCGATCATGCTCAGCGGGCCTTCCGGGAAGGATGAGGCTCTGCTGAATCAGCAGCGCGCAACCGAATCATCAACAGGGCAAGGAAGAAAAAATGGCAGTGATTAATGGGACATCGGGTACGGACACTCTGGTTGGTACTACGAGTGCGGATCAGCTATATGGGTTGGAAGGAAACGACTCGCTGAGCGGTGGAGACGGCAACGATTGGCTAGAGGGCGGGGCGGGGGCTGACGTGCTGAATGGCGGAACCGGCACCGATACGGCGTCCTATTCGAATTCAGCCCTAGGAGTCACTGTAAACCTGATTACCGGGGTTGGCCTGGATGGGGATGCGCAGGGCGATACATTGGCCGGCATCGAAGTCGTGGTGGGCTCGTCTTTCAACGACACGCTGATCTCCCAGACCAATGGACATTCCCTACAGGGGGGGAGCGGTGACGACGTATACCTCGTCAGTGGGATAGGCGTGACTGTCTACGAGATAGCTGGCGGGGGAAACGATGAAGTACGTACGACGCTCGGGGACCTGACGTTGGCGGCCAACGTTGAGCGCCTGACCTACACCGGCACGGGCAACTTCATCGGTCGGGGCAACGCTGCGGACAACGTCATCAGCGGCGGTGCGGGTAACGACCTCCTGATCGGTGGCAATGGTGCGGACCAGCTGAATGGCGGCGCTGGGATTGACATCGTCAGTTACGAAGATTCGGCCGGCGTGACCCTGAACCTGAAAACCGGCGTACACACCGGTTTCGCAGCGGGCGATACATTCAGCGGCGTCGAAACCTTTCGGGGATCGACCGCTGGCGACACGTTCTATGCCAGTGCTGCTGCCGACAACCTGGATGGTTATACGGGGACCGATATTCTTTCCTACGTGCAGTCGGACCAGGGCATCAATATCACGATAACTTCCGCAGCAGTGGGGACCGGTCAGGGGGGAGATGCGCAAGGCGACACGTTCAATAGCTTTGAGAGAATTATCGGTTCGAACTATGACGATGTATTCAATAGCGCAGTAGGCAGTACCGATTTCTGGGGCGGTGGCGGTAATGACCTATACATTATCAACGGCACTGCTAGTCAGTTTGTGCGGGAGTTTGCTGGTGGCGGTGACGATGAAGTGCGAACTAACCAAGCTAACGTGACACTGGCGGCGGAGGTCGAACGCATGACCTATACCGGCGCGAGCAGTTTCACTGGCCGCGGCAACGCTTCGGATAACGTCATCACCGGGGGGGCGGGTAACGATCTTTTGTTCGGTGGTGATGGTGCGGACCAATTGATTGGCGGTGCCGGCGCTGACATCGTTAGCTATGAGGACGCAGGCAGCGTGACCCTAAACCTGAAAACCGGCGTACACACAGGTTTTGCGAAGGGGGATACGTTTACCGGTATTGAAACGTTTAGAGGCTCTACATCTGACGATACTTTTTACGCCAGCGCCGCTGCTGACAACCTGGATGGTTATACGGGTACCGACATGCTCTCCTACACGCAATCGGAACAGGGCGTGAGCATCGCCTTGACCTCTGCTACGACAGGGATCGGGTCTGGGGGCGATGCCCAAGGCGACACGTTCAGTGGCTTCGAGAGAATTACCGGTTCGAACTATGATGATGTATTCAGTACCACGCTTGGCGTTACTGAGTTTTATGGTGGTGGCGGCGACGACGTTTATATCTTCAATGGCGCTGCTAACCACACTGTGCGGGAGTTTGCCGGTGGCGGTGACGATGAGGTACGTAGCAATCAGGCCAACGTGACCCTGACCTCGGAAGTCGAGCGCTTGACCTTTACTGGAACGGGTAATTTTCGTGGAACTGGCAACGCCTCGGATAACATCATCAACGGCGGCACCGGTAACGATACCCTGATCGGTGGTAACGGTGCGGACCAACTGATTGGCGGTGCTGGCGTTGACACCGTCAGTTACGAAGACTCGGGTGGCGTGACGCTGAATCTGAAAACCGGCGTACACACCGGGTTTGCGAAAGGCGACACCTTCAGTGGTATCGAGACTTTTCGAGGCTCGACCATCGACGACACGTTTTATGCTAGTGCCGCGGCTGACACCCTGGACGGTTATTCCGGTACTGACATGCTGTCTTATTCGCAGTCGGAACAGGGCGTGAGCATCACCATGACCTCTGCGACGTCGGGGACTGGGTTGGGTGGCGACGCTCAGGGTGATACGTTCAGTGGCTTTGAAAAAATTACCGGCTCCAGCTATGACGATGTATTCAGCACCACGTTTAACGCGACTGAATTTTATGGCGGTGGCGGTAATGACGTTTACATCATCAATGCTCCCAGCCAAATCGTGCGGGAGTTTGCCGGTGGCGGTGACGATGAGGTGCGCACCAATTATGCCACCGTGGCCTTGGCTACAGAGGTAGAGCGCCTCACCTATACCGGCGCAAGCAACTTTACCGGCCGCGGCAATGCCTCGGACAACATCATCACCGGTGGCGCGGGCAACGACCTTCTGATCGGTGGTAACGGTGCGGACCAACTGATTGGCGGTGCCGGCGTTGACATCGTCAGTTACGAAGACTCGGGTGGCGTGACCCTGAACTTGAAAACCGGCGTACATACCGGGTTTGCGAAAGGCGACACCTTCAGTGGTATCGAGACGTTTCGAGGCTCGACGATCGACGACACGTTTTATGCCAGTGCCGCGGCTGACAACCTGGACGGCTACTCCGGTACAGACATGCTGTCTTATTCGCAGTCGGAACAGGGCGTGAACATCACCATGACCTCTGCTACAGCGGGGGTTGGATTGGGGGGCGATGCTCAGGGCGACACGTTCAATGGCTTTGAGAGGATTACTGGTTCCAACTATGACGATGTATTCAGCACCACTTTTAATACGACTGAGTTTTATGGCGGTGGTGGTAACGATGTTTATGTCATCAATGCTCCCAGTCAACTTGTGCGAGAGTTGGCCGGTGGCGGTGACGATGAGGTGCGCACCAATTATGCCACCGTGGCCCTGGCGACAGAGGTGGAGCGTCTCACCTATACCGGCGCAAGCAACTTTACTGGTCGCGGCAACGCCTCGGACAACGTCATTACCGGTGGTGCGGGTAACGATCTGCTGATTGGTGGTAACGGAGCGGATCAATTGATTGGCGGCGCGGGTATTGACATCGCGAGTTACGAAGATTCAGGTGGCGTAACGCTGAATCTAAAAACCGGCGTACACACCGGGTTTGCAAAGGGCGATACCTTCAGCGATATCGAAACGTTCCGAGGCTCAACCATCGACGACACGTTTTATGCCAGTGCCGCAGCTGACACCCTGGACGGTTATTCCGGTACTGACATGCTCTCTTACACGCAGTCGGAACAGGGGGTGAGCATCACCATGACCTCTGCTACGGCGGGGATGGGGTCGGGTGGCGATGCCCAAGGCGACACGTTCAGTAGCTTCGAAAGAATTACCGGCTCGAACTATGACGATGTCTTCAGCACCACACTGGGTACGAACGAATTTTACGGTGGTGGCGGTAACGATCTTTACATCATCAACGGCACAGCCAGCCAGTTCGTTCGGGAATCTGCCGGTGGCGGTGACGATGAAGTGCGTACCAACCAGACCAACGTGACTCTGGCCACGGAAGTCGAGCGCTTGACCTTCACCGGCACGGGCAACTTCATCGGGCGCGGCAACGTTTCGGACAACATCATCACCAGCGGTGCGGGGAATGATCTTCTGTTCGGTGGCGCGGGTGCGGATAAATTCTTCGGCGGCGAGGGAGCCGATACCGTCAGTTACGCTGACAGCACTGCGGGTGTCACCATCAATATCCAAACCGGCATCCACACCGGCATCGCGGCAGGCGATACCTACGACAGCATCGAATCCATCACCGGTTCCAACTTCAGTGATGTATTTGTCGGTGATGCAGGCATCAACGTTTTCAATGGCGGCACCGGCATGGACATGCTGAGTTTTGCTAGCGAGAGTTCAGGCATCACGCTGGATCTGAGTGCGCCGTTGCTGACGGGAGTCGCGGCGGGTGATAGCTACACCTCCATCGAGATTTTCCAGGGGACTGCTCAGGCTGATACGTTCACTGGAAGTGCTGGGGCTGCGGAAAACTTCATCGGTGGCGGGGGGGCTGACACGCTTAATGGCTCGGGCCTTGGCGACGGTGCCTGGTACCTGACCAGCAGCGCTGGTGTGCAGATCGACCTGCTGGCAGGAACCACGTCGGGCGGTGATGCGCAAGGCGACGTGTTGGCCAATATCGATAATCTGATCGGTTCGCAGTTCAGCGACACCCTGACAGGCAATGCCAACGCCAACAAACTGGAAGGTGGGGCGGGTGACGATTTGCTCTATGGCGGCGATGGCGATGACTTTATCTATGGCGGTACCGTCACGGATACCAGCGCCCTTGCGTTGCCCCCTTCTGGCAACGAGGCCGATACGCTTTTGGGTGGCAATGGCAACGACACCATGCGCAGCAGCAACTACGACACCGGCAGTGTGCTGTACGGCGAGGCCGGCAACGACTCGTTGACAGTCACCTCTGGTATTGCCGATGGCGGCGATGGCAGCGACACCCTGACGGGGAACGGCTATGGCTATCAACTGCGAGGCGGTGCGGGTTTCGATACCTTTAATATGAATGCATCAGGTGAAGCCTATGGCGGGGAGGGTGGTGATACTTACCGAGTGCAATCATCCTCCAGTGTGCTGATCAAAGACGATGGCACTTCTGGCCGTGATTTGATACAGCTCCTGAACATCAAGTCCTACGCGGATGTGATGGTCCAGACGGATGGCACCAACGCTTTCATTTTCAATGCTGTGGAATGGAATGCAGGCCATCAGGACAATGCGGTCATTCTGGCCGACTGGTATGCCGGCTCCAACACCATTGAGTCGTTTCAGACCGCCAACGGGGATACATTCACTATTCCCGTTTAACCCTGACTTAAACTGCGGCTGTCAGTGACACTTGGCAGCCAAAACCGCACAAGAAGCCCCTCTCAATGAGGGGCTTCTTTATGGGTTTTGGGAGGTGTGATGAGACCGGGCGGAGCATTGCGCGGGCCACAAAATCAAATAAAGCCCCGCTCCCGGAGTGACCTGCCAGTCAAAACGCGCATCTTCACTGTATCCTGTCTGCGGGCGGTGAAGGTGGTGGGGCCTTTTTAGCCTCCGACGTTGCCTCTTCTGGGGCCAATCCCTGACTGTAGACGCCCTCGATTCAGCGAGCGGCGGTGTTCAGCTGTTTATTATTGGGAAGCCATAATGATTGGCATAAAAAATATAGCGAGTTACGTGCCGGCGGCCGGGGTTGATAACTACGCCCAAGGTGCAAAGTTCGACAAGGACGAAACCTTCATCCTTGGCAAGATTGGCTCGGCATTTCTGCCGCGCAAGGGCGCTGAGCAGGAAACTTCCGATCTGTGTGTCGAAGCAGTCAACGCACTGTTTGCCGCCAGCCCTGAACTCAAGCGTGAGTCCATCGATTGCCTGATCGTGGTCACCCAAAACGGTGATGAGGAAGGCTTGCCGCACACGGCCGCAATCGTTCAGGACAAGCTGGGCCTGCCAACTCATGTCGCCGCCTTTGACATTTCCCTGGGTTGTTCCGGGTACGTCTATGGCATCTATGCGCTCAAGGGCTTCATGGAGGCGACAGGGCTGAAGAATGGCCTGCTGGTGACCGCCGACCCGTATTCCAAGATCGTCGATCCGGAAGACCGTAACACCACCATGCTGTTCGGCGATGCCGCCACCGCGACCTGGATGGGTGAAAGCGCTGTCTGGCAACTGGGCAAGTCGAAGTTCGGTACCGATGGTTCCGGCGCTCCGCATCTCAAGGTCAGCGATGGTGTGTTCTTCATGAACGGCCGCCAGGTTTTCAACTTCGCCTTGATCAAAGTCCCGGCGCATTTGCATGAATTGCTGGACGAATCCAACTTGCAGGCCGGCGATATCGATGCCTTCTGTATCCACCAGGGCAGCGCAGCCATCGTTGACGCCGTGGCGCGTCGTTTCGATGAGAGTGGTTCGGCCCAGTTCGTCAAGGACATGCTCGAGACCGGCAACACGGTGTCATCGAGCATTCCGCTGTTGCTGCAGAATCACATGTTCGATTCCAAATGGACCCGCGTGGCCATCAGCGGCTTCGGTGTAGGGCTGTCGTGGGGCTCGGCGATTCTCTATCGCGGCTGATCCGACCTCCTCCGCTGCAATGAAAAACGCCCGGGAACGAAAGTTTCCGGGCGTTTTGCGTTTTTCTGGCGCCAATAAATAACGCTAAAGCCTTGAAAATAAAGGGCTGGCACGCTGCCACTAAAAATATCCAAAAATTCCCTCAAGCAAAGCACCTTCACGACGATAACTAGTATGTAGGTTCTCTAGGCCACACCCGACGGATGTCAGGGCCGGAAGCCGCAGTATCCATCCAACGAGGATTTCGTCATGGCTTTAACAGTAAACACCAACATTGCATCGTTGACCGTTCAGAACAACCTGAACAAGGCTTCCGCCGCTCAGCAAACTTCGATGCAACGCCTGTCTTCCGGTCTGCGTATCAACAGCGCAAAAGACGACGCAGCTGGCCTGCAGATCTCCAACCGTCTGACCAGCCAGATCAACGGCCTGGGCACTGCGATCAAGAACGCCGGTGACGGTATCTCCATCGCACAGACTGCTGAAGGTGCGATGCAAGAATCCACCAACATCCTGCAGAAAATGCGTACCCTGGCTCTGGCTTCCGCGAACGGCTCGCCAAGCGCCGATGACCGTAAGTCGAACAACTCCGAATACGCCGCTCTGACCGCTGAGCTGAGCCGTATCGCTACCACCACTACCTTCGGTGGTCGCAAGATCCTCGACGGTTCGTTCGGTACCACCGCTTTCCAAGTGGGCGCCAACGCTAACGAAACCATCAACATGAGCCTGGGCGACGTGTCGGCCAACAACATCGGCTCCCAGCAGTTGAAAAGCGTTGCCATCGCGCCAAGCGCTACCGGTGTTGCCGCTGGTGCGATCGCCATCACTGGTGGTGGCCAGACCGCTAACATCAACGTAGCTGCCGGTCAGTCGGCCAAGGCTACCGCTGCGCAACTGAACGGCGCTATCGGCGGCCTGGCGGCTACCGCCAGCACCGAAGTCAAGTTCGGCGTGAACACCGCAGCCATCACTGGCGCTGTTCCAGGCACTGCAAACTTCAGCATCCAGGTAGGTTCGGGTACTGCGGTCAACCTCGTCGGCGTAACCGACACCGCCGGCCTGGCTGACCAACTGAAGTCCAACGCCGCTAAACTGGGCATCAGCGTTAACTTCAACGCCACCACCAACAACCTGGAAATCAAGTCCGACACCGGTGAGAACATCACCTTCAACTCGGCTGACCTCAGTGCCGCTGCTGGTATCACTGTTGCTGCCAAAGACGGCTCTGGTAACTACGGCGCAGCTGTTGCCGCTACCGCTGGTGCTCTGCAAGTGACTGGTGCTGTTTCCCTGAACTCCACCAACAGCTACTCGATGAACGGCGCTGGTGCTACCGGTCTGTTCGTAGCCGCCGGTACTACCGTCAGCTCGACCAAAACCGTAGTCAGCAACACCGACGTGACCACTGCTGCCAACGCGCAGAACGCTGTAGATGTGATCACCCAGGCCATTGCCAACATCGACTCCCAGCGTGCTGACCTCGGTGCTGTACAAAACCGTTTCGACAGCACCGTAGCTAACCTGCGCAGCATCTCGGACAACTCCACCGCTGCTCGTGGTGTGGTCCAGGACGTCGACTTCGCGTCGGAAACTGCTCAGCTGACCAAGCAACAAACCCTGCAACAGGCTTCCACTGCGATCCTGTCTCAGGCTAACCAGCTGCCATCCGCTGTACTGAAGCTGCTTCAGTAATCCCAGCGCTTGGTGACTGACGGAAGGGCGCGTTTACGTGCCCTTTCGTCTTTTCCGTGATGAGGAGATTTAGCATGGACATGAGCGTAAAGTTGAACCTGTCTTATCCGCCCGTTGCCCCCCAGAGTGCAGCGCCGATTGTTGTCGGCAAACCGGACCAGCCGAAGGTTGAGGCCGTTGCGCCATCAGATGCCAAGCCCAAGCGCGAGGATCTGGAAAAGGCCGTGACCGATATTCAGGAGTTCGTCCAGGCTGCCCAGCGCAAGCTGGATTTCTCCATTGATGATTCTTCCGGCCGGGTCGTGGTCAAGGTGATCGCCACCGAAACCGGCGATGTGATTCGCCAGATCCCATCGGAAACCGCGCTGAAACTGGCGCAAAGCCTATCGGACGCCAGTCACTTGTTGTTTGATGACAAGGCCTGAACTGGCATGAATTTTGTTGTTACGACTGTTTAGGGCGCCCTCAGTCAAAAAAGCGGCAGCCACTGGATAAGGAGAAAGATGATGGCGGGTGCAACGATAAGTGGGCCTGGTTCGAACATCGATACCCAGGCGATCGTGGCGTCTCTGGTAGCTGCCGAGAGGGCACCGAAGCAGACGCAGATCAACACCCAGACGTTGAAGGCGACTACCTCACTGTCGTCGCTCGGCAAAATCCAGGCTGCGCTGGATGCTTTTCGTGGCGCGTTGGACAACATGAAAACCGCGTCGAGCTTCAGTGGCCTCAGCGGTTCGTCCTCCGACGAAAAAGTCGCGACCGTGACCACAGGTAATGGCGCGGCGGCCGGAAGTTTCGCCTTGACGGTCACCCAACTGGCGACGGCATCGAAGATCTCGACGAAGGTCTTTGCGGGTGGTGCTTCCTCAGTGGTCAATGCCGGTACTGGGCCGACCTCGCTGAATATCAAGCAAGGCTCCAACACGTTCACCGTTAGCGTCCCTGCCGGCGCGACCTTGCAACAGGTCCGCGATTCGATCAACTCCCAGTACACCAACCAAGGCTTGAGCGCCAACATCGTGACCGATGCCAATGGTTCGCGAATGGTGTTGACGTCGACGACCACCGGGGTCGGTTCGGACCTGACCGTGACGGGAGATTCGGGGCTGGAAACCGGCGTTACAGTGCTGGCTCCGCCACAGAATGCCCTGTACACGCTCGATGGGCTGTCGATGGAGTCCAAGACCAATACCATTGCTGACGCCGTCAGTGGCGTTACCATCAAGCTGATCGGTGCTTCCGTGGTGCCTGCCAGCGGGACCGCAACGCCAACCAACATCACGGTGGCGGCCAGCGGTGCGAATCTGAAGTCGTCGGTCAAGGGGTTCGTTGATAGCTACAACGCGTTGATCAAGGCCGCTAATGCCGAGACGCAGGTCACGACTGCGGCCGATGGTAAGGTGACATCTGGCGCACTGACTGGCGATGCTTCCTTGCGGGCGTTGCTGTCGGCGGTGCGTACCGAGCTGAACTCAATGGCGGGCACCGGCCAGCTGAAGGCGCTCTCCCAGTTCGGCGTCCAGACTGACCAGAAAACCGGCACGCTGTCGATCAATGACAAGCTGTTCGATGCCGCTGCATTGACCAATGCGGCCGACATCAATGGCATTTTCTCCGGTGACAACGGCTTGCTGGCGCGAATGAAGACCGCCACAGATAGCTTCGCCTTAAGCAAAACCGGTGTTTTTGCCGCGCGCTCGGCAAGCCTCAGCGATAGCCTGACAGCATTGAAGAAGCAGCAGGATAACCTTGATGAGCGCATGGTCAGCCTGCAAGCGAGTCTCTCCGCCAAATATACAGCGATGGATTCCCTGGTTGCCCGGCTGCGAGCACAGGGTGACAGCGTCATGGCCACACTCAACGCCATCAACAAAGCGTCATCGTCAGATAACTGATTCGTACAGTTGAAGATTGAAGCCCAGGCAAGCCGTTCCGACGGCCCCTGGGTTTTTTATTGGCGTTGGGTTTGCATTAAAGTTATCAGTCGCTCAGTCGACATAAAGACCAGAGCAATCTTTTTCAGTTGTTATCTGTTACGAGGTAGAAACATGAACCCCATGAGAGCCCTTCGCCAGTACCAGAAGGTCAATTCCCATGCTCAGATCTCTGAAGCCAATCCCCATCGCCTGGTGCAAATGCTGATGGAGGGCGGCCTCGATCGCATGGCCCAGGCCAAGGGCGCCTTGGAGCGGGGTGACATTGCACTCAAGGGGTTGATGCTGGGTAAGGCCGTCGACATCATCATCGGCCTGCGAGATGGCTTGAACCCGGAAAAGACCGAGGATCCGGCCTCCCTCCAGCAGCTCGACAACTTGTACGCCTACATGATGACGCGCCTGATGGAAGCCAACCGTAATAACGATGTGGCAATCATCGATGAAGTCTCGGGTTTACTTGAGACGCTAAAAAGTGGTTGGGATGCAATCGCCGATCACGCGACAGTCAATCAATAGGCCGTTGGGCCTGAGGACGACGTAATGAGCCAAGCACTGCTGCGAATCGAACAAACCCGTAATGCCCTGGTCGATGCCTTGGCCGAGCGTAACTGGGATGCCATCAGTGAGTTGGATCTAGCGTGTCGTTCTTGCATGGAAGACGTGCTGAGCGAGTCCCAGGTGGACGAGGCGGCATTGCGCACGAATCTTGAGCAGTTGTTGATGGTGTATCGGCAATTGTTGGAGGCGGCGACAGGAGAGCGCCAGGCGATCGTCGACGAGATGTCGCAGATCCATCAAGCACAGAACGCGGCAAAGGTTTACCATCTGTTCGGTTAATATTCAGTTAATTCGAACCTGATGCGCCATAAATTTGACTGTGCACGGTTTTTTGACTTAACTAGTAGCTGTTTACAGATTTAAGGCGTCTACAGGCATGACAAGTCTGCAAGCGTCTAGCTTGCCCCCTAATTTCGGGCATTGGGTTGACTAGGGAAGTTGCTATTGCATGTGGCGTGAAACCAAAATTCTCCTGATCGATGACGATAGCGTCCGCCGCCGCGACCTGGCGGTGATCCTTAATTTTCTTGGCGAAGAAAATTTACCCTGCGGAAGCCATGATTGGCAGCAGGCTGTCGGCTCTTTGTCATCCAGTCGCGAAGTCATTTGTGTCCTTATCGGGACCGTAAATGCTCCCGCTACACTTTTGGGCTTGCTAAAGACACTCTCCACCTGGGATGAGTTCCTTCCGGTTTTGTTAATGGGCGAAAATTCTTCCCTTGACTTGCCTGAGGACCAACGCCGGCGGGTTCTTTCGACGCTTGAAATGCCGCCGAGCTACAGCAAGCTGCTCGATTCGTTGCATCGCGCCCAGGTTTATCGCGAGATGTACGACCAGGCTCGCGAGCGCGGCAGGCACCGCGAACCCAACCTGTTCCGCAGCCTCGTCGGCACCAGCCGGGCGATCCAGCACGTGCGCCAGATGATGCAGCAGGTCGCCGACACCGACGCCAGCGTGTTGATCCTTGGCGAGTCGGGCACCGGCAAGGAAGTGGTTGCGCGCAACCTGCATTACCACTCCAAGCGTCGCGAAGCGCCATTCGTGCCGGTCAACTGTGGCGCGATTCCGGCCGAGTTGCTGGAGAGCGAGCTGTTCGGTCATGAGAAGGGCGCGTTTACCGGCGCGATTACCAGCCGTGCCGGGCGTTTCGAACTGGCCAACGGCGGCACGCTGTTTCTCGATGAAATCGGCGACATGCCCCTGCCGATGCAGGTCAAGCTGCTGCGGGTCCTCCAGGAGCGCACCTTCGAACGTGTGGGCAGCAACAAGACCCAGAGCGTCGACGTGCGAATCATTGCCGCGACCCACAAGAACCTCGAGAGCATGATCGAGGTCGGCAGTTTCCGCGAAGATCTCTATTACCGCCTCAATGTATTCCCGATCGAAATGGCGCCGCTGCGTGAGCGGGTCGAAGACATCCCGTTGTTGATGAACGAGCTGATTTCGCGCATGGAGCATGAAAAGCGCGGTTCGATCCGCTTCAACTCGGCGGCCATTATGTCCCTGTGCCGTCATGGCTGGCCGGGCAACGTCCGCGAGTTGGCTAACCTGGTGGAGCGCATGGCGATCATGCACCCGTACGGGGTGATCGGCGTGAACGAGCTGCCGAAGAAATTCCGCTACGTCGACGACGAAGACGAGCAGATGGTCGACAGCCTGCGCAGCGACTTGGAAGAGCGCGTCGCCATCAACGGCCACACGCCGGATTTCACCACCAATGCCTTGCTGCCGCCCGAGGGGCTGGACCTCAAGGATTACCTGGGAGGCCTGGAGCAAGGGCTGATCCAGCAGGCGCTGGACGATGCCAACGGTATCGTCGCCCGTGCAGCGGAACGCCTGCGCATCCGTCGTACCACCCTGGTGGAGAAGATGCGCAAGTACGGCATGAGCCGTCGCGAAGGAGATGAACAGGCGGATGATTGACGCCTGTTTTACAACCGCCTGATTTTCAGGCGGTTTTTTTTCGGCACGGCTATTGCTATAGCTCTCGCAACGTTCCGTTTAACTGACGGTCAGCCACGCGAGAGAGCCCGATGACCCAAGTCGCCCAGATGTCTCCTGTCCCCGAGCCGGGGCACATGCCGTCCGCCGAGCAGGCAAGCCGGCTTGGGCTTGAGCAAGCGTTTTCGCTGTTCAATCAGATGTCCAGCCAGTTGACCGATTCCTACAGCCTGCTGGAAGCCCGGGTCACCGAGCTCAAGGGTGAGCTGGCGGTGGTCAGTGCCCAGCGCATGCAGGAACTGGCGGAAAAGGAACGTCTGGCCAATCGTCTGCAAAATCTCCTCGATCTGTTGCCCGGTGGCGTTATCGTCATCGACGCCCACGGCCGCGTGCGTGAAGCCAACCCGGCGGCGTGCGAGCTGCTCGGCCTGCCGCTGGAGGGGGAGCTGTGGCGACATGTCATTGCGCGCTGTTTCGCTCCTCGTGAAGACGATGGTCACGAAGTGTCCCTGAAGGATGGCCGACGCTTGTCGATCTCGACGCGTTCGCTGGATGCCGAGCCTGGTCAGTTGGTGCTGCTCAATGATTTGACTGAAACCCGTCACCTGCAAGACCAATTGGCCCGCCACGAACGCCTGTCTTCGTTGGGGCGAATGGTCGCGTCGCTGGCTCACCAGATTCGTACACCGCTTTCCGCCGCGCTGCTCTACGCCAGTCATCTGACCGAACAGCAATTGCCCATGGAAACCCAGCAACGGTTTGCCGGACGCTTGAAAGAGCGCCTGCACGAGCTGGAGCACCAGGTGCGCGACATGCTGGTTTTCGCCCGTGGTGAGCTGCCGTTGACGGACCGCGTCACGCCCAAGGCCTTACTGCAATCGCTACAGGCCGCAGCGTTGACTCATGTGCAGGATCTACCGATCCGCTGGCAATGCGACAGCCATGCCGGTGAAGTCTTGTGTAACCGCGACACCTTGGTGGGCGCGGTATTGAATCTCATTGAAAACGCGATCCAGGCCAGCGCCGCTGATGTTCGCCTCAAGGTGCACTTATACACGCGCGGCAATACCCTGCGCCTGTGTGTCAGCGACAGCGGCAGCGGTATCGAGCCGGTCGTGCTGGAGCGCCTGGGCGAGCCATTCTTTACCACCAAGACCACCGGAACCGGCCTGGGCCTGACCGTGGTCAAGGCCGTGGCCCGGGCTCATCAGGGAGAATTGCAGCTGCGTTCACGGCTGGGGCGCGGCACCTGTGCGATGGTGCTTTTGCCGTTGTTTTCCAATGTGCCAGGGGTGGAGTGACGGTCATGGCAATCAAGGTACTGCTGGTTGAGGATGACCGGGCCCTGCGCGAAGCGCTGGCCGACACGCTGGTGCTCGCCGGGCATGACTACGCCGCTGTCGGTTCGGCCGAAGAGGCATTGTTGGCTGTGGGTCAGGAAGCGTTCAGCCTGGTGGTCAGCGACGTCAACATGCCGGGCATGGACGGTCACCAGTTGCTCGGCCTGTTGCGTGCCCGTCAACCTCAATTGCCGGTATTGCTGATGACTGCCCACGGCGCTGTCGAGCGGGCGGTGGACGCCATGCGCCAGGGAGCGGCGGATTACCTGGTCAAGCCGTTCGAACCCAAGGCGCTGCTGGATCTGGTGGCTCGCCATGCTCTGGGTAGCCTCGCTGACGAGTGCGAAGGCCCGGTGGCTGTCGAGCCGGCCAGCGCGCAATTATTGGAGTTGGCCGCGCGAGTGGCGCGCAGCGATTCCACGGTTTTGATTTCCGGCGAGTCCGGCACCGGCAAGGAAGTGTTGGCGCGCTACATTCACCAACAGTCCCGGCGTGCCAGTGAGCCGTTTATCGCGATCAACTGTGCAGCCATTCCCGACAACATGCTCGAGGCGACGCTGTTCGGTCACGAAAAGGGTTCGTTCACCGGCGCCATTGCCGCCCAGGCCGGCAAGTTCGAACAGGCCGACGGTGGCACGATTCTGCTCGACGAAATTTCCGAAATGCCGATGGGCCTGCAAGCCAAGTTGCTGCGGGTCCTGCAGGAGCGGGAAGTGGAGCGGGTCGGTGCGCGCAAGCCCATCAGCCTGGACATTCGCGTGGTGGCGACCACCAACCGCGACCTGGCCGCTGAAGTGGCGGCAGGACGTTTTCGCGAAGACCTTTATTATCGCCTGTCGGTATTCCCGTTGGCCTGGCGTCCGTTGCGCGAGCGCACCGCCGATATCCTGCCGCTGGCCGAGCGCCTGCTGAACAAGCACGTCAATAAAATGAAGCATGCGGCCGCCAGGTTTTCGGCGCAGGCCCAGGCTTGCCTGATCGCCTATCCATGGCCGGGCAATGTACGAGAGTTGGACAACGCTATCCAGCGGGCGCTGATTCTGCAGCAGGGCGGTTTGATTCAGCCGGATGATTTCTGCCTGGCCGGGCCGGTGGCCTGTGCGCCGTTGCCTGCATTGGCGTTGACGCCAGTGTCGACCTTTGTGCCTGCGATGGAGGAGGGCGAAGCCGCCGGGGCCCTGGGCGAGGACCTGCGTCGCCGGGAATTCCAGATGATCATCGACACCCTGCGCGCCGAGCGCGGTCGTCGCAAGGAGGCGGCTGAACGTCTCGGCATCAGCCCCCGCACGCTGCGCTATAAATTGGCGCAAATGCGCGACGCGGGCATGGACGTCGAGGCCTATCTGTTCGCCAGCTGAATGATGTGCGCCGAATATTCCTTGTGGGCGCGGATTGCTCGCGAAAGCGATTTGCCAGTCACCGTTGCATTGACTGAACCACCGCCTTCGCGAGCAAGCCGCTCCCACATGCATTTGTTTCCTGTCGCCACGGAGCTGGCACCCTTGTTGCTACTACCTGTGTACCCGCTGAGCAAGTGTCAAAAAAATGCGGGCCGCCAGAGAGAATAGACCATGAGCCAAGGTATTGAATTTAATCGATTGATGTTGGACATGCGATCCATGCAAATGGACGCCATGGCCCAGCCGAAATCGGTCGCGGTCCCCCAGGTGGGTGGCAGCAGCTTTTCCGACATGCTCGGTCAGGCCGTCAATAAAGTGAACGATACCCAGCAGGCGTCGAACCAGTTGGCCAGTGCTTTCGAAATTGGCAAAAGTGGCGTCGACCTGACGGACGTAATGATCTCCTCGCAGAAAGCCAGTGTCTCGTTTCAGGCCTTGACCCAGGTACGTAACAAGCTGGTTCAAGCCTACCAAGACATCATGCAGATGCCGGTTTAAGGAAATTATTGAGTCATGGCAGAAGCAGTCGTTGATAACGTTCCGGCCAAGGCCACTCCGCCCGACGGCAAACCGCCGTTGTTCGGTCTGTCTTTCCTGGAAAACCTCTCCGAGATGACCATGTTGCGTCAGGTTGGCCTGTTGGTCGGCCTGGCTGCCAGCGTGGCGATTGGTTTTGCCGTGGTGCTGTGGTCGCAACAGCCGGACTACCGTCCGCTGTACGGCAGCCTGGCGGGCATGGACGCCAAGCAAGTCATGGAAACCCTGGCTTCTGCCGATATTCCCTATACCGTCGAACCCAATTCTGGCGCCTTGTTGGTCAAGGCCGACGACGTTGCCCGCGCGCGCCTCAAGCTCGCCGGCGCCGGCGTGACGCCTACCGATGGCAACATCGGTTTCGAGATCCTCGACAAGGACCAGGGCCTGGGCACCAGCCAATTCATGGAAGCGACTCGTTATCGTCGCGGCCTGGAAGGTGAGTTGGCGCGGACCATTTCCAGCCTGAACAACGTCAAGGGTGCCCGCGTGCACCTGGCGATTCCGAAAAGCTCGGTGTTTGTGCGCGATGAGCGCAAGCCAAGTGCGTCGGTCCTGGTGGAACTGTATTCGGGTCGCTCCCTGGAGCCGGGCCAGGTGCTTGCCATCATCAACTTGGTGGCAACCAGCGTACCTGAGCTGAGCAAATCCCAGATTACCGTGGTTGACCAGAAAGGCAACCTGCTGTCCGACCAGGCGGAAAATTCCGAACTGACCATGGCCGGCAAGCAATTCGATTACAGCCGTCGCATGGAAGGCATGCTCACCCAGCGGGTGCACAACATCCTGCAACCGGTCCTGGGCAACGATCGCTATAAAGCCGAAGTCTCGGCCGATGTGGATTTCAGTGCGGTCGAATCGACGTCCGAGCAGTTCAACCCGGATCAGCCGGCGTTGCGCAGCGAGCAGTCGGTCAACGAGCAACGTACCGCCAGCAACGGCCCGCAAGGCGTGCCCGGTGCCCTGAGCAACCAGCCGCCATCGCCGGCCAGCGCGCCGCAAACCACCGGTGGGGCTACCGCGGCCGCCGGCATGGTGCAGCCAGGCCAGCCGCTGATCGACGCCAATGGCCAGCAGATCATGGACCCGGCCACTGGCCAACCGATGTTGGCGCCGTACCCGGCCGACAAGCGTCAACAATCGACCAAGAACTTCGAGCTCGACCGTTCCATCAGCCACACCAAGCAACAACAGGGTCGCTTGAATCGCCTGTCGGTCGCGGTGGTGGTGGATGATCAGGTCAAGATCAACCCGGCCAACGGCGAAACCAGCCGTGCGCCATGGAGCGCCGACGAATTGGCGCGTTTTACCCGCCTGGTGCAGGACGCCGTTGGTTTCGACGCCAGCCGTGGCGACAGCGTCAGCGTGATCAACGTGCCGTTCTCCCTGGAGCGCGGCGAGGTGGTCGCCGATATTCCGTTTTATTCGCAACCCTGGTTCTGGGATGTGGTCAAGCAAGTATTGGGTGTGCTGTTTATCCTGATCCTGGTGTTTGGCGTGCTGCGTCCGGTGCTCAACAACATCACCGGTGGTGGCAAGAACAAGCAGTTGGCTGGCTTGGGTGATGTCGAGCTCGGTGGCATGGGCGGCCTGGATGGCGAATTGGCCAATGATCGCGTCAGCCTGGGCGGACCGCAGAGCATTCTGCTGCCAAGCCCGAGCGAAGGCTATGACGCTCAGTTGAACGCCATCAAGAGTCTGGTGGCAGAAGATCCGGGTCGTGTGGCCCAGGTCGTGAAAGAGTGGATTAACGCAGATGAGTGATAATCGAGCCGCTGTTGCCAAATTGTCCCGGGTCGACAAAGCCGCGATTCTGCTGCTGTCCCTGGGTTCGACCGATGCTGCCCAGGTGCTGCGCCACATGGGGCCCAAGGAGGTCCAGCGTGTGGGCGTGGCCATGGCGCAAATGGGTAATGTGCACCGTGAGCAGGTCGAGCAGGTGATGAGCGAGTTCGTCGACATCGTCGGCGATCAAACCAGCCTTGGCGTCGGTTCCGATGACTATGTGCGCAAGATGCTGACCCAGGCCCTGGGCGAGGACAAGGCCAACGGCCTCATCGACCGCATCCTGCTGGGCGGCAATACCAGCGGCCTGGACAGCCTCAAGTGGATGGAGCCGCGCGCTGTTGCCGACGTGATCCGTTACGAACACCCGCAGATCCAGGCAATCGTGGTGGCTTACCTCGACCCGGACCAGGCTGGTGAGGTGCTGGGCAACTTCGACCATAAAGTGCGCCTGGACATCATCCTGCGGGTTTCGTCGCTCAATACCGTGCAGCCGGCGGCCCTGAAAGAATTGAACCAGATTCTCGAGAAGCAATTCTCGGGCAACTCCAATGCTTCGCGCACCACCCTGGGTGGCATCAAGCGCGCAGCGGACATCATGAACTTCCTCGACAGCTCGATCGAAGGTCAGTTGATGGACTCGATCCGCGAAGTCGACGAAGACCTGTCCGGTCAGATCGAAGACCTCATGTTCGTGTTCAACAACCTGTCCGATGTCGACGACCGCGGTATCCAGGCACTGTTGCGCGAAGTGTCCTCCGACGTGCTGGTCCTGGCCCTCAAAGGTTCGGACGAAGGCGTCAAGGAAAAGATCTTCAAGAACATGTCCAAACGAGCGGCCGAACTGTTGCGCGACGACCTCGAGGCCAAAGGCCCGGTGCGTGTCAGCGACGTGGAAACCGCACAGAAGGAAATCCTCACCATCGCCCGCCGCATGGCCGAAGCCGGAGAGATCGTTCTCGGTGGCAAGGGCGGCGAAGAGATGATTTAAGGTCGTTATGTCTGCCAAGAGTGATGATGCGCCCAGCGACCTGATTCGCGGCCGGGACGTCGGTGGTTTCGACGTCTGGTCGTTGCCCAGCTTCGACCCCCACGTACCTGAGCCTGAGCCTGCACCGGTAGAAGAACTGCCGGAAATGGAAGAAGTGCCGCTGGAAGAAGTCCAGCCACTGACCCTCGAGGAAGTCGAGAGTATCCGCCAGGAGGCCTATAACGAAGGTTTCGCCGTCGGTGAAAAGGAAGGCTTCCACAGCACCACGCTCAAGGTCCGCCAGGAAGCCGACGTGGCGCTCACCGCCAAGCTGCGAGCCCTGGAATCGCTGATGTTGAACCTGTTCGAGCCCATCGCCGAGCAGGACACCCAGATCGAGAAGTCTTTGGTCGGGCTGGTACAGCACATCGCCAAACAGGTTATCCAGCGCGAGCTGGCCATCGATTCGAGCCAGATCGAACACGTCATGCGCGAAGCCCTCAAGCTATTGCCGTTGGGCGTGGGCAACGTGCGCTTGTACATCAACCCGCAAGACTTCGAGCTGGTCAAGGCGCTGCGCGAACGCCATGAGGAAACCTGGCGCATTGTCGAGGATGAAACCCTGCTGCCGGGTGGTTGCCGGGTCGAAACCGAGCACAGCCGCATCGATGCAACGGTAGAAACCCGCATCGGCCAGATCATGGCCAAGCTGTTTGACCAACTGCATGAACAGGCCCTGCATCCGGCCCCTGCCGACCTCAATCTCCAATTGCCGGATGAGCCCGAGGCCGCCCTCATTGTCGAGCCGGACGGTGCCGAGCTGATTGCCCCTGAAGTGGATGGTCGCGATGCGCCTTGAGCGAACCAGTTTCGGCAAACGCCTGGGCAGTTATGCCGAGGCCACCGAATTGGCTGGCCAACCGATCCTGGAAGGCCGCCTGCTGCGCATGGTCGGCTTGACCCTGGAAGCCGAGGGCCTGCGGGCCGCCATGGGCAGCCGCTGCATGGTCATCAACGACGACAGCTATCACCCGGTGCAGGTCGAAGCTGAAGTCATGGGTTTTTCCGGCAGTAAAGTATTCCTGATGCCGGTGGGCAGTGTCGCTGGCATCGCTCCTGGCGCCCGCGTGGTTCCGCTGGCCGATACCGGCCGGTTGCCCATGGGCATGAGCATGTTGGGGCGGGTGCTGGACGGCGCCGGGCGTGCCCTGGATGGCAAGGGCGGCATGAAGGCCGAGGATTGGGTGCCGATGGACGGCCCAACCATCAACCCCCTCAAGCGTGACCCGATCAGCGTGCCGCTGGACGTGGGTATTCGCTGCATCAATGGTTTATTGACGGTCGGTCGCGGCCAGCGCCTGGGCCTGTTCGCCGGTACAGGGGTGGGCAAGAGTGTGCTGCTGGGCATGATGACCCGCTTTACGGAGGCCGACATCATCGTGGTGGGGCTGATCGGCGAGCGGGGTCGCGAGGTGAAGGAATTCATCGAGCACATCCTCGGCGAGGAAGGCCTCAAGCGTTCGGTCGTCGTCGCGTCCCCGGCGGATGATGCGCCGTTGATGCGTCTGCGAGCGGCCATGTATTGCACACGCATTGCCGAGTATTTTCGCGACAAGGGCAAGAACGTCCTGTTGCTGATGGATTCGCTCACCCGCTTCGCCCAGGCCCAGCGGGAAATTGCCCTGGCCATCGGAGAACCGCCGGCCACCAAGGGCTATCCGCCGTCGGTGTTCGCCAAGCTGCCCAAGCTGGTGGAGCGTGCCGGTAATGCGGAGAAGGGTGGCGGCTCGATCACCGCGTTCTATACCGTGCTGTCCGAAGGCGACGACCAGCAAGACCCCATCGCCGACTCGGCCCGGGGCGTGCTTGACGGTCACATCGTTTTGTCCCGGCGCCTGGCCGAAGAAGGGCATTATCCGGCCATCGACATCGAGGCTTCCATCAGTCGGGTCATGCCGTCGGTCATCAGTGCCGAGCACATGAAGCGTGCCCAGCAATTCAAGCAGTATTGGTCACGCTACCAGCAAAGCCGCGACCTGATCAGTGTCGGCGCCTATGTGCCCGGCGGGGATCGCGAGACCGACACGGCGATCAATCTGTACCCGGCAATGGCGGTCTACCTGCGCCAGAGCCTGAACGACAACATCGGCATGGGTGCCAGCGAAGCGCATCTGCAAAGTATTTTCGCTCCGGTCGCAGGCACTTAACCGGCCATGGCCACGAGTCGCGCGGCGCGCCTGGCGCCAGTGGTGGACATGGCGGAAAAGGCTGAGAAAACCGCCGTCCAGCGCTTGGCCTATTTCCAAGGGCAAGTGGCGGTGGCCGAAAGCAAGCTGGCCGACCTGGAGAATTTCCGGCTCGAATATCAGGAGCAGTGGATTGCCCGAGGCAGTCATGGGGTCTCCGGCCAGTGGCTCTTGGGTTACCAGGGTTTTCTTGCGCAACTGGGCACAGCCATCGACCAGCAGCGCCAGAGCCTGGTCTGGCACCAGAACAACCTGGAAAAGGCCCGCCAGAGCTGGCAAGAGGCTTTTGCCCGGGTCGAAGGGCTGCGCAAACTGGTGCAGCGCTACATCGATGAAGCGCGACAACTGGAGGACAAGCGCGAGCAAAAGCTGTTGGACGAATTGTCCCAGCGCCTGCCACGCCAGGATCCCTATTGACCATCAAGCCAGGAGTTTGTCGGATGAATGATCCTAAACCTTGCTCAGACCTTTACCAGATGCTACACCTTGTACACGTATGTTCATGACAAGGAAGCCAGCTATGTCAGTCATCACCGAAGTGTCCGACGATGGGAAGAAGCTGACGATTTCGATCAAGGGGCGATTCGATTTCGGGACGCATCAGGAATTTCGCGAGTCTTACGAAAAGCTCGATACGACCCCCGACGCCTATATCGTCGATCTCAAAGAAACAGCCTACCTCGACAGCTCTGCCTTGGGCATGCTCTTGCTGCTGCGCGATCATGCAGGGGGCGACAGCTCCGATGTTCGGGTTGTCAACGGCAATAGCGATGTCAAGAAAATCCTTGCGATCTCCAATTTCGACAAGCTCTTCGATATCAGTTGATCGCCATGCAATCGTCATCGGAGCCGCTGACGGTCCTGATCGCCGAAGACAGTGCCGCTGACCGGTTGCTGCTGTCGACCATCGTCCGCCGTCAGGGGCATCACGTGCTCACCGCAGCCGATGGCGCCGAGGCGGTCGAGGTCTACCTGCAGCAGCGCCCGCACCTGGTATTGATGGACGCGATGATGCCGGTGATGGATGGCTTCGAAGCGGCGCAGAAGATCAAGCAGTTGGCCGGGGACCAGTTGGTCCCGATCATTTTCCTCACCTCACTGACCGAGAGCGAAGCCCTGGCCCGTTGCCTGGAAGCCGGCGGTGACGATTTCCTGGCCAAGCCTTACAACCAGGTCATCCTGGCCGCCAAGATCAAGGCCATGGACCGCTTGCGTCGGTTGCAGGCCACGGTGGTCGAACAGCGTGACCAGATTGCCCGGCACCATGAACATCTGCTCAACGAGCAACGGGTCGCCAAGGCAGTGTTCGACAAGATTGCCCACTCCGGCTGCTTGAGCGCGCCAAACATCCGCTACATGCAATCGCCTTATGCCTTGTTCAACGGCGACCTGCTGCTGGCTGCGTTCAACCCGGCCGGCGACATGCACGTATTGCTGGGCGATTTCACCGGCCATGGTTTGCCGGCGGCGGTCGGCGCGATGCCGCTGGCGGAAGTGTTCTATGGCATGACGGCCAAGGGGTATGGCTTGGCGCAGATCCTGCGGGAGATGAATGCCAAGCTCAAGCGCATCCTGCCGGTGGACATGTTCTGCTGTGCGACGCTGTTGTGCCTGAGTTTTCAGCGCTGCACGGTGGAAGTCTGGAACGGCGGCATGCCCGATGGCTATTTGCATGACAGCCTCAGCGGCGTCCGTACGCCATTGCCGGCCCGGCACCTGCCGTTGGGCGTGCTCACCCCGCAATTGTTCGACGACCGCACCGAAGTCCACCCCATGCTGCTGGGTGACCGGGTATTTCTGTTGTCCGACGGCGTAATCGATACCACCGACGACAGCGAGCAACTGTTTGGCGTGGAGCGGTTGCAACAGGTATTTGCAGCCAACCGTGAACCCGACTTGTTGTTTGAAGACATCCAGCAGGCCCTGCGGGATTTTCGCGGTGAGGCCCGGGACGATTTCAGCATGGTCGAGGTGCGATTGGTCGCCCCGACGCAACTCAATCCGCCGCCGCCGGTCTATTCCGACAGTGGCCAGTCGAGTCCGCTGGACTGGTCGGTGAGCTTCGAGTTTCGGGCGCAGACGCTCAAGCGGTTCAACCCCATGCCGTACCTGCTGCAGTTGCTGCTTGAGGTTCATGGGCTCAGGGCTCAGAGTGGCGCCCTTTACAGCGTTATGTCGGAGCTCTATTCCAACGCGCTGGATCACGGTGTGCTGGGACTGGATTCGAGCCTTAAGCGCGATGCGTCGGGATTTGCCCGCTATTACCGGGAGCGCAATTTGCGCCTGGACGAATTGAGCGACGGTTACGTGCGGGTACACTTGCACGTCACGCCGAACAGCGAAGGCGGGCGACTGCTCATTGAAGTTGAGGACAGCGGTGAAGGTTTCGATGTTGCACGCGTGTTGGCACAGCCTCAGGACAGTGACCGGTTATCAGGGCGGGGCGTGAGCCTGGTACGCCAGCTGAGCCAGCAGGCCAGTTGGTCAGACGATGGTCGAAGTGTGCGCGTGGAGTTTTTCTGGGAGGCTCTGGCATAATCAGGGCCATTCTTGATCAGGGAGCGAACAAGTGAGTGAAGTTCATCTGGACCGCGACGTGCTCAGCACGTTGAAGGAAGTCATGGAAGAAGGGTATCCGGAATTATTGGACACCTTCCTCAACGATTCCGAAGCTCGCCTGCGCGTGCTGCATGAGGCCCGGGACGCAGAAAAGCTGAGCGCCACTGCCCATAGCTTCAAAGGCAGCAGCAGCAACATGGGCGCGCTGCGTTTGGCCGAGCTGTGCGGCGAGCTTGAGCAGCGAGCCAAGCAGCCATCGTTGGGCGGCATCGAAAAGCTGGTCAATGAAATCGAAAGCGAATTTGCGCATGTCCGGACACTTTGCCGGGAAGAGCGCGAAGGTTTCCATTGCTGAGATTTTACGGCTGAGGCTGCGTTGGCCCGCCCCTTGCATTCTCTTCTTCCGACTGTACCTATGATTCCAGTGCAGCGGAGACCTTGTTATGCCCGTCACCCCTAATACACTGCTTCAGGCCACTGCCCAGGCCAAGCCCCAGGCCGCCGTCAATTCACCGGCAGCGGCCCCGGACCTCGGCGATAAAGCCTCCAGCTTCGCTCAGGTCTTCGCCACGCAGGCACCTGCCAAATCGTCAGCGGCCGCCGATCCAGCGGTAAAACCGATGCGCGACAAGGGGCCGGACACCACCGTCAAAAAGACTGACGACAATGAAACCGCTGCCACCCGGGAACCGGCGGTTGCCGATAGCGGCAATCCCTTGCCTGCGGACAAACCGGTCAGCGACGACGACAAGTCCGCCAGTGACGATAGCGCCGACTCGACTGAAACGCCCATCGCGCAGCAAACGCCTGTCGATCCAACACTCGATCCAGCCCTGCTGCCGGACATGCTCGTGCCGGTCGTTATCGCTGCGCCGGAACCTGCGCCTGTGGCGGTCACCACTGAAGTCCAGGTCACGGCAGCGGTGGCGGCTCCGCTCGCTACGCCGGTCCAGGCAGCCCCGATAACGACCCCGGTGGCCGATCCTGCCTTCGATCCCACGGTCGACCCGCTCGACGCCATGCCGGCGTTGCGCCTGGCGATGGAGCAGGGCGGCCATGTTTCCGCCGCCAGCCAGGCGCAGCCCAAGGCACCGGCCCCAGCGTCGCTCGATGGTGAGCCGACGTCAGCGCAGACCTTCGCCGCAGGCATGGCGAGCATGCTCACTGTGCAAGCCGATCAGAACAGTACCGAGCCAGGCAGCCAGGGCGGTGACAAGGCATTTGGCGGCTTGATCAGCGAGGGGCTCAAGGATCTCACAGCCGCTTCCAGCGATACCCGCGTTGACGATTTCGCCAACCGTCTGGCGGCGCTGACCCAGGCCGCCACGCCGAAGACCGCCAATGCGGTGCCAGTCAACCAGCCCATCGCCATGAACCAGGGCGGCTGGACCGAAGAGGTGGTCAACCGCGTGATGTACCTGTCGAGCGCCAATCTCAAGGCGGCCGATATTCAACTGCAGCCGGCCGAACTCGGACGCTTGGACATCCGCGTGAATATGGTTCCAGACCAGCAGACCCAGATTTCCTTCATGAGCGCCCATCCCGGCGTTCGCGAGGCCCTGGAAGGCCAGTTGCATCGCCTTCGCGACGGTTTTGCCCAACAGGGCATGGGCCAGGTCGATGTCAGCGTGTCCGACCAGTCCAGCGGCTCGCAGAACCCGGGCCAGCAGGCGCAGCAGCAGGCCCAGGCCGGTCGCACCACATCTTCCGGCGGCCGAGTGGACTCGGTGGATGAGGGCCTGCCGGCCAGTGTCGCTGAAGTGGCGGCCGCTACCACCAGCGTGATCGGCAGCAGCGCGGTCGATTATTACGCTTGATCCAAAGAAGTCCTCTGTGGGAGCGGGCTTGCTCGCGAAAGCGGTTTTTCAGTCAATGCGATGTTGATTGATACCCAGCATTCGCGGGCAAGCCCGCTCCCACATTTGGTTTATGGCGCCCTGAAGATCAGGCCGGCCCCTAATCCTCGTTTCCTGACACTTCTGGCATAACACTTGCTCCAGCCTAGCCAAGCAACAATGAAAACCCCGATTAGTGACGGATTATTGGCATGGCGAAGAGTGAAGCGGCAGCTGTAAAAGACCCTGCAACCAAAGGCAAGCTCAAGCTGATCATCGTGATCGTAGTGGGCTTGCTCCTGGCCATCGGTGTGTCCGTGGGGGCAACCTGGTATTTCATGCACAGCGCTCAAGGCAAGCCTGCGGCGGCGGCCGAAGCCGCGCCGGTGGGCAAGCAGCCGGCGGTTTTCGAGCCCATGGCGCCTGCCTTCGTGGCCAACTACACGCAGAACGGTCGCCAACGCTACATGCAGGTCAGCATTACTTTGGTGGGCCGTAACCAGGCCGACCTGGAGGCCTTGCGAGTGCACATGCCGCTGATCCGCAATAACCTGGTGATGCTGTTTTCCGGGCAGAACTTCGACACCCTCGCCACGCCCGTCGGCCAGGAAATGCTGCGTCAGAAAGCCACGGCCAGCGTGCAGGAAGTGGCTCAGAAAGAGCTGGGCAAAGTGGTGATCGAACAGTTGCTCTTCACTAACTTCGTATTGCAGTAGGAACACGACATGGCCGTGCAGGACCTGTTGTCCCAGGACGAAATCGACGCGCTGTTGCACGGTGTCGACGACGGCCTGGTGCAAACCGAAAACGCTGCTGAACCGGGCAGCGTCAAAAGCTACGACCTGACCAGCCAGGATCGCATCGTTCGCGGACGCATGCCGACCCTGGAAATGATCAACGAGCGTTTCGCCCGCTACACCCGCATCAGCATGTTCAACATGCTGCGCCGCTCCGCCGACGTGGCCGTTGGTGGCGTGCAGGTGATGAAGTTCGGTGAATACGTGCACTCGCTGTACGTACCCACCAGCCTCAACCTGGTGAAGATCAAACCGTTGCGCGGCACGGCACTGTTCATCCTTGACGCCAAGCTGGTGTTCAAGCTGGTGGACAACTTCTTTGGTGGTGATGGTCGCCACGCCAAGATCGAAGGCCGTGAATTCACCCCAACCGAGTTGCGGGTAGTGCGCATGGTGCTGGAGCAGGCTTTCGTCGACCTGAAAGAAGCCTGGCAGGCGATCATGGAAGTGAACTTCGAGTACATCAACTCGGAAGTGAACCCGGCCATGGCCAACATCGTCGGGCCGAGCGAAGCCATTGTGGTCTCGACCTTCCACATCGAACTCGATGGCGGTGGCGGCGACCTGCATGTGACCATGCCGTACTCGATGATCGAGCCAGTACGTGAAATGCTCGACGCCGGTTTCCAGTCGGACCTCGACGACCAGGACGAGCGCTGGATCAACGCGCTGCGCCAGGACGTGCTGGACGTCGACGTGCCGATCGGTGCGACGGTCGCTCGTCGTCAATTGCGCCTGCGGGACATCCTGCACATGCAGCCGGGGGACATCATCCCCGTCGAGATGCCCGAAGACATGATCATGCGCGCCAATGGCGTACCGGCCTTCAAGGTCAAGATGGGCTCTCACAAAGGCAACCTGGCGTTGCAGGTGATCGAGCCGATCGAACGCCGCTGAGCGGTGTCGTACTCCTAAGTTTGAAGAATTTACGTTTTTAACTGATTTTTGCCCGCCGAGGACAAATGATGGCTGACGATATGAATACCCAGGATGACCAGGCGCTGGCCGACGAGTGGGCTGCGGCCCTGGAAGAAACCGGCGACGCCGGGCAGTCCGACATCGATGCCTTGCTGGCAGCCGACACCGGCGCCCACGGGTCCAACCGCCTGCCGATGGAAGAGTTTGGCAGCGTGCCCAAGAGCCATGAGCCGGTGACGCTGGACGGTCCGAACCTGGATGTGATCCTCGACATCCCGGTGTCCATTTCAATGGAAGTGGGCAGTACCGACATCAACATCCGCAACCTGCTGCAGCTCAACCAGGGCTCGGTGATCGAGCTGGACCGCCTGGCGGGCGAGCCGCTGGATGTGCTGGTCAACGGCACGCTGATCGCCCATGGCGAAGTGGTGGTGGTCAACGAGAAGTTCGGCATTCGCCTGACGGACGTGATCAGCCCGAGCGAACGCATCAAGAAGTTGCGCTGAGTGAAAGCTTTCTTCGCAGCCGCATTGATGCTGCCGTTCAGTGTGCTGGCGGCCGAACCGGTGGCCAGTGTGGCCGCTGCGCCGGCGACGGGCAGCGGCGTGGCCGGGCAACTGGCGCAGTTGGTGCTCGGTTTGCTGCTGGTGCTGGGGTTGATTTTCTTCCTCGCCTGGATGCTGCGGCGTGTGCAACAGGCCGGGCCGGCCGGCAAGGGGCAGGTCATCGACATCGTCGGTTCCCGCGCGCTCGGTCCCCGGGATCGGCTGGTGTTGGTGCAAGTGGGTAACGAGCAGATTCTGCTGGGCCTGAGCCCGGGCACGATTACCGCATTGCACGTGCTCAAGGAGCCGGTGCAGGTGCCCTCCACCGAGCAGGCCAGCCCCGAATTTGCCCAGCGCCTCATGGAGTTGCTGGGGAAAGACCAGAAGGATAAAAAGTAATGCCGTTGCGCATTCTGTTGGCGCTGGCCCTGATGCTGGCCGCGCCGTTGGTGTTCGCCGCCGATCCGCTGTCGATCCCGGCGATTACCCTGGGCACCAACGCCCAGGGTGCTCAGGAATACTCGGTCAGCCTGCAGATCCTGCTGATCATGACCGCGCTGAGTTTCATCCCGGCGTTCGTCATGCTGATGACCAGCTTCACCCGGATCATCATCGTCTTTTCGATCCTGCGCCAGGCCCTCGGCTTGCAACAGACGCCGTCGAACCAGATCCTCACCGGCATGGCGCTGTTCCTGACCATGTTCATCATGGCCCCGGTGTTCGACCGGGTGAACCAGGATGCGCTGCAACCGTATCTGGCGGAAAAGCTCAGTGCCCAGGATGCGGTAGCCAAGGCTGAGGTCCCGATCAAGGATTTCATGCTGGCCCAGACCCGCAGCAGCGACCTGGAACTGTTCATGCGCCTGTCCAAGCGTACCGACATCGCCAGTCCCGACCAGGCGCCACTGACCATCCTGGTGCCGGCGTTCGTGACCTCCGAGCTGAAAACCGCGTTCCAGATCGGCTTCATGATCTTCATTCCGTTCCTGATCATCGACCTGGTGGTTGCCAGTGTGTTGATGGCCATGGGGATGATGATGCTATCGCCGTTGATCATTTCCTTACCGTTCAAGATCATGCTGTTTGTGCTGGTGGACGGCTGGGCGTTGATCATTGGCACCCTGGCGGGCAGTTTCGGCGGTGTTTAAGCCTTTTGTGCGGGTAGCAAGATATGACGCCTGAAGTAGCGGTTGACCTGTTTCGCGAAGCGCTCTGGCTGACCACCATGATGGTCGCCATCCTGGTGATCCCCAGCCTGCTGGTGGGGTTGCTGGTGGCAATGTTCCAGGCCGCGACCCAGATCAATGAACAGACCCTGAGCTTCCTGCCACGCCTGTTGGTCATGCTGGTGACGTTGATCGTCGCCGGGCCTTGGCTGGTGCAAACTTTCATGGAATACATCCTGCAGTTGTACGGCAGTATTCCGCAGTTGATCGGCTGACCCGATGTCGATGCTCGCGTTGACGGACACCCAGATCAGTTCCTGGGTGGCGGCGTTCGTGCTGCCGCTGTTTCGCGTCACCGCCGTGCTGATGAGCATGCCGGTCTTCGGCACCACCCTGGTACCGAGGCGCGTACGCCTGTATTTCGCCCTGGCAATCACCGTGGTTATCGCGCCTGGGCTGCCACCGATGCCACAGATCCATGCCCTGGATCTGAGTGCATTGATGCTGGTGGCCGAGCAAATTCTCATCGGTGCCTTGATGGGCTTTTCGCTGCAGCTGTTTTTCCAGGCGTTCGTGGTCGCCGGACAAATCATCTCGGTCCAGATGGGCATGGCCTTCGCGTCCATGGTCGACCCCACCAACGGCGTCAATACCGCGGTGATCGGCCAGTTCCTGACAATGCTGGTGACCTTGCTGTTTCTCGCCATGAACGGGCATCTGGTGGTGTTCGAAGTCCTCACCGAGAGCTTCACCACCATGCCGGTGGGCAGTGCCTTGCTGGTCAACCATTTCTGGGAGATCGCCGGCAAGCTCGGCTGGGTCTTGGGCGCAGCGATGGTGCTGGTATTGCCTGCGATCACGGCGTTGCTGGTGGTCAACATTGCCTTTGGCGTGATGACCAGGGCGGCTCCGCAGTTGAACATCTTCTCCATCGGTTTTCCGCTGACGCTGGTGTTGGGCATGGTGATTTTCTGGATCAGCATGGGCGACATCCTCAATCAATATCAGCCCTTGGCCACCGAGGCCTTGCAGCTGCTACGCGACATGGCACAGGCGCGCTGAACCATGGCTGAGAGCGAGAGTGGCCAGGACAAGACAGAAGACCCCACGGATAAGCGCAAGCGCGAATCCCGTGAGAAGGGCGAGATCGCTCGTTCCAAGGAGCTCAATACCCTGGCGGTGATGCTCGCCGGGGCGGGCGGTCTGTTGATCTATGGCGGTGGGTTGGCCATGGATCTGCTGGAAATCATGCGTCTGAACTTTTCCCTGCCTCGCGAAGTGCTGCTCACCCCGGGGGCCATGGCGCAATACCTGCTGCATTCAGGCAAGATCGCGATCCTGGCGGTGCAGCCGGTGTTGCTTTTATTGTTGCTGGCTGCTGTTGTCGGTCCGATTTCCCTGGGTGGCTGGCTGTTCGCCGCCGGAAGCATGGCCCCCAAGTTCAGTCGGATGAACCCGGCTGCCGGCATCAAGCGCATGTTCTCCACCACGGCTTTGATGGAGCTGCTCAAGGCTCTTGGCAAGTTTTTCCTGGTTCTGTTCGTGGCGTTGACGGTTTTGCAGTCCGATATTGACGACTTGCTGCGTATTGCTCACGAGCCGCTGGAACAGGCCATCATCCACAGCGTCCAGTTGGTGGGTTGGAGCACCCTGTGGATGGCCTGTGGCTTGATATTGATCGCCGCCATCGACGTGCCGATCCAGCTTTATCAGAGCAAGCAGAAGCTGATGATGACCAAGCAGGAGATTCGCGACGAGTACAAGGACCAGGAGGGCAAGCCAGAGGTCAAGCAACGGATCCGCCAGTTGCAGCGCGAGGTCTCCCAGCGCCGGATGATGGCGGCTATCCCGGACGCCGATGTGGTCATCACCAACCCGACCCACTATGCCGTAGCGCTCAAATACGACCCCGAAAAAGGCAACGCGCCGGTATTGCTCGCCAAGGGCAGCGATTTCCTGGCGCTGAAGATCCGCGAAATTGCCGTGGCCAACGAAGTGATGCTGCTCGAATCCCCAGCCCTGGCGCGGTCGATCTACTACTCCACGGAACTGGACCAGGAAATTCCCGGTGGCCTGTACCTGGCCGTGGCCCAGGTATTGGCCTACGTCTACCAGATCCGCCAGCACCGCGCCGGCAAGGGCAAGCGTCCCGAACCGCTCAAGGATTTGCCGATTCCGCCGGATCTGCGGCGCGATTCCTGAAGCGAACGCTAAACCCTGTGGGAGCGGGCTTGCCTGGTGTTGAGACCTCTATCTCAGCCTCCGGCCAAAGTTGGAAGGCTTCTTGCAATACCCCGTCTGCGCCCCCTCCGGGCGTCAAAAGTTTGCTTCACAGGAACGGGGATTATTGGTGGATCGCTCTCAGTTACTCAGCGCCGCGCGCAGCAACGTCGTAGACCTCAGTCGGGGTAACCTGGGCGTGCCGTTGTTGCTGCTGGTCATGCTTGCCATGATGATGCTGCCGGTGCCGCCGTTCCTGCTGGACGTGTTCTTCACGTTCAACATCGCCTTGTCCATTGTCGTCCTGCTGGTGTGCGTCTACGCTTTGCGGCCGCTGGACTTTGCCGTATTCCCGACCATCCTGCTGGTGGCCACGCTGTTGCGCCTGGCGCTGAACGTGGCGTCCACCCGTGTGGTCATGCTCCACGGCCAGGACGGTCACGCCGCCGCCGGTAAGGTCATCCAGGCCTTCGGTGAGGTGGTGATCGGCGGCAACTACGTGGTCGGTATCGTGTTTTTCGCCATTTTGATGATCATCAACTTCGTTGTGGTGACCAAGGGCGCCGGGCGGATCTCCGAGGTGAGCGCACGGTTCACCCTCGATGCGATGCCCGGCAAGCAGATGGCGATCGACGCCGACCTCAACGCCGGCCTGATCGATCAGAACCAGGCCAAGCTGCGACGCCTGGAAGTGGCCCAGGAAGCCGAGTTCTACGGTTCCATGGACGGTGCCAGTAAGTTCGTGCGCGGTGACGCCATCGCCGGCCTGCTGATTCTGTTCATCAACCTGATCGGTGGCATGGCGGTCGGTATCTTCCAGCACAACATGTCGTTCGGTGATGCTGGCAAGGTTTACGCCTTGCTGACCATTGGTGACGGTTTGGTGGCGCAATTGCCATCACTGTTGTTATCCACAGCGGCGGCGATCATGGTGACCCGTGCTTCGGGCTCCGAAGACATGGGCAAGCAGATCGGTCGGCAGATGTTCGCCTCGCCCAAGGCCCTGGCCGTTGCGGCCGGCCTGATGGCGGTGATGGGCCTGGTGCCGGGCATGCCACACGTTTCCTTCCTGACCATGGCCGCCGTTGCGGCGGGCGGCGCCTACCTGTTCTGGAAGAAGCAGAACATGCAGAAGCTCCAGGCCCTGCAAGAGGTCAAGCGTCAGCAGGAATTGTTGCCTTCGCCGGCTCGCGCCATGGAAACCAAGGAACTGGGCTGGGACGACGTGACGCCGATCGACATGATTGGCCTGGAAGTCGGCTACCGCCTGATTCCTTTGGTCGACCGCAACCAGGGCGGCCAGTTGCTGGCGCGGATCAAGGGCGTGCGCAAGAAGCTGTCCCAGGATCTGGGGTTCCTGATGCCCACGGTCCATATCCGCGACAACCTCGACCTGGCGCCGAGCGCCTATCGCCTGACGCTGATGGGGGTGATCCTGGCCGAGGCCGAGATCTACCCGGACCGCGAGCTGGCGATCAACCCGGGGCAGGTCTACGGCACGCTCAACGGCATCACCGCCAAGGATCCGGCTTTCGGCCTGGAAGCGGTGTGGATCGAAATCAGCCAGCGGGCCCAGGCCCAGTCCCTCGGCTATACCGTAGTGGACGCCAGTACCGTGGTGGCAACCCATTTGAACCAGATCCTCTACAAGCACTCCAGCGAGCTGATTGGCCACGAAGAAGTCCAGCAATTGCTGCAAGTACTGGCCAAGGGCTCGCCGAAACTGGCCGAAGAATTGGTGCCGGGTGTGCTTTCGCTGTCGCAACTGCTCAAGATTCTTCAGGCGCTGCTGGCCGAGCAAGTGCCGGTGCGCGACATCCGCAGCATCGCCGAAGCCATCGCCAACAACGCTTCCAAGAGTCAAGATACCGCCGCTATGGTGGCGGCGGTGCGCGTCGGCGTCTCCCGCGCAATCGTCCAAAGCATTGTAGGCACTGAGTCCGAGCTGCCTGTGATCACTCTGGAACCAAGGTTGGAACAGATATTGCTCAATAGTCTTCAGAAGGCAGGACAAGGCTCGGAAGAGGGTGTCCTGCTGGAGCCAAGCATGGCCGAGAAGCTGCAGCGTTCGCTGATCGACGCAGCCCAACGGCAAGAGATGCAAGGCCAACCGGTGATCCTGCTGGTGGCCGGTCCGATTCGCGCGATGCTCTCGCGATTCGGGCGCCTCGCGGTCCCGGGGCTGCACGTGCTGGCGTACCAGGAAATACCGGACAACAAGCAAGTGACCATCGTTGCGACAGTAGGGCCCAACGGCTGAGGTAGTGGTTTATGCAAGTGAAGCGTTTTTTCGCCGCCGATATGCGTCAGGCCATGAAGCTGGTTCGTGACGAGCTGGGCGCTGAAGCAGCCATCATCGGCAATCGCCGGATCGCTGGCGGTGTCGAGCTGACGGCGGCTCTGGATTACAAATTGTCGGCGCTGGCCCCGCGGGTTCCGAACATGGAACTCGAGGACGAGCTGCGCAAGACCCAGTCGCGCATCGCCAGCGCCCAGGCCGAATTGAGCCTGCGCAGCAGTGAAGGCGAGGCTGCCGGCACCAATCGTCAATTGTTCGCTGGCCAGCCGCTCACCGCCGGCCTGCCGCTGACCGCAGCTGAACCACTCATCGAACCGGCCCCGGCCGAACCGCGTCGCGCTGCACCGGCCCAGGCCGCGCCAGCCCGTGGTGTCGACCCGCGTGCCCTGGACTCGATGCGCTTCGAACTCAACAGCCTGCGTGAACTGATGGAAGTTCAATTGGGCTCCCTGGCCTGGAACCAGCTGCAAGGCAGCCGTCCGGCCCAGGCCAACCTGTGGCGTCGCCTGCAACGCATCGGCCTGTCCGGCCCGTTGTCCCGGGACCTGCTGGCGCTGATCAACGGCATCGAAGAGCCTCGCCAGGCCTGGCGCATGTTGCTGGCGCACCTGGCACGCATGATTGCCACACCGGAAGTCGAGCCGCTGGAAGAGGGCGGTGTGATTGCCATGGTCGGTCCTGCCGGCATGGGCAAGACCACCACCTTGGCCAAGCTCGCCGCCCGTTATGTTCTCAAGTACGGCGCCCAGAGCATCGCCCTGGTGAGCATGGACAGTTTCCGCATCGGTGCCCAGGAGCAACTCAAGACCCTGGGCCGGATCCTCAATGTGTCGGTGACCCATGTGGATCCGGGCCAATCCCTGGCCCAGGCGCTGGAGCCATTGCTGCGCAAGCGCGTCGTGCTGATCGATACCGCCGGCCTGCAAGCCAGCGATCCGGCCCTGCGCATGCAGCTTGAAAGCCTGGCCGGGCGTGGTATCAAGTCGAAAAATTATCTCGTGTTGGCAACCACCAGCCAGAAACAGGTTCTAACCGCCGCATACCACAGCTACAAGCGCTGCGGGCTGGCCGGCTGCATCCTGACTAAGCTGGATGAAACGGCAAGCCTGGGCGAGGTGTTGAGCCTGGCGATCGGCCATGAACTGCCGGTGGCTTACCTGACCGACGGGCCGCGGATCCCGGATGATTTGCATCTGCCGCGCCGTCATCAACTGGTCAGCCGTGCCGTGAGTGTGCAAATGCAGGAAGAACCCAGCGAAGAAGCCATGGCTGACATGTTCGCTGATATCTACCACAGCCCGACCAAGCAGGTCGGCTGAGGTAATCATGAATATTTTTTGTACCTACATCGATGGTCTGCCATGCATTGTTCCGTATGTGAACGCGCAGCCAGTAATGTGGCCTCCGTCTAAGTAAGACAAGGTAAAGAACGAACATGGGCAGCATGCATCCCGTACAGGTGATCGCGGTGACCGGCGGCAAAGGTGGCGTCGGGAAGACTAACGTGTCAGTGAACTTGTCCCTGGCTCTGGCAGAGCTTGGCCGACGGGTCATGCTGCTGGACGCCGACCTGGGCCTGGCGAACGTCGACGTGCTGCTGGGGCTCACACCCAAGCGCACCCTGGCGGACGTCATCGAAGGCCGTTGCGAACTTCGCGATGTGCTCTTGCAAGGGCCCGGCGGGATTCGCATCGTGCCGGCAGCCTCCGGCACCCAGAGCATGGTTCACCTGACCCCGGCCCAGCACGCGGGCCTGATCCAGGCCTTCAGCGACATCGGGGACAACCTCGATGTGCTGGTGATCGACACCGCAGCCGGCATCGGCGACTCGGTCGTCAGTTTCGTCCGCGCCGCCCAGGAGGTATTGCTGGTGGTCTGCGACGAGCCGACGTCCATCACCGACGCCTATGCCCTGATCAAGTTATTGAACCGCGACTACGGCATGAACCGCTTCCGTGTCCTGGCCAACATGGCCCAGAGCCCTCAGGAAGGACGCAACCTGTTCGCCAAGTTGACAAAGGTCACGGATCGCTTCCTGGACGTCGCCCTACAATACGTCGGCGCCGTGCCTTACGACGAAAGCGTACGTAAGGCTGTCCAGAAGCAACGTGCCGTCTATGAAGCCTTTCCACGTTCCAAATGCGCGCTGGCGTTCAAGGCAATCGCCCAGAAGGTCGATACCTGGCCACTGCCGGCCAACCCACGCGGGCATCTGGAATTTTTCGTCGAGCGTCTCGTGCAACAAACAGCAGGGCCCGTGTTATGACAGCCAGCGGTTACAACCATCTCTACAAGAAATCGGCACGGGACGCCCAATACGAACTGATCGAGCGTTACGCGCCCCTGGTCAAGCGCATCGCCTATCACTTGCTGGCCCGGTTGCCGGCCAGTGTCCAGGTCGAGGACTTGATCCAGGCGGGCATGATCGGTTTGCTTGAAGTGTCGAACAAATATGACGCGAGCAAGGGTGCCAGTTTCGAGACCTATGCCGGTATCCGCATTCGCGGCGCAATGCTCGATGAAGTCCGCAAGGGTGATTGGGCACCGCGTTCGGTGCATCGCAATACCCGCATGGTCAGTGATGCCATTCGTGCAATTGAAGCTAAAACCGGGCGTGACGCTAAAGATCACGAGGTTGCGGCCGAACTCCAGTTAAGTCTCGATGATTATTACGGGATTTTGAACGATACCTTGGGCAGTCGCCTGTTCAGTTTCGACGACCTGTTGCAGGACGGCGAACACGAAGGACTGCACGAGGACGGCGCGAGTGCTCACATGGAGCCGTCGCGTGACCTGGAAGATGAGCGTTTCCAGAGCGCGCTGGCGGATGCGATTGCCAATTTGCCGGAGCGTGAGCGACTGGTCTTGGCGCTGTACTACGACGAAGAGCTGAACCTCAAGGAAATCGGTGAAGTCCTGGGGGTCAGCGAATCGCGGGTCAGCCAGTTACACAGCCAGTGCGCGGCCCGTTTGCGGGGGCGTTTGGGGGAGTGGCGAGCGCGCTGACAGGCAGTGTGGAGACATGGCAAGACAGGTATGGCGTGCGCCGTACCAGTCGTCATTCGTTGTGCTCCGTACCGTTGTCGAGTGTTGTGCCGGATTGATTGAAATGGCGCGTTCAGGTGCTGGACGCGTTTAAGACTGCTTGGAGGTCGAATTGGACAAGAACATGAAAATCCTCATCGTTGATGACTTCTCAACGATGCGGCGGATCATTAAGAACCTGTTGCGTGACCTTGGGTTCACCAACACGGTCGAGGCCGACGATGGCACTACTGCCATCCCGGTCCTCAACAGCGGGAGCATCGACTTTCTGGTGACTGACTGGAACATGCCCGGCATGACCGGTATCGACTTGCTGCGCCACGTGCGCGCCGATGAAAAACTCAAGCACCTCCCGGTGCTGATGGTCACCGCCGAAGCCAAGCGCGAGCAGATCATCGAAGCGGCCCAGGCCGGTGTGAACGGCTACGTGGTCAAACCCTTCACGGCCCAGGCGTTGAAAGAGAAGATCGAAAAAATCTTTGAACGCATCGGTTAACGGCGCCACGGGGGAGCTATGGATAACGAATCTTCAATGGGCGATTTCGAATCGACCCTGAAAAAACATGCCCGCGAACTGGTCGACAGCCTTGAAAAGGGCCGCTTCGGTGATGCGGTTCAAATGATTCATGAGCTCAACCAGACCCGCGATCGTGGTCTGTACCAGGAAGTCGGCAAGCTCACCCGTGAACTGCACAGTGCGATCGTCAATTTCCAGATCGACCCGCACATGCCGCAGGCCGAGGAAGTCTCGCAGATCACTGACGCCACCGAGCGCCTGGGTTATGTGGTCAAGCTCACCGAGGCCGCGGCCAACCGCACCATGGACCTGGTGGAAAGCGCTACCCCGTTGGTCAATGGACTGAGCGAAGAAGCCCAGGCCCTGAGCACCGACTGGGGCCGCTTCATGCGCCGCGAAGTGGGTGCCGAGGAGTTTCGCGAACTGGCCCGTCGAGTCGACGGTTTCCTGACGCGCAGCAGCACCGAGAACCGTGCGGTGGCGAGCAACCTCAATGACATTCTGCTGGCCCAGGACTATCAGGACCTGACAGGCCAGGTAATCAAGCGTGTGACCCAACTGGTCACCGAAGTGGAAAGCAATCTGCTCAAACTGGTGTTGATGGCCAGCCAGGTCGACCGCTTTGCAGGCATCGAACACGACCGTGAAGCGATACTTGCTGAAAAAGATCCACAAAAACATCTCTCTCAGGGTGAAGGTCCGCAGATTCATGCCGATAAAAGAGAAGACGTTATGTCCGGTCAGGACGATGTGGACGATTTGCTGTCCAGCCTTGGATTCTGAGTTTTAGCCCTGTTTTAGGAGCAGCCACTAATGAGCTTCGGCGCCGATGAAGAGATCCTTCAGGATTTCCTGGTTGAGGCCGGCGAGATTCTAGAGCAACTGTCTGAGCAACTGGTCGAGCTGGAAAGCCGACCGGATGATGCAGATCTGCTCAATGCAATTTTTCGCGGTTTCCACACTGTAAAAGGAGGCGCCGGCTTCCTCCAGCTCAATGAGCTGGTGGAGTGCTGCCACATTGCCGAAAACGTGTTCGACATCCTGCGCAAGGGTGAGCGACGCGTCGATTCGGAATTGATGGACGTGGTGCTTGAAGCGCTGGATGCGGTCAACAGCATGTTCAGCGAAGTGCGTGAGCGCTCGCCGATTACCCCGGCCACCCCTGAGTTGCTTGCCGCGCTGTCGCGCCTGGCCGAGCCGCAATCGGCTGACGCCGCACCGGTGGTCGAGACGATCGTTGAAGAACCGGTCGCCGAAGCATCGGGTGACATCACCGATAATGAATTCGAACAACTGCTGGACTCGCTGAACGCCGTCAAGGCCGAGGCCGAGGCACCAGCCGCTCCTGTCGCCCCTGCTGCGCCGGCGGCCTCTGCTGCTGGCAGCGATGAAATCACCGACGCTGAGTTCGAGTCACTGCTCGATCAGTTGCATGGCAAGGGCCAGTTCGCGGTCGATGCCGTCGTTCCTGCGGCAGCCCCGGCGACCCCAGCCGCGCCGAAAGCGGCCGGCGACAACTCCGACATCACCGATGATGAATTCGAAGCGCTGCTCGATCAGTTGCACGGCAAGGGCACCTTTGCCGTTGACGCGCTGGATTCGGCCATCGCTTCCGCGCCGACTCCGGCCAAGCCTGCCGCTGCTGCGGCCGGCAGCGACCTGATCAGCGACCACGAATTCGAGTCGCTGCTCGACGAGCTGCACGGCAAAGGCAAGTTCAGCGAAGTCGGTACGGCTTCTGTTGCGCCCGCCGCCACCGTCGCACCCGCGGCCAAGGCAGCGCCTAAACCCGCCGCCAAGGCACCGGAGCCGAAAGCCGAGGCCCCCAAGCCTGCCGCTGCAGCTGCCCCGGCGCCGGCCCGTGCCCCTGCGGCTGCGCCGGCGGAAAAACCCGCCAGCGAAGCCGAGACCACTGTGCGGGTCGACACTGCGCGCCTGGACGAGATCATGAACATGGTCGGCGAACTGGTGCTGGTGCGTAACCGCCTGGTTCGCCTGGGCCTCAACAGCCAGGACGAAGCCATGTCCAAGGCCGTGTCGAACCTCGACGTGGTCACGGCCGACCTGCAGACCGCCGTCATGAAGACGCGGATGCAGCCGATCAAGAAAGTCTTCGGGCGCTTCCCGCGCCTGGTTCGTGACCTGGCTCGCCAGCTCAAGAAAGAAATCAATCTGGAACTGGTGGGCGAAGAGACCGACCTGGACAAGAACCTTGTCGAGGCCCTGGCCGACCCATTGGTCCACTTGGTGCGCAACTCGGTCGACCACGGTATCGAAGAGCCGGCTGACCGCGAAGCGATGGGCAAGCCCCGCAGCGGCAAGGTCATCCTGTCGGCTGAACAGGAAGGCGACCACATCCTGTTGTCCATCTCCGATGACGGCAAGGGCATGGACGCTGATGTCCTGCGCGGTATCGCCGTGAAGAAAGGCCTGATGGACAAGGACGCGGCGGACCGGCTCAGCGAGTCGGATTGCTTTAACCTGATCTTCGCACCAGGCTTCTCGACCAAGACCGAAATTTCCGACGTCTCCGGACGTGGCGTGGGCATGGACGTGGTGAAAACCAAGATCGCCCAGCTCAATGGCACCATCAACATCTACTCGACCAAGGGCAAGGGCTCGAAGATCGTCATCAAGGTCCCGCTGACCCTGGCGATCATGCCAACCCTGATGGTGATGCTGGGCAACCAGGCGTTCGCCTTCCCGCTAGTCAACGTCAACGAGATTTTCCACCTCGACCTGTCGCGCACCAACGTGGTGGACGGCCAGGAAGTGGTGATCGTGCGGGACAAGGCACTGCCGTTGTTCTACCTCAAGCGCTGGCTGGTCAGCTCTGCGGCTCACGTGGAACAGGGCGAAGGCCATGTGGTGATCCTTTCGGTGGGCACCCAGCGGATCGGCTTTGTCGTCGACCAGTTGGTGGGCCAGGAAGAAGTGGTCATCAAGCCGTTGGGCAAGATGCTCCAAGGCACCCCGGGCATGTCCGGCGCCACCATCACCGGCGACGGCCGCATCGCGTTGATTCTCGATGTGCCAAGCATGCTCAAGCGCTACGCCGCACGGCGTATTTGATTCAAGACAGGCGTGGCCCAGAGCCGCGCCTCGTCTAACGGAGTGTTTATGGTAGTTAAAGTCCTGGTGGTGGATGATTCGGGGTTCTTCCGCCGCCGCGTCTCGGAAATTCTTTCGGCTGACACAACGATTCAGGTCGTCGGTACGGCGACCAACGGCAAAGAGGCGATCGATCAGGCGCTGGCCCTCAAGCCAGACGTGATCACCATGGACTACGAGATGCCGATGATGGATGGCATCACGGCAGTGCGACATATCATGCAGCGCTGCCCGACCCCCGTATTGATGTTCTCCTCCCTGACCCATGAAGGCGCCCGGGTGACCCTCGATGCGCTGGACGCCGGGGCGGTGGATTTCCTGCCGAAGAATTTTGAGGACATTTCCCGCAATCCGGACAAGGTCCGGCAATTGTTGTGCGAAAAGGTCCATAGCATTTCCCGCAGCAACCGGCGTGTCTCCGCCTACAGCGCACCGACGCCTGCACCTGTTGCAGCGCCAAGCCCTGTATCGACCCCGGTTTCCTCGAGCAGCTTCAATCCGGCACCGGTGCGCAGCGCTCCGGCCCCCGCGCCTGCTCGCCCGGCGCCGGCACCCGCCAGCACGTCGTCACCGGCACCCAAGCGCAAGGCCTACAAGCTGGTCGCCATCGGTACGTCCACGGGTGGCCCGGTGGCGCTGCAACGGGTCCTGACCCAATTGCCGGCCAATTTCCCGGCCCCCATCGTGCTGATCCAGCACATGCCGGCGGCGTTTACCAAGGCGTTCGCGGAGCGGCTGGACAAGCTGTGCAACATCAGCGTCAAGGAAGCCGAGGATGGCGACATCCTGCGACCGGGCCTGGCGTTGTTGGCCCCTGGTGGCAAGCAGATGATGGTCGACGGCCGCGGCGCGGTGAAAATCCTGCCGGGTGACGAGCGCCTGAACTACAAGCCTTGTGTGGACATCACTTTCGGTTCCGCCGCCAAGTCCTACGGCGACAAGGTTCTGGCGGTGGTGCTCACCGGCATGGGCGCCGACGGTCGCGAAGGCGCGCGCCTGCTCAAGCAGGGCGGCAGCGCGATCTGGGCCCAGGATGAAGCCAGCTGCGTGATCTACGGCATGCCGATGGCGATCGTGAAAGCGGATCTTGCCGACGCGGTGTACGGGTTGGACGATATCGGCAGGCACCTGGTCGAGGCGTGCCTGTAATGGATGTGCTCAGCCTGATTGGCATCATCATGGCGTTCGTCGCCATCATTGGCGGCAACTACCTGGAAGGCGGTCACCTGGGGGCGTTGGCTAACGGCCCGGCCGCCTTGATCGTGCTCGGTGGCACCGTCGGCGCTGCATTGCTGCAGTCGCCGATGAGCGCGTTCAAGCGCGCCATGCAGGTGCTGATCTGGATCCTGTTCCCGCCGCGGGTCGACCTGGCCGGCGGTATCGATCGGGTCGTGAACTGGAGCCTGACCGCTCGCAAGGAAGGCTTGCTGGGCCTGGAAGGGGTGGCCGATGCCGAACCCGACAATTACTCGCGCAAAGGCCTGCAATTGCTGGTGGACGGCGCCGAGCCGGAAGCCATCCGCAGCATCCTGGAGGTGGATTTCTACACCCAGGAGAGCCGTGACATCGAAGCGGCCAAGGTATTCGAAAGCATGGGCGGCTACGCGCCGACCATCGGCATCATCGGTGCGGTGATGGGCTTGATCCATGTCATGGGCAACCTGGCCGATCCGTCGCAACTGGGCAGCGGCATCGCGGTTGCGTTCGTGGCCACGATCTATGGTGTGGCGAGTGCCAACCTGGTGCTGCTGCCGATTGCCGCCAAGCTCAAGTCCATCGCGTTGCGCCAGTCGCGCTATCGCGAAATGCTGCTGGAGGGGATCCTGTCGATCGCCGAAGGCGAGAACCCGCGTTCCATTGAGTTGAAGCTCCAGGGCTTCATGGACTGATGGGGGAGATGACACATGGCACGTCGCAGGCACACTGAAGAACACGTCAATCATGAACGTTGGCTGGTTTCCTACGCCGACTTCATCACACTGCTGTTTGCCTTTTTCGTGGTCATGTATTCGATCTCGTCGGTCAACGAAGGCAAGTACAAGGTTATTTCCGAGGCGCTGATCGGCGTCTTCACCGACTCCGATCGTGCCCTCAAGCCCATTCCCATCGGCGATGAGCGGCCCAAGAGCACGACCCCGGCCAAGCCGCTGGTCAAGGACACCGATCAGGTCGATACCGGTATCGCCGGCGGCAGCGATCCGTTGAAAAGCATTGCCGATGACATCAGCGCCGCGTTCGGTGACCTGATCAGCTCCAACCAGATGACGGTACGCGGCAACGAACTGTGGGTCGAGATCGAACTCAATTCCAGCCTGTTGTTCGGCAGTGGTGATGCCATGCCCAGCGACCTGGCCTTCAACATCGTCGACAAAGTGGCGGCGATCCTGAAGCCATTCGACAACCCGATCCATGTCGAAGGCTTTACCGACGACCAGCCGATCCGTACCGCGCAGTATCCGACCAACTGGGAGCTGTCTTCGGCCCGTTCGGCGAGCATCGTCCGCATGCTCGCCATGCAGGGCGTGAACCCCGGTCGCCTGGCCTCGGTAGGCTATGGCGAGTTCCAGCCGGTGGCCAACAACGCTACTGTCGAGGGGCGCGCGCGCAACCGGCGAGTGGTGCTGGTGGTGTCGCGCAACCTCGACGTCCGCCGCAGCCTGACGGGTACCGGTACGGCCAATGCAAAACCCGATGCGGCATTGAAGCGTGCTGGCACACAAACTGCACCGGCCCCGGTCAAGTCGCCGGGAAGACAGAGTGCCGTCAATTCTCCGTCACCCGCTTTATAACCGAGCTATTTCTCGGTCGAGCCTGTTTCGGCCGGGAGGAACGATCCGAATGAGAGTCTGGGCAGTCGCCAATCAAAAAGGTGGTGTGGGCAAAACCACATCTTCCATCGCTTTAGCCGGATTGCTGGCCGAGGCGGGCAAGCGCGTGGTCATCGTCGATCTGGACCCCCACGGCTCCATGACCAGTTACTTTGGCTACGATCCCGATACCCTGGAACACAGCAATTACGACCTGTTCCTGCATAAGGGCACCGTGCCCGAAGGCTTGCCGGGGCAATTGCTGCTGTCCACCAGCGACGAGCGGATTTCCCTGCTGCCGTCGAGCACCGCCCTGGCCACCCTGGAGCGTCAGTCGCCAGGACAGAGCGGCCTCGGCCTGGTGATCGCCAAGACTCTGGCACAACTGTGGCAGGATTTCGATTACGCGATTATCGACAGCCCGCCGCTGCTGGGGCTGCTCATGGTCAACGCCCTGGCAGCCAGCCAGCAATTGGTGATTCCGGTGCAGACCGAACACTTGGCGGTGAAAGGCCTGGAGCGCATGGTCAATACCCTGGCGATGGTCAACCGTTCGCGCAAGCAAACCCTGGCCTTCAATATCGTGCCGACCCTGTTCGACCGCCGCACCCAGGCGTCCCTGGGGACCCTGCGCGTATTGCGGGACATGTACCCGGACGACATCTGGCAGGGCTACATACCGGTCGATACCCGCCTGCGCGATGCCAGTCGTGCCGGCGTGACCCCTTCACAATTTGATGGCAAGAGCCGTGGTGTGCTGGCCTACCGCGCGCTGCTCAAGCACCTGCTGGCCCAACAACTCGTTCCCCAGCAGGTGGCTTAAGGTGACCAGGCTCTCCACAGGCATCGCGTTCGCTTGCGAGCGCTCAAGTCCTGGCGCATTCATGCCGATAACCTTTTCAAGTGGCGCACTGTTCCCATGAACCGGCCGATAAAGACGACCTCGCGTCCGCAAATGGCCCTGCAGTCCTATCTGGACGGGCTGTTGCAGGAAGCGACCGAAGAATTGCCACCTGAGCCGAGCGTGATCGAGGCATTGCCCGAAACCGTTCAGGCCCCGGGTGAGTTGGATGAATTTCAAGCCGCCGTGCTCGAAGAGCAGGCCCGTGACGCGCAGGTGACTGTGTTGACCGCGGCGGTCGAGGCAGCGTTCGTCAAGCCGCCAGTGGCGGTAATGGACGCGCCAGCGCCGATCCTGGCGCCGGTCTCGACCGTTGCACCGTTACTGCAGGGGCTGGTGACGCCGGTGGTGGAAATCCACCTGCCGCCGAGCACTCCGCCGCCGCCGGTGCCGGGCGATGACCGTCCGGCCTGGGCCGCCGAGCCGTTCGAGTGCCTGTTGTTCGATGTGGCCGGGTTGACCCTGGCGGTGCCGCTGGTATGCCTGGGATCGATTTATTCCCTGGCCGGGCAAGAACTGACGCCGTTGTTCGGCCAGCCGGAATGGTTCCTCGGAATCCTGCCGAGCCAGGCCGGCAACCTGAAGGTGCTGGATACCGCGCGATGGGTGATGCCGGACCGTTATCGCGATGATTTTCGCCAGGGCCTGCAATACGTGATTTCGGTACAGGGTTACGAGTGGGGGCTAGCGGTGCATCAGGTCAGCCGCTCGCTGCGCCTGGACCCGAACGAGATCAAGTGGCGCAGCCATCGAGGGCAGCGGCCATGGTTGGCCGGTACGGTGATCGAACACATGTGCGCCTTGCTGGACGTTTCCGAGTTGGCCGAGTTGATCGCCAGCGGCGGGGCAAAACACCTGGGCGGCACCAAGCCGGTCCAGAAACCGAAATAAGACAACCGGTGGCGCACAGTCGCCGGACAGAACACACGCCGCCACAGGCGGTTTTTCGAGGGGTCAGGGTATGAATGATAAGGCGTCGTCTCTCAAGGGTTCCGAAGATCCGATTTTGCAATGGGTAACCTTCAAGCTCGATAACGAAACCTACGGCATCAATGTGATGCGCGTACAGGAAGTGCTGCGCTATACCGAGATCGCCCCGGTTCCAGGTGCACCAAGCTATGTGCTGGGCATCATCAACCTGCGTGGCAACGTGGTAACGGTGATCGATACTCGCCAGCGTTTCGGCCTGAGCTCTACCGAGGTCAACGACAACACCCGTATCGTGATCATCGAGGCGGACAAGCAAGTGGTCGGTATCCTCGTCGACAGCGTCGCCGAAGTGGTTTACTTGCGTCAGTCGGAAATCGAAACCGCGCCTAACGTCGGTAACGAGGAATCGGCCAAGTTCATCCAGGGCGTTTGCAACAAGAACAACGAGTTGCTGATCCTGGTCGAGCTTGAAAAAATGATGAGCGAAGAAGAGTGGTCGGAACTGGAGAGTATCTGATTTGATTCTTGAGGTTGCAGTCATTGTCCTGTTCCTTTTCTGGGCAGGCACGCTGGCGATGTTTTTGGCGTACATACGCGGCCAGCGTCAAATAGCCGCTCAGCAGGCCCAGGGCGATGCGCTGCGCGATCAGCGCATCAAGGACCTGGCCAAGCGCGTCGACGATTACCAGAACGGCACCGTGCGCATGGGCGAAGCACTCCATGAGCTGCGTGCCGTGGTCGCGCCGTTGCCCGACAAACTCGCCCAACTGGAACAGCGCGACCCCTCCAGCCTGTCCTTCGCCCAGGCAGCCCGCCTGGTGGGCATGGGCGCCAGTGTCGACGAACTGACCCAGGCCTGTGGCTTGACCCAGGCCGAAGCGGAATTGATGAGCAAGTTGCACAAGGGCGGCTAAGTGCGTGAAGAGGGGGGGCTCGTTCCCGCTGGGTCGCCAAGCGGCCCCTCTTTCTGCGGCTGCTGCGCAACCGAACGGGAGCAAGCTCCCTAGCCACAGGAGCGGCGTTGCCGTAGTCAGTAATCATCCCCACGCTCGGTCACGTCTTTCTCAACGCTCGGCGCATTTGGGTCATGACCCTGGGGGAATTTGCCCTTCAGGTTCCAGGCAAACGCGATGATCTCGGCGATTGTGCGGTACAGCTCTTCCGGGATGCTATCGCCCAGTTCCATGCGAGCCAGCAATTTCACCAACTCGGCATTTTCATAAATCGGTACTTCGCTGTCCCGGGCGATCCGCAGGATTTCCTCGGCCAGGGCTTCGTCGCCCTTGGCGGTGAGCGTCGGGGCATGGTGGCCGTCGTACTTGAGGGCGATGGCCTGGCGGGGTTCGGTATGGGTCGTCATGCGGTTTCATCCACCCAGCGTTGTTCCAGGCGAGTCTTGGGGCCTTGCGGCGGAGTGCCGAGGTGGCAATCCAGGTCGCCAACGTTCAGGCCGCACGTCACGAGGCGCTCGCGCAGTGCGGTCAGGTTGCTTTCGATCAGGCTCGCGGTATATGGCCGTTGTGCCCATAACTGGCTCGACAGGCTGCCGCTCAGTAGCTGGACCTGAACCTGCAACGGCCCAAGCGGTTCCATGTCGAACGCCAGCTCGACGCGCCAGAGTTGCTGTTTCGTTTCGCGTTCTTCCCGGCGCTCGTTTGGCTGCTGCTCTCTGGGCGGCGTTTCCTCGCGCTGGAACTTGACCTGCAAAGGCACGATGTCCTGCAGGTTGCGCATCGGGATTTCCAATTGCCAAGTGCTCATCAGCCGACCGTCGTCAGTCAGGCCGGTCTGCTCCAGGCTCGACAGTTGATGACTTTGCAAGCGCGATACGGCGGCGGCGGCCAGGCGCAGCAGATGCTGCAAATCGCCTTCCTCGTCCTGCTCCTTCAATTGACGCGAGGGCAGGGGGAAGCTGGTGGGTTGCGGCTTGGCGCTGACCTGGCCGAGCATTCCCAAGGCGCTGCGCACGAAACTGGGCAACACCTGGGCCATTGTATTGGCGGCGATGATTGCAGTGAGGTTGGTGGAAGCAGGCGGGGCCGGGGTCAACTGCGCGATCAATTTCAGCAGGTCGCCTTTCATGTCCGGTGCCAGGCTTGGCGGCTGTCCAGCCAGTAATTTGCTTTCCAGAAACGCGCCGCTGGCGATCATGGCTTGGGCCAGTCCCTTGGGCGTGCTCAATTGCTGGATATCCGGCAGGCCGGCCAGCAGTCGTGTGACCGCAGCGCGCAGTTCGGTGCCGGTGTCGTCGGTGGTAGGCAGGTTCTGCAATACGGTGATCAGGCTGTCCAGCGAGCCCTGGCGGCTCACTTGGTTGACCAGTTGCTGGCTCACTGCCAATTGTTCCTGGCGGTTGCTCAAGGGCACGAACTTGAGCGTCTGGGCATCCTGCACCTGGGCGCTCAACAGCGTGCCGATGCGCAATGGCTGGGGGCTGTCGATGTCCAGGGTCGCGCCGGCCTGGGCGGTATTGAGCAGGCTCACCAATGACCGATACACCGCCGGTTGCCCGGGTAATTGAGGCAATGGCTGGCTGGTGAGCACCTTGCCTTGCAACAAGGTGCCGACCGGCAATTGCGCTGTGTCGATGCGGGTCAGGGTGGCGACACTGGAAGCGACGGCCTGCTGCACCGCGATCGCCAGGTTGCTGGCGGACGGTTGGGTCACGGCCAGGCTGGTGCCCTGCGGCAGCGGTTGGGTGCTGGTGGCTTGCACCGTGGTCTGGCGGCCGCTCTCCAGGGTGACCTTGAGCAGCAGCTGGAAAGTCTGGTCGGCCTGCTTGAGCGACAGCACTTCGGCCTGGGCGGTCTGGCCGGAGCCGATCAGGCCTTCGGCCGGCGTCAGCAGCTTGAGCAGCTCGCCACTGACCGCCGGCATACGCGTCGTTGCCGTGGCCTGAGGCAGCGGCAGGATGTTCATGTCGCCTGTCATCTGCAGTCTTACCCTGGGAAAATAGCCCTCAATAGAGTAGGGCATGACATGTATAATGCCGCCCGTCTTTCAGGCAGTGGCGAAAACCATGCAATTGTTTGACGCAGCTCTGTGGAACAGGCCGTCAATGCATCTATGCTGCATCTCTTTAACGGCTGCTGCACCGCCGACTTGAACCGTATAAGGCCCTCGATCCCTTGACCAGTCCTCTTTTGCAAACCGTCGGCCTCGCCTGTGAGCGAGACTTGCGGCTGCTTTTCGAAAATCTCGAATTGAGACTCTCCCAAGGCGATATGGTGCAAGTCAGTGGCCCCAACGGCAGCGGCAAGACCAGCCTGTTGCGCCTGTTGGCCGGGTTGATGCAACCGACCGCCGGCCAGGTATTGCTCAATGGCCAGCCCTTGCAGGACCAGCGCAGCGAATTGGCGCGCAACCTGCTCTGGATCGGCCACGCCGCTGGGATCAAGGACCTGCTGACGCCCGAGGAAAACCTCAGCTGGCTCTGCGCCCTGCATCAACCGGCCAGTCGCGACGCCATCTGGCAGGCGTTGGCGACGGTGGGGTTGCGCGGTTTCGAAGACGTGCCGTGCCACACCCTTTCCGCCGGTCAGCAGCGTCGCGTGGCCCTGGCCCGTCTGTACCTGGACAGCCCGCCACTGTGGATCCTCGACGAGCCTTTCACCGCGCTGGATAAACAGGGCGTGGCGCAGTTGGAGGAGCACTTGGCGCGGCACTGCGAAAAGGGCGGCATGGTGCTCTTGACCACTCACCACACCTTGTCGCGGATACCATCCGGCTATCGCAGCATCGATCTGGGAACCTGGGCCTTATGAGTGTGTTTGGCTTGTTACTGGCCCGCGAGGCGCGCCTGCTGTTCCGTCGTCCGGCGGAACTGGCCAACCCCTTGGTGTTCTTTGCGATCGTCATCGCACTGTTCCCATTGGCGGTCGGCCCGGAGACTCAATTGTTGCAAACCTTGTCTCCAGGACTGGTCTGGGTGGCAGCGCTTTTGTCGGTCCTGCTCTCGCTGGACGGGCTTTTCCGCAGTGATTTCGAAGACGGTTCCCTGGAGCAGTGGGTCCTTTCGTCGCACCCCCTGGCCCTTCTGGTTTTAGCCAAGGTACTGGCACACTGGGTTTTTTCCGGCCTGGCGCTGGTACTGCTTTCGCCGTTGCTGGCGATGATGCTGGGCTTGCCTGCCGCCTGCATGCCAGTGCTGCTGGTGTCGCTGCTGCTGGGCACACCGGTACTGAGCTTGCTCGGTGCGGTGGGCGCGGCATTGACGGTGGGATTGAAGCGTGGCGGTCTGTTGCTGGCCTTGCTGATCCTGCCGCTGTATATCCCGGTATTGATCCTGGGCAGCGGTGCCTTGCAGGCGGCGTTGCAGGGCATGCCGGCGACCGGTTATCTGCTGTGGCTCGGGAGCCTGACCGCCCTGGCGATAACCCTGACACCCTTTGCAATAGCCGCTGGCCTGAAGATCAGCGTCGGCGAATAATAACGAGGTCTGGTCAAAAATTGACCGCTTCCCTTGAAGTAAAGGCCACCCCGGCGGTTCGTGATGGCGAGCCGCAACCGTGATTGGAAACAGCAATGAACTGGACCTGGTTTCATAAGCTCGGCTCACCCAAGTGGTTCTACGGCATCAGCGGCAAGTTGTTGCCTTGGTTGAGCGTCGCTGCTCTGCTGCTGATTGGCTCCGGCGTGGTCTGGGGCCTGGCGTTCGCGCCGCCGGATTACCAGCAAGGCAACAGCTTTCGCATCATTTATATCCACGTTCCCACCGCGATGCTGGCCCAGTCTATCTACGTGATGCTGGCGGTGTGCGGCGTGGTCGGGCTGGTGTGGAAAATGAAACTGGCCGACGTCGCCCTGCAATGCGCCGCGCCCATTGGCGCCTGGATGACGGCGGTGGCGCTGGTCACTGGCGCGATCTGGGGCAAGCCGACCTGGGGTTCATGGTGGGTCTGGGATGCCCGACTGACGTCGATGCTTATCCTGCTGTTCCTGTACTTCGGTCTTATTGCGTTGGGCAACGCCATCAGCAATCGTGACAGCGCCGCCAAGGCGTGTGCGGTGCTGGCGATTGTCGGGGTGATCAACATCCCGATCATCAAGTATTCGGTGGAGTGGTGGAACACCCTGCACCAGGGCGCGACCTTCACCCTCACGGAAAAACCGGCGATGCCCGTCGAAATGTGGCTGCCGCTGTTGCTCACGGTGCTGGGTTTCTATTGTTTCTTCGGCGCGGTGCTGCTGCTGCGCATGCGCCTGGAAGTGCTCAAGCGTGAATCCCGCGCCAGTTGGGTGAAGGCCGAAGTACAGAACAGCCTGGAGGCCGCTCGATGAGTTTCGCTTCATTCGGCGATTTCCTCGCCATGGGCCATCATGGCCTGTATGTCTGGTCAGCCTACGGCATCTGCCTGGCGGTCGTGGCCCTCAACGTGGCGGTGCCGATCCTGGCCCGCAAGCGGTATCTGCAACAAGAGGCGCGTCGTCTGCGCCGGGAGAACGGTCAGTGAATCCGCTGCGCAAAAAACGTCTTGTCATCATCCTGGCGATCCTGGTGGGTGTCGGTGCCGCGGTCGGCTTGGCCTTGAGCGCCCTGCAGCAGAACATCAACCTGTTCTACACCCCGACCCAGATCGCCAATGGCGAAGCCCCCAAGGACACGCGTATCCGCGCGGGCGGCATGGTGGAGAAGGGCTCCCTGGTGCGCTCCGGGGATTCGCTGGACGTGAAATTCAACGTCACCGATTTCAGCAAGACCGTGACCATCACCTATCGCGGCATCCTCCCGGACCTGTTTCGCGAAGGACAGGGCATCGTCGCCCTCGGCAAGCTCAACGCCGACGGCGTGGTGGTGGCCGATGAAGTGCTGGCCAAGCACGATGAAAAATACATGCCGCCGGAAGTGACCAAGGCATTGAAAGACAGCGGCCAGTCGGCGCCCGCTCCCGCGAAGGAGGGTTGATCGATGACCACCGGTATTTTTATTCCAGAACTTGGCCATCTGGCGATGATCCTGGCCTTGTGCTTTTCCCTGGTACAAGCCGTGGTGCCGTTGCTCGGTGCCTGGCGCGGCGACCGTTTGTGGATGAGCCTGGCCCAGCCAGCAGCGTGGGGCCAGTTCGCGTTCATGGTGTTTGCTTTCGGTTGCCTGACCTACGCGTTCATGACCGACGATTTTTCCGTGGCCTACGTCGCCAGCAACTCCAACAGCGCCTTGCCCTGGTACTACAAGTTCAGCGCAGTGTGGGGTGCCCATGAAGGCTCGCTGCTGCTCTGGGCGTTGATCCTCGCCGGCTGGACCTTTGCGGTCTCGGTGTTTTCCCGACAATTGCCCCAAGTGATGCTGGCCCGGGTGCTGGCGGTGATGGGCATGATCAGCACCGGTTTCCTGCTGTTCCTGATCGTCACCTCCAACCCATTCGAGCGCATCCTGCCCCAGGTGCCGATGGACGGCCGCGACCTCAATCCGTTGCTGCAGGACATCGGCCTGATCGTCCACCCGCCGATGCTTTATATGGGCTATGTGGGCTTCTCGGTGGCCTTCGCCTTCGCCATCGCCGCGTTGCTCGGTGGCCGTCTCGACGCTGCCTGGGCTCGCTGGTCCCGCCCTTGGACCATCGTCGCCTGGGCCTTCCTCGGCATCGGCATCACCCTCGGTTCGTGGTGGGCCTATTACGAACTCGGCTGGGGCGGCTGGTGGTTCTGGGACCCGGTGGAGAATGCCTCCTTCATGCCTTGGCTCGTCGGTACAGCGCTGATCCACTCATTGGCGGTCACGGAAAAACGTGGCGTGTTCAAGAGCTGGACTGTGCTGCTGGCCATCGCGGCGTTCTCCCTGAGCTTGCTGGGGACCTTCCTCGTCCGCTCCGGCGTGCTCACGTCGGTGCATGCCTTCGCCTCGGATCCCGAGCGCGGCGTCTTCATTCTGATGTTCCTGCTATTCGTCGTTGGCGGTTCGCTGACCTTGTTCGCCCTGCGTGCGCCGGTGGTGAAAAGCCAAGTCGGCTTCAACCTCTGGTCGCGGGAAACCCTGCTGCTGGGCAACAACCTGGTGCTGGTGGTGGCCGCGTCGATGATCCTGCTGGGCACGCTGTACCCGCTGGTGCTCGATGCGTTGTCCGGCGCCAAGCTGTCGGTCGGCCCGCCGTACTTCAATGCGCTGTTCATTCCGCTGATGGCGATCCTGATGGTGGTGATGGCGATCGGCGTGCTGGTGCGCTGGAAAGACACGCCAGTCAAATGGCTGTTGGGCATGTTGACCCCGGTATTGCTGGGTACTGCCGCACTGGCCGTGGTGGCCGGCATCGCCTATGGCGATTTCAACTGGGCGGTGCTGGCGACATTCGTGCTGGCGGCCTGGGTGTTGCTGGCCGGGGTACGGGACATCTTCGACAAGACCCGTCACAAAGGTCTGATCAAGGGCCTGCCGACCCTGACCCGTAGCTACTGGGGCATGCAGGTCGCCCACCTGGGCATCGCCGTCTGCGCCCTGGGCGTGGTCCTGTCCAGCCAGAACAGCGCCGAACGCGACCTGCGCCTGGCACCGGGCGAGTCCATGGACTTGGGGGGCTATCAGTTCATGTTCGAGGGCGCCAAGCATTTCGAGGGCCCGAACTTCACCTCCGACAAAGGCACCGTTCGGGTCATTCGCGACGGCCAGGAGATCACTGTGCTGCACCCGGAGAAACGCCTCTACACCGTGCAAAACTCGGTAATGACCGAAGCCGGGATCGATGCCGGTTTCACCCGCGACCTCTACGTGGCCCTGGGGGAATCCCTCGGTGATGGCGCGTGGGCGGTGCGGGTTCACGTCAAGCCGTTCGTGCGCTGGATCTGGTTCGGTGGCTTGCTCACCGGCCTGGGCGGGGTGTTGGCGGCGCTGGATCGTCGTTATCGAGTCAAAGTGAAGGCCCGGGTGCGTGAGACCCTGGGCATGACGGGAGCCGCTGCATGAAACGTTGGTTGATGCTGGTGCCGCTGGCACTGTTTCTGTTGATGGCGGTGTTTTGTATCGGGGGCTTTACCTGAACCCGAGCGAGTTGCCCTCGGCGATGATCGGCAAGCCGTTCCCCGAGTTTTCCCTGCCGTCGGTGCAGGGCGACAAGACCCTGACCCGCGCCGACCTGCTGGGCAAGCCGGCGCTGGTCAACGTATGGGGCACCTGGTGCATTTCCTGCCGGGTCGAGCATCCGGTGCTGAATAAGCTGGCCCAGAACGGCGTGGTGATCTACGGCGTGAACTATAAGGACGTCAATGCCGATGCCTTGAAGTGGCTCACCGAATTCCATAACCCCTATCAATTGGACATCCGCGACGAAGAGGGCTCCCTGGGCCTGAACCTGGGCGTCTACGGGGCGCCGGAAACCTTTTTCATCGATGCCAAGGGTGTGATCCGCGACAAGTATGTCGGCGTGATCGATGAGCAGGCCTGGCGCGAGAAACTGGCCGCCAAATATCAGGCACTGGTGGACGAGGCCAAGCCATGAAGCGTTGGTTAGCCGCCGCCATCCTCGGGTTGAGCCTGGTCGGTGTGGCTCACGCCGCCATCGACACCTATGAATTCGCCAACGAGGGCGAGCGTGATCGGTTTCGTGAGCTGACCAAGGAACTGCGCTGCCCCAAATGCCAGAACCAGGACATCGCCGACTCCAACGCCCCGATTGCCGCTGACCTGCGCAAGGAAATCTTCCGCATGCTCGGCGAGGGCAAGGACAACCAGCAGATCATCGATTTCATGGTGGATCGCTACGGTGAGTTCGTGCGTTACAACCCGGCCCTGTCCTCCAAGACCGCGCTGCTCTGGTTCGGCCCTGCCGGGCTGTTGCTCGGCGGTTTCGTCGTCATTGCCGTGATCGTGCGCCGCCGCCGGGTCCAGCGCAGTGCCGCTCCGGACACGCTTTCCGTCGAAGAGCGCCAGCGCCTCGACCAACTGTTGGATAAGACCAAGCATGATTGATTTCTGGCTCGCCGCAGGTCTACTGCTGCTTATTGCCCTGAGTTTCCTGTTGATCCCTGTACTGCGCGGTCGTCGCGCCCAACTCGAAGAGGACCGTACCGCGCTCAACGTGGCGCTGTATCAAGAGCGGGTCGCCGAGCTACAGGCCGAGCGAGAGGAGGGTGTGCTCAATGCGGCGCAACTGGACACCGGTCGCGCCGAGGCTGCCCGTGAACTGCTCGCCGACACCGAGGGCGCCGATGCGCCACGGGAGTCGCGCATGGGCAAACCCTTGCCACTGCTCGCCGCAGTATTAGTGCCCTTGTTGGGCCTGGGGCTGTATCTGCATTTTGGCGCCAGCGACAAGGTCGAGCTGACCCGCGAATTCGCCCAGGCGCCACAATCGATGGAAGAAATGACCCTGCGCCTGGAACGTGCGGTGGCGGCGCAGCCGGAGAACGCCGAGGGCTTGTATTTCCTCGGGCGCACCTACATGGCCCAGGATCGTCCCGCGGATGCGGCAAAGATCTTCGAGCGCACCGTGGCGGTGGCGGGTAAACAACCGGAGCTGCTGGGCCAATGGGCCCAGGCGCAATATTTCGCCGATGGCAAGAAATGGTCGGACAAGGTCCAGGCCCTGACCGACGAAGCGCTGAAGCTCGATCCCAAGGAAGTCACCAGTCTTGGCCTGTTGGGCATCGCCGCGTTCGAAGGCGAGCGCTACCAGGAGGCGGTCGATTATTGGGGGCGTCTGCTCGCTGAACTGCCCGAAGGCGACAAATCCCGCGAAGCGTTGCAGGGGGGTATCGCCCGTGCCACCGAGAAGCTCCAGGCCAGCGGTGGCAAGGTCGCCCAGGCCCCAGCGACCAAGGCTGCGGCATTGCTCAAGGTCCGCGTCGACCTGGCGCCGGCCCTCAAGGCCAAGGTGCAGCCGGGTGACAGCGTGTTCATCTTCGCCCGTGCGGTTTCCGGTCCGCCTGCGCCGTTGGCCGCCAAGCGCCTGACCGTTGGCGATCTGCCCGCGACCGTAGAACTGGGCGACGCAGACGCGATGATGCCGCAGCTGAAACTGTCGAACTTCCCTGAAGTCCAACTGGTGGCGCGCATTTCCCGGGCCGGTCAACCGACCGCCGGTGAGTGGATCGGCCGCAGCCAGCCCTTGGCGAGCAGCACCACCGCGCAGCAACAACTGACCATCGATAGCCCGGACCAATAACAGGAATTCGCACCATGACCGCCATCGCTCGTATCACCCTGCTCACGCTCGTCTTGGGCCTGAGCGCTTGTGCGGTCCAGCGTCCGCCGGAGCCTTCGACGCCGCTGCCACCTATCCCGCCTTCGACGCCGACCACCAAGCCTGGCCCGTCCACCCCGCCAGGCAAGCCCGTCACTCCGAACAAGCCGGCCAAGCCGGTGCCGCGCACCTCCGCCAGTTTCGCTCCGCCACCGGGCGGCAACAGTCATTGGGACGCCAAGCTTGGGGTGTACGTGCTGGATAACCAGACCAATACCTTCTATCGCCAGCGCACCTATTACCGCTGGAACAACGGCTGGAGCCGCTCCGTCAGCCCCAATGGCCCTTGGGAAGACACCACCATCGAAGGCGTGCCGGCGGGCCTTGGGCGCCAGTTCCACTGACACCGATAACCCCGGTGGCGAGGGAGCTTGCTCCCGCTGGGCTGCGCAGCAGCCCAATGCACTCCGCCAGTTATAAGGTTTGTTTGCAGGGGTTTTACGACTGCTTCGCAGTCGAGCGGGAGCAAGCTCCCTCGCCACGAAAGCTCGGATCAACGGTGATCGGGGCTTTTTGTGTTTCTGAATATTCATTGAACGAAATTTTCACAAAATCTTGCGGACAATCCCCGCGCCTTATCGCCGTCGGTTATTTAATGGCAATGAAGTAGCTGTTCGTGCAACATTTGCGCACTCGCGCAAGCCCCGGGGCCATGCATTGGCCAACAGAGGGCGCGCCGTTGTTCTTTTTGTCACTTCAACTCCAATAGGTCCTTAAACGACATGGCAATCCCGGACGCCCTGAGTCAGCAGCGCACCACGCAACGCCTGCTGCAACCGACCGTCAAATCGCACCTGGCCTACACGTTGCTCTGTGCCTTGGTGATGATGGTCATGTTCAGCCTGCTGCGCGTTGCGCTGCTGGTCTATAACCGCGAGATGATCCTCGATACCCCGGCCGCTACTTTCGTGGAGGCGTTCGTCAATGGCCTGCGTTTCGACCTGCGCCTGGTGGTGTACCTCAGCGTTCCGCTGCTGCTGGCATTGTTCAGCGCACGGGCCATGGCCGCACGCGGGTTCTTCCGTTTCTGGCTGACCGTCACCTCCAGCATCGCGCTGTTCCTGGGCCTGATGGAGATGGACTTCTACCGTGAATTCCACCAGCGCCTCAACGGCCTGGTCTTCCAGTATGTGAAGGAAGACCCGAAAACCGTGATGAGCATGCTCTGGTACGGTTTTCCGGTGGTGCGCTACCTGCTGGCCTGGGCCGGCGGCACCATTATCCTGAGCCTGGCATTCAAGGGCGCCGACCGTGCGACCCGTCCACGTGGGCCTTTCAGCGGTGGCAGCATCGGCACCCGGCAGATCGCCCCGTGGTACGGGCGTGTCGCGGTGTTTGTCGTCTGTTTGCTGGTCGCTGTGATTGCCGCCCGTGGCACCCTGCGCCAAGGGCCGCCCCTGCGTTGGGGGGATGTCTACACCACCGATTCGAACTTCGCCAACCAGTTGGGCCTCAACGGTACGCTGTCATTGGTAGCCGCAGCCAAGAGCCGGATGTCCGAAGACCGCGACAATATCTGGAAAGCCACCCTTGACCAGTCGCAGGCACAGCAGACCGTGCGCGACATGCTGGTGATGCCCGACGACAAGCTGGTGGATGCCGGCACCGCCGCCGTACGCCGTGACTATACGCCGCTGGCGGACAAGACCCTGCCGATCAAGAACGTGGTCGTGATCCTGATGGAAAGCATGGCCGGTCACTCGGTGGGCGCCCTGGGCGCGCCGGGCAACATCACGCCTTACCTGGACAAACTGTCCAAGGAAGGCCTGCTGTTCGACCGCTTCTTCTCCAACGGCACCCATACCCACCAAGGCATGTTCGCCACCATGGCCTGCTTCCCGAACCTGCCGGGTTTCGAATACCTGATGCAGACGCCGGAAGGCAGCCACAAGCTGTCGGGCCTGCCGCAGTTGCTCAGCGCCCGTGACTACGACGACGTGTATGTCTACAACGGCGACTTTGCCTGGGACAACCAATCGGGCTTCTTCAGCAGCCAGGGCATGACCACCTTCATCGGGCGTAACGACTTCGTGAATCCGGTGTTTTCCGATCCAACCTGGGGCGTGTCCGACCAGGACATGTTCGACCGGGGCCTGGTGGAACTCAAGGCGCGGGAAAATGGCAAGCCGTTCTATGCCTTGCTGCAAACGCTCTCCAACCACACGCCATACGCCCTGCCGACGCCGTTGCCGGTGGAACGGGTCACCGACCGTGGCAGCCTGAACGAACACCTGACCGCCATGCGTTATGCCGATTGGGCGCTGGGCCAGTTCTTCGAGAAGGCCCGCAAGGAGCCTTACTTCAAGGAAACCCTGTTCATCGTGGTCGGCGACCATGGCTTTGGCAACGAACGGCAGATCACCGAAATGGACCTGGGGCGTTTCAACGTGCCGATGCTGATGATCGGCCCGGGCATCCAGGAAAAATTCGGCCAGCGTAACCACACCGTGGGCACTCAGGTCGATATCGTGCCGACCATCATGGGCCGCCTCGGCGGGCAAGTGCGCAACCAGTGCTGGGGCCGTGACTTGTTGAACCTGCCGCAAGGCGATACCGGTTTTGGCGTGATCAAGCCTTCGGGCAGCGAACAGACCACGGCGATCATCCGCGACGATCAGATCCTGGTCCTGCCCAAGGAAAAGGAAATGCCGCCGAAGATGTACCGCTATGAATTGGGCGCCAATCCCCACGCTGAAATCATCCCGGATGCACCGGACACTGCGAAGATGAAGCAGCAACTTGAATCGTTCCTGCAAACCGCGACGAAGAGCTTGCTGGATAACACCGCGGGTGTCGTTGACGGTAAACCGGACTGAACACCGACGCGCATAAAAAAAGAGGCCTTCAAGGCCTCTTTTTTTATGCTGCTTAGTGCGTCATATCTTGCCAAGCAATAGCAGGACCAACAGCACCACCAATACGACACCAATGATGCCGGACGGGCCGTAACCCCAACTTCTGGAGTGCGGGAAGACCGGCAGGCCACCGATCAGCAGGAGGATCAGGATAATGATAAGAATCGTGCCCATTGTAGATTTCCTTATTTGGTCGGTTCTGGAGTGATTGCAACTTTCAACTGCCAGCGCGCATGCAATGAATCCGGGCGGCTTAATAAGTCCGACCGTAACGTCCTGTAAAAAATTCAATGTTTTTTGATGCTTGAACTTGATGGAAGCCAACCCCGTGCCAAGGGAGCCAGCTTCCTTGCCACGGGGCCCCAATAGAGTCTTCAAGACCTATTACGGTTTGCCGCGGCCATTCACCAATCTGATGGAGCGTGGGTCGGGCAGGGTCCTTCGCTACACTCGGCCTATCTCTCCCGGAACGACAAGGCTGTTTGCTATGCAAAATCGCATGATGATCACTGGTGCCGGCTCTGGCCTGGGTCGCGAAATCGCGCTGCGCTGGGCCCGTGAAGGTTGGCGCCTGGCCTTGTCGGATGTCAGTGAACCAGGCCTTCAGGAAACCCTGAAGCAAGTCCGCAGCGCCGGCGGTGACGGTTTCATCCAGCGCTGCGATGTGCGCGACTACAGCCAATTGACGGCGTTCGCCCAGGCTTGTGAAGAAAAGTTCGGTGGCATCGACATCATCGTCAATAACGCCGGCGTGGCCTCGGGTGGATTTTTCAGCGAGCTCTCCCTGGAGGATTGGGACTGGCAGATCGCAATCAACCTGATGGGCGTGGTCAAGGGATGCAAGGCGTTCCTGCCGCTGCTGGAGAAAAGCCGCGGCAAGATCATCAATATCGCCTCCATGGCGGCCTTGATGCAGGGGCCGGCCATGAGCAACTACAACGTGGCCAAGGCCGGCGTGGTGGCATTGTCGGAGAGTTTGCTGGTCGAGCTGGCCCAGCAGGAAATTGGCGTACACGTTGTCTGCCCGTCCTTCTTCCAGACCAACTTGTTGGACTCGTTCCGTGGCCCGACCCCGGCGATGAAAGCCCAGGTGGGTAAATTGCTGGAAAGCTCACCGATCAGCGCTGCCGATATCGCGGATTACATCTTCGAGCAGGTCGCCCAAGGCCAATTCATGATCCTGCCCCATGAACAGGGCCGAATGGCATGGGCGATGAAGCAGAAAAATCCCCAGTTGCTGTACGACGAAATGACCGTCATGGCAGACAAGATGCGCGCCAAGGCCCGTCACACCCCAGGTTGACCGCCGGGCCCGGTGTCCTCAGGATGGCGCCATTCGCCTTCTGATGGACACCTGCATGCTCAATTACCTGTGGTTCCTACTTGCGGCGTTATTTGAGATCGCCGGCTGCTATGCCTTCTGGATGTGGCTGCGCCAGGGCAAGAGCGCCTGGTGGATCGCGCCGGCGCTGCTCAGTCTCACTTTGTTCGCCCTGTTGCTGACCCGCATCGAAGCGACCTACGCCGGCCGCGCATACGCTGCCTATGGCGGCATCTATATCATCGCCTCGATCGGCTGGCTGGCGGTGGTGGAGCGGGTGCGACCGCTGGGTTCCGACTGGGTGGGCGTGGCGCTCTGTGTGCTGGGGGCAAGCGTGATTCTGTTCGGCCCGCGGTTCTCTGCTCCGTGAAGCGAGGCGCGGTCTGACAGAGTTTTGCAGGACGTTTCCTTCAGTCGCGAGAGCTTTGCTTGTAGGGCTTTACTGAATTCTCGCGGGTGCCTTGAGAACATGAAGCGGGCCGGGCATGGTCTAGGTCCAGACATTCTTAAGGACAAGAACCATGCTCGTATTAAGCCGCGCCGTGGGTGAGTTGATTTCCATTGGCGACGATATTTCGGTCCGAGTGCTGTCGATCAACGGCGGCACCGTGCGTTTTGGCGTGGAAGCGCCCCGGCACGTCGATGTCCATCGCTCGGAAATCTACGAAAAGATCCAGAAGAAAAAGGCCCACGCCGCTCGCAGGGCCTGTTCAGTCGAATAGGTGCTTGGGCACGTCGTGCTTGAGCATCAGTTGGCACTGTTCGCTGTCGGGGTCGAAGACGATCATCGCCTGGCCTTTGGTCAAGGCCTGCCTGACCCGTAGCACCCGAGTCTCCAGGGGCGTGTCGTCACCGTTGTCGGTGCCGTCGCGGGTGACGAAATCCTCGATCAGGCGAGTGAGCGTGTCGACTTCGAGTTGGTCGTAGGGGATGAGCATGGGGTACCTCGGCTAGACAATAGGGCGATGCTACGGCCAATGGGCTTTTGCGGCTAGCCTGTGGTTTTTCGGTCACTGCATATCCTTGTGGGAGCGGGCTTGCTCGCGAAAGTGGTGGGTCAGTTTGCGCCAATGCTGCCTGTGCCGCCGTCTTCGCGAGCAAGCCCGCTCCCACAGTAGGATTTCGATACACCCGCGAACCATGTCGTTAGCTGGATCAGTTCTCTGACCGCTGCCCAATCAAGCTGTCCACGGACGGCACCCGGGTATCACTTTCCATCTGCGCATCATGCTCGATCTGGTGGCTGAAGCGGTCCAGCGAGCCCTGGGCCGGTTGCGCGTCGCTGGCGAACACCGGCGGGCTGAGGATGTAGGCGCCGAGCAGGCGGCTGAGGGCGGCCAGGCTGTCGATGTGGGTGCGTTCGTAGCCATGGGTGGCGTCGCAGCCGAAGGCGAGCAGGGCGGTGCGGATGTCATGGCCGGCAGTGATGGCCGAATGGGCATCGCTGAAGTAATAGCGAAACAGGTCGCGGCGCGCCGGTAGCTCGTTCTCCTTGGCCAGTTTCAGCAAGTGCCGTGACAGGTGATAGTCGTAAGGCCCTCCGGAATCCTGCATGGCCACACTGACCGCATGCTCGCTGGAGTGCTGCCCTGGCGCGACCGGGGCGATGTCGATACCGACGAACTCACTGACGTCCCAGGGCAGTGCCGCCGCCGCGCCGCTGCCGGTTTCCTCGGTGATGGTGAACAGGGGGTGGCAGTCGATCAGCAGCTCTTCGCCGCTGTCGACAATCGCCTTGAGCGCCGCCAGCAGCGCGGCGACACCGGCCTTGTCGTCCAGGTGGCGGGCACTGATGTGGCCGCTTTCGGTGAACTCCGGCAGGGGATCGAAGGCGACATAGTCGCCGATGCCCACGCCCAGGGTTTCGCAGTCGGCACGGGTGGTGCAGTAGGCATCCAGGCGCAGCTCGATGTGGTCCCAACTGATGGGCATTTCATCCACGGCGGTGTTGAAGGCGTGCCCGGACGCCATCAAGGGCAGCACGCTGCCACGAATCACGCCAGTGTCGGTAAACAGGCTGACCCGACTGCCTTCGGCAAACCGGCTGGACCAGCAGCCCACCGGGGCCAGGGTCAGGCGACCGTTGTCCTTGATGGCGCGCACCGAGGCCCCGATGGTGTCCAGGTGCGCCGACACGGCGCGGTCGGGGCTGCTCTTGCGGCCCTTGAGGGTGGCGCGGATCGTGCCACGGCGAGTCATTTCAAAAGGAATGCCCAGCTCCTCAAGCCGTTCGGCGACATAGCGCACGATGGTGTCGGTGAAGCCGGTGGGGCTGGGAATGGCGAGCATCTCCAGCAAGACTTTTTGCAGGTATTCGAGATCCGGTTCGGGAATTTTGCTGATCATGGAAATTCCTCGGAATATTAAGTAGGGGGAAACCTGTGGCGAGGGAGCTTGCTCCCGCTCGACCGCGAAGCGGTTGCCATCATAGTGTCCGGGTCTATCCAGAAAACCTGGACACCCATGGAGGCGCTGCCTCGCAGCCCAGCGGGAGCAAGCTCCCTCGCCACGGTAGAAAAAGCTCAGGCCACCGCTTGGCTATGGGGAAACAACAAATCCACAAAACGTTCGGCGGTGGGTTGTGGTTCGTGGTTGGCCAGGCCGGCGCGTTCGTTGGCTTCGATGAACACGTACTCGGGTCGATCGGCCGCCGGTACCAGCAGGTCGAGGCCGACCACTGGGATGTCCAATGCCCGCGCGGCGCGCACCGCCGCCTCGGCGAGGGTTGGATGAAGGATGCCGGTGACGTCCTCCAGTACCCCACCGGTGTGCAGGTTCGCCGTGCGCCGTACGAACAGATGCTCCCCGGCGGACAGCACGCTGTCATAGTCGTAACCCGCCGCGCTCAGGGTGCGCAGGGTCTCGGCGTCCATCGGGATCTTGCTTTCACCTCCCGTGGCCGCTTGCCGTCGACGGCTCTGGGCTTCGATCAATGCACCGATGGTGTGCTGGCCATCGCCGATCACCTCGGCCGGCCGCCGGATCGCCGCGGCCACCACTTCAAAACCGATGACCAGGATCCGTAAGTCCAGCCCTTCGTGGAAGCTTTCCAGCAACACACGGCTGTCGAATTGCCGAGCCGCTTCGATAGCGCTCTGCACCTGCTCGATCGTACTCAGATCCACCGCCACGCCCTGGCCCTGCTCACCGTCCAACGGCTTGACCACGATTCGCTCGTGTTCGTCGAGAAAGGCCAGATTGTCATCGGCATTACCCGCCAACTGTTGGGCCGGCAGGTTCAAACCGGCATTCTTCAGCACTTTGTGGGTCAGGCTTTTGTTCTGGCACAGGGTCATGCTAATGGCGCTGGTCAGGTCGCTCAGGGATTCGCGGCAACGGACCCGGCGACTGCCGTGGACCAGGGTGAACAACCCGGCCTCGGCGTCATCCACCTGCACGTCGATGCCGCGACGGTGCGCCTCTTCGACAATGATCCGCGCATAAGGATTGAACTGCGCTTCGGGGCCCGGCCCGAGGAACAACGGCTGGTTGATGCCATTCTTGCGTTTGATGGCAAAGGTCGAAAGGTTGCGGAAGCCGAGTTTGGCGTAGAGGTTTTTCGCCAGGCGATTGTCGTGCAGCACCGACAGGTCCAGGTAGCTCAAGCCACGGCTCATGAAGTGCTCGATCAGGTGACGCACCAATACTTCCCCGACCCCGGGCCGCGAGCAATGCGGGTCTACGGCCAGGCACCACAGGCTGCTGCCGTTTTCCGGGTCGTTGAAGGCCTTCTGGTGGTTCAGGCCCATGACGCTGCCGATCACCGCACCGGTGTCGTCGTCCTCGGCCAGCCAATAGACCGGCCCGCCCTGGTGTCGCGGGGTCAGTCGCTGTGGGTCGATGGGCAGCATGCCCCGGGCTTGATAAAGCTGGTTGATGGCTTGCCAGTCGGCCTCGCTCTGGGCCCGGCGAATACGGAAGCCACGGAAGACTCGCGTGGCCTGGCGATAATCGCTGAACCACAGGCGCAAGGTGTCGGACGGATCGAGGAACAGTTGCGCCGGTTCCAGCCCCAGCACCTGCTGCGGCGCGGCGACGTACAAGGCTATGTCACGCTCGCCGGGTTGCTCGTTAAGGAGTTCTTGGGCCAGGCTCGCTGGGTCGGCAAACGTGTGGCCGATCAGCAGGCGGCCCCAGCCGCAATGCACGGCAATCGGGGCAGCGTTCAATTCGCTGCCGTCTTCGGCCAGGCGTGCTTGCAAGCGCTCGTAGGAAGGCGCCTGGCCGCGCAGCAGGCGTTGGTTGTGAACGGTCGGGTGGGGTTTCATCAATCAGATTCCTTGCTCGCTGAGCCATAGGTTCAGCGCCGCCAATTGCCACAGCCTCGAGCCGCGCAACGGGGTGAGCTGGCCGTTGGGATCGGTCAGCAGGCGGTCGAGCATGGTGGGGTTGAACAAGCCACGGTCCTGGCTCGGATCCAGCAGCAATTCGCGGACCCAGGCCAGCGTGTCGCCATCCAGGTGCTTGAGGCCGGGCACCGGGAAATAACCTTTCTTGCGGTCGATCACTTCGCTGGGGATCACCCGCCGGGCGGCTTCCTTGAGCACCTGCTTGCCGCCGTCGGGCAGCTTGAATTGTGCCGGCACCCGGGCCGAAAGTTCCACCAGCCGGTAGTCCAGGAACGGCGTCCGCGCCTCCAGGCCCCAAGCCATAGTCATGTTGTCGACTCGCTTGACCGGGTCGTCCACCAGCATCACGGTGCTGTCCAGGCGCAGGGCCTTGTCCACCGCCGCGTCGGCGCCCGGCTGGGCGAAATGTTCCTTGACGAAATCGCCGGCCGCATCGTGGTCGGTCAGCCATTTGGGCTGCACAGTGGCGGCGTATTCCTCGTAGCTGCGGTCGAAGAACGCGGCGCGATAGGCCGCGTACGGATCGCTGGCGCCGTCCACCTGCGGGTACCAGTGGTAACCGGCGAACAATTCGTCGGCGCCCTGGCCGCTCTGCACCACTTTGCAATGCTTGGCGACTTCTCGCGACAGCAGGTAGAACGCGATGCAGTCATGGCTGACCATCGGTTCGCTCATGGCGCGGAACGCTGCAGGCAGTTGTTCGATGATCTCTTTCTCATCGATGCGCAATTGGTGGTGACGGGTGCCGTAATGCTTGGCGATCAGGTCCGAATACTGAAACTCGTCGCCACGCTCGCCGCCGGCATCCTGGAAGCCGATGGAGAACGTCGACAAGTCTTGCACGCCGACTTCCCGCAGCAGGCCAACGAGCATGCTCGAATCCACGCCGCCGGACAGCAGCACGCCGACATCCACGGCGGCGCGCTGGCGGATGGCAACCGCTTCGCGGGTACTGTCGAGCACACGGTCGATCCAGTCTTCCAGCTTCAGGTTCTTCTCATCGTCCCGGGGGCCGTAGGGCAGGGTCCACCAGGTTTTCTGCTCGGTGGTGCCGTCGGCTTCGATGCGCATCCAAGTGGCGGGCGGCAGTTTTTCCACACCGGCCAGCAGGGTACGGGGTGCCGGGACCACCGCATGGAAATTCAAGTAATGGTTGAGCGCCACCGGATCGAGCATCGGGTTGATGTCACCGCCCTTGAGCAACGCCGGCAGCGCGGAGGCGAAACGCAGGCGTTGGCCGGTGCGCGACAGGTACAGCGGCTTGACGCCGAGGCGGTCGCGGGCAATGAACAGCCGCTTGGCATCGCGCTCCCAGATCGCAAAGGCGAACATGCCATTGAGTTTGGGCAGCAGCGCTTCGCCCCAGGCGTGGTAGCCCTTGAGCAGCACTTCGGTGTCGCCACCGGAATAAAAGGCGTAGCCCAAGGCTTCGAGCTCGGCTCGCAGTTCCGGGTAGTTGTAGATCGCGCCGTTGAAGGCCAGGGACAAGCCCAGTTGATTGTCGATCATGGGCTGGGCCGAGCCGTCGGACAGGTCCATGATTTTCAGACGACGGTGGCCAAGGGCAATCGGCCCCTGGCTATGGAAACCCCATGCGTCGGGGCCGCGAGGGGCCAGGTGATGGGTGATTCGCTCTACGGCCGCAAGGTCCGCAGGTTGTTGATCGAAACGTAACTCTCCAGCTAATCCGCACATAAGTCCTTACCGGTTTTTCCGTTGGGGAGGGGTCAAGCAACGCGCGCCGAAATGGCGGGTACTCTGAAACTGACCGAGGGGATAGCTGTGAGTTTTATATCGATGCGTTATAAGCCGACGGGCGGGGTCTGGTGAATGTCCCGCAACCCTTGTGGGAGCGAGCTTGCTCGCGAAGGCGGCGTACCTGTGACGTTTGAGTAACTGACACACCGCCTTCGCGAGCAAGCCCGCTCCCACAGGTCATTCGGTAGGCGTTAGTCCTTGGCCTTGCCTCGAACCAGCGCCCGCAGTGCAAACCGGTTCGGATGGCAGGCCTCGGCCACGCTTCGTGGCAGCGGCAGGGGTTCGTTGTCCAGCCACGCGGCGATCAGTTCGCCCGACAGCGGCGCGGTGATCAGGCCTCGGGAACCGTGGCCGCTGTTGATATACAGGCCATCGAGCCAAGGGCAGGGGATATCCGGCACCTGGCGGGCGTCCTTGGCCAGGGCCGAATACGCTTCGGTGAAGGCCGGGCTGTGCGCTAACGGGCCGACAATCGGCAGGTAATCCGGGCTGGTGCAACGGAACGCCGCGCGCCCTTCAAGGTGTTCGGCCTCCAGGGCGCTGGCGTTGAGGCGGTCCGCCAGGTCCAGGGAAATTTCTTCGAGCATCAGCAGGTTGCCGGCGTGCTCGGCGGCGGTGGGGGTCAGGTCGTCGCTCTTGAAGTCGAAGCTGGCGCCCAGGGTGTGTTCGCCCAAGCGCGGCGGGGCCACGTAGCCTTCGGCGCAGACCACTGTGGCCAAGTCCTGGCTGCGGGCGGTTTGCGGCAACCGGGTGATTTGCCCGCGAATGCGCTTGAGGGGCAGCTCGGCGGCCGGTTCGAAACGCTTGATCTCGGCGGCGCTGGCGAGGATTACCACGGGGGCGCTGGCCAGGCAGTGTTCGCCGTCCCAGGCCTGCCACTGGTCTTCCACGCGGCGCAACTCCAGCACTTCATGGTGAGGCTGCACGTCGATTGTCGCGCCTGCGGCCTGCCAGCGGCACAGCGCCGGCGGATGCACCCAGCCGCCTTCGGGGTAGAACAAGCCGCCACAAGCCAGGCCGATGCCAGACCGCGCTTGGGCCTGCGCCTGATCCAGGCTGTGGAGCAAATCCTGTGGGAACGCTTCGGCCAGTTGCGCCTGGCGCTCGGCTTCCTTGCTGTTGAAAGCCAGCTGCAAAACCCCACACCCATCCCAGTCCACGCCGCGTTGCAGTTGCTCCAGCACGCGCCGCGTGTAGCCGAAGCCGCTGAGGATCATCTGTGACAACGCCGTGCCATGGGCCGACAGCTTGAGGTACAGCACGCCTTGCGGGTTGCCGGAAGCCTCTTCGGCCAGCCCGGCGTGACGCTCCAGCAGGGTTACCTGCCAGCCACGGGCCGCGAGGCTGGCAGCGCTGGCGCAACCGGCGAGGCCGCCGCCGATCACCAGGGCCCGACGCTCGCCTGTGAGCGGAGCGGGGCGGGCGTACCAGGGCTTCGCCGGGGTGGGCAGCGGTGCCTGCTCCGGCCAACCGAGAAACACCCCACGCAGGATTTCCCATTTATGGCCAATGCCCGGCGTGCGCTTCATCTTGAAGCCCGCCGCGTTCAACAACCGTCGTACCCAACCGGTACTGGTGAAGGTGCTGAGCGTGGCGCCGGGGGCCGCCAGCCGGGCCAGTTCGGCGAACAGCTCGGCGGTCCACATGTCTGGGTTTCTCGCCGGCGCGAAACCGTCCAGGAACCAGGCGTCGATTTGCCCATCCAGTTGCGGCAACTGTTCGAGGGCATCGCCGATCAGCAAGGTCAGCGTCACCCGTCCATCCGCCAGCGTCAGGCGCTGGAAACCCTGGTGGATCGCGACATATTGCGCGAGCAACTGATCAGCCTGGCGTGCCAGCTGCGGCCACAAAGCCAAGGCCCGGCGCAAGTCCTGCGGGCTCAAGGGAAACTTCTCGACGCTGACAAAATGCAACCGCGCCCCGGTCGGCGCGCATTGTTCGAACAACTGCCAGGCGCAGAGGAAGTTCAGGCCGGTGCCGAACCCGGTTTCGCCGATCACCAGTCTTCCGTCCTGGGGCAACGCGGCAAAGCGCTCGGCCAGGTTGTTCTGCTCAAGGAACACGTAGCGGGTTTCATCCAGGCCCGACTGGTCGGAAAAATACACGTCGTCGAACACCCGCGAGCGCGGGCGCCCCTGGTCGTCCCAGTCGAGTTGGGCGTGGTGCTGGATGGGCGTCATGGCGGGCTCGGTGAAAACGGGGAGGCCATTCTAGCCGATCGCTACCGGCTTGCTTGACCCATCGCAACAGACCGCGCATCTGGGTGGAATCTGCTGCACCCCACCGCATCCAATCCGCTAGTCTTGCCCCATCCCCGGAAGGAGCTGTTCATGTTCGAATCCGCTGAAATCGGTCACGTCATCGATAAAGAAACCTTTGAGGCCGAAGTGCCGGCCTTGCGTGAAGCGCTGCTCGAAGCTCAATTCGAATTGCAGCAACAAGGCCGGTTTCCGGTCATCGTACTGATCAACGGCATCGAGGGCGCGGGCAAGGGCGAGACGGTGAAGCTGCTCAACGAGTGGATGGACCCGCGGCTGATCGAAGTGCGTACATTCGACCAGCAGACCGACGAAGAACTGGCGCGGCCGCCGGCCTGGCGTTATTGGCGGATGCTGCCAGCCAAGGGGCGCATGGGGATTTTCTTCGGCAACTGGTACAGCCAGATGCTGCAAGGACGCGTCCATGGCGAGTTCAAGGATCCCCGGCTGGACCAGGCGATCAACGCCGCCGAACGCCTGGAAAAGATGCTCTGTGACGAAGGCGCACTGATCTTCAAGTTCTGGTTCCACCTGTCCAAGAAACAGATGAAGGCTCGGCTCAAGGGGCTCAAGGATGATCCGCTGCACAGCTGGCGCATCAGCCCGCTGGACTGGCAGCAGTCCCAGACCTACGACAAGTTCGTCAAATACGGCGAACGGGTCCTGCGCCGCACCAGTCGCGAATACGCGCCATGGCACGTCGTCGAAGGCGTGGACACCTATTATCGCAGCCTCACGGTCGGGCGGGTCCTGCTCGAAGGCTTGCGCCAAGCCCTCGACCGACCTAAGGCGAAGCCGGAAAAGGCCAGCGTGATGCCGCTGCCGGCCCTGGAGGATCAAGTCACCCTGCTCGACAGCCTGGACATGACCCTGCGCCTGGACAAGGACGATTACGAGGAGCAATTGATTACCGAGCAGGCACGGTTCGCCGGCTTGCTGCGCGACAAACGCATGCGCCGCCATGCCCTGGTGGCCGTGTTCGAAGGTAACGATGCGGCCGGCAAGGGCGGGGCGATTCGTCGGGTGGCGGCGGCCCTCGATCCGCGCCAATACAGCATCGTGCCGATCGCCGCGCCCACGGAGGAAGAGCGCGCCCACCCGTACATGTGGCGGTTCTGGCGGCACATCCCGGCGCGGGGCAAGTTCACCATGTTCGACCGTTCCTGGTATGGCCGGGTGCTGGTGGAACGGGTCGAAGGGTTCTGCAGCCGGGCCGACTGGCTACGGGCCTATGGCGAGATCAACGATTTCGAAGAACAGATCGCCGATGCCGGCGTGGTGGTGGTCAAGTTCTGGCTGGCCATTGACAAGGAAACCCAGCTGGAGCGCTTCCAGGAGCGTGAGGAAATCCCCTTCAAACGCTTCAAGATCACCGAGGACGACTGGCGCAACCGGGACAAGTGGAACGCTTACCGGGCGGCCGTGTGCGACATGGTCGATCGCACCAGCACCGAGATTTCCCCTTGGACATTGGTGGAAGCCAACGACAAGCGCTGGGCGCGGGTCAAAGTGTTGCGCACGCTAAACCAGGCGCTGGAGGACGCGTTCGAGCGCTCGGGGAAACAGGCTCGCCAGGCGAAAAAAAGCAGGAAGTAGCCAATGAGGGCGCATACGCGGGGTGAATGATTGTCGCGGTCGGTTATACGGTGGACCTATGCTGGGCCCACTAACCGACCATAACAATGAGGTGCAGCCATGCGTGAAGTGGTGATCGTCGACAGCGTACGGACCGGCCTGGCGAAATCTTTTCGCGGCAAGTTCAACATGACCCGCCCGGACGACATGGCGGCGCACTGCGTCAACGCTCTGTTGGCACGCAACGACATCAACCCGGCCAGCGTCGAGGATTGCATCGTCGGCGCCGGGTCCAACGAGGGCGCCCAGGGCTACAACATCGGCCGCAACGTGGCGGTGCTCTCGCAACTGGGGACCGGTACCGCCGGCATGACCCTCAACCGTTTCTGTTCCTCGGGCCTGCAAGCCATTGCCATCGCCGCCAACCAGATCGCCTCCGGTTGCAGCGACATCATCGTCGCCGGTGGGGTGGAATCCATCAGCCTGACGATGAAAAGCGTCAACACCGATAACCTGATCAACCCACTGCTCAAGGAGCAGGTGCCCGGGATCTACTTTCCCATGGGCCAGACGGCCGAGATCGTTGCCCGTCGTTATCAGGTCAGCCGTGAAGAACAGGACCGCTACGCCTTGCAGAGCCAGCAACGAACCGCCCAGGCTCAGGCGGCCGGGTTGTTCGACGATGAAATCATCCCGATGGCGGTCAAGTACCGGGTCGAGGACAAGAACACCGGTGCGGTGCAGATCCTCGATGGCCTGGTTGACCGCGACGACTGCAATCGCCCCGACACCACTTACGAAAGCCTGGCCGGACTCAAGCCCGTGTTCGCCGAAGACGGTTCGGTGACAGCAGGCAACTCGTCGCAGTTGTCCGACGGGGCGTCGATGACCTTGGTGATGAGTCTGGAGAAAGCCTTGGCCCTGGGGCTCAAGCCCAAGGCGTTTTTTCGCGGTTTTACCGTGGCCGGTTGCGAACCGGACGAGATGGGCATCGGTCCGGTATTTTCGGTGCCGAAGCTGCTCAAGGCCAAGGGCTTGCAGATCGCCGACATCGACTTGTGGGAACTCAACGAGGCTTTCGCGTCCCAGTGCCTGTACAGCCGCAACCGGTTGGAAATCGATAACGAGAAATACAACGTCAACGGGGGCTCGATCTCCATCGGCCATCCCTTCGGCATGACCGGCTCACGGCAAGTGGGCCATCTGGTGCGCGAGCTGCAACGGCGCAACCTGCGCTACGGCATCGTGACGATGTGCGTGGGTGGCGGGATGGGAGCGACGGGGTTGTTCGAGGCGGTTCGATAACCGCAGGCGTGCAGGGCTTTGTGTGGCAAAGGAGCAAGCTCCTTTGCCACACGGCCTTTTGAGTCAGCTGGCCACTTTGTTCAGTTGCATCATCCGTTGAATATAAGCCGCGACTTCCCGTTCGGCAGTCTCACGACTGTCGTACGGTCCTTCCTGCGTGCCTTCGCGCGTACTGAAATAAAATTCGCCATTTATCCGGCAAATCCGATCACTGCGAAAAATTGTCTTGGGTGCGTCTGTGTCCTGCGCGCGCGTACCAGGCATTTCGGGTCTCCATAGGGCTGCTTGGCGGTTTTAACTTGAGCATATGTGGTGTGGTTGATTTGCGCCTGGCGAGCCGATCGACGGCTACGACCCATACAATCCTGGCAACGTCGCATGCCCAACTGTCCCTGTGTCGCGGATGGATCAGGGCCTAGAATGAGCGCTCATGTCTTGGTTTCGAGGGTTGCATGCACGTATCGTCCGGTCGCTGGGTCTATGGTCTGTTCCTCGCCTTGCTGACCGCTTTGCTGTGGGGAATCCTGCCGATCAAGCTCAAGCAAGTGCTGCAGGTGATGGACCCGGTCACCGTGACCTGGTTTCGCTTGCTCGTGTCCGGTGGCTTGCTGTTCATCTACCTTGGCGCTACCCGGCGCTTGCCTACTCGCCAAGTGCTTGGCCGTCGTGGCGGCTGGCTGGTGGCGATGGCGGTGCTCGGGCTGGTGGGCAACTATGTGCTCTACCTGATGGGCTTGAACCGCTTGAGCCCCGGCACCGCGCAACTGGTAGTGCAGATGGGGCCGATCATGTTGCTGGTCGCCAGTCTGTTTGTGTTCAAGGAACGTTTCAGCGTCGGGCAGGGCATTGGCCTGCTGGTGTTGTTGATCGGATTTGCACTGTTTTTCAATCAGCGCCTCATTGAATTGCTGACGTCCTTGAGCGACTACACCGCCGGGGTGCTGATGGTATTGCTCGCCTCGACCGTCTGGACGTTCTATGCCCTGGGCCAGAAGCAATTGTTGACGGTGTGGAATTCGTTGCAGGTGATGATGGTGATCTACCTGTTCTGCGCGCTGTTGCTCACACCTTGGGTGCATCCGCTGGAAGCGTTGCAACTGAGCCCGCTGCAAGGTTGGCTGTTGCTCGCCTGCTGTCTCAATACGCTGATCGCCTATGGCGCATTTGCCGAGGCCTTGGCCCATTGGGAGGCTTCCCGGGTCAGCGCGACCCTGGCGATCACGCCGCTGGTGACGTTCGCCGCGGTGGCGATGGCGGCCTGGTGGTGGCCCGATTATGTCCATGCCGAACAGATCAATCTGCTGGGATATGGCGGGGCGGTGCTGGTGGTATTGGGGTCGGCGTTGGTGGCGCTGGGGCCGTCGTTGATCGCCGGGCTGAGGGCCCGGCGCGAGCGTTTGGCTGTTGGGCAATAGACTGCGTTACCGTTCTTCGCGAGCAAGCCCGCTCCCACAGTGATTGCGCTGAGCACAAATATTGTGCCCGACACATCCACTGTGGGAGCGGGCTTGCTCGCGAAGACGTACCAACTGCCAGAACAGAACTCAGCCCTGGCTACCGGCCTCCAGCATATTCTCCGGCCTTACCCAGGCATCGAACTCTTCATCAGTGAGATACCCCAGTTGCAACGCGGCCTCGCGCAACGTCAGCCCTTCGCCATAGGCTTTCTTGGCGATCTCGGCGGACTTGTCGTAGCCGATGTGCGGGTTCAGCGCGGTCACCAGCATCAGCCCGCGTTCCAAGTGCGCGGCCATTTGCTCGGCATCCGGTTCGAGCCCCGCGATGCAATGCTGTTGGAAGTTGCTGCAGCCATCGGCCAGCAGGCGGATCGATTGCAGCAGGTTGTGGATGATCACCGGTTTGAACACGTTCAGTTGCAAATGGCCCTGGCTGGCGGCGAAACCGATGGTCACGTCGTTGCCCAGGACTTGGCAGGCCAGCATCGACAAGGCTTCGCACTGGGTCGGGTTGACCTTGCCGGGCATGATGGAACTGCCCGGTTCGTTGGCCGGCAACTTCACCTCGGCGAACCCGGCCCGTGGCCCGGAACCCAGCAGGCGCAGGTCGTTGGCGATCTTCATCAGGGTCACGGCCAGGGTTTTCAGCGCGCCGGACAGGGCGGTCAGGGGTTCATGGCCGGCCAGCGCGGCGAACTTGTTCGGCGCGGTCACGAACGGCAGCCCGGAAAGCGCCGCCAATTCAGCGGCAATGGCTTCACCAAAACCATGGGGCGAATTGAGGCCGGTGCCCACCGCCGTACCGCCTTGGGCCAGTTCGCAGACCGCTGGCAGTGCGGCGCGGATGGCACGTTCGGCATAATCGAGCTGGGCTATGAAGGCCGACAGTTCCTGGCCAAACGTGATGGGCGTGGCATCCATCATGTGGGTGCGGCCGGTCTTGACCAGCTTCATGTGGCGCGCCGCCAGTTCCGCCAACCCGCCGGACAACTCGCCGATGGCCGGCAGCAATTGCTGCTGGACGGCCTGGACGGCGGCGATGTGCATGGCGGTTGGGAAGCAGTCGTTGGAGCTCTGGGAGCGATTGACGTGATCGTTGGGGTGCACCGGGCTCTTGCCGCCGCGCGGGTTGCCGGCCAGCTCGTTGGCTCGCCCGGCGATGACTTCGTTGACGTTCATGTTGCTCTGGGTGCCGCTGCCCGTCTGCCAGACCACCAGCGGGAACTGGTCGTCATGCTGGCCGTCCAGCACTTCGTCGGCGGCTTGCTCGATCAGGCGAGCGATGTCGGCGGGCAAGTCGCCGTTGCGGTCATTGACCCGCGCGGCGGCCTTCTTGATCAGCGCCAGGGCATGCAGCACCGACAGCGGCATGCGTTCGTTACCGATGGCAAAATTGATCATGGAACGCTGTGTCTGGGCGCCCCAGTAGGCCTCTTCCGGGACTTCAACCTGGCCAAGGCTGTCGGTTTCGATACGGCTCATCGGGTCAAACTCCTATTGGGCTGAATGCGCAGTTTAGGCCCTGGCGGGCGGCACCGGTTCCCTCAATCTAGGGGCGTCCGGTCCGCCCCGTCAATCGGGTCCGGCAAGCTTCGGGGTTGAGGCCCGGCGTTTATTAGGCGCAGAATGGTCGCCCTTGGGGTTTTACCTCGCCTGTTAGTAAAGGAAACTCGATGACCCGTCTTCGTGCCATCTGTACCGCAGTTGCTCTGGTGTGTGCCAGCGGCCCTGTTCTTGCCGATACCGCCAGCCACAACGCCAGCGCCGAAGCGTTTCTGACCCTGGCACACGCTGACAAACTGGGCACTCCGGTGTACATGCAAGTGCAGCAGATGTTCGCCCAGCGCTTTGAACAGACCAAGGCCCCCGAGTCGAAAAAAGCCACCCTGGAAAGCTACCAGGCCAAGGCCAATGCCGCACTGGACCAGGCCATCGGCTGGAACAAGCTCAAGCCGGACATGGTCAAGCTCTACACCAGCAACTTCAGCGAGTCGGAGCTCAAGGACCTGGTGTCCTTCTACCAGTCGCCATTGGGCAAGAAAGTCTTGGAAAAAATGCCGCAGCTGACCCAGCAATCGGCCCAACTGACCCAGGCCAAGCTGGAGTCCGCAGTGCCGGTGGTCAACAAGCTGCTGTCTGACATGACGGCCGAGCTCGAGCCGAAAGGCGCCGCGCCTGCCCCAGCCAAGAAAAAGCCGTAAGCGGAGCCGGGTATGAGCATGCAACAACGCATCGAATCGACGCTCGGGCTCCTGCAGCCCGAGTACCTGCAAGTGCTGGATGAAAGCCACATGCACAGCCGTGGTCTGCAGACCCACTTCAAGGCGGTGGTGGTCAGCCAGCAATTCGAAGGGCTCAATCGCGTCAAGCGCCACCAGAAGGTCTACGGCACGCTGGGCGAGCTGATGGGTGAATTCCATGCGTTGGCGCTGCATACCTACACCCCCGGAGAATGGGCACAGGTCGACACAGCCCCGGCTTCGCCGACCTGCGCCGGGGGTAGCAAGGGGTAAAGAGCTACAAGTTTCAAGCTATAAGCTACAAGCTGCCGTGGCTTGCAGCTCGAAGCTTGGAGCTTGGAGCTTGGAGCTTGAAGCTGCTTTTTTGCTAGAATCCGCAACGCGCCGCTCATCCGGCGCGTTTTTTTTCGCATCCGGTTCACCCTTTACGAGGGTAGCCACCTGGAGAAACACCCATGACACAACCTATTGTCGTGGCGGCACTGTATAAGTTCGTCACCCTTGAAGATTACGTCGAGCTGCGTGAGCCGTTGCTCAAGGCCATGGTCGATAACGGCGTCAAAGGCACGCTGCTGCTGGCCCAGGAAGGCATCAACGGTACGGTTTCCGGCACCCGTGAAGGTATCGATGGCCTGCTGGCCTGGCTCAAGAACGATCCGCGCATGATCGACATCGACCATAAAGAGTCGTACTGCGACGAGCAGCCGTTCTATCGCACCAAGGTCAAGCTCAAGAAAGAAATCGTCACCCTGGGCGTTGAAGGCGTGGACCCGAACAAGCAGGTCGGCACCTATGTCGAGCCGCAGGACTGGAACGCCCTGATCAGCGATCCGGAAGTGCTGTTGATCGACACCCGCAATGACTACGAAGTGTCCATCGGCACCTTTGAAGGCGCCATCGACCCCAAGACCACCAGCTTTCGCGAATTTCCCGAGTACATCAAGGCGAACTTCGACCCGACGCGCCACAAGAAAGTCGCGATGTTCTGCACCGGTGGCATTCGCTGTGAAAAAGCCTCCAGCTACATGCTTGGCCAGGGTTTCGACGAGGTCTATCACCTCAAGGGCGGCATCCTCAAATACCTGGAGGAGGTGCCCCAGGAAGAAACCAAATGGCGCGGCGACTGCTTCGTGTTCGATAACCGGGTAACGGTTCGCCACGACCTCAGCGAAGGGGACTACGATCAGTGCCATGCCTGTCGTACACCGGTCAGTGTCGAAGACCGCGCCTCGGAGCACTATGTGCCGGGAATCAGTTGTCCGCATTGCTGGGATAAGCTGAGCGAGAAAACCCGTCGCAGCGCGATCGACCGGCAAAAGCAGATCGAACTGGCCAAGGCCCGCAACATGCCGCACCCGATCGGCTACAACTACAAGCAGTCACCTTCCGAGGCTTGAACCCATGACGCCACGCCTGCTCTACGTGATGGACCCGATGTGTTCCTGGTGCTGGGGCTTTGCGCCGGTGGCCGAAGCATTGGTCGAGCAGGCGCAGGCTGCGGGTGTGGAGCTGCACCTGGTAGTGGGCGGCCTGCGCACCGGCAATGGTTCGGCCCTGGAGCCGACCACCCGGCGCTATATCCTTGAGCACTGGCAGGCCGTCACCGAGGCCACCGGCCAGCCTTTCAAGTTCGAGGGGGCGTTGCCGGACGGTTTCGTCTATGACACCGAACCGGCCTGCCGTGCCGTGGTGACTGCCCGCAACCTTGCGCCGGACTTGGCCTGGAAGCTGGTGAAGCTGATCCAGCAGGCATTTTATGTGCAGGGCCGGGATGTCACCCACGCCAGCGTTCTGGTGGAATTGGCCGAGCAGGCTGGATTGCCACGTATCGAGTTCGCCGCGGCATTCGACCGCGCCGACCAGCATGCGGCCACCGCTGCGGATTTCACCTGGGTGCAGGACCTGGGTATTGCCGGGTTTCCCACACTGCTGGCCGAACGCGCCGGCCAACTGGCGCTGCTGACCAATGGTTACCAGCCCTTGAGCCAGTTATCGCCATTGCTGGGGCGCTGGCTGGAGCGCGCCGCCTGTGCCTGACCGGCCCGATGATCTATCGCCTCCGCTGCGCAGCGACCGGTTGAGTTGGGCGCAAATCCGTCGCCTGGCCTTCAAGCATAAGAAAGCCCTGTGGATCGCCAACGCCGTGGCCGTGCTGGCGACGCTGTGCAGTGTGCCGATCCCGCTGCTGTTGCCGTTGCTGGTCGATGAAGTCCTGCTGGGTCACGGTGATGCAGCCTTGAAGGTCATGAACCATGCGCTGCCGACGGGCTGGCAACTCGCTGCCGGCTACATCGGGCTCATGCTGATGGTGACCCTGGCCCTGCGCTGTGGAGCGTTGCTGTTCAACGTGCTGCAGGCGCGCTTGTTCGCCAGGCTGGCCAAGGACATCGTCTATCGCATTCGCATCCGCCTGATCGAACGCCTCAAGCGCATTTCCCTTGGCGAATACGAAAGCCTGGGCAGCGGCACCGTGGCGGCCCACCTGGTCACCGACCTGGACACCCTGGACAAATTCATCGGCGAAACCCTCAGCCGTTTTCTGGTGGCGATGCTGACCCTGGTGGGCACCGCCGGCATCCTGGTGTGGATGCATTGGGAGCTGGCGCTGCTGATCCTGTTGTTCAACCCCTTGGTGATCTACGCCACGGTGCAGTTGGGCAAGCGGGTCAAGCACCTGAAGAAATTGGAGAACGACAGCACGTCGCGTTTCACCCAGGCCCTGACTGAAACCCTGGACGCCATCCAGGAAGTGCGCGCGGGTAACCGTCAGGGATATTTTCTCGGCCGTCTGGGCATGCGGGCCAAGGAAGTGCGCGATTACGCAGTCAACTCCCAGTGGAAAACCGACGCCTCGAACCGCGCCAGTGGTTTGCTGTTTCAGTTTGGCATCGATATTTTTCGCGCCGCGGCCATGCTCACGGTGGTGTTCTCCGACTTGTCCATTGGCCAGATGCTGGCGGTGTTCAGCTACCTCTGGTTCATGATCGGGCCGGTGGAGCAACTGCTCAACCTGCAATATGCCTTCTATGCCGCCGACGGAGCGCTGTCGCGGATCAACGAACTGCTGGCCCGCGCCGACGAACCGCAATACGCCGGCGGTATCGATCCTTTCCTGGGGCGTGACACCTTGGGTATCGAGGTTCAGGGGTTGAGTTTCGGCTACGGCGACGAGTTGGTCCTGAACGAGATGAACCTGTCGATTGCCCCGGGTGAGAAAGTCGCGATTGTCGGAGCCAGTGGCGGTGGAAAAAGCACCCTGGTGCAACTGCTTCTGGGGTTGTACACACCGCGGGCCGGGACCATCCGCTTTGGCGGTTCGACTCAACAAGAGATCGGCCTTGAAACCGTGCGGGAGAATGTCGCGGTGGTCCTGCAACATCCTGCGCTGTTCAACGACACGGTACGGGCCAACCTGACCATGGGCCGTGAGCGCAGTGACGAAGCCTGTTGGCGGGCGCTCGAAATCGCGCAGCTGCACGGTACGATCCGGGACTTGCCCAACGGCCTGGACAGCATCGTCGGGCGGTCCGGCGTGCGCCTATCGGGAGGCCAGCGGCAACGCCTGGCGATCGCTCGCATGGTGTTGGCCGAGCCCAAGGTGGTGATACTCGACGAGGCTACCTCCGCGCTGGACGCTGCCACCGAATACAATCTGCACCAGGCTCTGGCGCGGTTCTTGAACAACCGAACCACCCTGATCATCGCGCACCGCTTGTCGGCCGTGAAACAGGCCGACCGGGTGCTGGTGTTCGATGGCGGGCAAATTGCCGAGGATGGCGACCATCAACAACTGATTGCCGAGGGTGGACTGTACGCCAAGCTCTATGGGCATTTGCAGCAGCATTGATCGGCGTCGGTTCAGTCGGTATCCGTTGAAGAATTCATCTCGGCGGCCGGTCGCTTGCGGCGTTGCCCCCAGATGACGTTGAGGGCATCGGCGCCGCGTTCATGACCGAACTCCTTTATGACAATCGAGCAGGATTCGCAAGGAGGCAGCGTGGTAGCAACCGTGATCGATTTGATATCTTCGGGACTGGGATATTTTTCGCTGATATAACCGATCAGTTTGCTTTCACTGTCGCCGGAGGTTACTCGACTCAGCCTGCCCGAACTCGAACTGCCCGCAGCGTCCATTAGATGAGGGATCGCCAACAGCTTTCCGTCGGGGCTGAGGCTAAGGGCGGCGGGATCGATGGGAGGCCTGAGCCCATCGACGTTGAAATAAGTGATGTCATCCACGTCTATTTCGCTCAAGCCGCTGCTGGACTTGAACAGCGGCAGGTGCCGGGTGTAGTCCTCAATACCGGAAACACTGACATAGACTTCGTTTTTTCCCGAAGCGGTGGTAACGCTGGCAAAGGCTATGTTTTTCGGATTCTGGGTTGGAAGGATTTTTTGCAACTCCCGCATGGCGTCGTCGATCGTGACAGGCCGGGTTGCCCGCGCCGGGGACACGGCGATGGAGGCGTCAGTAAACAGTGCATTGAAGATATCCGCCGTTGATTTTTGTAAGGCTTCGGGTGCCTGCCTGGAAGGCTTCCAGACGGCCGCTCCGTTAGGTAGATCAGCCACGATCATTCTTGTCCGACGGTCGAACAGCACAGCCTCGGCCGGGTACGTATCGACTTTCACCCACTTCATATTGGAAGGCGGATGGGCGGGGGCTCCGATCGGAATCGAAATCTCATCGATCTTGTCCAGCGCCAATTCGACCTGCTCTCTTCCGTAGATCCTTGCAGCGTTGTTCGCGTTCAACGAGCCAATGTAGACCCTTTGGAGTTCCTCGCCGGGGGTGCCTGGCAGCAGGTCTTGCGCGCCCAGTTTTTTCAGGACCAACGGTGCCTCGATGCTGTCGGTGGATAGCAGTCTCGTCATGTAGTAATCGTCGAAATTCAGTCGGGTGAATACGTAGTTGAATTTCTGGTCGATGGAGCGAATGATCAGAGCCCCCGTCACATGTATGTCATCTATGCCTTCTGCCGTACCGGTGACCCTGATCCCTCCATACAGACCTGTCTGGAACTCTATCGTCGCGCTAATGGTTTGCCTGGGGATCGGGGTTCTACTGTTCAGACCGATCCATTCCGGTCGTCCCTTGTAGGTGTTGAGCTTGGCGCCCTTGAGCTCATAGATTTTTCCCTCAAACGCCAGCAGGGCACGGTCATTGGGCGTCTTCGGTATGGATGGATAGAGCGTCGTATCGCCAAACCACGGCGCCCAGCTCAATTGCGTGCTGAACTCTCCCGTCGGCGGACGCTCGGCAGGCTTGTCTTGCAGGACATATCTGGTTTTGCAGATTTCGTCGGGGGCCCGACGGACACGACACGGGAGCTTTCTGAGTGTTTCACTGGCATCCAGCTGGCTGGCGCGACGCAAGGTGTCGTCCACCATTCGATAGGGAACATCATCCAGATACAGGGTATGGCTGCCATCGACTTCGAGCAGCTCCCGAACACGGCTTTTTTCCGGGACCTCGACAATGACGTGAGTGTCGGTCCGGCCCAGCGTGTTGTAGTGGGAGCGCCCCAGCGACAATTCGGATAAGTCGTCAGCCAGGCGTGGGCCATAAGGCTTGGCTGATACCGGGTCAACCAAGCGGTAGTCGGCCTTGCCAGAAGGGCTGACGTTGCGTATCGGGACGTCTTCAATGCCTCGTACCGCACCAAGTTGGTCATCTGTTGACAAGGGGCGCCATCTTCCCGGATCCGGGACCTGGGACATGCCCTTTACAAAATCATACTGTCCGGCTCTCCCGCCCAGTATCTTCAGGTTGAAATAACCTTGTTTGCCGAGTCGGTATGCGCTTTGGCTGCCTGCCTGGAGCAGGGATGGAATTCCATCGAGGGGGTTCAGCGTTTCGTTAAGCAAGGCGCCCGTGAGCTTCGCAAAGGCGGGAAGTGTTTCGCTCAAACTCCATTTGCCCACCGTCCTGACCAGCTTCAGTGAGCCCGAGGCGAATTTCCCGATGGGAAGGACAAACGACGCGAAATCAATGAATAGACCAAACGCACCACTGGCCAGGCGGTCGCTGTCCCCCGAACTGAGGTCTTCGATACTGCTCCAGAAAGGTACAAGCATTTTTGTCAGTTCGGTGGCTTTCTGGCGCTTGGCTTTCTCATGATCGAATTCGGTTACCCCATAGCAACTGTCGTGCAGTTCCTTTTCATCCACGAACAGCAGGCGCTGAGCGATGTGTTGGGTGATTCGTTGACTGACTTTCGATTCCAATGTGTGCGGCAAAGCGCGCTCATCAGCCCTTTTCGCCGGTTCCAGCGTGTCGCCAAGCTGATCCAGAATGGCCTGGCATTGGGCATTCGCATTGGGGACGGTGCCTTTTGCATGGGCGTCCCAATCGAAAGGAAGGGTTTTGGGGCGTACCACGTCTACGCTTACAGGAGAACCACGGCTGACTCGCCATTTCTCAGCCTTTAACTCTCCACCCAGGTGTTGCGCGGTGACATCTGTTCGGCGGCGGATAACCCCGGCGCGAGGCAAAACTTCGTAGTAGGACGTCTTGCCGTCCCGGGTCGCTGCCAGGACGAAGCCATTACGCGCCCGAAGAGGATGTTTCTTGTCTTCCGATTCATTCGCCGCTTCGATTCCGGTGGTCGCTTGCCTCAAGCTGTAGATCTGGACCGATCCATATTCCAGCCTGTGACGGTCGGCCAGGGGGAGCGAGGCAAGTTGATGGATGATCAGCGTTCTGTAGGCGTTTTTGACCAAATTGAGATAGATCTTGAAGTGCGTGGCAAATATCTGCTCGATGTCTGGCAGCGTTCCAAGGTCGGAAGGAATGGCCAGTGGATTCGGCCAGGGCAAGTTGGTCTGCACGGTTCCATCGCCGTCGATTTTCAACCAGTCGCCTGTTGAGTATTTTCCATCCGGCCCGGTGATAAACCATTTCTTTTCATGGAGCTGTCCGGAGGCATAGACGTCCACAAATGAATAGGCGTCAGATGCCGGCCTGCCGATCGGCGCCATCAGCCGGAACTGTGGCGCGGTGTAAAGAACGTTTGCCTCTTTGACCAGCTTCCTGCCATCCGACAGGAATAAGCTTTCACCAAAAAGCCTGACCATCTTGAGCCTGGCAATGTTCAGGCGTTCGGGAGGCGGACTGTCGAGCGAGCGAATAGCGCGATTTACGCTTTCGACCTCGGAGTCGAGCTTCTCCGCAGCTTCCTGCAGGTCCTGCGCCGTGTAGTTTGAATCTGCCCTGTAGGGAATCAGACCGTTTGTCAGGGCCCACTCCAGCATCGGTTTCAATCGGGTCAGGGTGATCAGCTTCAGTTCCTCGACTGTCGCTCCGATGGCCTGGCTGATGGGGAGCTCGACCAACTGCTGAAAGTTCAGTCGGAGCAGCAACAATGGGTCAATCGCATTGGCGAGATAGACCCCATGGATAAAATTCACCCAGACAATGGAACTCCGGTAGGGCAGTTCCGTGGGGATATCGCTAACCTGCATTTCCAGGGGGAACAGCGGTAGGAAAAGACCCGCTGTCAGGATGGATTCATTCACCGACGTGGCGCGTCTTGATGCGAGCAGATGCGCCTCGAATTCCGCCTGGATCTCCTTGTAGCTCTTTCCCCAATGGGATGATTTTTGCCAGAGGTAGCCGGCAACGCCCGTCGGGTTTTCGGTTGGTGTCGAGGCGATCCACAGGCGAAGGGCTTTGATCAGCAGTTTGGTACGTATTCCCGGAGCGGTTTCCTCGCCGGCCTTGCTACCGAACCAGCCCAAGGCCTGCACCAGCTTGGTAGCCAACGCCTGGGCTCTTGTCGATACCAGGATTTCTTCCAGGTACATCGACGGTTTTGCGCGGATTTTTTCTGTGGCCAGGCTAGTGATATCGCGGGTGCCGAGATAGACCAGCGGGGAGGTCTGCGGCAAGGGAAGGAATCGGCGCACTGTTTCGATGATCAGATTATCGATCTTCGCCTGCGCGGGTATCGGATCCTGGTTCGGTTCGTCGAGGTTGACGCCTTGCCAGAGCCCTAGTGAATGGCGAGCGCGTTTCTCTTCCAGTGCATCGATCGTGGCTTCGCGTTGTTGAGCATTTTGCGGATCCCAGGCAGCGAGGCCGTAGAATCGGGTCATTCTGGCGAGTGAAAACTGGCTGTCGAAGCGAATCTTCCCGCCCAGTCTTCGTGCTGATTTCTCAATGTCGGCCAGTAGCGCTTTCCAGCCTGGCTTTTCGCCAAGTTCAAGCCGGACAACGGTTGTGTCGTTTTTCTTGCGTGCAAAGCAACTGGCCTGGCCGTCCTTCAGCGTGACGGTCAGCTCCTTGTATGACGCATTCAGCGTGTCGCACAGTATTTGGTAGTCCTTGTCTTCGATCAGCGCCCGCAGCGCCTGCTGGCCGATTTCGTTTTCCATGGCCATGGGAGAGTGAGTCTTGGGCGTTATCAGCCTATTGATAAACGTGACCGAGGGCGTTTCATTGTCTCGAATCAATGCCAATAGTGCGTCGTACTCCTCCAGCAGCCCCTGATGCGCCTGGGCATGGGATGGCCATCGATTTTGCGAAGGAGTCATTGACATGTCGAAAGAGGCTAAAGGGTGCATAAATAATTCCTGATGATTAACAAACGGTTCTCCAGCTCATTTGAAAAAATGCCGGCTGGAGAAGGGTCCGTATCCAATCAATCCAGGGAAAATCAGGTGCGGTAGATATGTATGGCGCCCAGCGAAGTTGTAACTGTCCTTGGCTCTCGCTAGCGTTCTTTTGCCTGTGGGTCTGCGGGTGCGGGGGGCACGGAAACGTCAAATGATGTGCGGGCTCTTGCTAGGAGCTGCTGCGCCTCCTAGTCTTAATGGAATGTGCGATCTGGATGCTGGTCGCCGACGCCTATGCAAGGGACCTCATGAATCAAGCGCGGACTCTCGGAACCCCTCGGTTGTTGGGCATCGTCTGGCCTTTTATTGCCGTCGTCTTGTTTCAAGCCCTTCTGGGAGGCGTCAGCCTTTACGTGTTGTCCGCCGTTCGCGGCTACGTGGCGGGGGAAAGCCTCTGGTCCAAGGGCCAGAAAGACGCCATCTACTACCTCAACCTCTATGCGGACAGCCGCGACGAGGTGATTTTCCGCAAATATGAGCAAGCCATCGCCGTACCCGAGGGCGGGCATGAGCTGCGGGTGGCGCTTGACAGGGAGCCGCCAGATCTGGAGGCGGCAAAGGCCGGTATCCTCAAGGGCGGTAACCACCCGGACGATGTGTCCAGCCTGATCTGGTTGTATCTGAATTTTCGCCATTTCAGTTACCTGGAGGAGGCCATCGACCTGTGGACCGTGGGCGACGGTTATCTGATCGAGCTGGATAACGTCGCCCGGCAAATGCACCGCAGCGTTATCGCCGGCGAGGCTTCGGAGACTGATATCCGCGGCTGGAAGGCGCGGATCTTTGCGATCAATGATTCCGTCACCCCGGCGGCCAAGGCGTTCAGCGATGCGTTGGGCGAGGGTTCGCGTTTCATCCTGCGGCTGTTACTGGTCACCAACTTCGCCACCGCCCTGGGCCTGATCGTCCTGGCACTGTTACGCACCCATAAGCTGTTGGCCCAGCGGCAAGTGTTCGCCAATGCGCTGCAACTGGAGAAGGAGCGGGCGCAGATCACCCTTCAATCCATCGGTGACGGGGTGATCACCACCGACGTTGAAGGCGCCATTGCCTACATGAACCCCGCCGCCGAAGCGATGACCCACTGGAAAGCCGAACATGCGACGGGGCTGCCTTTGGCTGCGCTGTTCAATCTGCTCGACGACAATGCCCAGACCGAAGGCCTGACCCTGATCGAGCACATCCTCAGCGGTCGGCTCAGCGGCGCCAGTGAGCATTCCAAGCTGATCCAGCGTCTGGACGGCAGTACCGTATCGGTCACTCTGGTGGGCGCGCCGATCCGTCACGCCGGCAAGGTCAGTGGCGCGGTGCTGGTGCTGCATGACATGACCCAGGAACGCCAATACATCGCCAACCTGTCGTGGCAGGCCACGCATGACGCCCTGACCGGCCTGGCCAACCGCCGGGAGTTCGAATATCGCCTTGAGCAGGCGCTGCACAACCTGACCCGCCAGGTCGGGCGCCATGCCTTGATGTTTCTCGACCTGGACCAGTTCAAGCTGGTCAATGACACCTGCGGCCATGCGGCGGGTGACGAGCTGCTGCGGCATATCTGCGCCCTGCTGCAATCGGGACTGCGGGAAAACGACACCCTCGCCCGGCTGGGCGGCGATGAGTTCGGCATCTTGCTGGAGAACTGTTCGCCCGAGGCGGCGGAAAAGATCGCCGAAGGGCTGCGCCAGACCGTGCAGAACCTGCATTTTGTCTGGAAAGGCCGGCCGTTCGTGACCACCGTGAGCATTGGCCTGGTGCACATCGCCCAGACGCCGACGACCCTTGAGGCATCCCTGCGCGCCGCCGACATGGCCTGCTACATGGCCAAGGAGAAGGGTCGCAACCGAGTCCAGGTCTACCACGCCGACGACTCGGAGTTGTCCCTGCGCTTTGGCGAGATGGCGTGGGTCCAGCGCTTGCACATGGCCCTGGAAGAGAACCGCTTTTGTCTCTACGCCCAGGAAATCGCCGCGTTGGGGCCTGGCGATCATGGCGGCGGGCATATTGAAATCCTCCTGCGCCTGCATGACGAAGCCGGGCGGATGATCCTGCCGGACAGCTTCATTCCTGCCGCTGAGCGCTATGGCTTGATGACCTCCCTGGACCGTTGGGTGGTGGAAAACGTCTTCAAGATCATCCGCCAGTGCCTGAATGATTCACGGCAAGGACCGATGGCGATGTGTGCGATTAATCTGTCAGGCACGACTATAGGAGATCAGGCATTTCTCGACTTCCTGCGTAAACAGTTCGCTGCCTATTCGATCCCCCCAGAAATGATTTGTTTTGAAATTACCGAAACCAGCGCTATTTCGAATTTAGGCAGTGCGATCCGTTTTATTAATGAACTCAAGAGCTTGGGTTGTTATTTTTCGCTGGATGACTTTTGCGCCGGAATGTCTTCATTCGCTTACCTGAAACATTTACCTGTAGACTTCCTGAAGATCGACGGGAGTTTCGTAAAGGATATGCTGGACGACCCGATTAACCGTGCAATGGTTGAAGTGATCAATCACATCGGCCACGTCATGGGTAAGCGCACGATTGCCGAGTTTGTCGAGACAGCCCAGATCGAACAGGCTTTACTGGAGATCGGGGTGGACTATGCCCAAGGGTATGTGATCGAACGACCGCAGTTGTTTACCTGCGACACGTTGCAATGTCGGCCGGCCCGGCCCCAGCCGTTGTTATTCAAGGCCCCCGGCACGTTCCGCTGAACCTCTTGTTGATCCGTAAAATCACAATCAAAAGGAGCCCGACAGTGATCGAAACATTCAACCGAACAGGCCCGCTCATGGACGCTACAAGCTATCCGAAATGGGCACAGCAGCTCATTAACGATTGCAGCGAGAGCAAGCGCCGGGTTGTCGAACACGAACTGTATCAACGCATGCGCGATAACAAGCTCAGCGCCAAGACCATGCGCCACTACCTCATCGGTGGTTGGCCGGTCGTCGAACAGTTCGCCTTATACATGGCACAGAACCTCACCAAGACCCGCTTTGCCCGCCATCCTGGCGAGGACATGGCGCGTCGCTGGCTGATGCGCAACATCCGTGTCGAACTCAACCATGCCGACTACTGGGTGAACTGGAGCGCCGCCCATGGCATCAGTCTGGAAGACCTCCAGGCCCAGCAAGTACCGCCTGAGCTCCATGCATTGAGCCATTGGTGCTGGCATACCAGCTCTTCGGACTCGTTGATCGTGGCCATCGCCGCAACCAACTATGCCATCGAGGGTGCGACCGGGGAGTGGTCGGCGGTGGTATGTTCCAGCGGCGTCTATGCGGCGGCTTTCGCCGAGGAAGATCGCAAGCGGGCCATGAAGTGGCTGAAGATGCACGCCCAGTACGACGATGCCCATCCCTGGGAAGCCCTGGAAATCATCTGTACGCTGGCGGGAATGAACCCGACCAAGGCCCTGCAAACAGAGCTGCGCCAGGCCGTGTGCAAGAGCTACGACTACATGTACCTGTTCCTGGAACGCTGCATGCAGCTGGAACAGTCGGAGTCGGTGGGCAAGCCTTCATCCACCCGTGAGCGCCTGGCCCTGGCTGGGAGCTGATTTACACTGTTGCGGATAAGCGACCCAATGTGGGAGTGAGTCTGCTTGCGAAGAGGTCTGGACAGTCAACGGGGAGGTTGGCTGTCGGATCTTCATCGCGAGCAAGCTCGCTCCCACAGTTGTTTTGGGTGACCGCCGGATTCAGCCACACCCTGATCCCTGTGGGAGCAAGCACAGGCTGTTGTTCAGCCCGCCATTGCCAGCCGGTTGCGTCCTTCGCGCTTGGCCACGTACAGAGCGCCGTCGGCCCGGCGCAGCAAACTCTCGGCGGATTCGCCCGGTAGCAGGGTCGCGCAACCCAGGCTGACCGTCAGTTCGATCCGGGTGCCTGCTGCGAAATAATCCTGAGCCTGGGCGGCAAAACGCAGTCGTTCACCGACCATGGCCGCAGCGTCCCGGCTGGTGTTGGCCAGCAGGATCAAAAACTCCTCTCCACCAAACCTGAACACCATATCCACGTTACGCAGCTGACTCTTGATCGACTCAGCCACGGCCTTGAGGACATCGTCGCCCACGCCGTGTCCATGGCTGTCATTGATGCGCTTGAAATGGTCGATATCGAGCATCAACAGTGACAAGGGTTGCGAATGACATCGGGCCATGTCGATTTCACGCATCAGGGTCTGGTCCATGGCGATGCGGTTGCCGGTATTGGTCAGCGGATCGCGCAGGGCGTTTTGCGTGGCGGCGCGGTAAAGCAGGGCATTGCGCAGCGGATACAGCAGCGTCGACATCACGGATTCGAGGTCGCTCTGCTCCGACTCGCTGAAGCGTTGATTGCGACGAAACACCAACTCACCCAAATGCTCGCCCTCATGGGTGAGGTTGTAGCTGAGGGTGTGATGCCCGCGCTGACCGAATTCCAGGCGCAGATCGCTGGGTTTGTGCTGATAGGCCAGCGTATCCAGGGGCACCAATCGTTGAACTTCCCGGAAAAACAGGCCCAGGATGCGTTGAGGTTCCAGGCTGGTCTGCAGTTGTTGACCCAGTTGCTGACGCAGTTGCGAAAGACTGACGGGGCGGGCTACCAATGGCGAAGGTTGACCGAAGCCCAGGCGCTGCAATTTGGCGCTGTCGAAGTCAATCGCGTTGTTCTGGGTGGGCGTTTTCATATGGCGTGAGCCCCTAAGCTGGATCTGTCCTGGCGGGCTGGGTGTGGCGGCTTTGGGCTGCGCGTCGTACTGGTCCCTCAGTCCCGTAGGACACTGATTTGAGTCTAGTCCGCTTTCCCTGGCAGGCATAAGTCTCGTCTCAGCGTCCGTTACCCGCCAGACATGGCGTGTTTGAGGAATTTAGAGCGAAAGTCGTGCCATTCGGTTCAACTCAGCAAAAAATCCTGAAAAATCAGCTGGTTAGATAAGAGGCGCAGCGCCAAGGGGCGACACGTGCTTGGCGGTTCGCCTGGCTGGAGGGCAGGAGAGCTTGCGTCGCGACGGGAAAGTGTCGCGACGCAGGGCAAGGCGCTTATTGTGCGTTGAGTGCCTGGCCATTGACGCCAGTGCTGTCCGGGCCCATGAGGTACAGGTAGACCGGCATGATCTCTTCGGGTGTCGGGTTGTTGAGCGGGTTCTCACCCGGGTAGGCCTGGGCACGCATGCTGGTGCGGGTGGCGCCGGGGTTGATGCTGTTGGCGCGCACGGGGGCGACGGTGTCGACTTCGTCGGCCAGGGTCTGCATCAGCCCTTCGGTGGCGAACTTGGACACGCCATAGGCGCCCCAGTACGCCCGGCCCTTGCGTCCGACGCTGCTGGAGGTAAACACCACGGAGGCGTCCTTGGACAACTTGAGCAGGGGCAGCAAAGTGCTGGTGAGCATGAACATGGCGTTGACGTTGACGTGCATCACGCGCATGAAATTCTCGCCAGACAGCTGCTCCAATGGTGTACGCGGGCCGATGATCGAGGCGTTGTGCAGCAGGCCGTCCAGATGACCGAATTCGCTTTCGATCATGGCCGCGAGCTCATCGTATTGATGAGGCAGGGCGGTTTCCAGGTTGAATGGAATCACCGCCGGCTGCGGATGGCCGGCCGCTTCGATTTCGTCATAGACCTGGGTCAGATTGGCTTCGGTCTTGCCCAACAACAGCACGGTGGCGCCATGGGCGGCATAGGTCTTTGCCGCGGCGGCACCGATCCCGCGACCGGCACCGGTGACCAGGATCACCCGGCCATTGAGCAGGTCGGGACGGGCGGAGTAGTCAAACATATAAAACCTCACGAAACATAACGATGCGTGGTGGTGCGGTGTTGTGGCGAGGGGATTTATCCCCGCTGGGGCGCGAAGCGCCCCCCATCGCCAGTTCAGAAAACCTGGATGCCGATGGTATGAAAAACAGAGGCTGCTCTGCAGCCCAGCGGGGATAAATCCCCTCGCCACAACGGCTCAGCTCAGCAACTGCACAACGCGTTATCCAGCACTTCGCGCAGTGCCGACGGGTGATCGATCACCACGTCCGCGCCCCAGTGCCGGGGGTTGTCGTCCGGGTGGATATAGCCGTAGGTCACCGCGCAGGTCCGGGTGCCGGCGCTGCGGCCAGACTCGATGTCGCGCAAGTCGTCGCCCACGAACAGCACGCTGGCCGGGTCCAGGTCGAGCATCTTGCACGCCAGGGTCAGCGGTTCCGGGTCAGGCTTGCTGTTTTTCACATGGTCGGGGCAGATCAGCACCTTCGAGCGCTCGGCCAGGCCCAGCTGCTGCATGATCGGCTCGGCGAAACGCACCGGTTTATTGGTGACCACGCCCCAGATCAGGTTGGCCGCTTCAATATCAGCCAGCACCTCGGCCATGCCGTCGAACAGATGGCTATGGACCGCGCACCCCTTGAGATAGCGATCGAGAAATTCCTGGCGCAATTGCTCGAAACCCGGTGATTCCGGGTCCATGGAAAAAGTCACTGCAACCATTGCCCGGGCGCCGCCGGAAATCTCGTCGCGAATGTGCTGGGTATTCATCGGTGGCAAGCCACGGTCGGCGCGCATGGCCTGGCAGATGGCGATAAAGTCCGGCGCGGTGTCGAGCAGCGTGCCGTCCATGTCGAAGAGAACCGCTTTGAGACGCATCGACTTACTCCTCGCGCAAGGTCTGGATCATGTAGTTGACGTCAACGTCGGCCGCCAGTTTGTAGTGCTTGGTCAGCGGATTGTAGGTCAGGCCGATGATGTCCTTGACGGTCAGCCCGGCCATGCGGCTCCAGGCGCCCAGCTCGGAAGGCCGGATGAATTTCTTGAAGTCGTGGGTGCCGCGCGGCAACAGCTTCATGATGTATTCAGCGCCGATGATCGCGAACAGGTACGCCTTCGGGTTGCGGTTGATGGTGGAGAAAAACACCTGGCCGCCGGGCTTGACCATGCGAAAGCACGCGCGGATGACCGAGGATGGGTCCGGCACGTGTTCGAGCATTTCCAGGCAGGTGACAACGTCGAATTGGGCGGGCATTTCTTCGGCCAGGGCTTCGGCGGTGATCTGGCGGTATTCCACGCTGACACCGGATTCCAGCTGATGCAGTTGCGCGACCGCCAACGGCGCTTCACCCATGTCGATGCCCATCACCGTTGCGCCGCGCTGGGCCATGGCTTCGCTGAGGATGCCACCGCCACAGCCTACGTCGAGGACCTTCTTGCCCGCGAGGTTGACCCGTTCGTCAATCCAGTTGACCCGCAGCGGGTTGATGTCGTGCAGCGGTTTGAATTCGCTTTCACGGTCCCACCAGCGATGGGCCAGGGCTTCGAATTTGGCGATTTCGGCGTGGTCGACGTTGCTCATGTGCAGATCCTCGAAAAGCTTGAAAAATTCAGGTGCCCCGAGCCGCAGCTCAAGGGGCGTGGTTATTCGTTGTGGCCGCTGATGCGACGACCCCAGGCTTGGGCGGTGGCGATCAATTGCGATTCGTCCTGGCGGGTGAGCCGGCCGTCCTCCAGCAATGGCTTGCCGGCCACCCACAGGTGTTTGACACAGTCGCGGCCCGTGGCGTAGATCAATTGCGACACCGGGTCATAGATTGGCTGCTGGGCCAGGCCCGACAGGTCGAAGGCCACCAGGTCGGCGGCCTTGCCGACTTCCAGCGAACCGACCGTCGCGTCGATGCCCAGCGCCCGGGCGCCGTTGAGCGTGGCCATGCGCAGTGCGCGATGGGCATCCAGCGCCGTGGCCGAACCGGCAACGGCCTTGGCCAACAGGGCGGCGGTGCGGGTTTCGCCCAACAGGTCCAGGTCGTTGTTGCTCGCGGCGCCGTCGGTGCCGAGCGCTACGTTGACCCCCGCTTGCCACAGGCGCTCGACCGGACAGAAACCACTGGCCAGCTTCAGGTTCGATTCCGGGCAATGGATCACGCTGCAATTGCTTTCTACCAGCAAGGCCTGGTCTTCATCGCTGATCTGGGTCATGTGCACAGCCTGAAAGCGCGGCCCCAACAGGCCAAGTCGCCCCAGGCGCGCCAGCGGGCGTTCCCCGCTGTTATCCACAGCCTGCTGCACTTCGAAGGCGGTTTCGTGAACGTGCATGTGGATGGCCGCGTCCAGTTCCTCGGCGATCACGCGAATTTTCTCCAGGTTCTCGTCGCCCACGGTGTAGGGCGCATGCGGGCCGAATGCGACTTTGATCCGTGGATGATGCTTGAGGTCGCCAAACAACTCGATGCCCTGACGAATGGCTTCGTCGGCGCTGGCGGCGCCAGGAATCGGGAAATCGAGGATGGGAATCGCGATTTGCGCGCGGATGCCGCTGTCATGGACGCATTCGCTGGCGATCTTGGGATAGAAATACATATCCGAGAAGCAGGTGATACCGCCCTTGATCTGTTCGGCAATCGCCAGCTCGGTTCCATCGCGCACAAAATCTTCATCGACCCATTTGGCCTCGGCCGGCCAAATGTGCTGTTCCAGCCAAGTCATCAGGGGCAGGTCATCGGCCAAACCACGAAACAAGGTCATTGCCGCATGGCCGTGGGCGTTCACCAGGCCGGGGCTGAGCAGCATGCCGGGCAACTCACGAACCTGGGCGGCGTCACACTTCAGGGCTTCTGCCCGTGGCCCGATGAACACGATGCAACCTTCGCGGATGCCCAGGCCATGATCCTTGAGCACGACACCGGCGGGTTCGACAGGCACCAACCAGGTCGGCAGCAATAATAAGTCGAGCGCAACGGCAGGCTTGGGCATCGTGGAACGGTTCCATGGGGTATAAAGGAGGGCGAAGTATACCCGAGCGTCTTCGCAGAGGGATCGCTATAATCGGCGGCTTTTGTTCATGAGTACGGGGTGAAGGATGCGCGATCGACTGTTGGCTGCGGAGAAGGTGAAGGCCATCGATTGGCGTGATGGCGCCCTGTACTTGCTGGATCAGCGTGATTTGCCGTTCGAAGAGAACTGGATCGCTTGCACCCACGTGGCCGCCGTGGCCGAGGCCATTCGCTCGGGTGCGGTGCGTGGCGCGCCGGCCATCGGTATCAGTGCGGCGTACGGCATCGTGCTGGCCGCCCGCGACCGGGAGGCCGAAGGCGGTGACTGGCATGGGGCATTGGAGGCCGATTTTGCCTTGCTGGGCGACGCCGGGCCGGCGGTGGTGGACCTGGCCTGGGCGCTGGAACGCATGCGCGACCGGCTGGGGCGCCTGAAAGGCCATGCCGAGCCGCTGGCAGTTCTTGAGGCCGAAGCCTTGGCGATCCATGAAAGTGACCGCGAAGCCAACCTG